>NZ_JBAZRC010000157.1:0-11298 GCF_041663085.1 Mucilaginibacter sp.
TAATGCCGGCATTATTTCTATTAATAATTTGATTAATTACAATCATGCTATCACCAACTGCATAAGATGGCTCAGTCGCATAACTCTCAAACCACAATCCTGCGCATTGCGCTATCAAGTCTTTTAATTCCTTTGTTTTTTGTTTATGCCAGTAATCATAGCTTGAGTTGGCCACTTCGGTTAATCTTACCGTTTGGAAGGCTTTATTGGTGGCAACGGTTTGGTCAACTTCGCCCAGTAGTTTAACCAGTGCCGGCACGGATGCCTGCGGTTCATCATCATTAAAGGCTTTGGTAATGGCAGCAAGTTGCGTTGCTATCGGCGTACCGAATGGGATCCTGTTCCAGCTTACATCCACGCCGTCCATCAGGTCGGTTTTGGGGGCATCGCCAAGGATGGTCTTGAAATATTCAAAAGCATCGCCACGCTGCTTGGCCGAGCCAAAGCCCTGTGTTTTATGGGTACTACGGCTCTCGGCGGCTATTTCGCCGTAACTTTTACCCAATATGGCGTTGTAGCCGCCAACGTTTATCTTAAACTGATCTGGCGAGGTGGTATTGGTGTTGCCAAAATTGAAAGTATTCCATAATAAGCGTTTGGCCTGCCATACCCCAACATATTTTAACTGTTCGGGATAGCGTTTGGGGTCGGCAGCCGCGCTGAAAGCCTCTTGCGCAAGTATAGCAGATGCGGTGTGGTTACCATGGCCGCCCTCGCCTGTTGTTGGGAAACGACAGATCATTACATCGGGCCTGAACTTGCGGATCACCCAAACCATATCGCCCAGCACTTTGTCCTTATCCCAAAAATTCAGGGTTTCTTCAGGGTTTTTTGAGAAGCCAAAATCATTTGCCCTGCTAAAAAATTGCTCTGCGCCATCTGTACGGCGGGCAGCTAAAAGCTCTTGCGTACGTATCAATCCTAAAAGTTCGCCTTGTTCGGTGCCAATCAGGTTTTGGCCGCCATCGCCGCGGGTAAGCGACAGGTAACCGGTGCGGTAATGTTTCTCCTGCGCCAAATAGCCCAGTAAGCGGGTGTTTTCATCATCGGGGTGGGCGGCTATGTATAGCACGCTACCCAATACGTTCAGCTTTTTAAAATTCTGGCGTATGGTGCCGATATCTGATGGTGGCGATGTTTGTGAAAATGCTGTTTGGCAAATTAAAAAAAGGACAAGTGTTACAGGCAGTATACGCTTCATAACAACAAATATATTTGAAAGATGCTTTGGTGCAGTAATTGGTATGATAATTATACCGTCATAATTATATTTTCTCTTTCTGTTTTTAATCGATTGATTAACTTTTTGAACCTAACAGTCAAACAATTACAATCCCATGATAATAAAATTTTAAATTAATCAATCGCTTGATTAATTTTGTGCGGGACAAAAGAAAATGGAAAAGGAAAAAATAGATAAAAAGGATCACATACTCGATGTTGCCGAGCGTGTTTTTGCCGAATTAGGGTATGATGGCGCTTCAACACGCATGATATCTGGCGAAGCAGGTGTTAACATGGCTATGCTTAATTATTACTTCGGTTCAAAAGAAGGCGTTTTCCTGGCAATCTTTGATCGCAGGATCACCACATTTCAAACCGTACTGCTTAGTATAGGTAATGATGAAAGCATGAACTCGTGGGAAAAGCTGGATAAATATCTTGATAGCTATATAGATAAAGTGGTAACCAATAATTGTTTCCATATTATGTTGAACCGCGAGATCTCAAAATCAAAAAAGAACGAGCTTACCGATCAGATAACCGACATCATCATGAAAAATGTAAAGGTTTTTCAAGACATTATAGCAGAGGGCATTAAAAAAGGCGATTTTAATAAAGATGCAGATCAGCAGCTTTTGGTTGCTACCATATTCGGCACAAAAAATTACATCGTGAACACCCCGCATATCTCATCAAAAGTACTTGGCTATGATGTGCTGGATGCTGACGTTCAGAATAACCTGCTTAAACCCCGGTTTAAAGCCTACATGAAAACACTGTTAAAAGCTTACTTACAGAATTAAAAATGACAACAAATAAATATATACCCTTGAAACCCTCACGCATAAACAAAGCCTTAAAGGCCGCGGGCAGTATGGCCATGTTACTATTGGCATTACTGGTTACAAACCCCGCCGCCGCTCAGGACAGAACCATTACGCTTGACGAAGCCCTTAAGCTGGGCATAGAAAACAGCAAAACGTTAAAACTTTCGCAATCGCGCATTGACCAGGCTGTGTCGCAATACCAGCAGGCTAAAGACCGCTCTTTACCAACTGCCAGTGCAAGTTTTGGTTATAACCGTGCGCAGATCCCTGCAAATAAACTTAACCTTGGCGAAGAAAGCCTAAGCCTGCCAACAAGCGCAAACGCTTATTTAGGTACCTTATCTCTTAGCCAGCCAATATGGCAAGGTAATAAGTTAAAGTATGCCCGCGAATCTACAACCCTGTTAACAGAGGTTGCCCGCCTGGATGCCGTTAACGATAAAGACCAGATAGCCTACAGCATTATCAACGCGTATTATAACCTGTACAAAGTACTGCAAAGCAAAAAAGTGGTTGACCAAAACTTGATCACTATTGATGCGCAGATAAAACAGGCACAACGCTTTTTTGACCAGGGCATTGTTACCAAAAATGATGTGCTGCGTTTCCAGTTACAGCGTTCAAACATTGAGTTGAACGGTATCGACCTGGAAAACAACCGCCGTATTATTAACTACAACATGGATATCTTATTGGGCTTGCCCGAAGGTACACAGTTAACTATTGCGCAGATAACCGAAGCCGACCACTCAGCGGCGCCGTTAACCGCTTACCTGGATACAGCAATGAGCAACCGCGCCGAGTTTCAACAGTTTGACCTGCGTACCCGTATTGCCGAAACCAATATTAAAAGTGTAAAGGCAAATACATCGCCTACGCTATCGGCATCGGCCAGTGCTTACTATGTTGGTATAGCTGCTAACCCTATTCCTAAAACCGGGAACTTCATTACCCCTATATCGGCCGGTTTAACCTTAGGATGGAATTTTGGTACCCTTTGGACTAACAAGAACAAAGTGAACGAGGCTAAACTGCAACGCGAAGAAGTAATCATCAATAAAGGTATTGCAACAGATAATATCAAGAATGAGGTGAACCAAAGCTACCAGAACTATAAAGCGGCGCTTGATAAAATAACATTGCTGCAAACATCAATAAACCAGGCGCAGGAAAACAACCGCATACTGGAAAATAAATACCGCAGCAACATATCAACCGCTACAGACCGTGCTGATGCACAAACCTTGCTTTACCAGGCTCAGATAAACTTAGAACTGGCTAAAGCAGATGCAGGACTTGCATACTATACATTATTAAAATCAACAGGAAAACTTAACAAATAATTACAATACATAAAGCGATGGCAAAAGAAACACAAGAAGCAGAACCTAAAAAGAAAAACAAAGTCCTTCCGATAATACTGGGAGTGGTTCTTTTAGGTGGTATCATATTCGGTGTAAAAGAATATATATACTTCAGCAAACACGTTGATACAGATGATGCGCAAATAGACGGCGACATAAGCCCGGTTGTGGCCCGTGTTGGCGGTTATGTTGACAGCATTATGTTTGAAGAAAACACACACGTTAACAAAGGCCAGTTACTGGTTAAAATAGACGACCACGATTACAAAATTAAAGTAGAGCAGGCGCAAGCTGCACAGGTTGGTGCAAGCGCAGGTATTAATGTAGGCGAGTCGCAAATTTCTACTACAGCTGCAAACTCATCAAGCGCAAAAGCAGAGGTAGCATCAGCAAAAGCACGTTTAGATAAGGTGCAAAAAGATTACGACCGTTACGCCAACCTGGTACAGGATGGATCAGTAACCCGCCAGCAATTTGACCAGGCCAAAGCCGACCTTGAGGTAGCTAAAGCTAACTACAATGCATCACGTGATAAATATAAAGCCGCGGTTGAGCAAATTGCCACCAGCCGCAGCCAGTTAAAAGTTACCAATACCGGTGTAAGCCAAAGGCAGGTTGATATTGATTATGCAAACCTGCAGCTATCTTATACAAACGTTAAATCGCCGGCAAGCGGCATAGTAGCCAAAAAGAATGTACAGGTAGGCCAGTTAGTACAGGCGGGGCAAACATTGTTCTCTGTAGTGAATGATAACAGCATCTACGTAACAGCAAACTTTAAAGAAACCCAGCTGGATAAAATTAAAAACGGCCAAAAGGTTGATCTTAAGGTTGATGCTTACCCTAACCTGAAAGTAGAAGGTACGGTATACAATTTTTCGCCTGCTACAGGCGCTAAATTCTCATTACTGCCACCAGATAACGCTACAGGTAACTTTGTTAAAGTTGTACAACGTATACCTGTTAAAATTAAGATAACAGGCAGTAAAGAAGAGATCGCGAAACTACGCCCGGGTATGAGCGTTGACGTTTCGGTAATTACTAAAGACTAACTACAATGGCTGAAACTGGCTTTAAAAAATGGATCATTACTATTACGGTGATCATGGCATCGCTCCTGGAGCTTATTGATACCACCATCGTAAACGTAGCTATTCCGCATATACAAGGTAACCTTGGCGCAACCCTTGAGGATGTTGCCTGGGTGGTTACCGGCTACGCTGTAGCAAACGTTATCATCTTGCCCATGTCGGGCTGGTTAGGCGGGCGCTTTGGCCGTAAAAATTACTTCCTTACCTCTATTATCGTATTTACCATAGCATCGTTTTTATGTGGTAATGCTAATTCGCTCGATGAGTTGGTTGTATTCCGTATCATACAGGGTATTGCAGGTGGAGGTTTAATATCTACCGGGCAAACTATCCTGATAGAAACCTGGCCGCGCGAGCAAATCGGTACGGCTACCGCATTATTTGGTTTAGGCGCAGTTGTAGGCCCAACTGTAGGCCCAACAATTGGTGGCTGGATAACCGAAAATTACTCGTGGCCCTGGATATTTTATGTGAATTTACCGGTAGGTGCGCTTGCCGCATTCCTTACCTATACATTTATCACTGAAACACCCAAGGCCGAAAAGCGGCCCATTGACTGGTGGGGAATTGGCTTACTGGCTGTTGCCGTGGGCAGTTTACAAACCATCCTTGAAAAAGGCGAATCTGAAGACTGGTTTGCAAAAAACTATATCATTGTATTAAGCATAACCGCGGTTTTGGGCATCATATTATTTATATGGCGTGAACTGAGTACAGACCATCCTATTGTTAACTTTAGCATTATGAGGCACCGTAGTTTTGCCGTGGGGATGTTTACCTCGTTCATTCTGGGGTTTGGTTTATACGGTTCGGTGTTCGTGTTCCCGGTGTTTTGCCAGAATTTACTGGGCTTTAATGCGCAGCAAACCGGCGAGCTGTTATTCCCGGGCGGGGTGTGTACCATTGTGATGATGCCGTTTATTGGCAAAATGCTTAACAAGGGTGTCCCGGCACAGTTTATGGCTACCGCGGGTATGTTCCTGTTCTTTGTATTTACATGGATGCTGAGCAACTCTACCCTGGCTACAGGCGAAAAAGATGTGCTTATACCTTTATTAATACGTGGTGTGGGTATGGCCCTGTTGTTTGTACCACTAACCACCTTAGCCATGGCCGACCTAAAAGGGGCAGAAATTGGCCAGGGATCGGGTTTGAACAACATGATGCGCCAGTTAGGTGGGTCGTTTGGTATAGCGGCTTTAACAACCATTATACACATCCGCCAGGGGTTTCACCGCAGCACACTTATTGAGCATATTAACCCTTACAACCCGGCGTTTACCGAACGCTTAAATATAGTAACACAAGGGTTTATAGCTAAAGGTAAATCTGTATTAGATGCAACACACATGGCTTATGCTGCTATTGAAGGTACGGTTATCAGGCAAACAATGCTGCTAACTTATGATGACGCTTACTGGATCTCGGGTTTGGTGATGCTATTCTCTATCCCGTTACTATACCTGCAGCCGTTTAAAAAGCTAAAGGCTGTAACAGATTCCCACTAAAAAAACAAAACCATTCTGCCTTTAAAAGCAGAATGGTTTCTCCAAAAAATCAACAATTAAATTTGTAATCTCCCCTGAGATCGGTAATGTTTTACAGCTATAAAATCATTATGACAACAGGGGGTAGTAATAATCTAAGCTTTAAAATTAAGGCTTTTAAATTAACAAACACAAATTTAATGCAGATTATTTTTAAACACAGCTAAAGCCATTTCTTTTTAATTAGAAAATAATTTTGCCGGTTGCTGTTACCAATGATGCTATCCTTACCGCATCAAAAATACGCTCTTCTGTGGTGCCTAATTTTATAAGCGAATCCTCATGCGCATTCACACACATTTCGCAGCCGTTAACGGCCGATATGGCAAGGCTCATCAATTCAAAAAACTCTTTACCTGTTACCGGTTTCATCATTAACTGCATACGGATACGCGCAGGTATCTGGGTGTATTTTTCCTTTTGGGTAAAATGCCTGAAACGGTAGAATATGTTGTTTGATGCCAGTAACGATGCGCAGCCCACAGCCTCGGCAACATCAGCGTCGGTAGCGTCGTTTTGTTTGGCTACATTGGTGTAGTAAGCAATAAGGGGCGCATTCTGGTTGTTGGATGCGGTGCTTAAGCCAAGCAGGGCGCATTCTTTAGGGCTCAGGTGTTCTGATGTAAGCGTGCTGGTAAAGTTCAGTTTCAGGTCGCGCAGGTAGCGCGATTCGCCGGCTTCTAATAAGTTAAGGGCCGGTGTACGGTATGTTTTGTCAAGGCCTGTTGTTTCCAGCAGTTCCTGTACTATTTCGGTGCTTTCGCTCATGGTAGTAGTTGATATTAAATGATAAAAAAATAACCACGGAGTACACAGAGTTTTTTCACAGAGGGCACAAAGGTTAATCTCTGTGTACTTTGTGGTTTTCTCTCAGTGTACCCCGTGGTTAAATATTTGATTAATTTAAACTGCTTAATTAAACAGTTAATGTTTCCTGGCCTTTTTCCCAGTTGCAAGGGCAAAGCTCATCGGTTTGCAGGCCATCAAGCACACGCAAAACTTCTTTAACGTTACGGCCTACGCTAAGGTCATTTACAGATACCCAACGGATGATACCGGTAGGATCGATGATGAAGGTAGCACGGTAAGCGATCTTTTCGTTTGGCTCTAAAATACCAAGGTCTTCAGCTAATGTTTTTGAAGTATCAGCAAGCATCGGAAATTTAAGGTCGCGCAGATCATCATGATGGGTTCTCCATGCAGCGTGTACAAACTCGCTATCAGTAGATGCACCAATTAAACGGGTATCCCGATCGCGGAACTCGCCAAAATTTTTGTTGAACTCAGCAATCTCTGTAGGGCACACAAAAGTAAAATCTTTTGGCCACCAGAACATTACAGTCCAAACGTTATCGTCATTAACCAGGTATTCTGAAGTTATGGTTTCAAACTCTTTGCCTTTTTCTAAAGAAACTACGGCAGTTTTACTAAAATCGGGAAATTTTTGTCCTATCGTTAACATAATGGTTGTTTTATTAAAAATTATGCAACAAATATACGGATAAAACTCTGCCGGGCCCTATCTATAATATCTATAAACTATAGTTTTTATCTATCACATAACATATTGATATTTAGTATATCTATTTTTCTTAAGGCAGCCAAAATCTGTTAATTAAATAACATAGCCGCATCAAATTCCTTTTTTGAGCTACCCGGTGCAGTTATAAATACCTTTAACGGGGTTTGCCTTATAGGATAAGCGCCGGGTTGTAATACCGGTTGGATATAAATATATTTTACTTTGATCTTATGGAAACCTTTTGCAAGTGGTATGGCAGGTTCAGCCTCGGTTATTTTTTCACCATCGATAAGTACCTGCGTATCGGTATATGATGCCTGGGTAAAATTATAAGCGCCATCCGCAGGGATACTTATATAGCCATCGTAAACGGCACCAAAACTGGTATTATCTTTTTTGAATTGTTCAGCATCCAGCGTAGCGGTAACTGCCGAATCTTTTACGGTTACAAAATCAAGCTGGTCTGGTGCAGTGAACTTGTTTTTATAAAATTTGTAGCTTAAGCCCGGTTTGTTGGCTGTGTAATTTACAGCCGGCACCAGTGTGCGGTTATACATCAGTACCCTTGTAGCTATACTGCGCCTGCCCGATGGGGTGATGACACGGGTTCTAAACTCGCGCTTCTCGCCCGCCGGGATAGCGAATATAATAGGATTGCCGTTAAACTCCAGGTCGGTATCTAACGGGTCGCGGCCGTTTAGGGTATAGTAGATGCGGGCCCCCGGTACAACGCTTGTTGGCGCCCAGGTAAAATGCTGGCCTATTATCATGGTATCTAATACCGGCATCGGCGTAGGTACGCGGTAATTGTATCCCTTAGCATCGAGCCGTGCAAAATGATTGGCCAGGCGCACGTTGGCAAAATTGTCGTAATTTTTATTGGCAGGAAGGCTCCAGGCCACTTCGCTCAGGGCGAACAACCTCGGGAATATCTGGTATTGCAGTTTAGCCATGGTGGGTACATACTCCGTCCACAGGTTACCTTGTGTGCCTATAACATATTTTTGCTCATCAGCAGTAAGTTCTTTAGATATGGGGTCGTAATTGTACGTTTCATCTAATGTTGCGTAGCGGCCAAACGATATAGGCTCCTGCGGCGAGCCACTCTGGTAATGATCGAAATAATTACCGGTAGTTTGCGGTGTCATGATCACATTGTGGTGCTGGCGCGCGGCAGCTATGCCGCCTTCTTCGCCTGTCCAGCTCATAACGGTGGCATTTGGCGCAAGCCCTCCTTCCAATATCTCATCCCAACCAATAATGCTGCGGCCTTTTGAGTTGATGAATTTCTCCATCCGTTGTATAAAATAGCTTTGCACCTCATCCTCACTTTTCAGACCTTTCTCCTTCATCAGGTTCTGCACAAATGCCGACTCCTTCCAGGGTTGTTTACCGGCCTCATCGCCCCCAATATGGATATACTTGCTCGGGAACAGCGCCATAACCTCGGTCAGCACATTCTCTAAAAAGGTAAACGTTTCTTCGGTTGGGCAAAAAAGGTTATTGTAAGCGCGGGCGTTGGTTTTACTATCGGCAGGTTGTTCGCATTTAAGCTCTGGATAGGCCCGCAGGGCAGCCTCGCAATGCGCGGGCATTTCTATTTCGGGCACTATGTTAATAAACCTGTCTGCAGCAAATTTTACCACATCGCGGATATCATCCTGGGTATAATACCCCCCATATGCAAGGCTGTCGGGCCAGTCGCGGTTGGTGCCAAACATGGTTTGGTAGCGGTAGCCGCCAACCTGGGTAAGTTTTGGATATTTCTTGATCTCTATTCGCCAGCCCTGCTCGTCAACCAGGTGCCAGTGGAAAGTATTGATCTTATAGGCGGCCAGCATTTCTATTACCTGTTTAACCTGCGGAACGGTGAAAAAATGGCGCGATACATCCAGCATCATACCACGGTAGCCATAGCGCGGGGCATCCTCAATGACCATACAAGGTAGCTTTTCACTGCCCGATGTTGCTACCGGGAAAAGCTGCATAAAGGTTTGCATACCGTAAAACAAACCGGCATCCTTACCAATGATTGTAATGCGGTTTGGGGTGATGGTAAGTTTGTAGCCTTCCTTAGGCAACTTCTCCGCCCCTTTGGCGGTTAGTATCAATGTAGTGCCTTTGGTTGATCTGAGCCTGGGGTTGTACTTGCTCAGCTTATTATTAAAATGGCGGTTGTTCAGCAAAAAATCGTGCAGAAAAGCGGTTATCTTATCTTTCGGGTTATCTGTTTTTACCTGGGTTAGCTGGCTAAATACAAAAACGCCCTTTGTTTTTGTTAATGATGCCGGGGCAGGAATAATACCCATGTGCGGGTCGTCATCCGGGGTTTGAGCGTTCGAGTTAAAGCCAAATGCTAATAAAAAACTTAGTGCGAATAATGTTTTAGAGAACAATTTTGCATTCATAATAAGCGGGTAAATGTAAGATATACTTGTATGATTGGCTAAAATACATAATACCCTGTTGTTTACTATATTAACTAAGTAACAAATAATTGACAGGCAGAATATTACATTTGTAACCCCGCTAAACATAAATTGAATTTATACATGTACGATATTTGTTGCATAGGGCACATTACCTTAGATAAAATTGTTACCCCAAAAGCCATTAAACATATGGCCGGTGGTACGGCGTTCTATTTCTCGAACGCTATCCGCAATATGGATGTTAAATACGGACTGGTTACCGCCGTTGCCGAAACCGAAATGCCAAGTGTTACCGCCCTGCGCAATAAAGGCATCGAGGTAAAAGCTTTGCCCAGCGCCCACTCGGTTTATTTTGAGAACATTTACGGTGAGAACCAGGATAACCGCACGCAGCGCGTACTGCAAAAAGCAGATCCATTTACGGTGGCCGACCTAAAAGATACCGAAGCCATTATTTTCCATTTGGGGGCTTTACTGGCCGATGACATGTCGACCGAGCTGATCAAAGAGTTATTTAGCCGGGGTAATGTTTCTGTTGATGCACAGGGCTACCTGCGCGAGGTGGTTGATAAAAGCGTAAAAGCTACTGACTGGGCCGATAAACAGGAAGCCCTGAAATATATAGATATCCTGAAGGTGAACGAGCACGAACTGGAAGCACTTACCGGCCTAACCGATATTAAAGAAGGCGCTAAAATACTGGCCGAATGGGGCGTTAAGGAAGTGGTGGTTACCCTGGGTAGCATGGGCTCGGTAATTTATCACGATAGTATTTACTATACCATCCCTGCCTACAAACCTACCGAAGTGGTTGATGCTACTGGTTGTGGCGACACCTATATGGCAGGCTACCTGTACAAACGCGTTAAAGGTGCCGATATTCAAAAAGCAGGTGAATTTGCGGCTGCAATGGCAGGCTTAAAAATTGAAACTTCGGGCCCGTTTGAGGGGACTGAAGAAGATGTTTTGGCGATGATGCAGAGATAAACAGTTTCACATGTTCCATTTTTGAAACGGAACATGTGGGACAAACGGAACATATTGATATTGAGCACATTATTACTGACAAGATTTTGTCAGTAGTTAAACAAAAGATTCACGGGTTTACCGTTTGTGGTTAAGAAACAGCTCGTTATAAAAATACGCTTTTGTTCCGCTTTTTTGTAAAATGGAACAAAATGTCTCGTCCTGAAATAAGTTGACGGTTTTATATATTGATTAATTGAGCTACAAATATAATTTTACACCGTAATAGGCATCTCTTTTTTTTGAACTTTGCGATAGTAGTTTT
>NZ_JBAZRC010000158.1:0-11262 GCF_041663085.1 Mucilaginibacter sp.
CTTCGCTTACTTTTATCGCGGTAACGCAAACAACGCGCAGCAAAAATATGCCGATGCCATAACTGATATTACCAAAGCCATTGCTTTAGCCCCCAATGCGGATATGTACCACTACAGGGCCAATGCAAAAGGCAGCCTTGGCGACCATGCCGGAGCGGTGGAAGATTTTACCAAAGCTATCGCTTTAGACCCTAAAGACCCATCGTTATATGAGTACCGGGGTGTAGCCAAAAGCAACCTGAAAGATAATGATGGTGCTATTGAAGATTACGACAAAGCCGCTGCCCTTGATCCAAAAAACTCCGACCTGATCTATTACCGCGCTAACGCAAAAGGCAACACCGGTAATTTTAAAGGCGCCATTGCCGATTATACCGCGGCCCTTGCACTTAACCCTAAAAACGCCGAAGCGCTGTTTTATCGCGGCAACGCATACGGCAACCTTAAAAATTATAGCGCCGCCATTGCCGACTATAAAAAAACCATCACCCTTAACCCTAAAATGCCAAACTTATATCAGTACCTGGCAAACGCGTTAAGTAATAATAACGATAAAAAAGGTGCGCTTGAATATTTTAGCCAGGCCATAAAGCAGGACCCTAACAATGCTGAACTTTACCTGTATGACGGCATCGTAAAGTATAATCTCAATGATAGGGAGGGTGCAATGGCTGATTTTGATAAATCGATAGATTTAAAGCCCAGCGCTGAAGCTTACCAACACCGGGCGGATATGAAACTGGACGACAAGGATTACGACGGCTCAAAAGAAGATGCGGATAATGCCATTAAACTGGATGCTAAAAACAGCTATGCCTACATCACCCGGGCGAGAGCTAAACTTGAACTAAAGGATACGACCACCGCCCTGGCCGATTTAAACCTGGGCATTAAAATGAACCCCAATAACGATTACTCATACGTACTACTGGGCAACATAGCAACCGACCGTAAAGATTACGACACAGCGCTTAAAAACTACACCAAATCGTTAGACATACAGCCCGGTAATGTAGAAACACGCTTAAGGCGCGCAAACACCCGTTTAAAAGCAGGTGACAGGCCCGGCGCTTTAGCCGATTTTAAAAAGATAGCAGATATTGGTACCGACGATGATAACTTTTATGCCCGCATGGTACATGCTATGATAAAGGGTGGTTTTTATACCGAAGGCTTACCCATATTTAATGAGCTGATAACCAAGAACCCCAAGATGGCTGCCTTTTATGTAGGCCGTGGCACGGCTAAACAAGGCATGGGCGACCCTAACGGTGCCATTTTAGATTATAACACCGCCATAAAGCTGGATACCGCATCGGTAGATGCGTATAGTAACCGGGGCAGCGCAAAGTTTGATCTGAAAGATAATACAGGTGCCCTGGCTGATATAGCCAAAGCCATTAAAATACACGAAGGTGCCGAAGAGCCTTACATCATCAGGGCTAAAATACGGATGGCTATGAAGAACTACCAGGGGGCTGTAGATGATTACAATACCATTTTGTTTATAGACCTGGATAACAACATTGTATTTGCCCAACGTGGTTTAGCCCGCAGCTTTTTAGGCGATACCGAACGCGCCAACGCCGATCTAAACTACGCAGTTAAACTGGAGCCTAAAAACGACGAGGTGTATAACCTGCGCGGCCAGGCAAAGCTTAACATGAAAGATGCAACAGGTGCCTGTGCCGATTTTAAACAGGCTATAGCGTTGGGATCAAAAGCAGCTGTTGCGCTGGCTAAAATGTATTGTAAGTAGCGGTTTAACTCCACGCCGTGCGACTTTTACACCGCGCGTCATTGCGAGGTACGAAGCAATCTCAGAACTATACATTAACGCTTTGCATGCGCCATTGTCTATCGGGAGATTGCTTCGTACCTCGCAATGACGCGTGGGGAGAGGTAACTACATCTTCCCAAACAACTCTTCAACAGCTTTTACGCGGTAATCAAATATATCTTTTACCTTTTTACCCACATACACCTTATTGGTAAACCGGCCTACAATACCAAAGGGGATGGCATAATTAAGGATATCGGTCATTTCTACACCGCCGGCTATCTCTTTAAAGTGGTGCTGGTGATGCCACAGCGCGTATGGCCCAAAGCGCTGCTCGTCTACAAAATATTGCTTATCCTGCACATGGGTTATTTCGGTCATCCAGTTTAGTTTGATGCCTGCCAGCGGCGAAATTTTGTAGGTGATGATCATCCCCGCATACATCTTTGTATCGGCATTATAATCTGAGGTTACCACAAACCGCATATCGGCCGGTGTTATCTTCTCCAGATTTAATGGCGAAGAAAAAAAGTCCCAGGCCTCATCCAAACTAATGGGAATATTCTGTTTAAACTTTAAAGCGTATGTTTTCACGATGGGTTAACAGGTAGTATGGGCAATTGTTATACTGTTGGGTATAAATTATTGTTGGGGAGGATTATTGTTGAATTGTTTGATGGCTATATTGTTGACTGACGGCAAAGTGTTCGAACAATTCAACAATCAAGCAATAAAACAATTATAATCCGTTTGCCTCAGTAGCTATAGGCAGGTCGCGGCGGCTCCACTCACTCCATGAGCCTACGTAAAGCTTTGGCCCGGTAATGCCGGCGTGCTCCATACCCAGTAAAGTATGGCAGGCCGTAACACCCGATCCGCAATGCACAATCACATTTTCGGGCTTAATATCACCAATGGTATCCTTGTAAAGGGTTGCCAACGCCTGCGATGTAAGATACTTCCCTTCGGGCGACAGGCTGTTGCTGTAAAAAAGGTTTACAGCGCCCGGTATATGGCCGGCAACCAAATCAAGCGGCTCGGTATGGCCCAGGTAACGCTGCCCTTCGCGCACATCGATCACCACGCGGTCGTCGGCTTTGGCAGCGGCCTTTACTTCTTCAATATCTACCGTATGCTGGTACTGCTCAGGGATTGGATACAGCCCCGCTGCGGCAGGTTTATAATCATCGGCACTCAATTCCACACCTTCATCAGTAGCGGCCTTTAAACCGCCATTAAGCACCTGTACGCTGGCATGCCCTATCGAACGCAGCATCCACCAAAGGCGGGCGCCGCCCATGGCCGCATTTTTATCATCATAAACCACCACATGGCTATTGGGGGTTACGCCCCAGCGGGATAAGGTAGCGGCAAAATCTTTTAAGGATGGCAAAGGGTGCCTGCCGCCAATAGCAGCATCGGCAGGGTGCGAAGCCAGGTCGTCATCCAGCGTGGCTAAAATAGCATTAGGCAGGTGGCCTGCCAGGTAACGCTCGTGCGCGTTTGCGCCTGCACGTACATCTATCAATATGGTTGCGGGGTCAAAAACCCTCGGGTCGGTAATTTCAATAAGTGGAGACATGATTGTTAGTGATTAGTTAATTAGTGATTAGAGGTTAGGTGGAAACCTTCCCACTCTTACCCGTCACTTATTGCAGGCAAGTTAAAAAAAGCCCGGCACAAATAAAATCCTGAGTAAGTACCATTCCGGGCAAACGCAGTAAACGACAAGGTATGGTAAGCATTTCAACCCCAAATCGCCCCCCCCCGTTCCGTTTTGTCCCATTCGGGAAAAAACGGAACAAGCCCAAAAACAACAAATACTTAATAATCAATTATTTATATAAAAACAAAGATTCTATTTACGGTAAATAATTCGCACTAAAAAGGGCGGACCAAGGGCGAAAAAAGGCGAAAATAAGGCGCCTGTCTGCCGGTAATTTTTTGTCTCGTTCCCACAAAAAGTGAGACAAAACCGAAATTTCATAAAATGCTGTATATGAGCATATAAAAACAAAACTAAAAAGTTTTCATTTAACTACTGACAAAATCTTGTCAGTATCAAGTAACTCATTTACAACATGTTCCACTTGTCCCGTTTGTTCCATTTTAAAAATGGAACAAGCTGCCAACAGCAAATTACTGCACCATTTTATTAGCACAGCACGAACTTGCAAAAGCTTCGGGTTTGGCCTTAAACACAAAACCCATACTCAGGATGTAGCCCATGGCTTCGTGCAGGGCGGCGTTACTTTTAAACATGGGGTTGGTGTTGATATCGGCATGTACTTCCAGGCCTACATCATACAGGTCGAGCAGGTCGCAAAGTTTGTAGGCAATGTCGATAGATTTTTGTACCTCGTAAAGCATGCGCTCTTTAATGCTCATTTTTTGCGAGGTACGTTCCTGGTGGATAAACATAAATGCCCCACGCTGTTCGCGGATAAAAACAATTACCGTAGCAAAATCGGTAACCGCGCCCTTTACCTGCGAATCTGTACCGATACAAACTTTTAGTTTATTACCAAGGTTGGCTTCCCGTTCAATCGCTGCTTCTACTTCCTCTAAAATGGGTGTTTGGATCACCTCACCACTAAATTTTCTCCAGGTCATAAAAATCGTTTTTAAGGTTATTTTATGCGACCCGTTTTATAGGTCTATAAAAATAAGCGATTAACTATTTTATAAACGTTAATATGCAGTAATTTATTTGTTAACATTTCACTGAATATTAACAGGTTAGGTAATTACAATTAAGGAAAGGTGATTGCGTGGTACGGAGAAGGGTTGGGGTTCCAACAAAAAAGCCGCTTCCTTTTCAGGTAACGGCTTATATTAGGTGTAATTGGATCTTGTTTAGCGGGCCTTGTAATTTTTGGCCTTTTTAACCGGGATATGTGGTTTGCCCTGCGGATATATCTCAGGCGCACCAACCATGGTCATGGCGCAACGGAAACCAACTTCGGCACTTGCATCATCCTGGTTCATAAAACGGCGTGTTGCCGGGTTTAACCAGTACGACAGATCGTTCCATGAACCGCCTTTGTAAACCTTTGAATGATTGTTAACCAAAGTGGTGGTACCATAAAGGCTGTTATTTACCGAGTCGCCATAGCCCCTGTAATCATTGGTATAAGCTTTACCTGCAAGCGGGTCTTTTACACCGCCGGCATTTGCTGTAACAGCACCCGCATTTGGCTGAGCGCTATTAGCCGCATTTGGCTGATTAGCTTGTGCCTGCTGCTGGGCTATCATATCGCTGTATTTTAATTTCTTGTCAGATTTTGCAGGGTCTTTAATAGGGCGGCCGTATTTATCCTTTGCATAAAGGCCCTTTGTAGGGTCGGCAAGGCGTTTGTTTGTAAACTCGTTACCGCGGAACGGGTTCAGATCGTCCATCTCTTCAAACGATGTTTGGCGATAAGTATCGGCAACCCACTCGTTAACGTTACCTGCCATGTTATACAAACCAAAATCATTTGGCTGGTATGAACGTACAGGTGCGGTAATAATGGCCTTATCATTCAAACCACCGCCAACACCTGCGTTATCGCCGGCGCCGCGTTTAAAGTTGGCCAGTATTAAACCACGTGTATTTTTTTTGGGTGAACGTACGCCAAGGCCATCCCATGGGTAAACCCGGCCATCGTTAATATTCTCGAACTGTGTGTTACCTGCAAGTGCCAAAGCAGCATATTCCCACTCCGCTTCCGACGGTAAGCGATATCCTTGTTTTAAAATACCGTCCTCTAAACGTGCAGGCCTTACCGCGCGTCCATTTTTACCGGTACCGTTAGGCGCAGCATTAGGGTTTAGGTCGGTTATCATTTTTTTACCGTCAACACCCTGGCCTTTTATCTGACCATTCAAATAAATATCTGTGTTGAACGGTTCCTGCTGCGCATTGCCTGCTGGTGCACCATTTTTGCCTCCTGCTTTGTCTTTCCAGGTAACCAGGTTACCGCGTTCGCGTAAAATATTTTCGTTGGTGCGGTCGGTACGCCATACGCAATATTCTTGTGCCTGTTCCCACGTAACACCTACAACAGGGTAATCCTGAAACGCCGGGTGGCGGAGGTAGTTATCTACATAAGGTTCATTGTATGATAAAGGTTTCCGCCATACCAGTGTATCGGGCAGGGCATTGTAATAAAGCTCATTATCATTAGGGAAGGTAATGTTTATCCAGTGCAGGTAATCCAGCCAATCCTGGTTAGATACCTCAGTCTCATCCATATAAAAAGAAGGCACAGTTACCCTGCGGCGTGCATTATTGTATTCGTAAGCAACATCCTGGTCAGCGCTCCCACCTAAAACAAATGTACCGCCCTCAATAGGTACAAGGCCGGGGCCCGGTGAGGGATGGCTTTGCCTGTAGCGTAAATAACCACCGTTTGTCCTGTCGTTATATGCTAAACCTGTTTTTTGCGATTGCTGTTTTTTACTGCAGCTGCTAAGCATTACACCTAAACCCAACATCACTAAAGCAGTATTAGTAAGTACTTTCATATTTTGCAAAATATATTTGGAGGTAAATTTAAAAAAAAACGATTATAAACCTTAAGCTTATTTAAACGTATATTTTATGCACCAAGTTACAATAATTTAAACTATTAACGGTTTAGCTCAAACTACTTGCATATTAACATTAATAATTCCGTATGCTTATTTATTATTTTTAAATAATAAACCTAAATTGCACCCAATGAAGTTTTTGAGCCTTAAAAGCCTTAGTGTATATTTTTTACTTGCGCTGCCTGCTTTTGCGGCGGCGCAAAGCACAACCACTACAAGCGGAAGCGGTGTTAACGCAATACCTACTGCGGTACCGTTTTTAAACATCTCACCCGATTCTCGCTCGGGCGCCATGGGCGATGCCGGTGTGGCCATATCCTCGGATGTTAATGCTAATTACTGGAACCCCGCAAAACTGGCTTTTTTAGAAGATAATGATAACGTAGCCTTATCATACAGCCCATGGTTAAGGCACCTGGTGCCCGATGTAAGCCTGGCCTATTTAAGCTACGCACATAAAATTGACGACCGCAACACCTTCGGCGCATCATTACGCTACTTTAATTTGGGGTCGATACAATTGATCGATGCAAACCAAACCGACCAGGGCCTTTATAAACCCAGCGAGTTCTCGATCGATGCCTCATTTGCCCGTAAGTTTGGCGAAAACTTTTCATTGGGTTTAACCATGCGTTATATCTACTCTAATTTTAGCAACGGGGCCTTTGTATCAGGCTCGGGCCAGCAAAACAAGGCGGGTAACGCTGTATCCGCAGGCGTATCGCTGTTCTATCAAAAACCTTATGGCGATGGTTCCCTTTTTGCCTTCGGTACCAATATTTCTAACATAGGTAACAAAATAAGCTACACCAGCACGGGGCCAAGCTACTTTTTGCCTGCCAATTTAAAACTGGGCGTGGCCAACACGTGGTCGCTTGATGATGTGAGTAAGTTTACCGTTGCTTTTGATGTAAACAAACTTTTGGTTCCAACCCCACCCATCCGCGATAATAGCGGTAACATTATATCAGGCAAAAACGATGATGTATCGGTACCTGCGGGTATCTTCCAATCATTTGGTGATGCACCGGGCGGCTTTAGCGAAGAATTGAAAGAGCTGAGCTTTTCGCCGGGATTAGAATACTCTTACAACAACCTTTTGGCTATAAGGGCCGGTTATTTTTACGAGAACCCCAATAAAGGCGGCAGGCACTATGCTACCGCGGGCTTCGGTTTAAAATACAACATCTTTCAGTTTGATTTTTCGTACTTGATGGCCAGCCAGCAGAACAGCCCGCTTGCCAATACGCTGCGATTTACCTTATCGGCCAGTTTTGGCGGCACCAACAACGCATCTAAAAAATAATGGCTAAAATTAAAGTAGGCTTTGGGTTTGATGTACATCAGCTCAAACAAAACCATCCGTTTATATTAGGCGGCGTAAATTTAGAACACACCGCCGGCGCTTACGGCCACTCTGATGCCGACGTACTATTACACGCCATTTGCGATGCCCTTTTAGGCGCCGCTAACCTGCGCGATATTGGCTTCCATTTCTCAAACACCGACGATCGCTGGAAAGGCATCAGCAGCCTGATACTGTTACAGCATGTAGTAGCCCTGCTGGCCGAAAAGAACTGGCAGATAGGCAATATAGATGCTATGGTTTGCCTGGAGGCACCCAAAATAAACCCGCACATCCCCGCCATGCAGGCCAACATTGCCAAAGCCGCCGGGATAGATGTTGACGATATCTCCATCAAAGCCACCACCAACGAAAAGCTGGGCTTTATAGGCCGCGAGGAAGGCGTTGTAGCTTACGCTGTTTGTTTGATAGAAAGGGTGTAGGCACCCAATAAGTTCCTTTCCTGATTAGGCAGGTTAAACAAATAGTAACTACCATCGTTATTGTTAATAAATGCCTATGCAACAATACAACTTCACTCCCGGGCATCTGTGGCGGTCCCCCATTGTACGCAGGGTTCTTTTATTGCTGATCGCTATTGGTGTTATATTCTTTTTTGTGATCAGGAGTATCCTAAATGATGGGGTAGCTACCTATGCCCAGCCAGATGCGGTGTTTTATAAAAACGATGGCCGGGTAGTAATGGCAACCGTGATCACCTATGAATCGGGCGTAACGATTAGCTACAAATCCGATGAAACATATGCTGAAGGGATTGATGTGGAGAGTGGTAAAAGGCTCTGGCGTATTGATCTGGATGCCAAAAACAGCCGCGACCAGAATACTGGCGAGGCAGCGCTGTTAGGCCAATCGGCCAGATATTTATTCTTTTGGCGAAATGACCTCTATGTGATAGATAAGCAAACAGGAAAAGTGATAGCGCAAAACGATCATTTTGAAAACCTGAAAAGCAAAATGAGCAGGGAGCCGCTAAGCGCCTATTATCGCCACGATTCTTATACTTATAATGATTCGCTGCAAGCCGTACTGATAAAAGGCAACGATGGACTTTTTTATAGCATAGATGGCAATACCTTAAAAACAGCCGTTATCAATAATGCTTCGGAACAATACTTTAAAGATCGCCCCGAGCCCCGTTATGACAATTTGGTTATCTCCGCTTATCATACAGACAGATCCACACTGGCCTTGCTGGATGAGAGGGATCTGGCCGCCTTGCAAACCAACAACTCTATAGAGGCGGCATTATCTCGGTTAAACAAGCCTTCGGTACGGAAGACCTTATATAGCTACGCGGCGGGGCAAGCAGCCGGTAAGTGGAATAAAATAAACAGCGCGGTTTACATCAACGGTGGTTTTTTGGTTAACCCTCTGCAAAATTATCAGCAACCGGCTGATTCGCTTGCTGATAACCCTACCTTTAAGCTATTGGCAGGCAATAACGGTTATGCCCCTATATCATTAAAAAACGGCGGCTTGCTGCTGGCGCATAAAGCCTCTACAGAAAACACAGCTGCTATTTTGCTCGCTTCCATACAACCCAATGGTAAAAAGCTTTGGGAGATGAGTACCAACCTTGCTGATGTTAACCTGGTTTATCAGCATCCTGATAACCATAAATTATACCTGATGGGGCAGCCCGCAGGTAAGTATGTGCAGCGGATGAAAAAGATGCTTTGTATTGATTTGACGAATGGCAGCATGACAACGTATGAGATAAAATAGAACGCAGATCATGGCCAGCTTTAACACTAATTGATTGCCGCCAAAGAAATAGCTCCGGCTAACGCCAACAGGATAGCCCAATATTTCATATCGATCCAATAAAGAGTGTTTTGACCTTTGTTGCTATTCTTACCATAAAGTATCAAGTGATGCCCCGCATCTACAAACCATATAATAGCGGCCGATAAAAAGAAACAAGCCGGCCGTGCAAATTTTGTATCTACACCTGCAATATCACAAATACTAAAAAGCACTATGCCACATATAAGTGGCACCGCCATTACCCATCGACCTTTACCTTTGTGATATATAAGATGCGCTAACACTGGTTAAATATACAAAAAGAATATACACCGAATTACACAGCTTTGCTATATTGCCGTGCTTAAGCCGCCCACTCTCAATATGAATAAAAATACATTCACCCCCGAAACCATATTTAGGGCATTAGGCCTTGCCTTATTGCTGCTTGTTGTGTTAGTTAGGGGTACTTCTTTATTCCCTAATTTGATCCCGCAGGATAAATTGCTTTACGTATCCATAACGGCCGCGGTACTGCTCATTATCGCTTTTTATCTTCGGAATAAGCGCCTCAACTCCGCCGAAGAGGAAGAGTAGTTTACCTGCCCTTTAATTCATCCGGCTTATTGGCCTGTACAAGGCGGCGCATCAGGTAATCTGGGTCATCTCCATTACTTGTTTTTATAGTGTTTATATATAACCATCCTTCTTGGGCCATGTAATTAAGGGCATCGGCCAGGTTATTAAAGCGCATCTCTCTACCACTATTATCACGCAGGCGCTTGTCAACCTCAGGGCCTTGTCCCCTGTCAACATCTATACATATGGTCCGCTCAAATATACCCTTGTGGGTGCTAATAATACAGTATTCTTCGGCAGGTGCTTTAACAGTAGTTTGTGCATCAGCAGCAGTTTCGGTTTGTGCCATTGCCAGGCAGGGCAGCAGGGCTATGGCAGCAAGCAGTAATAGTTTTTTCATAGTTGTAATTTGGTTAGTATTCTGCGTGTTGGAGTAGTTAAGCACCTGCGGGTTTAATCGTCGTGGCTGGTTATTTACCATTGTACTCGGCTTGTTATATCAGCCGCTTTCTCAACAAACTATTATGCATGCATAGTTATCTAAAATCATTAATTTTGTGGTTTAACAATTATACGCCTGCATGGAAAGCATTGCTCCTTATAAATCCAAATACAAGATCCGCATGGTTACCGCTGCCTCGTTGTTTGACGGGCACGACGCTACCATAAACATTATGCGCCGCATTTTGCAAAGCACAGGTGCCGAGGTAATACACCTGGGCCATAACCGTAGCGTTGATGAGATTGTGAACTGCGCCATACAGGAGGATGTACAGGGCATTGCCATTACCAGCTACCAGGGCGGGCACGTAGAGTACTTTAAGTACATGTACGATCTGCTGCAGGAGCGCGGCGCCGGGCACATCAAGCTTTTTGGTGGCGGCGGCGGGGTTTTCCTGCCTGATGAAATAGCACAGCTACAGGCCTACGGCATTTGCAAGATCTATTCGCCAGATGATGGCCGCACCATGGGACTGCAGGGTATGATAAACCACATGATGCAAGAGTGCGACTTTTTGACGCCAGACGTTATAAATGGAGCACAAACTATAAAAGATAAAGGAGCGATAGCAAGGCTTATAACCGCTGCCGAACTGGGGCACCCAAAATCCCTCCCTACTCTTCATTCTACACACACCACACCTGTGCTCGGCATCACCGGTACAGGTGGTTCAGGTAAATCAAGTTTGGTGGACGAGATTGTCCGCCGTTTTTT
>NZ_JBAZRC010000159.1:0-11233 GCF_041663085.1 Mucilaginibacter sp.
CTGTTTGGTGGTAGTAATACCGTATTGCACAACCTCGGCAGGTAACTGGCTTGTGGCTTGCGAAACACGGTTTTGCACGTTCACAGCCGCCTGGTCAGGGTCGGTGCCTTGTTTAAAGTAAACAGTGATACCTAATGTACCATCATTACTGGCGGTAGAGGTCATGTAGGTCATGTTCTCTACACCGTTAATTGATTCTTCCAGGGAAGGGGTTACCGAACGTAAGATAGTTTCGGCATTGGCGCCCGGATATACAGCAGATACCAATACTGCCGGCGGGGCAATATTAGGGAAACGCTCTAAGGGCAGTTTTGTTAAGCCCAGTATACCCACTATCACCAATAAGATGGAGATAACGGTTGATAATACCGGCCTTTCTATGAATTTTTTAAACATTGTAGTAGTTTTTTAGGAGAGTCAAGAGTAAAGAATCAAGAGACAAGACCGAACTTGTCGCCCTCGTTATGCTTCTATATCTTGATTCTTGACTCTTGAGTTCTTGAATCTTATAAAGAATTAGTTTTTCGCTACAGCAGCAACTTTATCAACCGTTTTTTGTGGGGCAATAACAGTACCTTCCTGCAATTTGTCCATACCGCTTAATACAATCTGGTCGCCGGCTTTTACACCATCTTTAACCAGGTAGTTTGCACCGCTTGTACCGATGATAGTGATTGGCAACTTTTTAACCTTGTTACTATCGGCAAGGGCGTATACAAATACCTTATCCTGCATTTCAACAGTGGCTGATTGTGGGATAATTAAAGCGTTATCGTGTTGCAGGCTTAAGCGTACTTTACCGGTGTTACCAGAACGTAACAGGCCATTAGGGTTTGCAAAGGTTGCCCTTACGGTGATAGCGCCGGTGTTTTTATCAAACTGGCCGTCTATCACATCAATTTTACCCTGTTTGGCGTATTCGGTACCATCGGCTAAAAGCAATGCTACTGATGGCAGGTGTTTAAGCTTGTCTTTTAAAGTTTCGCCCGGGTATTGTTCTTTAAAGTTTACAAAATCCTTTTCGCCAAGGGCAAAGTAAACGTGTACATCGTGCACATCAGATAACTGGGTTAATGCTTCAACATCCTGCGGAGTAACCAGGCTGCCTTGTTTTTTTAACAGGCGACCAATGTAACCGCTAACCGGTGCTTTTATTAAAGTATAACCTAAGTTGATCTGTGCGGTTGCCACATTTGCTTTAGCCGATTCAATATTGGCCTTTGCAACCTGGTAAGTTGCCTTTGCTGTTTTTAACTGGTAGTCTGATACTACTTTGTTGGCAACAAGCGGGGTTAATTTGTCAACTTCTATTTGTGCGTTGCCTTGTGCTGCTTCGGCTGCGTGTAAACTTGCTAATGCATTGTTTAATGCTGCACGGTAAGGTTGCTCGTTTATTTTAAATATTGGCGAACCGGCTGTTACAAAAGCGCCTTCGTCTACAAATACTTTATCTAAACTACCGCTAACCTGCGGGCGTACTTCAACGTTTACGGTACCTTCTACAGATGCAGGGTATTCCTGGTAAGTAGTTTGGTTACCCGTTACTACTGCTGCCACAGGCAAAGCCGGAGGGGGAGGTGCCTGCGCCGTTTGCGGCTTCGGCGAGCAACTGAATAATGATATGGCGATGATCGCTGCTAAGATGATTTTCATGATGATCAATTTTGAGGGTGAGTTAATGGGAGTTAATGCAGCCCTGAGGCTGTTTATATATATG
The DNA here is from genome assembly GCF_041663085.1 of Mucilaginibacter sp. GTDB lineage: Bacteria > Bacteroidota > Bacteroidia > Sphingobacteriales > Sphingobacteriaceae > Mucilaginibacter. The sequence continues at coordinate 1,718 of NZ_JBAZRC010000159.1, forward strand.
GTGTCGTTTGTTTTCGTTGTATTGTACATTATTGTAAGTATTTATTCGATATAGATATGTTCAGTTTTTATTGCCGATATCACCGTAGCTAACGGCAACAATAAAAAATTATTAACATTGGTAGATTATTTAACACTGTTAAGTGTTGAGTTAGAGGAGTGATGATAGTTTCCATAAGCTGTGAGTTTTAAGAATTTGAGTTTGTTTACACTGCCGAATAAATCGGCAATGTTTAAACGCCTTTGAAAATCAAGGGGTTATTGACTTTATAATACCGGTAATAGCATCCCTTAATACCTGTCTGTTTATTTTATCAGAATCGCCGCGGTCTAACAGATTGATTGATACCAACCCGTGTACCACCGACCAAAAAGTATAATATTTTGTACAAATAATATCCGACTCCATGTCCTGTATATTCATCAGGTCGCCAATTGAGCCGGTAATAATATCCCAGGGTAGTCCTGCTTCGGGTAATTCATTTACCATTTTGCATGCACAGCTGGTTGTAATACCAAACATACCCTGGTAAAGCTCTTTATTCGCGAAAGCAAAGTTCCAGTAGGTAAGCCACATTTCTTCCAGCTGATCGGCCGGTGATGTGTGCTTATCCTTGGCTTCCTGCAGTTGTTTCGACAACTTTAAATAGCCCTGGCGGTTTAGCTCTAATAATATGGCCTCTTTGCTGGCAAAGTATTCATAAATAATAGGGGCGGTGTATTCAATCACATCCGCTATTTTGCGCATACTCAGTGCCTGCCATCCTTCTTCCTTAACAATTTGTAAAGCAGCCTCCAGGATGTTCACCCTGGTTTCTTCTTTTAATCGTAATATCCTATCCTTACTGGCCATGTTATTTACTACTATTAGATTATTTAACAGTGTTAAGCAAATGTATAAAGGATTTGAACTAACCGTTTCATCCTATTGTCATTTACTCAATAAATCTTTAATTATTTTATCAATTTTATTCGATACAGTTGTTTTCTTCATGAAACTGTACAAGCTTCAACATTACCTCAATAGCAGTTTCGTAATTTTTTGTCCCTACCACCTTTTTATACTGGGTTTCAAGTTCCATAACCTGGTTTTTAAGGTTGTGGTAAAAGGCTTCGCCTTCCGGGGTAAAATGCAGCATCACTACACGGGCATCATCGGGGCTTTTTACACTGGTAACCATATTTATGGCTTCCAGTTCTTTTACAATTTTGCTGGCGCCCTGTTTGGTAACATTCATTTTTGCGGCAAGCTCATTATTTGATATGCCGGTTTTGCCAATGCTCATAAATAAGGGCAAATGCGCACTATTAAAGCCAGGCTGATCTATACGGCACAGTTTTTTACCCATCCACTCGTCTAAAAGGCGTTTAAGCAGATATACCAGCTTTGGGGCAACCTTTTTTGTTTCTTCTGTTAATTCACAACTGTTCATGATACAAGACTTAACAAGTAAATTAATGCCTGGTTTACGAATATAAATTAAAAATCAAATTTCACAAAGAATCTGATACCGCTACGTGGGGCACCCGGGTGATCCAAATAAGTAAAACGCCTTACATAATCTATCCGCAACAGCTTAAATATGTTACCTACACCCACACTACCCTCAACATACGGAGTAGAGCCTAACGCATAAGTACCGGCACCGTTTGCACCTACACTGCCCGGAAAGCGCAACAGTGATGGGTCGTTAGCGGGGTCGTTCTCTTTACGCACACCGCCCCAAAGGCTTTTTACGTCGATGATCTCGCGTAGTTTTAATCTTTTTAACAACGGTATACGGTTAAAAATAAAGCCGTTAAAATTATGGTCGATAGCTATGCTGGCGTAGTGGTCGCTCACAAACTCCTGGAAGTTCATTAAGTTGTACGATTGCAGCTGGAAAGCATAGGTTTGGTTGGCATGGTGTATATCCAGTAAAGGGAAAGGCACCTGGCCAAACAGGTAACCACCTTCGGCAGTTACATCGGTAAAACCAAACTGCGACAGGTAAAAACGTTTGTTGATGTTACCCACAACGTTTTGATAGTTGTATTCGCCACCTAACAGGCCTTTAACACCCTGGGTATAGCTAAGGGTAAAAATAGGGTACTTGTCAGGTATTGGTGTGCGGTACAGTTTTCCCTGGTAAAATTTTTCGTGTGGTGCCCACCGGATCTGTGCCGATAGCTCTGATGTTTGGATCAGGTTAACATTATTTAAACTGCCGTTTGGCAACAGGTTTTGGTAAAGCAATGCACCGGCAGGGGTTTGGTTCCATTTTTTGAAACCTAACGAGTACGACAGGTGATTGGTAAACTCGTGAACATAATCTAACCGGAAGATATCATTGTACAACCAGATATCGTTTGCACCACGTTTAAATGATAACAGGAAGTTGCTTTCCTGTACAAACTGTAGCTCCTGGCCCGGTATTTTGGTATCGTGCTGGAAACTTGCGCGGATATAGTTTTGCGGGAACGAGTAGATAGATTTATTGTTAAGCGAGTAAGTACTGCTTAAAAAGTATTTAAATTTTTCATCGCGGGTACCGTAAGCACCGTAAGTTTCAAAATAATAGCGTTTGCTTAGGGTAGGAGTAGTACGGCCGCCTATACGTACGCGGAAACCTTCTACCGGGTTAAAGCTATAAAATGTATTGGCCGGGCCTAATTCAAAGGCGCCGAAGTTTTTGTAACCGGCCAGCACCAGCGTGGCAATATCCATTGTTTTTTTGAACGATGGGATGGTTTGCAGGCTATCGATGTTTTTATAAATACTTGCCGATGCCGCGTCCAGTGTATCCGGGCGGGTCATTTGCCAGTAGGTGTCGTCTTTATCTTCGGCGTTTAAAGCAACAACCTGTGCCGGGCCTTTGTAAGTATCGTTAGTGCGGGCATTGTTTATAACAAAATTGCTGATGCTTACCAGGCGTTCTCCATATATACCACCACCTTTATTTTTGTTGATACCAAACTCAATCTTCAGGTCGCTTTGGCTCAGGTGGTAACGGCCATCGTTGTTCTTCTCGAACGACAGGTTGGCCTGCATCTGGCGCACAAAGTTTAAGTTGATGTTTTTGTTAACGGTAAGCATCGCGTTTTGCACGGCGTAGTTACCATCCATAGTAATGTAGATCTTACCTTCAAACAACAGGTTGTTGGTATTACGCGGTGTAAAGCTAAGCTCAATAAGGTTTGGCTGTACATCTTTAAGCGTATCGGTAATAAAGAATTTGTAAAACTCGGGCGAACCATTGGCAATAGGGCTAAGTAGTTGGTTACTTAATAACGACACATTGTTGTCATAGATATTAATATCCTGATACATACGGTTAAAGTAAGCGGTAAGGCCCTGGTTATCTACAAAGTTCTCGTCGTATTTTACCTGCTTGTTAGCGGTGATGATCTGCTTTTTGGCGTATGGGTCTTTACGGAAGTAATTATCAGACATTTTTTCTTCCTGGTACATGGGTAGTAAGGTTTTACCACCTATAGCAGTAGAATCCTGTTCGCGAAACAGGAACTGATAATTTTTGAAGATCTTTTTGCTGCGGAATTTATCGCTCAGGTTACTTAAAGAGAAGTTCATGCGCTCGTACTGTTTGTACTCGGCATAGTTATAGTTCTCTACCTGGTTTTGTGCTTTATGGGCAATAACCTGGCGGATAAGCTCGACAGCAGGATTGTTCTTGTTAGTATATTTTTTCTTTTTGCCCGAGCGTATTACCACCTCGCTTAATGCTTGGCTGTTCTCTGCCAAAGCGATGTTGATGGTTTGATCCTGGCCCTGGGTAACATTACGTACAGCGGTGCGGTAACCAACAAATGATGCCTTGATTTGCGTAACGGTATTATCAGTAGTTGATAAAGTATAGCGGCCCTGGCCGTTTGTACTGATGCCTTGTGTTGTACCGGCAAATGATACCGTTACATATGGCATAGCTTCTTTTGTCCTGGCATCGGTAACAACACCACGCACAATAGTTTGGGCGTGCAATGCCGTAACCGACGTAAGCAGTATAAGCATCATTAAGATGCTTTTATTATAAATGGGAGTGAGTAAACGTTTCATTATAAGCGTGTGATATTAGATAGAGGCTGTATTAGTTTTTTGTTGTTTTGCGGCAGGTTTAACTACCAGTTTGCGAAGTGCTTTAACGGTTGATGTTGCATAGCTGCGAACACTCAGCGTTAAAAACTCCATGTTAATATCTGCACCTAAAAAATTTTGCTTAAAACCTTCGCCCAAAACATTGATGATGTATTCGCCGGCAGACATAGTATGCTTGTGCGGCGTGCCGGCAGTTGATGTAGAAACATTTTTTTGAGGAACAGCGGTATGATTAGTGTTTCTTTTAAAAAGAGCACTGATGTTTGGCTGAGGTAGTGATAGCGTTTTCATTGTTTGCGATAATAACAGTACAAATGTAAACCAAGTTGACTAAAGTAGTCAACTAAATTTACTATTTAACTTTTTTATGACAAAAGTCAGAGTTAAATATACTGTTATGACAAACGCATACTTTTCCACACCGATTTATAGCTAAAATCGGTGTGGAATTAAATAGTGTAAAAACTACACGAAAGTTTGTGTTTATTCTGCGAAAACGGGTACGGATAGTAGGTTATATCCTGAAATTCAGTGATACATAAGGGTACCATCCTTCTTCAGAATGGCCTGCCAACACCTGCAAAATTGTTAAGCTTGCCGGCGAAAAGTACAAGCCACCGCCAACGCCCTGGTGCCATTTGTCTGATTTTTCTCCATCTGCCCAAACGCGGCCTGTATCGTAAAACCCGCTTAAACCTAACTGGCCGGGGATAATGTAACTGGCAATATTAAAGAGTTTAATCCGGCCTTGCAGGTTGTTGTAAACCATGCTTTTACCCGCAAAACGATACTGCAGATAACCCAGCAAGTTGCCCTGCCCACCCAAAAACATCGACTGGTAAAAAGCGGGTTTGCCCACGCTTACGCCACCACCAATACGGTCAGACAGTACAACCGAACCATTATGGGTTAGCTTTTGGTAAAAGGTAAACTCAGGCCTTATCTGCATAAAATCTTCCGAGAAATTATTTAAGCCTTTATAGCCTTGCAGTGATATATTGATATAATAACCGCCGGTTGGCAAAATGCCGCCAATACGTTTGTTGCTGTTAAAATTTACCATCAAACCTAAATGCGCCTTGTCCTTGTTAACTGTCAGGCTATCGTACGAGCCAATAAGCGAACTATGGCTGATGAGCCTGCCTACGTTATCGTCCAGGTCTAACCGGTAATACTGAAACGATGGGCCCGCGCTGATGGTGCTGCCTTTGCCTGTATGCCAGCGCAGGGCAGGGTCAACCTGATAGGTATCAAAGCGGGTACGGTAATACCTGCGGTAATTGGGCTGCTGTTTGTTTAAAATGGTATTATTACCAAGGCCAAAAAAGTTTACGGTGTTATCAGGCGCTTGTGCAAAAACCTGAAGCGTGAAATCGGCTTTGCCAATAGCCTGGATCCATTCGCCGTTATACTTAATGCGGAAGGCATCGGTACCAAATGCATGTGTAAGCATCAACTGCTGCGAGCTGGTATACGGCAACTTACGGAAACCATCGTTTTTGGTGTATTTAAACCCAAGGCCCAATAAAAAGCCGTCATCGGCATTGATGGCTGCGGTTGCAAGCGGCATCCATATATTGTATGGGTTGGTAGGCACAAAACGGGTGTTGTTTGTATCTGCGCTAAGGTGTTTGCTTAACCTATCAGCCATACCTTCAAATTTTACGTCTTTGGTGTCGTAAACCCTTACTTTATTGGCCGATTGCGCCACATTGTAAACCTTATTACCGCCGCCGCCTACCAACCTTAAATTTATAGGCGATGTAGTATTATTAATGGTAATGTTATCATCCCCGGCAGATGTGTACAGCCTTATCTCTTTAGTATATTTTGGACTATAAACTACAGATAGGATGGTATCCTTCACCTCTCCGTCTTTGTTTATTTTGTTTACCTGTACCAACAGGCTGCTATCGGGCAGGCTAGTTATTACTACCTTTTCGTTTTTGTCGCTCAGGCGGATATCCGCGTAGCGATAAATTAAACGGTAGTATTTATCCATAGCTTCGGGTAAAGCATTGCGGCGCGCCTTTAGTTTGGCCAGCAAAACATCGTGCCCCATTTTGTAGGTATCGCCGGGCAATAAACGTAAGCTGGCTTCTAAAACCTGGTCGTTTTCGGCAGCTACAAATTCATGGGTTACGCGCATCCATTGCTCGTGCGTCATCTGCGCATTGGCGTAGGGGTTTATAAAGCGGGTTTTATATATACCGTATTTATAATTCGGTTTAGCCGTAAAATCGCCCAGTACGGGGTTTATATAGGGTAATGCGGCTATATCCGGAAACAGCCCCTCCTCCAGGTGAAATACCTGGTCGCGGTCTCGCGGTACGCCTACATAAGCTTTTCCCTTTTTTGTTTTGGTTTCAGCCCAGCGCCATTGGTCTTCATGCCGGTCCCAGTCGCCAATTAAAAAATCCAGCAGGCGGGCTCGTAAAAAGGCTTCGCCATCAAAGGTATTATCGTTATCCTTTACCAGGTTCGCCAGCATTTTTATGGAGTTGTCAGAATTGCCTATAGGTTCGCGCTCTTCCAGCAAGCAAACCAGGTTGGCAAATACTTTGCGATATTCACCAAGTGCTTCATCATCCGCTACAACACCAATAACCGGGTTGGCATGAGGCACACGCGCGGCATCAGCCAATGGTGGTACAACCAACGCCGAAAAAGGGTGCTGCCCGCTCAGGGCATCGTCAAGCCAATCTACTGCAAAGGTTTCGCGCAGGGCTTCGGGCAAAAGTTTATCGGGGGTTTTTTCTACGCTGCGGATCACCCATTCCCTGCCGCTCTTATCTTTAAGACGTAGTGATTTCGACTGCATACCACCGCCTTCTTTTTCGGGCGTTAAACCACCGTAGATCTCAGAGATGCGGATAACCGGCAGCTTTACAGCCGTTGCCCATTCCTTGCGGTAATTATTGCCAAAAAACCAGCGGTGTATGCCACCAACCTTATCATACCTGGGGTGTACTTTTACCATCACGCTATCGCGGAAAGTGGCCTTGGCTACTGGCGCCTGTGCATATGTACATAATACTGCCACCGGCAGTGTTATAGTTGTAATAAGTAGTTTTTTAAGCATAGGATAGGGTTTTTAGGAGTTAGTAATTAACGGTTATACTTAAACAGAAGGATATTACCATTCGTCACTTTATCGCCTTCGTTTGAGATATACAGGTTGCCCTGTTTGTCGAAAGCCATTCCCTCGGGCTGTAAAAATGTTTTGCCGCTGATAGGGTAGGCCTGCAATACGTTCCATTGCTCATCAAGCACAACAATTAATTTGTTTACTGATGATAGCACATACCATTGCCTTGTTAACGGGTTTTTAGCCAAGGCAGATGGATGGAACCTGAGCTTGCCCTTGCCAATAAGCGCGGCGATTTTTTGTACATCAATAGTAAAGGTACCGCTTTGGCTAATGCTGCCATCGGCAGCTAAATTAAATATATAGCCATTGCACTCTTTGTTATGATCTTTACCGGCGCATTGTTTGCAAAGCGCGTACAGTTTGCCACCATCGGCGTGCAGGCCTTCATATTCGCCTGTAGGCAATATTTTCTTAAATTCTTTTACGTTGTTTATTTGCCCGGCCTTAACTTCTGTTAACGGGAAACTATACAAACTGCCATCACTGCGTAGCATAACTGCCTGATTATTTAATACGGCCACATCCTCATAATCGCCGGCTTTGCCAAATTTGGCATGGCTAACCTTACTATCGCCGGGGCGGAAGTAAAAGATCTTGCCTTCTTCGTCCTGTTCGGCATAAATGGTGCTTGCATCGCCATTGTTAAAGGCAATGCCCGAGATCTCCAGTAGCTCTGTCGGCATATCGTATTTTACCGGGTTGCTAAGATCATAACCTGCCGGACTTGCACTGCTAACAGCGGCTTTCTTACCATGCGACGCTTTTTTACCATCCGCATTTTTTTTATTGCCCTGGCTGCATGATGTGCCCACAATGCCTATACATAATAAGGAGAAGATGATGGCGATTTTTATGGTTTTCATATTATCCTGTCGAGGTTTAAATATTGATAAATGGCCTTTTGCGATTGAACGGCTTCGCCGGTTATCTGAGGCTTAATTTGGTTAAGGTGCTGGTCAATTGCCACGGCTTGCACATTATCGCTAAGTTGTAAATTAATTAATGCGGTTATTTGCTGTTTGATGGCAGTATCATAAACCGGGAAACAAACCTCTATGCGGTGGTAAATGTTCCGGTTCATCCAATCGGCCGATCCCATGAATATTTCGGGGTTGCCATTATTATTAAATATAAACACCCGTCCATGCTCCAGATACCTGTCAACAATCCGTTTAATGCTGATGTTTTCGCTAAGGCCTGCTACGCCTGGCACCAGGCAGCAAATACCACGGATGATCAATTGTATGTTTACACCCGATTGTGATGCCTCATAAAGTTTATCTATCATCACCCTTTCTTCCAGGTTGTTCATTTTGATGATGATGGAAGCAGACTGGCCTTGTCTGGCGAGTTTTATTTCGCGGTCTATCAGGCTTAAAAAGTCGGTTTGCAGGTTAAAGCCGGCTACCAGCAGGTGTTTAAAATCTATTTGTGTTTTTGGCGATGGCTTTTCGCGTTTGGCTAAAAAGATGAACAACAATTCTACCTCGCGCAAAATATCGGGGTTGGTGGTCAGTAAAATGTGGTCGGTATAAAACCTGGCGGTGCCCTCGTTAAAATTGCCCGTAGCAAGCAGGCCCGAATAACTTATGCGGTCGCCGTTGCGGGTTTTAACCAGCGCTATTTTGGCGTGTACCTTTAAAGCAGTTACGCTATAGATGATCTGCACACCGGCGTTCTTCATCTTTTTGGCCCACTTCAGGTTGTTGGCTTCGTCAAAACGTGCCTTCAACTCAACCACTACCTTAACCTTTTTGCCATTTTTGGCAGCGCTCATGAGGGCGTTCACAATTTTCGAATCGCTTGCTACGCGGTAAAGCGTAACGTTTATCTCTTCAACATCGGGGTTGTTGGCAGCCTCGTTAAAAAAACGCAGTATGGTATGGTACGATTGATAAGGCGTATTCACCAGCAAGTCGCCTTTAGCCATAGTAGCAACTAAAGGCTCATTATTAGGTACAGGTAAGTTTATAGCCGGCCATTTATCATACAGCAGGGCATGGGTGTTTACGGGTAAGCTGTAAAAATCTTTCAGGTTATGGTACCTGCCGCCTTCCACTGTGCCCGCGTTTTGCAGGCCGAGGTGCTGTATAACCAGTTGCAGTAAACGTAAAGGCAAATCGGCCTGGTGCAAAAAGCGCGTGGCCAGGCCGTTATCGCGTTTTTGCAGTTGCTTTTCTATTTGCTCAGATAATTCGCCGGGGTATTCGTCCTTCAAATCAAGTTCGGCATCGCGGGTTATCTTGATGCTGTAGCAGCCTTCAATGGTGGAT
>NZ_JBAZRC010000160.1:0-11138 GCF_041663085.1 Mucilaginibacter sp.
CAAAATGTTTGGGTATAATGGTTGCCTTTGTTCTCGGCTTCGTTAACCAGTTTCCAGCAATCCACTTTTTGGTTATCCAGTGTGCCTATCACTTCACTGCCGGTAACTTTGTAAATGATGTACTCGGGCTTGCCGAAACCAGCATCGTAAAAGTTAATGGCGAATGTTTTACCTGCGGCCAGCGGCAACATTTCAAAAGTTTCTATATCCAGGTTCCAGTTAAAATTGGGGTTGGTAAAATTCAGGGCAAAATCTTTCTTTGTGTTTTGGGCAACAGTATCAGCCCCTTTTATTTGAGTGTCGCCCCAGTTATAGGCGCCAACTTTACCGGCGATGGTTTCGGTATGGTAAACAGGCGAAAAATCTTTTACGCGATTCACCGAATAGCCTGTACGATAGCTCATGGTATCACCTCCGTACCAGTGTTGCGTAGTGGCAAATACCTTTTCGCCATTGCGGGTCTCTATTTTTGTATCGCGCAGCCAAAGCCAAAACCTTAACGTTTTTGGGCTTTTAGGCATCTGGAAATATACCAGGTATTGACGCATACCGGGTTTTAAAGTGGCGGTATTCAGGCGATGATCTTTTAACCGGATGGTATCAACCTGTGCCGACGCATATTTTGGCTGGGCCGATAGAAATAAAGTGGTAAGGCTGGTAATGATGATACCAGTTATTGATGATTGTAATTTCATGATTAACGAGCTTAAGTTTTTATTGTTTCCCTCAAAACTGGTACTTGTGGGATAGCTCGTCAAATCATTTCAATAGTACATCTTATATATTCAGCTATTAGGCCGTTGTTTTCAATTGCATGCCTGCGGGGTCATTTATTTAATTATTATGCCGTTCATTTAAAATTTCCGTCAGTTAATTTAATAAAAATGCCAAGCTGTTTAAATAGGTAGGCATCTGCAAAAAAAGCTTTGTATTTTTAAGCATGTTATCGTTAAAAAGTAAACCCACCATAGGCCAGTTACAATGGATGGTGTGGGTGTTTGTTTTCCTGGTAGTGACGCTATCGCTGGTAGCGATGGATGGCTTTTTTCAGGGTGCTGTTTATGCACTATTAAACACCGCTTTTTACGCCGCAATTGTATATGGGAACATTCTTTGGCTTTTCCCCCGGTTGTACCTAAATGGTATGGTTGTTTGGTATGTACTTGCGGTGATATTATTCCTATCGGTTATTGGTGCGGCACGGGCCTTTGTTACGCTTTACGCTTATAATTTATTATTTGCCAAGCACCCCGAACCCATGAGCATGAAGGCCATTGCCAGCATGGTAGTAGGCGGCATTATGATATTCCTGCTTAGTTTTATCTTCCGGATAGCACTCGCTTATTTCACCCTAAAACAGCAATCAGAAGAGATCATCGCGCAGAAAACGCAGGCCGAGCTAAACCTGCTAAAATCGCAGGTGCAGCCGCATTTCCTGTTCAACACCCTCAATAATATTTATTACGAAGCTTACCTGGAAGCCCCACGCACAGCATCCTTAATAGAGCGCCTGAGCGATATTATGCGTTATTTTGTTGACGAAAGCCCCAAACAGGAAGTAAGCCTTGCTACCGAGATCCAGTTCCTGGAAAATTATATCGCGCTGGAGAATATCCGTATCCGTTATGGGGTTGATATTACCTTCAACAAAAATTGCGACACTACCAAAAGCTTGCCGCCTATGCTGCTGATCACCTTTGTTGAGAATATCTTTAAACATGGCATCGATAAAAGCAGCAGCCATAATAAAATAGAGATAGACCTGGTGCAACAAAACGGACGTTTGGTATTCACTACAACCAACACAACGCCCGGTAAACCATTAAACAGCCCATCCACCGGATTTGGGATAGAGAACCTACGCAAGCGGCTGGTATTACTTTATGGAAACGATTTTGAGCTACAGGTGCAAAACAAAGGCGATATTTACGTAGCTAACCTAAACATCCCACTGGCATGAATTTAAGGTGCATTATTATTGACGACGAACCCAACGCGGTTAATCTGCTGGAAGTGCTTATTGGCCAAACTACCCAATGGCAGCTTCTTGGCAAATGTTATAACGCATTAGAGGCAATGGATTTTCTGAAAAAACATACCGTCGATTTTATTTTTTTGGATATTAATATGCCCCACCTTACGGGTATGGAACTGGCGGGCCTGCTGCCTAAAGAAACCAAAATTGTATTTACCACCGCCTATGCCGAACATGCGGCCGATAGCTACGCTTTTCAGACCATCGACTACCTGCTGAAACCCATAACGCTGAAGCGCTTTTTGGCGGCTACCCAAAAAATTGAGGCAGCTTTTGGTAATGTGGTTGCGGTGACTGAAAAACCGGAAGGTAAGGTTGACGAGGGTTACTTCTTCGTAAAATCGGGTAAAACATTGCGAAAGATATTGCTGGATGAGGTGCTTTATTTTGAGGGCGAAAAAGAATACGTGCGCCTGGTTACCGGTACCGAAGAATTGCTGATATACCGCCGTTTAAAGGATATTGAAGGGCAACTTTCCGCCCCTTTTGTTCGGGTGCATAACTCCTATATTGTAAACACCAAACTACTCAGCAAGGTACAGGATAACCATATTTATATTGGTGATAAGCAAATACCGGTAAGTGATAAATTCAGGGAGGTGTTTATGGGGGTGATACGGCAAAGGATGTTTTGATAAAAGCCAGACCGTCATTGCGAAGTACGAAGCAATCTCTTTAGGAATAGCAATGTTTATACCTCCCCCGGCATGGCGAATTTATTTCGGCATTTATCATGCTTAGTAAACCACTATATTAATCCGCCCGCTCATTCGCCGCGGAAGGGCTGTTACTTTTTGCTTGATCAAAAGGTAACCAAAAAATCAAGACAGAAAAAAGCTTCCTACCACAGGCCTTTACCTTTTGGCCCGCTTTTCTGTCAGGCCACCGCTCGTTCATTTCCGTCCTAATTTTCGCTGCCGCGAGATTAGCGCAGCGTATCTCGTGGTATGGCATGGAGCAAGCTTTCAGCTTGCTCAACATCTTAGATTTTACCCTACGATTCCGTCAACTCACCCCTTAAGTCCTTCTCTAAGCAGCGTTTTACTTCTTTAGGATCTTCTATTTCGCCAAGCAGGTACATCATTTTAGTAACGGCGGCTTCGTAGGTCATATCGTAACCGTTGGCTACACCAATATCTTTTAGCTGCTTACTGGTTTCGTAACGGCCAAGTTCAACGGTACCCACTTTACATTGCGAGATATCCAGTACCACCTTGCCGCTGTCGATGGCATCCTTCAGCAGGTCGATAAACCATTGGTCGGTTGTGGTGTTACCCGCACCGAAAGTTTCCATTACAATACCACGCACATCGGCACCTAAAATGGTTTCTACAACTTTGGGGCTAATCCCCGGGTATAGTTTTAACACCGCAACATCGCTAATCAGCTTGTTATGGATCTTTAACGGGCCTTCCCCGGGTTCGCGGATATCATTCACGCTGAAACGCAGGTGTACGCCCGACTCTGCCAGTATTGGGTAGTTTGGCGAACGGAATGCCTCGAATTTTGATGAATTATATTTAAAGGCACGGTTACCGCGGAAGAGTTTGTAATCAAAATAGATACAAACCTCTGGCACGCGCGATTTATCATTCTTTTTAGCCTTGGCTATCTCGATAGAGGTCATCAGGTTTTCCTTGGCATCGGTACGTACCGCACTGATAGGTAGCTGCGACCCGGTGAAAATTACCGGCTTGTTCAGGTTTTGCAGCATAAAGCTTAATGCCGACGCTGTGAAGGCCATGGTATCTGAGCCATGCAGTATCACAAAGCCATCTACGGTATCATAATTGGCTTCAATAAGCGCGGCAAGCTCGCCCCATATAACGGGGTTCATGTTTGATGAATCAATGATATGCTCAAACGAGTGTACCTTAATTTTACAATTAAGTTTTTCAAGCTCGGGCACGTTATCCATTATCTGTTCAAAATTGATGGGTACCAACGTTTTTGTAACAGGGTCGCTCATCATACCAATTGTCCCTCCGGTATAGATGATCAATATCTGGCTCATTTAGATCAGGTTTATGCTGTAAAAATACTTTTTAATTATACACCAAATATCTTTTTTGAATTTTCCGTGGTTATTTCAGCCACCTCTTCAACAAAAATTTGGTATAGGTCCGCCACCTTTTGGGCTACGTAGATCAGGTAAGAGCTTTCGTTAGGTTTACCACGGTACGGAACGGGCGTAAGGTACGGAGAATCGGTCTCTAAAACCACATGCTTCAGGTCAATTTGCGGTAAGATTTTGTCAAGCCCCGCATTTTTGTAAGTAACAACGCCGCCGATGCCCAAATAAAAGCCTAAAGCAGTTATTTTTTGGGCCTGTTCAAGGGTTCCGGCAAAACAATGGAATATTCCGCGCAGGTTTTCATCCTGTTCATCCAATAAAACCTGGTAAACCTCGTCAAACGCATCACGGCAATGAATTACTATGGGTAATTTTAATGCCTTGGCCCATTTAATCTGCAATTTAAACGCCTGTATTTGCTCCGTTAAAAAAGTTTTATCCCAATACAGGTCTATCCCAATTTCGCCTATGGCATATATTTTATGCTGATGCAGGGCCGGTTGTATAACAGCCAGTTCTTCTTCCCAGTTATCTTTTACCGAGCATGGATGCAGGCCCAGCATAGGGAAGCAATTACCGGGATAAGCCTCCAGCAATTCAAACATCAGCGGTACCGATGCTGCATCAACGTTTGGTAAAAACAAACGGCTAACATCGTTTTGTATACATCGCTGCATCAGCTCCGAGCGCTTTACCGCGTCGGTTTCGTAGTATAAATGGGTATGCGTGTCTGTTAATACCATGGCACAAAATTAAAAAAGCCTTCTTTGCAGAAGGCTTTTCATTTAAATTAATTTTTCTTTTTTGCGGCAACCCGTTTTTTCAACGTGCCTTTTTTCTTTAACGGTGCTTTAGCAGCCGGTTTTACAGCATCGTGTTTAACACGCACCACCTTTACCAGTTCTAAATCAAATATCAATGTAGAATATGGTTTAATATCGGCACCTGCACCACGCTCGCCATAAGCTAATGCCGATGGGATGATGAACCTTGCTTTTGAACCTTCGTTCAACAGAACCAGGCCTTCGTCCCAGCCTTTAATAACACGGCCTGTACCTACGGCAAAGTTAATGGGTTCATAAGTACGGCCCGGTTGCTGTAGACCTGCAGCTTTGGCGTCAGCCTCTATGCTCGAGTCAAAAACTTTTCCTTCCAACGTGCGGCCAGTATAGTTTACATATACCGTATCGCCATTTTGCGGCTTAGGTTTAAGTCCTGCTGTTTTTACCACATACTTTAAGCCCGATGGTGTGCTTTTAGCCAAAATATTATTGTTTTTTATGTAGTTGGCAATAGACGCGCTTTCTGATGCTTTTAGCTGTTCGCTTTCGGCTTTTATTTTTTCCATAGCGGCATTACGCTCGGCCATAGCAGCCTCTAAACTTTGCGTTTGTAAAATTTTCACATTAAAAATAATGTTGCTGCCTTTTTTAAATATTGGCGGCATATCGGCTTCGTGCCCTTTAAATACACTGTCAACCGGTACTTTTACAATTACGCTATCATTAACCGATAAGAGGGGAAAAATATCCATCAGGTCGGCCACGTTATTTGATTGGCGCAACGGTGTTTTTATAGGTTGCCCCAGTTTATAAGTACTAAACAAAACCGAATCACTCTCGGTGCTTTGTACCGCATTAAAAGTGATCACATCCGTAGGTTGAATTTTTGCACCCGGGTTGGTGCTAATAATCTGGTACTGCGCCCCCTTGGCGGTACGTTTAAACTGCGCGCTGGCGTTAAAGCCAAACAGGCAAAATATTAAACCTAAATAAAAAGTATTTTTCATCATAATAAAAAAGCCTCCCGGTATACCGGGAGGCTGTATAAGTTTTATAAAAATTATCTAACCGCCGGCGCCGGAGCTGCTTTTGGTTTTGGAGCGTTAGGGTTTGGCTTAATAATGTTCACCATTTCAACATCAAATGTAACCGGTGAAAACGGGTTTATCATTGGCGGAGCACCTTGCTCGCCCCATCCAAGCTCAGACGGGATAACTAAAGTAGCTTTAGCACCTTTGTTTAAAAGCTGCAAACCTTCGTCCCAACCTTTAATTACACTACCCGGGCCAACTGCACCAACAACAAGCTTTATAGGCTCGTAAGTACGGCGTGGGTCAAACTGTTTTGTTTCTTTAAGTGCAACTTCTTTAATGCTGGTATCAAAAAGTTTACCGTTCAATAACCTGCCTGCGTAGTTAACTACAACAGTATCGCCGGTAACGGCGTTAGGGCCGGCACCTGTTTTGGTAATTTCATATTGCAGGCCAGATGCTGTTTTTGTAGTTTTCAGTTTTTTATCTTCAACATACTTTTTGATCTTGGCTGGCTCTTGTTTTTTTACAAGTTCGCCCTGTGCTTTAAAGTAATCGGTAATATGCGCATTAAAAACAGGTTCAGTTTGGTTACCTCTGGCAATTACTTTTTCAACTTTAATTTCGTAAACAAGGTATTTGCCTTTAATGCCCGGAGGCCTTGGAGCACCTTTTTTAAACATCGAATCAATGGCTAATTTAACAGTAGCGCTATCGCCTTCGCTTAAAAATAAAAACGCAGAGGTTACATCACCTTTACGCGGGCTTTTCTCCATGATCTGTGGCGCAGGGCGGCCCAGTTCATAAGTACTGCCTAATACAGAATCACCTTCTGTTTTAAGCACAAGGTTAAGGCTTACAAAATCGCCCGGCTTAATGGTGGGGCCCGATTTGTCTGTACGGATGTTGTATAACAACCCGCCGTCGGCTTGTTTAAATCCACCTTTGCAACTTGCAAGCCCTAGTGCTGCCGCTGCTATGATCATTAAATTTTTTCTCATTTTTTCTTTTAGTTCGTTATTGTATTAATAGTGTTTTATACTCGGGTAATATTTGTTTAAATTTATTAACGGTTCCTTCAAGCGTATCCTCAGACTGCCCGCCCGCCGCATTACGATGGCCGCCCCCCTGGAAATACTTTTTACAGATCTCATTAGCAGGAAATTCACCTTTTGAACGTAAAGATAGTTTAACCCTGTCACTACGTTCAACAATAAATGCTGCAAGGCGCACACTGGCTATTGACAGTGCATAGTTAACAATGCCTTCGGTATCGCCCGTGTTTACATCAAATTTGGCAATATCAGTTTTACTGACAGATATAATAGCCGTATTATACTCCGGGATGATCTCTAAACAATTGGCAAGGCAATGGCCTAAAAAGCGCAGGCGGTTTTCTGACGCGCTGTTATAAACCAGTTCATGTATCCTTGAGTTATTCGCACCGGCTTCAATTAAATCGGCAACTATACGGTGTACGGTTGCTGTGGTGTTTGGAAAACGGAACGATCCGGAATCTGTCATGATACCTGTGTATAAACAGGTAGCCACATCTTTATTAACAAGTTCTTTATGCTTAAGCTTCTCGGTTATAAAAGTATATACTAATTGTGCTGCCGCGCATGCATTAATATCCCAGTGGCGATAATCATCAAAATCTTCCGGCTCCAGGTGATGGTCTATCATCACTTTATAGGCGCGGCTTTCGCCAACCAGCACGCCCATCTCGTTGATACGGCCCAGTGCGTTAAAATCGAGGCAGAAGATGATCTCTGCTTCGGCAATTAATGTGGCAGAAAGTTTTGTGTTCTCTGTGTAGATGATCACCTCTTCGTTGCCGGGCATCCAGGTTAAAAACTCGGGATAATCTGTCGGGGAAATTACTTTTGCATGGTGGCCTTGCTGTATAAGGTAGTTATACAACCCTAACGATGAGCCCATAGCATCACCATCGGGTTTATGATGGGTAGTAATTACTATTTTACGGGGCTGATCTAAAAGTTCAGTAAGCGAGGCTAAATCCAACATCAATTTTAAAAGAGTTGCAAAGCTAATAAATTAATTAAATACGTATAGCTTATTTATAGTAAATGCTTTAATATACAGTAATAAAACGCTACTTTTGCGCCTCTTTTAATACATAAGCATATTTATACAATGGCAAATAACAGAACATTTACAATGATAAAGCCCGATGCAGTTGCTAACGGCCACATCGGTGCTATTTTAGACCAGATAACAAAAGCAGGTTTTAAAATTATAGCACTTAAATATACCTCACTTAGCGAGGCAAAAGCTGGCGAATTTTACGCTGTACATGCCGAGCGCGGTTTCTTTAAAGACCTGGTTACCTTTATGTCATCAGGCCCGATAGTAGCTGCTATACTTGAAAAAGATAACGCTATTGAAGATTTCCGTAAACTAATTGGTGCTACCGACCCTGCCAAAGCAGATAAAGGCACTATCCGTAACCTTTTTGCAAAATCAATTGATGCAAACGCGGTACACGGTTCAGACTCTGACGAGAACGCAGCAATTGAAGGCAACTTCTTTTTCTCGGCATTCGAGAGGTTCTAAGCTCCTGAAATTTAATAAAAAGCCATTTGTAGTTAACAGCTTACAAATGGCTTTTTTAATGTTTTTTTTATTGCTTATTAGAAACTAATAATCTACCTTTACACACCGGGTAACTTAACGCTCAGCCAATTAACACAATTGCCATGAAGTCACTATTTAAATATCTTATTTATTCAGTAATTATAGTGACTATCGTTATTGTCTCTATGGATATTTTCAGAAATCATCCTGAGGCGCAATTCGCATTTATATTCCCGGGCATCTTCCTGCTTGCCTTCTCACAAATAATGGACGATAGTTTCCGTAAGGTTTCTCACCGTTTACGCCTTTCACGCGGCAGGTAATTATTACAGGAATACGATCTCTACCACTAACTCGGTTTTAGCATCATCATTTATTTTTTGAATTATCTGGTTACGCATCATTACCAGTTCATTCTTTATTACCGACGATTCTATCCGCAGGAAAAGCCTCTTATCTTTTATAAATAATTCTTGGGTACGGTTAGCTACAGATTTGCCCACCAGGTCCGGCCAGGCAGATACGATGGCGGTCTCATCAAAGCGACGCTTTATTTTATACACATTAAGCATTTGCTCAATAGCGTCTTTCAGCGATTTATCATTGGCCTTACGCATCTATATTCCCTTCCGATACTTTAAATAGTTTTACATCAACATTTATCTTCTCAAAGATACCCTCAACCCGGCCCATGCTGGTATCAGTAATAAACACCTGGCCAAAATCATTGTTGGATACCATCTGCATCAGCTTGGTAACGCGGTTATCATCAAGCTTATCAAAAATATCATCAAGCAGCAATAGTGGTTTAAAGCCTTTCTTCTGCGTGAGGAAGGTATACTGTGCCAGTTTTAAAGCTATCAGGAAAGATTTTTGCTGCCCCTGCGAGCCAAACTTTTTCATGGGCATGCCATGGATGTTAAACTGCAGGTCGTCTTTATGTATGCCGGTTGTGGTACGCTCCAATACCCTGTCGCGTTCCATGGTTTTCTTTAACAGGGCGGCAAAGCTATCCTGCAGCAACTGCGATTCATAAACCAGTTCTACCTGCTCGGCATCTTCGCTTATAAACTGGTAGTGCTGGTTAAATATCGCGGTAAACATTTCCATAAAAGCACGGCGTTTTTCAAAAATGCGCGTGCCTGATGCCATGAGTTGTTCATCAAAAACAGCCAGCAGTTCAGGGTCGTAACGGCCGGTATCGGCAATTTGCTTTAACAGCGAGTTGCGGTTGGTTAATACCTTATTATAGGCTATCAGTTCGTCCAGGTAGTTATGATCAGTTTGCGAGATCACGTTATCGATAAATTTACGCCTCTCCTCGCTGCCTTCTATAATAATACTGATATCATATGGCGATATCATCACCAGCGGCAGCAGACCAATATGGTCGGCAAGGCGCTGGTAGTCTTTTTTATTCCGTTTAAACTGTTTCTTTTGGTTACGCTTTACAGCGCAGGCAACAACCTCTTTATTACCCCCCCTTTTAAAAACGCCGTTTATCATAAAAAAATCGGCGCCTTGCTTTATCTGTTGGCTATCAATGGGGTTAAAGTAGCTTTTACAAAGTGACAGGTAATGCACCGCATCCAGCAGGTTGGTTTTACCCGCACCGTTATTACCAACAAATGCGTTTACCCCTTCGGCAAGCGAAATTTCGGCCTCGGCGTAATTTTTAAAGTTAATAAATGAGAGTTGCTGCAGGTACATATTGAGGAGAGCAAATTTAGTGTTTTAGTTTTCAACTCAGCCGTCATGCCGAATTTATTTCGGCATCTCTCATGATAGGTGTACGCTAAACATCCGCCCGCTCAATTGCCGCGGGAGGGCTGTTACTTTGTCTTGATACAAAGTAACCAAAAATCAAGTCAGCAAAAAGGCTTCTTTGCCCACAAGGCCTTTGCCTCGCAAACCGGGCAGAACCACGGGCTGGAATCTTTTTGCCCCGCTCGCTCTTGCCCCCCCTTCTGCAAAAGTTCCTATGCCCCTGCCGCCCACAAGCCACCATTGTTCTGCCCGCTTTCGTCCGAAGCTGTTTTGCCTGACGCGGAGCTGTGGGAATCCGAGCAATCAGGAAAACCCTACAAATCACGGTTCATACAATCCCCGCGTTAGGGATAGAAGCGGATACCGGCCCCGAGCCTAAGGCCTGCGCAGTATGAGCGGATAGCCCGGGCCGCAGGCAACGCCATATTCATTATCTTCAAAATCTTCTTATTTACAATGCTTTTACATAAAAACCTCCCAACCCAACCAACTAAACACACCTCAATCCACCCTCACCTCACACCCAAACAATCAACACCTTAACTATCCAAAATTTAAATTTGCTAAAAGGATTGAAAACCGTATTTTTGCAAACTTAATTTTTAAATACAGATGTCAGCAACCGAGGTGAATACAAAATCTACAGCAAGCAAAAACAATGTTGTAAAGAGCGGTAGTTTTGTTCAGGAGAACCAAAAAAGCTTATTATTTATTGCAGCGGCCATTGTTATTATGGTTGTTATTTACATTGCATACCTTAAACTTTACCTTGCACCAAGGGAAACTACAGCTGCAAACCAAATGCACGTAGCGCAAGATTTTTGGGCTAAAAAAGATTGGGACAAAGCCAT
>NZ_JBAZRC010000161.1:0-10933 GCF_041663085.1 Mucilaginibacter sp.
TATTACGGTGTAAAATTATATTTGTAGCTCAATTAATCAATATATAAAACCGTCAACTTATTTCAGGACGAGACAGGCTACGTTTGCCCGTTAATTTACAGGATGCCCTTTATCACCTGCCAAACATTAGCTGCCAGTATTTTTGCACCCGCCGCTGTGGGGTGGATACCGTCTTTTTGGTTTAAAGCACGTACACCGCCAACACCCTGTAACAGGAATGGCACCAGTGTCATGTTGTTTTTTGTAGCCAGTTTTGGGAACAGGTTTTTAAAATCGGTGGAGTAGGTAACACCCATATTGGGCGGTACCTGCATGCCCAGCATCACCAGTTTGGCTTTGGGATATTTGGCTTTTACACGGTCGATAATGGTTTGCAGGTTTTGTTCGGTTTCTTCAACCGGGATACCGCGCAGGCCATCATTAGCGCCAAGTTCAAGTACAAATACATCTACGTGCTGTTTCAATAGCCAGTCGATACGGCTTTTGCCGCCTGCGGATGTTTCACCGCTAAGGCCGCCGTTTACAATGGTATAAGGCAGTTTGGCCGAGTCTATCTTGGTTTGCAAAACGCTTGGGTAGGCTTCTGACTGGTCGTCAAGCCCGTAACCCGCTGTTAAGCTATCGCCAAAAACTAAAATGGTTTTGGTGGATGAGGTTGTAGCGGCGGTTTTAGCACTATCGGTTTGGGCAGCTGTATCGTTAGGTTTTGATTTGCTGCCGCAACCGGCAACGGTTATGGTTAATGCCAGTATACCTACTATTCTTAATTTATTTAACATGCTCATATATTATGCGTTAGACCGCAGTACTTCAAGCGGCGACCTGTTTAAAATACCCCTGCTGTTGAGCAGGCCTATTACTACGGTTAACAAAGTAATAATAAAAAAGATGGCAACCACCGGTAAAAAATTAACCGCGTAAGGCATATCAAAAGTGTACCGTGCCAATAACCAGCTGGAGCCAATAGCGATCACTATCCCGGTTAATGCAGATAGGGCACCCAGAAAAAGATATTCTATAGCTGTAATGGCAAAGATTTGTTTGCGGCTGCCGCCAAGGGTACGCAGCAAAACACTCTCCTGGATGCGCTGATATTTACTGATGCGAACGGATGAGATCAGTACGATGATGCCGGTAATGATGCTAAAGCCCGTCATGAATTTGATAACGTAGCCTATTTTGCCGAGCAGGTCATCCAGTACGCTCAGCACAAGCCCCAGGTCGATAATGGAAACATTAGGGTATTGCCTTACTACAGCCTGCTGATATTTGGCCGAAACGGTGTTTGATGGCACATGTGTTAGTAATACATGTATCTGCGGGGCATCTTCTAAAGATCCGGTAGGGAACACCACTTGAAAATTAGTAGAGATCTTGTTCCAGTTTACCTTGCGGATGCTGCTGATGTAGGTGTTCATTGGTACACCTTGCACATTAAACACAAGTTTATCGCCAACCTTGGCGTTGATGCGCCTTGCAAAACGCTCCTCGGCTGATACGGGGATGTCCTTCCCGGGTTCGGCCTTGCCAATCCAGTTGCCGCTGGTTATAGTTTCCGATGAGGTGAGCGAATCGCGGTAGGTAACCCGGTATTCGTAATTATAAGCGTTTTGTGATATATTCAGTGTCGAATCTTTTTTGGCATCGGCAGCGGTTTTGCCGTTTACTTTCTCAAGCCGCATAGTAACCATGGGTACTTCTGAAAGCACCGGGAGGCCTTCTTTTCGGGTAAGCTCGGCCACGCCTTTTTTCTGCGGGGTTTGGATATCAAACAATATCATGTTTGATTGATTATCGCCGGTTGACAGTGTTACCTGGCTGATAAGTAATTGCTGGATTAAAAATAATGTGGCAATAAATGCTGTACTTAAACCGATAGATACTGTAAGTATAATGGTTTGGTTGTTTGGGCGGTACAGGTTTGCAAAACCCTGCCGCCAGATGTAACTCCAGCCGCTCATCACCAGTAACCTTGTAAACCTGATCAACAGCCAGGCTATAGCCGTCAATATTAAAAAGGCGATGGCTATACCAAGGGTAAAAAATACGGCGCCCATCCAATTACCAATTTGCAGGTACGAAAACGAAGTGATGAAAAGAACAACCAATATATATACCAGCCAGCGAAACGGGTCGCGGATGGTTGTGGTATCATCAACAGATAATCTTAGCGTATTTAACGGGGATATATTACGGATAGAAATAAGCGGAAGCAAGGCAAATAATATGGATATGATGAGCCCCAGCAAAATGCCTTGGCCCATTGCCATCCAGGAGATGGATACGGATATAGTAATTGGCAGAAAATCTTTTAGTACAAACGGCAGCAGATGCTGAATGCCGGTACCTAAAATGGCCCCTGCAACCGAGCCAATAAGCCCAATGCCGGTTATTTGGATCAGGTAAATTAAAAAAGCTTCGGATGCTTTTACACCCATGCAGCGCATAATGGCGATGGACTGGATCTTCTCGCGGATGTAAATGTTAATAGCGCTTGCCACGCCCACACAGCCAAGCAGCAGGGCAATAAACCCAACCAGCGACAGGAACTTCGACAGGTCGGCAAACGAACGGCTGGTGCCTTCTTTCTTGCCTTCAACGGTGTTGTAATTAAAACCGGCCTTGTCCAGTTGCGGGTCCAGCTTTTTGGCCAGTTTTTCTACGTCGGTTTTGCTGCCGAACTTATAATAGTAACTATAATTAATGCGACTGCCGGTTGTAATGAGCCCGGTTTTATCCAGGTATTGCATGGGGATGTAAACCACCGGTGCAATGCCCGATGCGATGCCTGTTTGCCCCGGCGCTTTGTTTAAAACGCCTGCTATCAAAAAAGTTTCGTTACCAACTTTTATAGAATCGTTAACCCTGGCATTGAACTGCAGCATCAGGGTTTTATCAACTAATGCATTCTTGCCTGTTTTAAACGACCTGCCTGCCTGTACGGGCGTTGTTTCCAATTCGCCATAATAGGGGAAGGCGCCCTGCAAAGCTTTTACCTGTACCAACCTTGTCGATTGGCTTTTGATAAAATAAACCATCGACGGGAAACTACGTTCCTGCGAACGGTCTTCACCCAGGCTATCCAGCAGCTTTTGCATTTTGGCATCCGGTTCTTTATTGCCGCTGATGGTAAGGTCGGCACCTATCAGGCTTGCAGCTTGCTGGTTAACATCATTCTGGATGTTGTACCTGAACGAATAAATAGCCACCAGCGCCCCAATACCAAATACTATCGACGAGATAAACAGCAATAACCTGCCCCGGTTACGGCGGCTATCGCGGATGGCCATTTTAAACAACCAGCCAAAGTTTATCTTCCTTTTAAAATTTACGGTATCCATGGGCGCGTTATTCATTACCGGTTTTATCATCAGCAATTAATTTGCCGCCCTTTATTTTGATGATACGATGCGTTTTGGCCGCCAGTTCCAGATCGTGCGTTACCAAAACAAGGGTAATACCGGCCTCGCGGTTAAGGTCAAAGATGAGTTTTACCACTTTTTCGCTGGTTTCGGCATCCAGGTTTCCGGTTGGTTCATCTGCAAATAATATTTTTGGCGAATTGGAGAAAGCCCTTGCCAGCGATACCCGTTGCTGTTCGCCACCCGATAGCTGGGCAGGGTAATGGTGCCCGCGATCGGCAAGGCCAACTTTATCAAGCAGGTCAAGTGCGCGTACTTTAATATTCTTTTCGCCCCGCAGCTCTAATGGCACCATCACGTTTTCAAGTGCGGTAAGCGTTGGTAGTAATTGAAAATTCTGGAATATAAAACCCACATATTGGTTACGTACCTGTGCGCGTTTGTCTTCGCTTAAGCTACCCAGGTTAATGCCGTTCAGTTCTACAATGCCGGTGCTGGCACTATCTAACCCTGCACACAGGCCAAGTAAGGTGGTTTTGCCGCTGCCCGACGGGCCAACTATGGCATTGGTTGACCCCGTGTTGATGCTGAAATTTATATTATCTAAAACGGTTAAGGCACGGCCGGCACTTTTATATGTTTTGCCGAGGCTTGCTATGTTAAGTATGGTTTCCAAATTTATATGTTTGCTGTAAATGGGTAAATATCAAATTATTATTGATACAAGCCGGTTAAAATATGTTTACTTACAAAGGCATTACATTGTTATTGTGTTTTTAAAATGCCGATTATTTTTTACACTTGTAAAATAACACACCCTCTATGCAAGAATATCCCGGGCAACAGCGAATACTGGTTGCTGTAGATTGTATCATATTTGGATTTGATGGCTGGAACATCAAATTGTTACTGGTAGAAAGAAGTTTACAGCCCGAAGCAGGTAAATGGAGCTTAATGGGCGGATTTATTCATCCTTCGGAGAGCCCTGAAGATGCTGCCAACCGCGTGCTGGAAGAACGTACGGGCCTTAAAAATGTGTACATGGAACAATTTAGGGTGTTTGGCAAGCCAGACCGCGACCCTGTGGAGCGTACCCTGTCAATAGCCTATTTTGCACTGATAGATATTCAACAGTACGAAACACAGCTAAGTACTGAAAATCACCCGGAATGGTTTTTGCTTGATGAAATGCCCGAAATGGTATTTGACCATGCCGAAATGGTGAAACTTGCCAAAAAGCAACTGCGCTATAAAGCCGCCCTTCACCCTTTATTATTCCAGTTACTGCCCGAGCGTTTTACTATCCCGCAACTGCAAGCCCTTTACGAGGGGGTATATCAAACCGAGTTTGATGACCGTAATTTTAGCCGTAAACTGTTATCAACAGGCTTATTGGTTAAGCTTGCCGAAAAGGATAAGCAATCATCAAAAAAAGGGGCGTTCTATTACCAGCTTGATCAATCTAACTACGAGAAAAAATTTGAAAAGTTCCTGAACCTGGTACCCAACCCCGATAAGTTTTTTTAAGCCTTACGCTATAAACCTTGTTACAAAAGATAACCGGGGCTGTATTTTGCTTTACAATAAATCTGTTTACATTTAATACTTTAAATATCAATGCACTGCATGTGATATGGCAAAGAAATAAACCAGTTATTAAATTGAATAGGGAAAAGGCTTTACGTGTTTTAATAGCATGCGTTTTAGTTTGTTGCAGCTATCTAAGCTTCGCCCAGGGAACATCAAGCCAGGGCAAGGAGTTTTGGACGGCCTATATGTCGCATATTGAGGATAACGGCCCCAGCGAAATGAGCCTGTATGTTACTGCCGATGAGGCTACAAATGTAACGGTAGAAGTAGCCGACGGTAGTTTTAGCCCCATCACGCAAGCTGTAGTGCCCGGGCAGATAACCGTTGTTAATGTGCCCAAAATAGTTTTTTTGAAAAATCCGGGCACCTTCCTTAAAAAAGGCTTACACATCACTGCCGAAAAAAAAATAGCGGTATTTGCCCATATATATTCAATGAGCGTATCCGGCGCCACCCTGTTGCTGCCGGTTGCTGTTTTAGGTAAAAGTTATTATTCCATTAATTATACCCAGGAGTCTAATGCGCAGGGGAACGCATTTTCAACTTTTATGGTTGTGGCTACAGAGGATAACACAACTGTAGAGATCACCCCATCGCAACCATTAACTGATGGCCAGGCAGCGGGGGCAACATTTATGCTCAACTTAAATAAAGGTGATGTTTATCAGGGGTTCTCGTTTAAAGATCTTACCAACACGCAAATAAGAAGTGTAAGTTCTGCAAACGGAGAGTGTAAAAAAATCGCAGTTTTTTCAGGTAGTACAAAGATTGGGATCGGATGTCAGGATGATATAGGCAATCATTTTACTTCAGATAACCTGTTTCAGCAGGTTTATCCTACTACATCGTGGGGTAAAACTTATATCACCGTACCGCTAAAAAACAGAAACTATGATATATTCAGGGTTGTTTTTAGTGACCCCAATACTCAACTCACCATAAACGGGAACGTTATACCCAAGACAAGTTTTCAAACCCCTTTTTATTACCAGTTTGAAGCGCAAGCTACAACCTATATTACTGCAGATAAGCCCATACAGGTAGTGCAATACGCGGTATCGCAAGGTAAGACTCCCGGAAACGATTGCGTTTATGATACGCATGATGTGGGCGATCCGGAAATGATCTATCTGAACCCGCTGGAGCAAACCCTTGATCATGTAACGCTATACTCCGCACGTGAATTCAAGATATTAAGTAATTATGTGAATGTTGTGATAAAAACGGATATGGCATCTACCTTTAAGGTTGATGGTATGCCTTATACTGATTTTTCAACAATTGCAAATAACCCGATATATTCATACGCACAAATATCACTTACCGCAGGTTCGCATACGTTAAATGCATCCGATGGTTTCAGCGCTATAGCTTACGGTTTTGGTTCTAATGAATCATACGGTTACTCGGCAGGCACCAACCTTAAAAACCTTAATCAAAATATTGTATTTACTCCATTGCAGGGTACCGGTACACAAGTAGATGGTTGTACAGATGAGCAATATAAATTAAGGCTTACTTTGCCGTTTCGCCCCACAAAAATTGTTTGGAATTTCAATGGGCTACTACAAAATTATACCGACCCTAATCCTGTAATGACGGGAATGGTGGCTGGGGGCAACGGGCAAACTGTGTATCTGTATGAATATAAAGATCCTGTTTTTTTTTCGGCAGGTGACCATACAATCACAGCTACAGCAACAAACCCGGTGGCAGATGAATGTGGTACTGATGTAGACGTTGATTTCGATTTTAATATAGGCGAAAGACCACAAACACGTTTTGCCCCGGATGGGATATTTTGCACTGCAAATATGTCTTCAATTATAGATCAAACTACGGGTAATGCTAATAGCGTGAAAATATGGTGGGATTACCAAAACCATCCCGAAGCATTTGATATTTTCTCTAAAAGTATGATCCCGGCCGATAGAAAATATCATCATCGGTATGAGGCGCTAACTATTGATAAGACTTACCTGATACACATGGAAACATTTTCGGGGGCAACATCGCAGTGCGGTGATCCTTTTGAACAAACTGTTACCGTGCATGTAAGCCCAATTGCTTCTTTTGACGCTGTTACCCCCATATGCCAGGATGCAGGCCCTGTGCAATTGATACCACATCATGAAGGCTTTACAGGCCCCGATGGTGTATTTAGTGGTGCAGGGGTAACTGCAGGTGGTAAGTTTGACCCTGCAGTATCAGGTGCGGGCAAATTTACTATTACGTATACTTTTACGGCAACTAATCTTTGCCCGGTGGTGTTTTCACGCGATATTGTTGTTAACCCTTTGCCCATAGTAAATGCCGGTAAATACATACAATTGCTGGAAGGTGAACCTGTTTTGCTACCTGCAACGGCAAGCGGCAGCGGCCTTACATATTTATGGGAGCCTGCAATAGGGTTAGATAATCCCAATGTGTTAAACCCGGTTTGTTCTGTAGCAGAAGATACTCGATATAAACTTACCGTTACAACTGCTGCCGGGTGCATCGCATACGATGATATATTTGTTAAAGTGCTAAAAAAACCAATTGTGGTAAACGCCTTTACACCTAACGGTGATGGGATAAATGATACGTGGACAATAAAATATTTAGATACTTACCCGGGAAATACAGTTGACATATACAACAGACAGGGAGAAAGGGTATATTCGTCTGTTGGTTATGCCTCACCATGGGATGGAAGGTTCAACGGTAATGTGTTGCCCACAGGTACATATTATTACATTATAAACCCTAAAAACGGGCGGAAGGTTATTTCCGGCAACGTAACTATTATTAAATAAATGTTGAAGAAAGTTTTACCTATTGTTATCATATTTTTTTGTACAACGGGCGTTTACGCACAGCAAAAGCCACAATACACTCAGTATATTTTTAACAATTATCTGTTAAACCCGGCTGTTGCGGGTATAGAAAACTATACTGATGTAAAACTTGGTTACCGCAGCCAGTGGACAGGCCTTGAAGGCGCACCAGTTACCGCTTATTTTAGTATAAATGCTCCACTTGGCAGTAATTTTACTGAAGGAGATGCAACAGCATTCCCTTCATCAGGGGGAGAGAACCCTTACAGCAGGATGTATACCCGCGATTACCAGGCTGCCGAACCACACCACGGTATCGGCTTTATGCTGGTTACTGATAAAGCAGGGCCTATTGACCAAACCAATATGGCCGCAACCTATGCTTACCACCTTGGCCTTGCCCCAAGGCTAAATTTAGCCGTAGGGGTATCTGCCGGCTTCAATCATTTGCATTTAAATACATCGCTTATAACTCTGGAGAATCAGGACGATCCGGTACTAAGGGATATCAATAATAATCAATGGAAACCCGATGCCAGTGTTGGTGTTTGGTTATACTCTGCAGATTATTATGTTGGGGTATCGGCGCAGCAAATAATACCGCAAAACCAATACATCACAACCGGGAATAATTCAAACCTAAGTAAAACGGTACCGCATTATTTTGCAACAGTTGGGTATAAACTATACTTAACGGATGATGTAAGCTTGTTGCCATCGGCACTGATAAAATTTATCCAGCCCGCGCCAACAACGTTTGATATTAATATGAAGCTGTCCTTTCGTGACAGGTTCTGGTTTGGCGGCTCGTATCGTAAGGATGATTCTTTCGGAATACTGGCGGGTTTTAACCTAAGCTCGTTTATTAACGTAAGCTATTCTTATGATGCCACTACTTCAGCACTACGCACGGTTAGTAACGGATCGCATGAAATTGTATTGGGTATAATGTTAAATAACCGGTATAAACTAACCAGCCCGCAGCACGGATGGTAGGGGGTAAAGTCAAGAATTTGAGAATCAAGAACCAAGATAAGAAATAGCAAAAAGCCCTTTAATAAACTTAAAGGGCTTTTTTTATGTCTTCACTCCTGACTCTAATAGTCTTGAATCTCTCTCTCCTAAAGTTCTTTCCTTAGCCTTGCTACCGGGATATTCATTTGCTCGCGATATTTGGCAACGGTACGGCGGGCAATGTTATAACCAGCATCCTTTAATATATCGGTTAGTTTTTCATCGGCAAGGGGGTGGCGCTTGTCTTCTTTGCCAATATGTTCTTCCAGTATTTTCTTAACCTCTTTGTTTGATACTTCCTCACCGCTTTCGGTTTGGATAGCTTCGCTGAAGAATGATTTTAACAGGAAGGTACCAAACTCTGTTTGTACATATTTAGAGTTTGCCACGCGCGATACCGTAGATATATCCATCCCTATCCGGTCGGCAATATCCTTCAGGATCATCGGTTTCAGATTCTTGTCATCGCCGGTTAAAAAGAAATCGTACTGGTATTGCATTATGGCGTTCATGGTTTTCAGCAAGGTTTGCTGGCGCTGTTTAATAGCATCAATAAACCACTTTGCCGAATCAAGCTTTTGCTTTACAAACTGCACTGCTTCTTTTAGCTTTTTATCTTTTTGCGATGCCTTATCATAATGCTGAAACATCTCCTGGTAGGAGCGGCTCACCTTCAACTCGGGGGCATTTTTAGAGTTTAGGGTAAGTATGAGCACGCCATCATTGTTTTTGATATGGAAATCGGGTATCACCTGCATTTGCTTGGTGCTTACCTCGTTGCTGTCGCCCGGTTTGGGGTTAAGCTTTAATATCTCGTTAACAACACCACGCAGCTCGATCGAATTCATGTTTAATGATTTCTCCAGCTTATCGTAATGCTTGCGTGTAAACTCATCAAGGTAATTTTCAACAACCAGGATAGCCTTCTTTATAATCAGATCGTTGGGGTCTTTACGTTTAAGTTGTATCAGCAGGCATTCTTGTAAACTGCGCGCGCCAACACCCGGGGGGTCAAAGCTTTGTATTACCTTAAGCATATCCTCCACCTCTTCATCATCGGCTATAACATTTTGCGAAAAGGCCAAGTCATCAGTAAGCGACATGATAGGCCTGCGCAGGTACCCATCATCATCAAGGCTGCCTATAATTTGCTTTCCTATGCTAAAATCCTTGTCAGACAAGGGGAGTAGATCAAGCTGTGCCTGCAGACTCTCAAAAAACGAGCTTTGCACAGCAATAGGGATTTCCTTCCGCTCATCCTCGTCATCGCCATTCTGGTCATAACGCGTGCCGTAATCGTTTACGTTGTCGTCTTGCAGGTAATCGTCAATATTAAACTCATCCATCGGGCCCTGGTCTTCGTCACCGTTATAAGTGTCTTCGTCAGGGTCGCGGTCGGGGTATTGTTCCTCAGGTTCGTTCAGGTTAGTTAAGCTTAAGTCTTCAAGCGCGGGGTTTTCTTCCAATTCTTCTTTAATACGGGTATCAAGCGATACAGTAGGCACCTGCAGCAATTTTATAAATTGAATTTGCTGCGGCGAAAGTTTTTGTAAGAGTTTTTGTTGAAGATTCTGTTTAAGCATAATTATAGACGAGGCCAAAAATACACCAATTACCTTAAAGTTTAAAAATTACTTACAAGTGGTTTATTTAGGGTTTAAAATACTTTTGCAGGGATTTTGTTTGGACGTAGAATAAATTTATTGCTAACTTTAATTACACACAACACATCAACATTATGGGATTTGTAAAAGAGTTTAAAGAGTTTGCCGTTAAAGGTAATGTATTAGATTTGGCTATAGCTGTGGTTATAGGTGCTGCATTCAGCGCAATAGTGAAATCGCTTGTAGAGGATATTATAACGCCGGCTGTATTAACGCCTGCATTAAAGGCAGCACATTTATCAAACCTTAGCCAGTTGGTTATCCCCGGTACGGCTATTAAATACGGCAACTTTTTATCGCAGGTAATATCTTTTATAATTATTGCCCTATCATTGTTTATCATTATAATGGCTATTAACAGGTTCAAGAAAAAAGAAGAAGCCGCACCGGAAGTTGCACCTGTACCATCAAAAGAAGAAGTATTGCTTACCCAGATACGTGATATTTTAGCAGATAAAAAAGCATAATTAGACGGGATTATACA
>NZ_JBAZRC010000162.1:0-10816 GCF_041663085.1 Mucilaginibacter sp.
ACTAACATCAGGCCCCAGACCTCAAAAGTAATGCGTGCTTTGGGGTTTACTTTTTCTTTATGCTGTTTAGCCCCGGTTACGGTGTCACCGGCAAAATGCTGCATATCATCGGCGGTTAACAGGCGCTGGGCAACGCCTTCAATAATTACTGTGCGGCCTTTAATAGCCTGCGGGAGTTTTATATTGTAGTTTTTAAAATGCGCGGCAATTACCTTCCCTTTGCCGGCATCCATTTCAAACCAGCCCCCCTGCTCTTTGGTGACATTAATGATCTTACCAACAAGGGCCGTTGTCTGCCGGATCTTGTTACCCATAAAACCCTCTATTTTGTAGGCCGGCACGGGTGCAATATCTTTTGGCTTATCGCCAAAAACCATTCCATGCGGTAAAGGGGTATGCTTTTGGGCAAAACCGGTTATCGTACAAAAAATAAAAACAAGGGTAAGTAACCGTTTCATTATGATAGTTAACATACGGTATAGCTGTTAGTTTTAAAATTCGGGGATGATTAGAGGTTATTACATTCAAAACAAAAACCCTCTTATACAAGTAAAGCCCCTGATGGGCAGGGGCCTTTACTAACCAATTATAAACCTAAATTATGAGAAGAGCTGTAGGAGAAGGGGTCGAACCTTCAAAGAGTGGTTATTCTTATTGCTAAGAGTTTCCCATGATCTCCGCCACCGCGACAAGGAGGTGTGTCTGCCAAAAATTTCACCATCCTACAGGATGTTTAAGTCCTTAGTCTAAAGTTTTCAGGATTAAGTCGGCTTTCGACTTAGAACTTGATACTTTTGACTTTAAACTTAGCTGTTGGGGAAGGGTTCGAACCTTCACAGAGTGGTTAGCCCGCTTCGGGTTTCCCATATTCTCCGCCACCGGGACAAGGAGGTGTGTCTGCCAAAAATTTCACCACCCAACAATGTTTGTTTTTAAAAGAACGATATAGCAATTGTCATTTGCTTTATACAAATCTAACGGAGTTGGCACTTTCTTGCAAATATTTCAACAAAATATTTTTATTTTTACTTTTATTATAATTATACTTGTATTTGAATATAGATATTTAAAATTATGCCTCACAGGAAACCTCAAAATTTAGAAATTGATAATCTTGATATACAAATTTTATCAATATTAATGAAGAATGCGACCACTCCTTACACCGAAATCGCAAAAGAATTGATCGTTTCCGGCGGAACCATACACGTGCGGATGAAAAAATTGGAGGAAATGGGTGTAATAAAAGGTGCCAGCCTGGAAGTGAATCCGCAAAAACTGGGTTATGATGTAACCGCTTTCCTGGGGATCTTCCTGGAAAAAGGTTCGCAATATAATGAAGCCGTAAAGCAATTAAAAATGGTGCCCGAAATTGTAGAGCTACACTATACTACCGGCAGCTGGAGCATTTTCGCCAAGATTGTTTGCCACGATACCAACCACCTGCGCGAGGTATTGAACGAGAATATTCAAAGCGTTAAAGGCATACAACGCACCGAAACATTTATATCCTTAGAGGAAAGCATTAAACGCCAGATAACACTGGATTAATTACTTTAGGTTTCCTGCCAATAGTATACTCCACGCATCATTGCGTGGGATGAAGCAATCTCTGAACTATGTACCGGCTACATGGTTTAGAGGTTGCTTTGTGGTTTTTGGCCTGTTTAATTACCTACTTATGGGTATTTTTTAAAACTGGCCACACGGTTACCTTTATTCATGTAACCAATATCTTATCATCCCATGAAAAAACTATTATTCGGCGCGCTATTCACAATTATGGCAATTACCGCCTTTGCCCAAAAGGTTGAAACCTTTAACATTAATAACAATACCTATTACGGCACCAAAGCCATCCCCGCCGAAATTGTTGGGCATTACAGTTATAGTAAAGATGGCGACAAAGAACCTATTGTAGATGTTAATAAAGATGGTACCGGTAAGTTCCAGGTGCATGAGGTGCCTGCCTATCCCGTAGAATTTTGGATTGAAACCGATGCAAAAGGTAAAATAAACGTACGCAAAAGCGATGTGAACGAAAACTACCAGATGGTATTGGTGCTAAAATATGGCGACAATGGTCAAGCTGGTTGGAAAGGTGCCAACAAAGGAACATTCGACCGTATAGAAGTAACCGTAGCCAAAACAATGGGTTATACCATTATTTTAGGTGAACGGTTTATGAAGTTGAAATAAATTTATTTAATCACGTCATTGCGAGGAGTGATAGCGACGTGGCAATCTTCGACATGCTTGTTGTCAGCTTTCTATCGAAGATTGCCACGCTATGCTCGCAATGACGAATTATACTACCAAACCCTGCACAAAAGCCCTTTCAGGTACTCCCCTTCAGGGAATGATGCCCTAACGGGATGGTCTTCGGGTTGGTGGAACTGGTAGATGAACTGTACCTGCTTCCCGGCATCCAAAGCGGCCCATGCAAGCACTTGTTTAAAGGTTTCCATATCCATAGCACCCGAGCATGAGAAAGTGGCTAATAAGCCTCCGCTGTTAAGTAATTGCATACCCAGTCGGTTCAGGTCTTTATAAGCGCGTGATGCCCTGTCGAGCGCAGAGCGCGATGGCGCGTATTTTGGCGGATCAAGTACAATAACATCAAACATTTCGCCCTCATCCCTGAATTTGCGCAGTTGCGCGTTCACGTCAGATTTGATGGCGCTGTGTTCTGTCGTTTCAAATTTATTGAGGCGGATATTTTCTTCGAGAGTTTCCAATGCAAGGGCAGAACTATCTACACTGGTTACCGATGCAGCGCCGTTTTTTAAACTATTTAAGGTGAAGCCGCCGGTATAGCTAAAACAATCTAATACCTTTTTGCCTTTGGCATAACTGGCCAGTACCTGGCGGTTATAACGCTGATCGCAGTAGAAACCCGATTTTTGGCCTTCGGCGATGTTGATGCCGTAGCTGATGCCGTTTTCTTTCACCATCACCAGTTCGGGCGGTTCATTGCCTGCAAGTAATACATTGGTGGTTTCCAATCCTTCGTGCGAGCGGGAGGTGGCGTCGCTTTTATCATAAATGCTGGCGGGTTTCAGCAATTGGTTAAGTTCATCTATAATAACAGGCATTGCGTTTTGCATACCCGAGGTAAGCACTTGTACGGCCAAATGATCGGCGTATTTATCTACGATAAGGCCCGGCAGGTAGTCGGATTCGCTGAAGATCAATCTGCAGGTATCTGTACTGCCATCGGCCAGGATATGTGCGCGACCGGCAACAGCTACCCGCACTTTATCGCGGAACCAATTGTCGTCAACCGCAATGGCTTCGTCCCATTCCAGCAAACGCACTGCCACGCGCGATTGATCATTGTAAAAGCCGTAGGCCAGGAAATCTTTTTTGCTATCCAGCAGGCGGATGATCTCGCCATTGGCAGGTTTACCTTTTACATTCTCTATCGCCCCCGAAAATACCCAGGGGTGTTTGTGCAGTACTGCTTTCTCTTTACCCTTTTTTAATACAACATCTATCATACGGTTGCAAAGGTAATAATATCATTGCCAATGTTATTCCCTGCCGGGGATAGGTGTGTTTTTTAATGCTTTAGCAACTGCCACCACATTAGCCGCTGCGGCTTTCCCCGTTTCTATCGACCATTCCTTACGGTAATCGCTCTCCAGATAATTATCACCCGGGCCGGGGCCATTATTCCAATAGGTGTATGATTGCGGTGCTATGGTGAAGCCAACATCCATCAGCGCGCCTGCAATTTCAGATACCACATGCCGGGCGCCATCCTCGGCGCCGGTAACTACAAAACCCGCTACTTTGTTGAATGTGACCGGGCGGTTCTGCGCATCGCGTTTAGGGTACAGGCCGTTTATGCGCTCCAAAACTTTCAAAGCCTCGCTGCTCATGGTGCCCATCCAGGTGGGGGTGGCTATAATCAGTATCTCTGATGCCAAAAGCTCTTTCAGAATTGTAGGCCATGCATCGCCCTTACCCAGGTCAGATTTTATGCCGGTGATGATATGATGATCAGCCACGCGTATAAAGGTTGTTTTTACACCAAGGCGTTCCAGTTCATCGATAAAGGTATTAGCTAAAGCTTCGGTATTTGAAACAGCGGGCGATGGCTTTAAGGTGCAATTTAATATCAGCGCTTTCATGGTTGATCTGATGTTATAGGTTTTCTGCAGGCGGCCGTGGCGCAACTTTCTCGCTTTCGCTCACCTTTTCGGTAACTTCCTCAGTATCCGCCACGGTGGAATCTTTATTAGTTACCTTTTCAGCATCATCTTTATTGGTGATCACGTACTGCTCTTCTGCATTTACTATCGGGTCGTCGGGTTGCCCTTCTGAAGGGAGGTTGTTCCCCGGGGTTGAACTATCTGGAGTATTCATAATTATTGGGTTTTAAAGAACAACGGATGAAAGCTGGGGTTGTTTTCTAATTCCCTCCCCTGGGAGGGGTGTGAAAGGCCGGTGTGGTGGCAGGGAGGGGTCTAACAAAGCGGCGAACCCCTCCCTAACCCTCCCAGGGGAGGGAACAATAGTGTTCACGTTCACTGCCGTGAACGCGGTGTATTTTTTTAATTAGCTAAAAATCAATTATTTAAAAAACGACCACTGACAGAATAGTGCCACCGCTTTAATTATATATTAGTATAGTCCCTCAAAAGTGATTTGTCATTTAGCAAAAAAGCCAAACATTGCTGTTTGGCTTTTAACATTTGATTGAGTCGGATTTGAGTATTATCTGTTGGGCTAATGAAATGAGAACCACTCACAGTTCTCTATTCACCACTCACTACTTCGTATATCTGTTGATGATATCAATGATCACCTTGTTCTCCTGTAATTGCGGCAGGTAATCAAACAGGATGTAATGTTTCTCCGGGTCAGACGCCAGCGCCATCTCCAGGTAGTTCAATGCTTCATTGTATTCGCCTTTGGCAAACAGGTAGGCTACCATGCGGTAGTACAGCTCTGCAGCGTCCGGGTTGTTTTTGATGGCTTGCGACATTACCTCAATAGCATCAACCAGTCGTTTTTGCTCATATAGTATAGACGAGTAATCCAGCCATGCATCCACATCAAGCGGGTTAAGCTCCACAACCTTTTCGTAAGCCTGTTCGGCTTCGGGCAGGTGGCCAAGCTTGTATTCCGCATCGGCAATGGCAAACCAGTAATCGGCATTGGCAATATCCAGGTCGAGCGCTTTTTTGTAAAAGTGCAGGGCCTCAAAATAGCGTTCTTCAAAATCAAGCGTTACACCAATCCCAAACCAGGCATCTGCCAGTTTAGGGTCCATCTTAACCGATTTTTTGTAGAACGAACGCGCCTCGTCCATTTGCTCCAGCTTTTCGTAGCACTCGCCTATGGCGCAATATGTATCTGCATTAGGCTGTTCGTACTCAAAAGTTTGGCGGTACACCTCAATAGCTTCGGCATATTTTTCCAGATTTACCAGGGCGTTACCTTTGTTAAAGTAAGCCGATGCAAAACTGTCTTTGATCAGTATGGCGTAATCGTATGCATCGATAGCCTTCTCGAACAAACTAAGTTTGGTATATGCATTACCTAAGTTATACCATGCGGCATAGCTGTAAGGCTCGTTATCTATATACTGCTGATAGAACTGAACGCTCTCTTCCTGGTTATCCAAAACATCGTAGCAAAATGCCAGCTCGTACAGGGCATCCTGGTTTTCCATGTTTTGTTTAAGGCAAAGCTTAAGGTAGGTAATGGCGGTATCATAATCGCCCATGTTTTGGTAAACGTAGGCAATGTGCAACAATATCTCGTCAGTTTCCTCGGCCAGTTCAAGCGCTTTTTCGTAATTCTCTAAAGCCTCGGTATTGCGTTCCATACTTTCGTACAGGTTACCACGGATGATATAGATATCGGCGTCGCTGGCTTCCAGCATAGCGGCTTTTTCAAGTGCGGCAAATGCCTCGCTTGCGCGATTGGTAACTACCAGCAACTGGGCCTGTTTTATTAAAAATACCGCGGCAAACGGGTGCTGGTTGCGGGCATATTCTGATACCTGCAGGGCTTTTGCCGGGTCGTTCTTTTCTATGTAGTAGTCTATAATGTTCTCAAACGCCTGCGCGTCAAAAAAGTACTGATCATGATTTCGAATCATCTCTTCGTACCGTTCTACCGAAAACTTTGGATCTTCGGTAAAACCAAATTCAAATTCTTCTTCCATTCAAGTTTATTTGCAGAACACCATATTTTCCCGGCGGATGTCTATCCGCAAGGCTTAAACATGAGTTCAAATTACAATAATAAGCATCCATAAGTCAATTAAGTTTTCAACATACAAACATTATTAAACAAGCGTTAATACAAGTGGCTGATAATAAATGTAAAGCATTTTAGCCGGCAAGCGATGAGTTGAAGAATAATTGCCCTAAAGATTTTTAC
Source organism: Mucilaginibacter sp. (assembly GCF_041663085.1). Classification (GTDB taxonomy): domain Bacteria; phylum Bacteroidota; class Bacteroidia; order Sphingobacteriales; family Sphingobacteriaceae; genus Mucilaginibacter. The sequence goes on from NZ_JBAZRC010000162.1 coordinate 6,400, forward strand.
CTTTGACAAAAGTACCAATTATGAGCTTACCTATAAAAGATATTCTTGATCATTTACATATAAACGACATTAACCATGCGTTTAGTACTGGCAGTCAATGGGGTAGCAGCGCCAATGCTGTTACAAAAGATATTGTATCGCCAACAGACGGTAAAAAGATAGCTGCCGTAAAGTTTGCTACTGCGGATGAATATAACACCGTAGTGGAGACCGCCGCAAAGGCTTTTAAAACCTGGCGCACTATACCGGCACCTAAGCGTGGCGAGATAGTAAGGCAGATAGGCGAATCGTTGCGGGAGAATAAAAAACAACTGGGCACGCTGGTATCCTACGAAATGGGCAAAAGCCTGCAGGAAGGTTACGGCGAAGTGCAGGAAATGATAGATATATGCGATTTTGCCGTTGGGCTTAGCAGGCAGTTGTACGGCCTTACCATGCACAGCGAGCGCCCCGAGCACCGCATGTATGAGCAATATCACCCGCTGGGGATCATCGGCGTAATATCGGCCTTTAACTTCCCTGTGGCGGTTTGGAGCTGGAATGCCATGCTTGCCTGGGTTTGCGGCGATGTTTGCATCTGGAAACCATCCGAAAAAACACCTTTAACAGCCATTGCCTGCCAGCATATAGCGCAGGAGGTTTTTAAACGAAACAATATTGAAGAAGGCGTAAGCTGCCTGGTAATAGGCGACCGCAACATAGGCGAACTGATGAGCAACGATACGCGTGTACCTTTGGTATCAGCAACCGGATCAACCCGTATGGGCAAGGCGGTTAGCGCGGCAGTTGGCGCACGCCTTGGTAAAAGCCTTTTAGAGCTGGGCGGTAACAATGCCATCATTATCACCGAAAATGCCGACCTGGATATGTCGCTTATTGGCGCTGTATTTGGTGCGGTGGGTACTGCGGGGCAGCGTTGCACCAGTACCCGCAGGCTTATTATACACGAAAGTGTTTACGAAGCCTTTAAACAAAAATTGGTTAAAGCCTACGCGCAAATAAAAATTGGCGACCCGCTAAACGAGAACAACCACATGGGGCCGCTGATCGATCAGGATGCGGTTGCTTTATATTTAGATTCGATTGAGAAATGTAAAGCCGAGGGCGGTAAGTTTGTGGTAGAAGGCGGCAAGCTGGATGGCGGGGCTTATTCATCGGGCTGTTATGTTAAACCTTGTATTGCCGAGGTAGAGAACCGTTACCAGATCGTGCAGCATGAAACCTTCGCGCCGATACTTTACCTTATCAAATATTCTACTATCGAAGAAGCTATTGATCTGCAGAACGGTGTTCCGCAGGGATTATCATCAGCCATCATGACCAATAATTTGCGCGAGGCAGAAACATTCCTTTCTTACGCGGGTTCTGATTGCGGAATTGCCAACGTAAACATAGGCACATCCGGCGCGGAAATAGGCGGCGCATTTGGCGGCGAGAAAGAAACCGGCGGTGGCCGCGAGAGCGGATCTGACGCCTGGAAAGTTTACATGAGGCGCCAAACCAATACTATAAATTATTCTAAAACGTTGCCTTTAGCGCAGGGTATTAAATTCGACCTGTAATTTTTTAATCATAAAACCCATTTATAACGCATGTATAAATTTTGCAAACTCATTACCGGCACGTTATTGTGTGGTGCCGTATTAATAAGCTTTAACTCAACGGCGCAAGTTGCGCCAAAAGCCGCTGCCGAACTGCCAAAGAACTGGCACCTGATGGACCTTAAAACCGATGGATATTTCGGCATCAGCCTTAACCAGGCTTACCAGTTTGTAAAAGGTAAAAAAAGCAAAACAGTAATTATAGCTACTATCGACAGCGGTATTGACACCGCACAGGCCGACCTTAAACCTGTACTGTGGACCAATACCAAAGAGATACCCGGCAACGGCATTGATGATGATAAGAATGGTTACGTTGATGATGTGCACGGCTGGAATTTTTTAGGCGGCCCGGGCGGTAAATGTGATTTTACCGAAACCACCGAAGAGGTACGCGAATATAACAGGTTAAAACCTAAATATGAAAACCTTACATCGGCCCCTGCCGGCAGCGAAAAGGAATTTGCTTACTGGGAATCTGTAAAACTTACGTATAATACCACCTTAAACAAATCAAAAACCGAGATACAGCAGCTGCAACCCATCATGAACGCTTTGATGACTACTAGCGGGTATGTAAAAAAAGCGCTTAAATTAACATCAGGAGCTTCATTTAAAAAGGGCGACCTGGCGAAGATCACCTCTGAAAGCGATACCGTTAAACAAAGTAAAGCTGTATGGGCATCTGTTTTTGATCAGGAAGGTGGCGATGACACTAACGCCAAGATCATTAACGACCTGAGCGAATACCTTGCTAAACTGAACAATGATGTTAACCCCGACCTGGATGCCCGCAAACGTATTGTTGGCGACAACCCGGACGAGAAAGATGGCAAACCTTATGGCAGTAACCTCATCAAATTTGCTGATGCCGAGCACGGCACCGGCGTAGCAGGCTTAATAGGCGCTGTACGTAATAACAAATATGGTATTGACGGCGTAGCCGATAATGTGCGCATTATGGCAATTAAAGCTGTACCTAACGGCGATGAGTACGATAAAGATATTGCTAACGCGATACATTACGCGGTTGATAACGGCGCGAAGATCATCAACATGAGCTTTGGTAAAAAGCTATCGCCGCATAAAGCATGGGTTGACGAGGCCTTTAAATACGCTGCCGGTAAAAATGTATTGTTGGTGCAGGCATCGGGTAATGATAACCAGGATGTTGACGCCAAACCACAATTCCCGAATGATACCTTTGAGGATGGCTCCGGTACTGATGCCGATAATGTAATATGCGTTGGCGCATCTGCCGATAAGCTGGATGCAAACCTTGCAGGTACTTTCAGTAACTACGGCAAAAAAAATGTGGATGTATTTGCACCGGGTGTTAAAGTAACCTCTGTAAATATGGATGCCGAACTTAACACTGCCGATGGCACCAGCTTTTCCTCACCAATTACCGCGGGTATTGCCGCGTTGGTATTGGAGTATTACCCTAACCTGAGTGCAAAACAGCTTAAGCGGGTGATACTGGAATCGGCAACACCGTTAACCGGCACCGTGGTTTTAAAACCGGGCAGCCAAACCGAAAAGGTTGATTTTACAACCCTTTCAAAAACAGGTGGCGTGGTTAACGCCTACAGGGCATTAGTTGCAGCATCAAAACTAAAAGGCGAAGGGATATAAGCTATCCTCTCGCATTATAAACAAGAAATGCCCGACGATTAGTCGGGCATTTCTTGTTTATAATCATTTGTCATTCCGAAACGATAGTGAGAAATCTTTTTCATTATGCACAGTTCGCCGGCTGTCAATTGAACAAGATTTCTCCTCGCTCTCGCTCGTTCGAAATGACAGGGTGAATATTGGGATATTAAAATATCGCCTCAGCAATGCGTTTTGTTGGCCCGGGGTTACCCATGGTGTAGAAGTGTAATACCGGCGCGCCGAATTTCACCAGATCCTTACATTGTTCAATCATCCATTCGATACCAATATCTTTTACATTCTTTTCTTCTTTACAATCGTTTATCGCATCGCTCAAAGCTTCGGGAATATCGATATGGAAAGTTTTAGACAGGTTAACCAGTTGCTTTGATGTAGTGATAGGTTTCAATCCCGGGATGATGGGTACGTTGATTCCCTCTGCACGGCAGCTGTTCACAAAATCGAAATACTTTTGGTTATCAAAAAACATTTGGGTTACGATGAAGCCTGCGCCCATATCAACCTTTTGCTTTAAGTATTTAAAGTCGGTTTTTAGGTTTGGCGCTTCAAAATGCTTCTCGGGATAACCAGCCACACCTATGCAGAAATCCGTTTTCAGGATACCTTCGTAATGTTCATGCAGGTAAACTCCATTGTTCATATTCACTACCTGTTGCAGCAGGTCGGTAGCGTAACAGTGGCCGTTTGGGGTTGGCACAAATGAGGCGTCGCCACGGCGGGCATCCCCACGTAAAACCAGCACATTGTCTATCCCTAAAAACTGCAGGTCGATAAGGCCGTTTTCGGTCTCATCCTTGGTAAAACCACCGCAAAGCAAATGCGGTACGGTATCAACCTTGTATTTATTCATGATAGCCGCGCAAATAGCGATGGTTCCCGGGCGCTTACGATAAGCCAGTTTCTCCAGCAAGCCGGTTTCATGCTCTTTATAGATATAATCCTCGCGCAATGATGTTACATCAATAAACGGCGGCTTAAACTCCATCAACGGGTCAATAGCATCATAGATACCCTGGATGCTTTGGCCTTTTAATGGCGGGATCAATTCAAATGAGAAAAGCGTCTTACCTGCCGCATTGGCTATATGTTCTGTAATCTTCATTTTAGGTTGTAAGTCTTTATTTCCTTATGTCATTGCG
>NZ_JBAZRC010000163.1:0-10574 GCF_041663085.1 Mucilaginibacter sp.
CTACTCCTGCCAATTTTGATAAAATCTTATTTCCTTAGTTCGGTACACATTGCTTTGAATTTTAGGCGTATTTACCCGTATGAATTATTACCTTATTTAAACTGTTGTAATAAACTCATTTATAGACATATAAATGCTATTTTAAGGAGTTATAAAAACAAGTGCTAAAATAATTAGTATTTGGAATTTTAAAAGATGATTTTTATTTGTATTATTACATTATATAATCTATATATATAATTGATTTTCAAATTAATATATTTTTAATGTAATTTCAAGTCTTAGTTTAAAACTTGAAATTAAAGCGAAATATATGGCATGTTTATAACTTTAGCCGTGCTTAGTATTCAGTACACTAATTGATTTTTGAATTTGCCCCAGTTTCGACCGTAAATATTTTGACGACCCATAACTGCTCTGAAAATTATAATGGCTTATATGGGCTTAAAATGCCTTGAAAATTGAGGGCATACTTTGCCCCTACCCCCAGGGAAATGGGCGACATTTGACAGAGATTAGTAGAAAGATGAAGAGGTTAATTTACCTGTTACGGCGTTTAGCCACCTGCTTTTGAGCAACAGGAAACAGGAAGATAGTAGAGAGGATAATCACAGAACCAACCCAAAAACCTACCGACATTTTATTCATATCGCCGAAAAAAAGGAAGGCCATAATGATGCCGTACACCGGCTCGAGGTTGGTGATAAGGGCTACACGGAAGGCCGAAAGCTCGCGCATTACAGATACCCCGGCAACGTAGGCAAGAGATGTACACACCGTGCCAAGCAGGAAAAGATAGCCCAGATCGGCTGCTTTTGGGATCAGGAAACCGGCGGTGCCAACGGTGGCAAAAAGGTAAATTGTGATCCATAGCAGGGCACCTGATAGTTCATAGAAAGCTATTACAGGAGCCTCATGATGCTTTATCTGACGGCCGTTTATGATAGAAAAAAGACTTGCCAGTACGGCGCTTGCAAGGCCTGCTATTATACCCTTAGTGTATTGTGTTTCGAATTTGAAAATTAAAATAATGCCTGAAATGATTAAAATTCCGGCAATGATCTCCATTTTTGAGATGCGTTTTTTGTTGATTAAAGGCTCAAAAATGGCGGTAAAAAGTGTGATGGATGAGAGGCAAACCAGCGTTACAGGCACGGTAGAAAGCTTGATAGAAGCGAAAAAAAGTATCCAATGCCCGCCTACTAAGGCCCCTGTAAGCAGCAGTTTTACCAGGGTTTTTCGGCTAATTTTGAATGCAGTTTTGTTAAATTTGAAGTATAAAAACAACGAAACGCTGGCAATTAGCACCCTGTACCAAACCAAATTTACCGCCGAAATTGATATCAATTGGCCTAAAATACCGGTGAACCCCCAGATAAAAACGGTAAAATGGAGGATTAAAAGGTTCTTATTAACGCCCGAATTGGTATTTGAAACGCCTTTTTTCGACCCTGAAAGGGACGTTTTTTGTTCATTTGGTGAGCCTGTGCCGGTCATTATTTTGGCGCTTTTGCGATGAGGATATACCCCAATATCCCGAAAATTACGTTAGGCATGAGTACCGCAATAAGGGGTGGGAAGCCCCCTTTTATGGCAAAAACCAGTGCAAATTTGTTTACCACGATATAGGTAAAACAGATAAAAATACCAATACCCAAAGGCAAACCAACACCGCCACGCACCTTGCGGGAGGAGATTGAAACACCAATACAGGTGAGTACAAAGGCCGATAAAGGCTCTACAAAACGGCGATATTTTTCGAATTGCATATCAACAACAACACCCGTACTACGGGTTTTTTCTTTCTCGATACCCTTGTTTAAAACCGATAATGACATGGTTCCATAGATGTTACTTACCATGTTATCGTGGGCTTCAAAGTCAATCGGGCGCATATCTAAAACGGTATCAATGGAGGGTAAATTCTCTTTCAAAACCTCCTTTAAACCGTTAACATAGCGTATGGTTGCCATCTTAATTATCCAATGATTTCTAACCGAATCGAACGTAATACTGGTAGCGGTAAGCTTCTCTTTTAGCTCGTCACCGTCAAATTTTTCGAGGGTAAAGTTGTACCCGGTCTTAATCTGAGGGTCGTAAGTTTGCAGGTAAACAAAGGTACGTTTATCTAATTGGATGTGAACTTCGCTTTTTGACGGGTCATCATTTTTAAAGAAATGGGCGCTTTCAAAGCTTACTTTTAGCTTGTTTGTAAAGGGTAAAAGGTAAACATTGGCAAATAACGATACCACAAATATTAACCCTGCAGATAGGGCATAAGGCCGTAAAAAACGATAGAAACTGGCTTTACTTGTTAGTATTGGCACAATCTCGGTTTGGTTGGCCATCTTCGCTGTAAAGTAAATTACCGCCAAAAAATTAATTAATGGCGAAAGCAGCATCAGGTAAAATGGGATAAAACCTACGTAATATACAAAAATAACATCATGCACAGAGGTGTTATCGCCCAAAAAATTATCCAGGTGTTCAGATATATCAAACACAACAGATATCACCATAAAAATACCCAGTGTGAACACGAATGTGCCCAGGTATTTCCGTATGATATATGAATCTATAACGGTTAAATATCTGTCTAAAAAACGCTTCATTTACAATCTTTGGCCTAAACGGTTCACCATCATTTTCTTCCAGTCGTAAAACTCGCCGGCGATGATTTTATTGCGTGCTTCCTGAACTAACCATATGTAAAAGTGCAGGTTATGCAGGGTTGCTATCTGCGCGCCCAGCATTTCGCCGCTATGTATAAGGTGGCGCAGGTATGCTTTAGTATATACTGTATCGGCAAAAAGGTCGCTATCGGCTTCAATTGGCGAAAAATCGTTCTTCCACTTTTCGTTTTTGATGTTGATGATACCATTTTTTGTAAACAGCATACCATTGCGCGCGTTGCGGGTAGGCATTACACAATCAAACATATCAATACCTAAAGCAATGTTTTCTAAAAGGTTAACAGGTGTGCCTACGCCCATTAAGTAACGCGGTTTATGCTCAGGCAGTATATTACAAACAACCTCTGTCATGGCGTACATTTCTTCGGCAGGTTCACCTACGCTTAGGCCGCCAATGGCGTTGCCCTCACGCTCAAAAGAGGCTATTACCTCGGCCGAACGTACCCTTAGATCTTTATAAACCGACCCCTGTACAATAGGGAACAGGGTTTGGCTATAACCATACTTAGGTTCGGTAGTATCAAAGCGGTCGCAGCAGCGTTTAAGCCAGCGGTGCGTCATCTCTATAGAGCGTTTGGCATAGTTATATTCGCATGGGTAGGGGGTACATTCATCAAAAGCCATGATAATATCTGCACCAATAATGCGCTGAATATCCATCACATTCTCGGGCGTAAACAGGTGTTTAGACCCATCCACATGCGAGCGAAAGGTGACACCTTCCTCCTTTATCTTACGTACTTCGGTAAGCGAATACACCTGGTAACCGCCGCTATCTGTTAAAATAGGGCCTTCCCACCCATTAAATTTGTGCAAACCGCCGGCCTGTTCAATGGTATTTAAACCCGGCCTTAAGTATAAGTGGTAGGTGTTGCCTAATATTATCTGCGCCTTAATATCATCCTTCAGCTCGCGCTGGTGTACTGCTTTTACCGTGCCGGCTGTGCCAACAGGCATAAAAATAGGCGTTTGTATAACCCCGTGGTCTGTAGTTACCTCGCCCGCGCGGGCTTTAGAAAGGGGATCTTGTGCTGTTAAATTAAATTTCATTTATCCGTGCAAAATTAACAAAAGTTATGAGGTTTAACCTGTTGCTTTGTTAGTTAACTCGCCCCGGTTTTGCTATGTACCACTTGCGCTCGTCTGTGACGGGTGCTTAATATTGTTTAGCGTATGTGACGCGATAAATAGGGGCGATGAAATAGCGAGACCACGTTAAGCACTCGTCACAGACGAGCGCAAGGTGATTGGGTATGGGTAAATTAATGGATTGTTAGATTGTTGTGTTGGTGGTAGTTGTGTGGTGTTATTAGATTGTTATTTATTTATAGAGTGTAGGGCAGATCAAATAAACTTTAGATAATAATTATAGCGTTGCCTGCGGCCCGGGGTTTCCGCTTTTATCCAACGCATTTATGCCTTACTACGAACAAACCAACCCGTCATTGCGAGGTACGAAGCAATGACGGGCGGGAAAAATGGAAGATAATTTGCGTTAGGGAGCGGATACCGGCCTCGCGCCTAATGCCTGTCCGAAGGACTCCTTTGGAGTGCAGTATGAGCGGATAGCCCGGGCCGCAGGCAACGCCCCCTATATTATCATGAAAAAACACTTCAAGCCTCAACAATTTAACAATAGAACAATTCATCAATTTTCCCTATAAACAATACTCGCTTTTGTCACCTATTTTTAACAAATTTGCACCTTATTATCAAGGGGTTTGGAAGCTTATATTCACGAGGCGTTATTCGTTCTGTTTCAACTATGTTTTATTGTACAGCTGTATTACCTGTTAAGTAACCACAGCAGGCTTACCCGCTATGTACCCAATGAGGTGTTACCCGGCCCAACTGTGCCTGTATCTGTTATTATAAGCGCCCGTAACGAAGCCCGTAACCTAACCGAAAACTTACCTTATATATTACAGCAAAACTACCCCGATTATGAGGTGGTGGTGATAAACGATTGCTCGACGGATGAATCGGACATGATACTGCTGGAGATAAAACAGGAGTTTCCGCACCTTAAAATTGTAACCATTGCCGAGCATGCCCGTTACAAAACCGGCAAAAAGTTTGCCCTTACTTTGGGCATAAAAGCAGCGAAGAACGAACACCTTTTATTTACAGATGCCGATTGCAAGCCCGCTACTTTAAACTGGATTACCCGCATGGCGGCCGGCTTTACAGGTTCTACGCAAATAGTATTGGGTTATTCGCCTTATACCCGCACAAGTAATTTTCTGAACCCTTTTATCAGGTTCGAGACTTTAAAAACCGCTATTAATTACCTTTCGGCAGCCTTAACAGGGAACGCTTATATGGGCATTGGCCGCAACCTGGCGTACACAAAAACCTTGTTTTTTGGGGCAAAGGGGTTTGCATCGCACATGCACGTACTATCGGGCGATGATGATTTGTTTGTGAACCAAAACGCCACTGCCGATAATACCACTATAGAGATACACCCAGATACCTTTACATATACCGATGCCAAAACCACTTTGGGTGGCTGGTTCAGGCAAAAAAAACGGCATATGGGCGTGGGTAAACTTTATAAAAACAACCACCGGCGGGCATTAAGTTTTGATGCACTTAGCGGCTTTTTGTTTTACGTTTTATTTATATTGTGCCTGGTATTCAAATTTGAACCGCTTTTAGCCATTGGTGCTATGGTTTTTAGGCTCATACTGCAGTTAATTGTTTACCGCAAGGTATTTAAAAGGCTGAGTTGCGGCGATTTGATATGGTCATTACCTTTTTTGGATATGATATATTATATGTATTTAAACGTGTTTGGATTGATTGGCACATTTATTAAAACCACCAGATGGAAATAAATAAACATTTCACCGAAAACGCTAAGAACGACTTTCACCTGGTAGTAAAGGCAAGGCAGGGTAACCAAAAAGCCTATGCCGACCTGATGCACCGCTACAAGGATTCCATCTACTTTATGGTGCTTAAAATGGTTAATAACAAAGAGGATGCGATGGACCTTACCGTTGAAACCTTTGCCAAAGCATTTGAAAAACTGGAGAAATACCAACCCGAGTATGCTTTTAGCACCTGGCTTTTTCGCGTGGCTACCAATAACTGTATCGATTTTATACGCAAGAAAAAGCTGAACACACAATCCATCCACGGGATGATGGACGAGGATGGCGATGAAAAACCGCTGCAGATAAAATCGGATGTGTTGAACCCGGAGGAAACATCCATCAAAAAACAACAAACCGAAGAACTTAAATTACTGATAGAGAGTTTACCTATCCGTTACCGTAACCTGATAACCCTGCGTTACTTCGACGAACTATCGTACGAGGAGATTGCCCAGCAGCTCGACCTGCCACTGGGTACAGTTAAAGCGCAGTTATTTAGGGCCAGGTACCTGCTAGGTAATATCATTAACCGCTATAATAAGGATGACATCTGAGATCCTGACGAAATACTTCCCCGAAATTACTGCTGAGCAAAAAGCCCAATTTGCACAGCTGCAGGAGCTTTACACCCTGTGGAACAGCCAGATCAACGTAATATCCCGCAAGGATATCGACCTGCTGTATGAGCGCCATGTGCTGCACTCGCTTGGTATTGCCAAAGTAATGGCCTTTTTACCCGGCGAAAATGTGCTGGATGTTGGTACAGGCGGAGGCTTCCCGGGGATACCGCTGGCTATACTTTTCCCCGAAACCAATTTCCATTTAGTTGATTCTATCGGCAAAAAAATAAAAGTGGTTACTGAGGTTGCTGCGGCTTTAGGGTTAAAAAACGTTAAGGCAACGCATGCCCGTGCCGAAGAAATTAAAGAGCAGTTTGATTTTGTGGTATCTCGCGCGGTTACGCAGCTAAAGGATTTTTACCCGTGGGTAAAAGGTAAGTTTAAAAAACAATCGACCAATAAATTACCTAACGGGATACTGTATTTAAAAGGTGGGGACCTTACACAAGAAATTGCCGACGCGGGTTTAGCCGTTCAGCAATATCATCTCAAAGATTACTTTGAGGAGGAATTTTTTGAGACCAAGCAAGTGATCTACGTAAAGGGGTAAAGCTTATAAAGGCACTCCCTTTTCAATTGCCGGCGCTTTAACCGGCTTTTTTGGTTTTGCAGGCGATAGGGGCTCAGCTATCACTATATCTTCAACTTTAGGTGTTTTTTCGATAGCCGGAGAGGCTAACTTACTAACTTTAACCGGTTCATCAATCTTTATAACAGGCGGCGGAAACTTCACTTTACCAACTCTGTTTTTACGTGGTGCAGGAGGTGCAGGTGGTGGTGGCGGGGGTGAATTTTGCTCAACTTTAGCCGGTACAACAGGCGGTGGAAATTTGATTTTACCCTTAGACTTAGGTGGTAGGGGCGACGGTGGTGGCGGAAGTTTTCTTTTATCTGTATCAGCTTTTGCTTCTTCGCGTGCAACAATGGAAATATCTAACCCTTTTTGTTTTAAATCGGCTTTGTCTTTTTCAGTTAGGCCTTTCACAGTATATGCGGTTTTAACGCCGGTTGCGGGGTCGGTAAAAACAATCTTATCAGATATTCCGGAGATATTGTTTTTCGCATCGGTTAGCTTTAAGGCATATTGAGTACTGTCGATAATAGCCTTTGGCGGCGTCAGGTCTATCAGCCCATAATCCTTACTAAACACCAGTGTTGATGCGCAGAGCATGCCTGCGCAAAGCGGCAGCGCTGCCAGGTACTTTAGCCTTGCTAATTTACCTGATCGGTTTTTGTTTAACATAATGATCCTCTTTTTTAATAAATTATAATTGAAAAATGAATGTGTGATAGATGTACCCTGTATACCATAGGCATTGTTCAGTAAGAAAGAAGAGTAGGTGAGGGTGTCCTGCTCTTGTGCGGCCGTTTGTTCGTCAGCAATGTATTCATGTATGGTTTTAAGGCTGCGCTGGGCGAGGTAGATAAAAGGGTTAAACCAGTTTACAACCTTTAGGATCTCTAAAAAGATAATATCGACTGAATGTTTCTGACGGATGTGCACCATCTCGTGCGCTATAACCGTTTCGGCCTGGGGCACGTTGCTGCCGATGAACAGGTAATTAAAGAAAGAGAAGGCCGTGTTCTCATCACTCAGGTTAATCAGTTTATACTGATCCTGGTACATAGAATGATGGTTACGGGTAAGGATGTACAACTTACGCAGGCGGAACAGCAGCACAAAAAACGCGATGACAGCACCTGTTATATACAGGAATATTAAAGGCATATCAAAGTTGTTTTTCTGTGTAAGTGGATTTAGCTGTGCCCGTACGGGCTGTGTCCCCAACTCGGCCGATCTTAAAATGCTCAGTTGGGTAAGCGGCAAAATAAATGCTATTACGCAGCTAAATATCAGGTAAACACGGCCCAGTGTGTAATGGGTATCGCGGTTTAAAAACAGGCAATAGCACAAATAAAATACCCCCAGGTATATATTTGCCTCAATAAGGTAATGCAGCCAGCTCATTTTTTTTGAGATTTAAGTTTGTTAATTAACTCGGTCAGTTCATCAAGTTCTTTTAGCCCCAGGTCTTTCTCATCGGCTATGAATGATACCAGGCTTTTGTAGGAGTTATCGAAATAATTGCTCATCAGCTTATCAAACGTGAACTTTTTGTAATCGTCTTCGCTGATAAGCGGGAAGTACACATGCGAGTTGCCGTACGCTTTATGATCTATAAATCCTTTACCCTCCAGCACGCGCACCACGGTTGACACGGTGTTGTACGCGGGTTTTGGTTCGGGAATTTTTTCCAGGATCTCTTTCACGATCCCTTCTTTTAATTGCCACAGTATCTGCATGATCTGTTCTTCGGCCTTGGTAAGTTCTTTAAGTTTCATAGCAAACTATTTTTATAGTTAAGCTAAGGTAAAACTATTTTTGTAGTTTGCAAACTATTTTTATAGTTTTTGTAAGAAAATATTTGGCATTAAGTAAATGGGGTGTCAGTCTGAGCTTGTCGAAGACCTATATACGCGACAAATGGTTCGACAGGCTCATTATGATAACAACTTGAAATATATTTTCAGCTATAAATGCTAATTATTTTAGGATAATTTTATACTTTAGGGCATCACGATACGCCATGTCCATACTACACCAGGTTGCTTTAACATTTATCAAAGAAATAGGCCATACAAAGGCTAAGATGATGCTTGCTCATTTTGGGGATGCGGAAGAGGTTTTCAAAATTGGTGAAGCAAAATTGAAAAAAATACCCGGAGTAGGAGAGAAATTGAGAGGGCGTTTAAATTTTGATGAGGCCTTAAAAAGGGCCGAAGAAGAATTGAAGTTTATTGAGAAAAACGGGGTTGATGTTATCTTTTATACAGATGCCCGTTACCCGCGCAGGTTAAAAAACTGTACCGATTCGCCCGTATTATTATATAGTAAAGGCAATGCCAACCTTAACCAGTACCGTTGTGTGAGTATAGTGGGTACGCGCAACGCTACCGATTATGGCAGGCAATTATGCAAGCAACTGGTTGAAGAGCTGGCAGAATATAATGCTTTAGTAATAAGCGGACTTGCGCATGGTATTGATGTTGCCGCGCACAAAGAATGCCTTAAATATAATGTACCCACAATTGGTGTTTTGGGCCATGGCTTGGATAGGTTTTACCCTCATCAGAATAAAATTACGGCAGATAAGATGATGGAAAACGGGGGGATATTGTCTGAATACCCATCAGGCACCAAACCCGACAGGCAGAATTTTCCTGAACGTAACAGGATTGTAGCGGGTATGGCCGATGCTACCGTAGTAGTAGAAGCAGGCCTTAAGGGGGGCGCATTGATCACTGCCGAAATTGCCAATAGCTATAACCGGGATGTTTTTGCTTTCCCGGGCAGGCTGGGTGATGAGTATTCTGAAGGGTGTAACTTCCTGATCCGTAATAATAAAGCAGCCTTACTAACCTGTGTTGCCGACCTGGCCTACAGTTTAGGGTGGGAAAAAAATACCGAAGCTAAAAGCGCACCTGAACAATTGTTGCTCCCCATAGATCTATCGGCAGATGAACGCGCGGTTTATGAAATTATACAACAAAATAAAACCCCGCTGGCTATTGACGATCTTTCCATCAAGGCAAATATGTCCATGAGCCTGCTGGCTATGACCCTGCTTGACATGGAACTGCAGGGGTTTATCCGCTCGTTACCGGGTAAGATGTACCAGGTTAATTAAGTGTGTAGTTTTGAGTCCGAAGTCTTAAGTCGGATTGGGGACTATGGACTTAAAATTTTTCGAATTAAGACTAATCCTTTGAGGTATCGTAATGGGTGAGTTTGCCCGCGTGCTCATGCAGCTCGTTCCAGCTTTCAACATCAAATTCTATTACCGCAACCGAGCATGGCGGCACATCTTTTATAGCACCGCTTAAGTAGTACAGTACCTGGCTAATGCCCGGGTTATGGCCAACAAGGGCTATAAAATTATGTTCTTCGGGCAAGTTATAGATCACTTTGAGCAAGGCGTTTTCGCTTGCATCGTAAATATCTTTATTGGTTATTGCTTTGGGTAAACCGGTTTCCTGCGTAAAAACATTTGCTGTAGAAAGGGTACGTAAAGCAGGGCTGGCCACAATAATTTCGGGTTTTATGCCTTCGGCAATTAACCTTGATGCCATTAATTCGCACTGCTTAAAACCTTTGTCGGTTAAAGGGCGCTCAAAATCTGCATATCCGCTTTCGTGGGTTGCTTTGGCATGGCGTATCAGCAATAGCTTTTTCATATATAATGGCTTATTATAATTACAGCTAAATTGTTGTATTGTTTACAAATTCTGAGATCGGTTGCTCAGGCATATCATACATGCATTTAAAATGGCCAAGCGGGCATTTTTCAAGTCCGAATTTGGAGCAGGGGCGGCAACTG
>NZ_JBAZRC010000164.1:0-10498 GCF_041663085.1 Mucilaginibacter sp.
GTAGCCATATTTGATACCTAAGGTACGAAAACCAGACCCTCCTTTAAAATACTCCCGGATGATCGATGACTTATTAATTGTCTTTTTCATTTGGTACTTTTTTGTCAACCTATTTCAGGACAAGTCAGGTAAATAATGATATTTTTTCGCCTTTTTTCGACCTTAGTTCGGCCTTTTTAGTATGTAACCCTGCCGATAACGCCATAAAAGAATATTATTTATATCGCTGATTAACAGGTGATTATATTTTAAGGCCTGTTCCATTTTGTTCTGATCGGGACAAAATGGGACGGGCCACCTCGGGGAATTATTATCTTTACAGCACCTATTAAACAAGGTAATGGCTAAAATAAACATCAAACGGATCTATGAACCGGCAGGCGAAAAAGATGGCTTCCGTATTTTGATTGACCGCTATTGGCCACGCGGGTTAAAGAAAGATCCATTACCCTATCATGAATGGCTAACTGCAATTGCACCTTCAAATAAATTGCGAAAATGGTTTGATCACGACCCTGAAAAGTGGAACCAGTTTCAACTAAAATACACTTTAGAACTTGCTAAAAATGACGCGGTAGACAATTTATTAACGCTCATAAAAAAGCATAAGGTAATTACCCTGCTCTATGCCGCACATGATGAAGAGCATAACCACGCATTGGTATTACAGCAGTTTTTAAATTTGTTGCTTAAATAACCGCAAGGCGGTTTCTAACACTCCGGCAAGCTTATCGGGATATTTATTGCCAGCCCGCCATCAGATGTTTCCTTGTATTTGGAGTTCATATCCTGTGCGGTTTGCCACATGGTGCGCACAACGGCATCAAGGCTTACTTTGGCTTTATCGGGGTTGCTTTGCAGGGCAAGCTGGCTTGCAGTGATGGCTTTTATGGCACCCATGGTGTTACGCTCGATGCAAGGCACCTGTACAAGGCCGCCAATAGGGTCGCAGGTGAGGCCAAGGTGGTGTTCCATGGCTATCTCGGCTGCCATCAATACCTGGCGCTGGCTGCCGCCTAAACACTCGGTAAGGGCTGCTGCTGCCATGGCAGATGATACGCCTATCTCGGCCTGGCAACCACCCATCGCGGCAGATATGGTAGCCCCTTTTTTGAAGATGCTGCCCACTTCAGATGCGGTGAACAAAAACTGGATTATTTTCTCATCATCAAACCCATCGCAAAATGAAATATAATATTGCAGCACAGCAGGTATAACCCCTGCAGCGCCATTGGTTGGTGCCGTAACTACGCGGCCAAAAGAGGCGTTCTCCTCATTCACGGCCAGCGCGAAGCAGCTCACCCAGTCCAGTATATTCTGGAAACCGTTACCCGTTTGGCGCATGGCCTGCACCCATTCGGTGTAGTTGGTATAGGTATGGCCTTTTAATAACCTTTTATTTAATGCTGATGCACGGCGGGCTACATTCAGGCCACCCGGCAGGTTGCCTGCGGTATGGCAGCCGCGGTACATACATTCCTGCATCACTCTAAAAATATTGAGTACGCTGTTGCGGGTTTCCTGTTCGCTGCGCCAGGCAAGCTCATTCTCCATCACCACTTCAGATACCTTGAGCCCGGTTTTAATACACCAGTGCAGCAGGTCGCCGGCGGTATCAATAGGGAATGGCAGGTCAACCTCGGCTTTATGCTGGGTTTGTGCGCCTTCTTTTACCACAAAACCACCGCCTATAGAATAGAACGTGGCCGATACCGCAGTTTCATTACTCAGAAACGCCTGGAACGTTACTGCGTTAGGGTGATAAGGTAAACTTTCGGCAAACAGGAAAAGCAGGTCGTCTTCGGTAAAAAAACTGATCTCTTTTTCGCCTGCTAAAAGCAATTTGTGGCTTTTAGTTATACCGGCAATTTTGCTATCTATCTTATCCACCTCAAAGGTAACCGGGTCGTCTCCGCTCAGGCCAAGCAGTATGGCAATATCGGTGCCGTGGCCCCGGCCTGTTTTAGCCAGTGAGCCATACAGCAATATCTTTATCTGTACAACAAGCGGCAGTGCATCTTTCTGTTTTAGCAGTTCAACAAATTGTTGCGCGGCACGCCATGGGCCAAGCGTATGCGAGCTTGACGGGCCTATGCCTATCTTAAACATATCAAATACAGAAATCTGTTCCCGTTGTTGCATGCCCAAAATTAATGAATAGTATTTATATTATTTTTTTGTTAAACACTTTAAAAATTCACTCAGAATTAATAATTTAAACCACACTTAAACCAAATCAAAAAAATGGAAAATTACGATTCTTCAAGCTCCGGTTATTTAGTTGGTATTTTTATGATGCTTTTTTCTATCCCTGCTTTAATTGTTTGGGTAATTAGCGTTGTAGGCATGTGGAAGGTATACGAAAAAGCCGGCAAACCGGGCTGGGCTTCCATCATCCCAATTTACAATGTTATTGTGATGCTCGAAATTATTGGTAAGCCTATGATATGGCTGCTGCTGCTTTTAGTGCCTTGCGTTAACATTTACATTGGCATTGTGATGATCAATTTATTGAGCAAGAGCTATGGCCAAAGCGAAGGTTTTACCGTTGGCCTTATCTTTTTGCCTTTCATATTTTACCCTGTTTTAGGCTTTGGCAACTACCGTTATTTAGGCCCTGCGGGTGCGGGTTTCGCCGGGCACAACCCGTTTGATCCGGGTGCTACCTACAAAGATCCATTTAACCCACCACCACCGCCACAACAATAATGGGGTTAAATTATATACCATCCTGCAGCCTGCTATTTATTAGTTGGCTGCAGGATCATTTACTCCCCTGCCCTTTTAAATATCTTACCGGGATAGATTGCCCCGGCTGCGGCTTTCAACGCTCAATGGTCGCTTTGTTAAAAGGCGATATCCACCAAAGCTTTTTATTATATCCGCCTGCCATACCCCTGCTCATCATATCGGTATGGTGGCTTGCAGATAGCTTGTTTAAGCTGGATACACCAAAAAGTGTTGTCAAAAAAACAATGTTTATTGTTGTAGCACTTATTATAACGGTTAGTTATATTGTAAAAATGGCGCGCCTGTAATTACTATATATCTTCGGTTTCTGTGGCTTTAAAGGCATAATCTTTAAGCACCGTTTGCAGGAAACGCATATCGTTCATATTTTCGGGCGGTGTTACCCCCAGGCGCTCTTTGGTACGCAGGGCCATGTTATATACCAGCACATTATTCCCGGTTTTAATATAGCTGTTTATAACTTCGTTTATCAGCTCTATATCCTGTTCACTTAATTCGGCAACATTGGCAAATACCGGTTGGTAATCATTAAAGGCCGGGCGAAAGGCAACATGCTCTATTTTTGTGCGCAGTTCGGTTTTTATTAAGATAGTACCGGCAACCAAATCGCCTATACGCTGTACCTTCTCGCTTATGGCTGCTACAACAAGGGCCACGGCGCCCCCGCTAACACCAAAATCAATTATCCTGAACAGCCATCGTAATAAATATTGGCCAAGGCGTGGCTGCGAGCCATCTAAACTCATCACCTTTATCTTCATTACCTTTTTCCCTACCGATTGGCCGTTCATGAAAACCTCGCAGGCAAGGTCATAAAACACATAAAGCGCGGCGTAAATAAATATAAAAACCACACCAAGTACATCCTCTGCGTGTAAAGACACCCCGGCTATTGCGCAGAGGATGGCTATCAGTATAAAAATACCAAAATCAATAAGGCTGGCAACAATACGTTCACCTAAACCGGCCAGTTCATAATCAATATCAATATTTTGGGATGTGGTTATCCGTATGGTTTGCATGTTAACAAATATATATGCTGAATTAATAGCTTTTCGCTGAATTACAAAAATTTGTATTTATTTTAACGGCATCAAACTTTATATCACTAATAATTAATGCGCGAGCCCTTATTTGTAAAACAGAATGCCAAAAAATGGGAATATTTTGAGCAATCTGCCACGAACGACCCGGATGAGCTTGCGGATAATTTTATACAAATAACCGACGACCTGGCCTACGCTAAAACTTTTTACCCCAAATCAAAAACAACAGCTTACCTAAACGGGCTGGCATCAAAATTCCATCAGTCCATCTACAAAAACAAAAGCGAAAAAGGCAACCGCTTTATCTCTTTCTGGCAGTTTGAATTACCCATTTTATTCAAAACCTACCAAAAGCAGGTAATGTACTCTTTCATCTTTTTTATTGTTTTTTGTTTGATGGGGGCCTTATCTGCCAAATATGACGACAACTTTGTGAGGCTGATAATGGGCGACGACTATATTAACATGACCAACGCCAACATTGCCAAAGGCGACCCATTCGGCGTTTATAAAAGCCAGGGTGAAGTAGTGATGTTTTTTGGCATTGCGGCCAATAATATTTACGTATCGCTGGTAACGTTTGCTGCCGGTATTATTTTTTCGGTTGGCTCGGTTTATTTTTTGCTGCGTAACGGTTTAATGCTGGGCTCGTTTCAATATTACTTTTTCAGCAAAGGGCTGGGCATGAAATCGGTGCTGGTTATCTGGATCCACGGCACGCTGGAGATCTCGGCCATTGTAATAGCGGGCGCGGCGGGCCTTGTGCTGGGCAACAGCCTTTTATTCCCCAAAACATTTACACGCATGGTATCGCTAAAAAAAGGCGCTGCCGATGGCATGAAGATAGCCGTTGGGCTGGTGCCTATATTTATTGTTGCCGCTTTTTTTGAAAGCTTTGTAACCCGCCATACCGAAATGCCCATATGGTTAAGCAGCTCAATTTTAATTGGCTCGCTTATATTCCTGGTGTGGTACGTGGTTATTTATCCAAACAGAATTTATAAAAAAACCTTATATGGAACCCAAAATTGAATTAGCCAAACTGCGTGATTTCGGTGAAATAATTAGCGATACTTTTCAGTTTATCCGCCAGAATTTTAAAGAACTGCTAAAAAGCTTTTTTATTTTTTGCGGCTTTTTCCTGATAGCACTATCGGCTATATCTTTTTTGCAGCAATACAAAATAATGCATGTTTTTAACGAGGCCAGCGCCGGCGGGCCGCAAACATTTAGTTCATCCATGTCCGATTTTTGGATGAGCTATGTAGCTACTATGATATTTTCGGTATTAACAATGAGCGCAATCAGCGTTACGGTTTTAAGTTATATGGCCCTTTATAAACAAAAGGGCAATGTAGCCCCAACTACAGATGAGGTATGGGGATATTTTAAATACTATTTCCTGCGGATAGTAGGGGGCACCCTTGTAATAGGTTTGCTAATAGGTGCCGGGTTTGTATTGTGTTTAATACCAGGCATATACCTTTTCCCTATCCTGGGTTTAATATTCCCGATAATGGTTATGGAGAACGCCACTTTTGGCTATGCTTTTAATCGCAGCTTTCAACTAATAAAGGAGAATTGGTGGGCAACTGCCGGGGCTGTTTTAGTAATATGGATAATTGTTTACGTAATGATAATTGTTATCACCATACCTGCATCTGCGGTTAATATGGCAAGCGTTTGGTTGAGGCCGCAAAAAATACCGCAGTTATCAACCGGGACAATTCTATTTTCGGTTATACTACAAACCTTTGCACAGGTTTTACTTATTATACCAACTATTGGCATCAGCCTGTGCTACTTTAACCTTGCCGAACATAAAGAGGGCACCAGTTTGCTTGATCGTATCAACAAGTTTGGCAGTAACCCGGGCGAGCAAACCAATTTACCTACCGAGGAATACTAAATGCGGCGTACTGTTTGCCTGTTTATTTTTATGCTTTTTTGCATCCACGGGTATGCGGGTAAAACGCCTGTGCCTAAACCTGTGGTAAAAATGGCAGTTAAACCAAAAGCTGTTTTAGTAACAGATACCGCCACGGTTACGCCAAGGCAGTTTGATACCACTGCCCTTAACGCCTATAAAAAACTCCCCGAGTTTGTTTACCGCGAAAATTATGATGGCGGCCCATCCTTATGGACACGCTTTTGGAGATGGTTCTGGAGTTTATTTGACTTTAAAGACAAAAAACTAACCAGCAACTTTATGGTATTTTTAAAATACTTTTTTATTGCCCTGGGTGTTGCCGCTATTATATTTTTGGTGTTAAAGCTTGCCGGTATAAACGTGCTGAATACTTTTAGGCGTAACCCAAAGGTGGCGAAGCTGGCCTATGCCGAATCGGAAGAGAATATACACGAAATTGATTTTGATACCGAAATAGAGAAAGCCGCAGCCGTACACAACTATAGGCTGGCCGTACGGATGCTGTACCTCAAAAGCCTGAAGCAATTAAGCGATAAGGGGTTTATTGACTGGCAGCTTAATAAAACCAATACCACCTACGTAAACGAACTTACCGACAATAGTCAGCGGGAGGCTTTTAAAAACCTTACCAACCAGTTTGAGTATGTTTGGTATGGCGATTTTGCCATAAACGGCGATGTATTTAAAAACATAAGCCTGCTGTTCAACAATTTTAAGGGGGGCACGGCATGAAAGATTTTAAGATCTACATTTCTGTTGGCTCGGTGTTGTTGCTTATTTACCTGGTAGCCCAATTTAACAGGCCAAACCCTGTAAACTGGGCCACCACGCTATCATATAACGACAAGATCCCATATGGTACTTATGTATTTTATAACCGGCTGAAGGATCTTTTCCCCGGGGCACAGGTAAAGAACATCAGTAAATCGCCTTATGATGTGTTTACCAACGGCAATTTAACCAGTGGTAGTTACATTGTAATAGCCCAAAATGCAACGTTCAGTAAAATCGACTTTAAGGAAATGGTTAAGTATGTAAGTGCCGGCAACTCGGTATTTATTTCGGCTTTTAACTTTGATGGCTATATCAGCGATTCGCTAAAGTTAGAAACCGGCGTTGAATATGATAAGAAAAACCCGGGCCTTAACTTCACCAATCCGCAACTAAAAAAAGCGGCAGATTATAAATTCGATAACAACATCAGTTCGCAATACTTCAGCAAATTTGATACAGCCAGGGCAACATCCATCAGCCAAAACCAATATGGCCAAAGCAACTACTTGCGGTTTAAGTTTGGCAAAGGCAACCTGTTTTTATTTGCAAATCCTCAAATATTAACTAATTATAGCCTGCTTAAACCCAACGGTAGTGAATATCCTGCTAAAGTGCTTTCCTACCTGCCGGTAACCGACAATATTTATTGGGATTTGTACCAAAACCACGATGTAAGTGCCGACCAATCGCCAATGCGCGTTTTCTTTAACAACCCCGGCCTGCAATGGGCATACTATCTTAGTTTGGCCAGTTTGCTGCTTTTTGTTATTTACGAGATAAAACGCAGGCAGCGCATTATCCCGGTGATAGAGCCTTTAAAAAACGCTACCGTAGAGTTTGTAAGCGTTGTGGGCAAGGTGTACTATGAACAGCGCGATAACAGCAACATAGCCGCAAAAAAAATAGTGTATTTTAGTGAGCACCTGCGCAACGTGTTCGGCTTAAAAACCGGCAATTACAACAACGATTTTTTGGTGAGCTTTATCAATAAAACTGGTATTGATGAATCGCTGGCGAGAGATTTAGTGAGCCATATTAACTACATGAGCCAGCAATCGCGCGTAAGCGATCATGAACTTATTGTATTGAACCAATTAATAGAAAAATTTTATATCCAATCCGGATCATATGGAAAATGAGAATTTTGAACAAAGAACAGACCTTAGCAAATTAAGCGCGGCTGTGGATAAAATAAAAGCAACCCTTGCCCAGATCATTGTGGGCCAGCAGGATGTTATTGAACTGGTGATTGCCGGCATACTGGCCGACGGGCACATCCTGATAGAAGGCGTACCCGGTGTTGCCAAAACACTAACCGCCAAGCTTGTTGCCAAAGCCATTGAGGCCAAATACTCGCGCATCCAGTTCACACCCGACCTGATGCCGTCTGACGTGCTGGGCACATCGGTATTCAACCCCAAAAGCACCGAGTTTGAGTTTAAGCGTGGGCCGATATTCGGTAACATTATCCTGATTGATGAGATAAACCGCGCGCCTGCCAAAACACAATCGGCTTTGTTTGAGGTGATGGAAGAGCGCCAGGTAACTATAGACGGGCAGACCTATAAAATGGACGAGCCATTTATTGTACTGGCCACGCAAAACCCGGTTGAGCAGGAAGGCACCTACCGCCTGCCCGAAGCACAGCTGGACCGTTTCCTGTTTAAGATAGAGATCAAATACCCATCGCTGGAGGAGGAGATAGCTATTGTTACCCAGCAGCATCAGCAAAAAACTACCGAGCAGCTTAGCCACATTGATGCTGTTTTGGCCGGTGCCGATATTGTAAGCCTGCGTAAACAGGTTAGGGAGCTTTATGTAGAGCCAAAAATACTGGCTTTTACCGCGCAAATCATTCATGAAAGCCGAAGCAATAAATCGTTGTTTTTGGGTGGGTCGCCGCGGGCATCGCTGGCAATTGTTAATGCGGCCAAGGCAATGGCAGCTATTAAAGGCCGCGATTTTGTTACCCCCGATGATATTATCAGCGTAGCAAAACCTGTGTTAAGGCACCGCATTATGCTTACGCCTGATAAAGAGATGGAAGGTGTAACGCCCGATGAAGTGATCAGCCAGATCATCCAAAAAATTGAAGTACCACGATAAACACAGGTGAAAAAACTCTTCGGCCTATTTTATACCAATTTATTTTTAACCGGCAGGTTGTTTGCCGGGCTGGGTGGCTGCGCCGTGCTTTTCCTGTTGTCGTTCTTCTTCCCATGGCTTGGGATAGTGCCCGAGCTGGCATTCTGGGCACTAGTGTTCCTCTCGTTTGCAGACCTGCTGATGTTGTACCGCCCATCAAAAACCATATTTGCCAAACGCCACGCCCCCGAGCGCTTAAGCAACAGCGACGATAATGAACTGGGTGTTTATATAGAGAGCAATTATCCTTTCACCATATCGGCAGGGATAATTGACGAGATCCCCTTTCAGTTTCAAAAGCGGGATGTGTGGTTTAAAACCATCCTGAAACCCGGCGAACATAAGCTTATCAGTTACATGCTGCGCCCTACCAAACGCGGCGAGTATGAGTTTGGGATGATCAGGGTGTTCGCCCGTTCGCCATTAGGGCTTATTAGCCGTCGTTTTAACTTTGACCAGGCCGAGACATTGCCTGTGTACCCATCGTTCCTGCAGATGCGCAAATATGAGCTGATGGCCATATCAAACCGGCTAAACGAGATAGGCATCAAAAAAATAAGGCGGCTTGGCCACAGCATGGAATTTGAGCAGGTAAAAACTTACGTACCGGGCGATGATTACCGTACCATCAACTGGAAGGCTACCGCCCGCCAGGGCAGCTTAATGACCAACTTTTACACCGACGAAAAATCGCAGCAGGTGTATTGTGTTGTTGATAAATCGCGGGCCATGAAAATGCCCTTTGACGGCTTAAGCTTGCTTGATTATGCCATTAACGCCAGCCTGGTATTAGCAAACATTGCCCTGCTTAAAGAGGATAAGGCCGGGCTGATCACCGTGGCCGAAAAGATTGGCGCCGTTATCCCTGCCGACCGCCGGCCTACGCAAATGAACAAGATACTGGAGGTATTGTATAAAGAGAAAACACGCTACCTGGAAACCAATATGGAAGCGCTTTACAGCACCATACGCAATGTAGTGAAGCAACGCAGCCTGGTGGTATTCTTCACCAATTACGAAAGCATGAACGCCCTGCAAAGGCAGCTGCCGTTTTTAAAACGCATTGCCAAGTTCCATTTATTGTTGGTTGTGTTTTTTGAGAATACCGAACTGCGGCATTTAAGCGAGCAGCCCGCCCGGGATGTAGAAGGCATCTACATAAAAACCATTGCCGAAAAGTTCGCTTACGATAAAAAGCTAATTGTTAAAGAGCTGGCCAAACATGGCATACAATCCATACTCAGCGCTCCGCAAAACCTTACCATCAATACCATTAACAGGTATCTGGAATTAAAGGCTAAACAGAGGATATAACAGAGGGCGATTGATTCTCTCCGAATGTCATTTCGAACGAGCAAGTGGGGGCTTAAGCACTGGGGTGAGGAGAAATCTTATACGCCACGCATCAAGAACAATTATTATGTGGAATCATAAACTATTACGTTTATATAGCGACCAATGCGGCAAAACCGTATTATATGTTGGCGTTACAAATGATGTAAGAATCCGCATCGATCAGCATGAAGAAAACAAGGGGAGTAACAGATCTTTTACCGGCAAATATTATTGCCATTATCTTATTTATTATGAGCATTTCATCAGTATTAATGAAGCAACAGCACGGGAGAAAGAAATAAAAAAGTGGCGGCGTGAAAAAAAGATTGCTCTTATAGAATCGGCAAACCCTTTATGGCGGTTTCTAAATGATGAAGTATAGCTGAATGCAACGCGTATAAGATTTCTCCTCGCGCCGGCACACTTGCCGGCCCAAGCTCGTTCGAAATGACATCGTGGAGATTACGCCATCCCCGGGAATTTGATTCCGGCGGCTTTGATATCGTTAATTATCTTT
>NZ_JBAZRC010000165.1:0-10461 GCF_041663085.1 Mucilaginibacter sp.
AGTTAAGGGCGTAATCAACCATTAGGCGGTTAATGTTATCCTGCGAGAAAGAATGATCCCCTGAGCGTTTGCCTACATAAACTTTAACAGCACCGGCGGGGGCATATTCCAGCAGCTCGTCATTCACCAAAGCATCATACAAAACCACATCGGCGGTTTGCAGGGCTTTAATGCCTTTCAGGGTAATCAGTTCCGCATCGCCGGGGCCTGCGCCAACAAGGGTTACGCGTGGTTCTTTTATATTATTTGTACTGTTATTTATCATGATTGCAACACTGCCTCTCTCTTAACTTTTACTGCTTCTAAAAATTCGGTTGCCTGTTGCTTGTAAGCGGTGGCAAATTCTTCAGATGGTTCATTTTTATTGATCTGCAACACCAGGTCGCCGAAGGTACCCTCAAGGGCAAATTCGCCTGTGGCTACATAGTTGTTATCAAATTCTTTTATTACGCCTGTTTGAGTGCTGCTGTTAACGCCTTTATCAAGCAGTAACGCCTTAGCCGCGCTTACCATGGTATTGTATGAATGATAGATGGCATCGGCCCATAAACCTTTAGCATAAGCGCCGTTTGCCCAGCCCAGTTTCTCTTCACTCTCGAACAGCAGGGTAGCTACCAGATCGATAATGACACCGGCACACTCACCAACGCCAATGGCCGAAACATAGGTTTCCTGGTGGCCCCAGTCTACAAATTCATCATCGGTAAGGGTGGTCAGGTCGGCCAGCGGTTTTAGCAGGCGATAAAAGTAATCCTTGCCCTGCCTGTCGTAATAAGCGTGGAAGGTTTCTTCAGATACCGAATTGGTTTTGTAATCGTCCAATACAAATCTTAAAGCATCCGTAGCACGTTTTGATGGTACTTTGATCACACGCTCGGCAGCGCGACCTACGCCGTTGCCTACGGTGCCACCGCCCAGCATTACCTGTACAGATGGCAATACCTTTGCACCCGCCTTAAGCGAGCTGCCATGAAAGCCAATATGTGCCAAACCATGCTGGCCGCAGCTATTCATACAGCCGCTGATCTTGATCTTGATTTCGCGGTTGTAGATGAAATCTTCGTATTCGTTGTAAATAACATCCTCCAGTACCTTAGCCATGGTCATGCTGTTGCTGATGCCCAGGTTACAGGTATCGGTGCCGGGGCAGGTGGTAACATCGGCAAGGCTATCAAAACCCGGCGCCGCGAGGTCTAAAGCATGCAGCCCTGCATATAAAGCAGGCAGCGCTTCCTTACGCACAAACTTTAACAATAAACCCTGGTTTTGTGTGATCCTGATCTCGTCGGCAACATAAGGTTTGATAGCCGTAACCAACTTGCGTGCAACATCCGTTGGGATATCGCCAACAGGTACTTTAATATATACGCCGTAAAAATCTTTTTGCTTTTGCTCAAATACGTTGGTAGCCAGCCATTGCTCATAACGCAACGGATTAGTAATCTCTACATCGCTGTAAGTAATGTCATCGGGCAAAGTGGGCTGTGGAACCGCGTCCCAGTTTACCGGGCAGCTTTTTACTTTAAGCGCGGTGCGTTCTTCTTTAGCCAAACGCAGCACCTCATCTAAACCTATTTTTTGAATAAGGTATTTTAAACGGGCCTTGTTACGGTTATTGCGCTCGCCGTGGCGGTCGAACACGCGGATAATAGCTTCTATGTAAGGGATCAGTTGGTCCTCGGGTAAAAAGTCTTCCACCGGACTGGCCAGTAAAGGCTGCGCACCCAAGCCACCGCCTAACAGTATTTTAAAACCACGTTCGCCGGCTTCGTTTATTTTTGGTATCGCGCCAATATCATGGATGTAGGAGAAAGCCGTATCCGCATCGCTCGATGAAAACGAAATTTTGAACTTGCGGCCCATTTCCTGGCAGATGGGGTTCCGGAGAAAATACTCGAACGTAGCCTGTGCATAAGGCGAAACATCAAAGGGCTCAAGCGGGTCGACACCCGAGGTAGGGGACGATGTTACGTTACGCACGGTATTGCCGCAAGCTTCGCGCAGGGTGATATCATCCTGCTCCAACTCGGCCCATAGCTGCGGGGTACGGTCAAGGCTTACGTAGTGGATCTGGATATCCTGGCGGGTGGTTAAGTGCAGGTTGCCGCTGCCGTACTCGTCGGATATATCGGCAATTTTTAAAAGCTGCTTAAAGGTAACCTTACCGAAAGGTAATTTTATACGCACCATTTGTACGCCCGGCTGCCTTTGGCCGTAAACGCCGCGGGCCAAACGGAGGCTCCTGAATTTCTCGTCGTGTATTTTGCCCTCACGGAACGCACGTATCTTCCTTTCCAGGTCGATGATGTCCTGCTCAACGATGGGGTTCTCCAGTTCTGTTCTGAAGCTCTGCATATTCGGTATGTAATTTAGTTATCTCAAAAAAAAGCCCCTTCTGCTGCGGCTGAAGAGGCGAGTATTATTTATTTACACACTTACAACCACGATATCTTAGACCACATACAGCAGTTAATCAGGTTATTATGATATGTAAATCCTGTTTGTTTCATTATTATACCCCAAATATATATATAGTATAGGGGAATAGTAGAATTTATTTGAAAAAAAATGTTAATTGTGTTTTTAACCACAGAGGACGTGGAGTAAATAAAAAGTCGTCATTGCGAGGTACGAAGCAATCTCCGAACTATGCATAAACGCTTTGCATGCGCCATTGCCTATCGGGAGATTGCTTCGTACCTCGCAAGGACGCGGGGGAAGAGGTGAGGAAACGACAGGCCATCAAACAAAAAAGCACCGCCATACGGCAGTGCTTTCAAATATCGATCTATAAAAAATATTAGGTAGTGTAACCCAGTATCTTTAATACCTGTTTACTGTTTTGCTCTTCGCCAAATACCTCAAAGTTAAATGTCTCATCGCGGTTCCTGCGGATGATAACATGCTTTGGTGACGGCAGCAGGCAATGGTGTATGCCACCGTAGCCGCTCAATACTTCCTGGTAGGCGCCTGTATTGAAGAAGCCCAGGTACTGCACCTTACGGGTTTTTGGCATATACACACTGTTCATGTGGGCTTCCTGGTTGTAATAGTCCTGCCCGTCGCAGGTGATGCCGCCAAGGTTCACACGTTCGTACTCGCTATCCCAGTTGTTGATAGGCAGCAGGATGTATTTTTGGTTCAGTGCCCAAACATCAGGCAGGTTAGTAATGAATGAGCCATCCAGCATCAGCCATTTCTCGCGGTCGTTCTGTTGTTTGCGGCCTAATACCTTGTATAATATGCCCGATGCTTCTGCTACTGTGTATTTACCAAACTCGGTAATAATATCCGGTTCCATGGTATCGTGCTCGGCGCAGATCTCTTTAATGCGGCTCACAATCTCGTTGATCATGTACTCGTAATCAAAATCAAATACCAATGAATCTTTGAATGGCATACCACCGCCGATATCCAAAGTATCCAGCGCGGGGTTTATTTTTTTGAACTTACAGTAAAGCGTTACATATTTCTCCAGCTCGTTCCAGTAGTATGGCGTATCAGAGATACCCGAGTTAATGAAGAAGTGCAGCAGCTTTACCTGGAAGTTAGGATTGTTCTCTATCTTGTTATGATAAAAATCTATAACATCCTCCATACGCACACCAAGGCGCGAGGTGTAGAACTGTGAATCCGGCTGCTCTTCCGCAGCTATACGGATGCCCAGGTTACATGGGGTATCCATTTCCACCTCGTCATCGTACAGGTTAAACTCTTCCTTGTTATCCAATACCGGGATGATGTTTTTAAAACCATCGTGCAGCATATCAATAATATACTGCTTGTACTGGAAGGTTTTAAAACCGTTGCAAATAACAGTCATGTCCTTGCTCAGGGCACCTTTTTTCTCCAGCGCGTCAATCATCGGCATATCAAAGGCCGACGATGTTTCCAGGTGGATCTCGTTCTTCAGCGCTTCTTCAACAATATGCTTAAAGTGCGAACTTTTGGTGCAATAGCAATACTTATACGTGCCGCGGTAATTATTTTTAATAATTGCCTGCTGAAAAAGCAGCTTGGCCTGCTGTATTTTTTTGCTGATTATAGGCAGATAGGTGAAGCGCAGGGGGGTGCCGTACGTTTCAATCATCTCCATTAAATTGAGGTCGTTAAAATATAACTCGTCCTCTATTATCTCAAAACCATCCTGTGGGAAACCAACGCTTAGGTCAAGAAATTCCTGGTAACTCTGCATTCTTTAAAATTTGGTGCAAATGTATATTTTAAACGGATTTATTTTGTATTTGTTGGGTGTAAATTTTATAGTAGGAATGTAATTTATTTTTTTGGCGATTTGTGTTGTTGTAATAAGTTGGTTATGAGTGTATTTACAGTGGCGAGAAGATATTGCACGCAAAGACGTAGAGACGCAAAATTTGGGGTATTGGTTTAACGGTTATGGTGTTGAATTTATTTAGTTATAAATGTCATGGTGAGCTTGTGGAACCATTGCGGATCTGGGCAGCGAATAAGTCTTCGACAAGCTCAGACTGACAAGTGATTTTGGCATCTCTGCGTCTTTGCGTGAAAAAAAAATACGAGTGCGTTGCCTGCGGCCCGTGCTATTCGCTCATACGGGCACAGGCATTAATCACATGGCCGGTATCTGCTGCTATCACTAACGCGGGTGCAACATAACGGGAGACGCGATACTTCGCGTCTCTACCTTATAATACTGCGTAGAGACGCGACACATCGCGTCTTTAATAAACTTTGCGATAAATTTATTTCCTATTTAATATACACGAACGACACACTCTTTTTAACCGTAAGCCCGCTTATGCCGGTGCTGTTATAAGTTACTGTGTATTTGGCGGGTTTATCAATAGCGTAGGCTTTTAGCAGGTCGGCATTTACAGATAAGCTATCGTTAGCTTTAAGGGTAATATAGCTATCGGCAGGCGGCGGCATAATGCGTTTGGCCATAGCTCCTTTGTAGTTCACTTCGTTTCCTTTGTCATCTGTAATATCCAGGTATTTGCTCATTAAGGGTTCAAACGGGGTATGCCATTTGCAAAAACGGGCGGTATCGGCTTTGTTGTTTTTTACCGTGAATTTTAACAGTACGGAGTCGCCGGCTTTGATGGTATCTTTCATGGTCATCTCTGCGACGAGTGTTTTTTGAGTGACCGCTGTATCTGTTAAAGATTTGGCAGAATCGGCCTGATCTGCTGTTTGGCTGCCCGAACGCACACCGCATGATGATAGCGCCAAAAGGGCAACAGCTAATATTTGATAGTTTTTCATAGTAATTATACGTTGTAACATTAAACTATGCAACAGCGGGCGGGCATTTAAGTTCTGATTGGTTTATTTAATTAGGGATTGTCTTCGGCCCGGGCTTTCTGCTTATAGCCGTCGGGCAGGTATCCCCTGCCTTAATGCGGGGGATGGTTGGTAATGCACACGCGGTACGCGTGCGCCAGCAGGGAGAAAAGTAGCTTACTTCTCTGCGACCAGAGGCTTTCTACTTTGCCAGCAACGAAAAGCACTTACTAAAACAAATACAATATTAATTAAATACAAAAAAGGTATCGAAGAAAGCATCATACCTCCGTACGGCCAATGGAGGATTTTAAAACTATAAGCCATACCTAAAAGCATACAACATATTGTCTGTACAATAAGCAACCTCCCGGCTGTGCGGTTTATATTGATTACTTGCCCGCTTTTTATCATCCATAAAATAAACGGAACAACAACGCCAAGTAAAGGGGAAATGAAAAAACTTAATGCCGATAAATTGAGGATAGCCAGATAGGTTCTGTCTGCTTGCGGGTAATGTGCCACCAATTGGGTATTAACAGATGCCCCTAATTCCCCGGGTGTGGTATTTAATGCGTTTGCAATTTGCAATAAGCTATGGCCTCTGGGTTCCGTCTCATTGTTTTCAATCCGCTGAATCGTTCTTAAGCTTATTTGCGCAAGTTCCGCCAGTTTTTCCTGGCTTAAGCCTTTAAGGATACGCAGTTTCCGGATATTTTGGGCAATATTGGTCTTTTCCATTTAAATGAGATGATCGTACAAATGTACTTTCGGTTAAACATTTTCCGGGCGCATTCTTTACGTCATGTTTACGACAAACAGCTATAGTTTAGTGTAATAACTAACCTCTAATTACCAATCGCTAATCCCTAACCTCCAAATGCACCTCTGCCATCATACACCTTGCACTACCACCGCCATTGGTTTCAATGGTATTGATATCCGCGTAAACCAGCTTGCCGTATTTTTCTAAACCTACTTTTTGCTCTGAGGTAAGCGAGTTATAAGCCGCCTGCGACATTACCACCAACGAACCACCGTTAGCACTCTTTACCTCCAGCATATTACCCGCAAAATGGTTCATCTGGTCAAAGGTGATATCGATAATTTCTTTACCTGTTGATTTTAGCGAACTAATAACCGCTTCCTTCTCCTGCTCATTTGTAATACTATCCAAACAGATCACCACGAATTTACTGCCGATGGCCATCAGTACGTTGGTATGGTAAATAGCTTGTCCGTTTTGGTCGAAGGCGTCAAATGTAACGGCTTTGTAGCCTGTGTAATCGCAAAAGGCTTTTAGTACTTCGGCATTGGTGCGGGGGGATAGGCAGGCGTAGGCTATCTTGTTTTCCCTGTCGAGCACCATGCTGCCGGTGCCTTCTAAAAATTGGTTCTTTGCTTCAAACCTGCTCAGGTCTATCACATGATTGGCTTTAAAGGTTTCTTCCAGCTGCCGAATGATATCCTCCCGGCGCTCCAACCGGCGGTTCCCGGCCTGCATTGGGTACAGGAAGATATCGCCGTTGTCATGGAAAGAGACCCAATTATTAGGGAAGATAGAATCAGGGGTGTGCGGTTCGGGGGTATCGTTTATAACGGTTACGCTCACACCGTTATCGCGCAGCACTTTTACAAAAACGTCAAACTCCTGCACGGCTTTTTGCTGTACAGCCTGCTGGTCGTCATCGCGGTTCTGGAAGGCGTTGCTTTCGGCGGTTTGGGTATTAAAACCAAACGCCACCGGGCGTATCATTAATATATTAGCGGTCGACTGGCTCATTTGTTTATTAAGTTTATTGGTGGCGGCAAATTAATCAATCTGCTTTATAATCCAATATATCGCCGGGTTTGCAGTTTAATTCGCGGCAAATAGCCTCCAGGGTATCAAAGCGTACCCCTTTTACTTTACCGGTTTTAAGCAGGGAAAGATTGGTCATGCTGATGTCCAGGCGCTCGGCAAGCTCTTTAAGCGACATCTTATTCTTAGCCATTTCCACATCAAGGTTTACAATGATAGCCATTATACAAACTCTCCGTTCTCTTTTTGTAATTCAAAACCATACTTAAATACATCAGCCATCAGGTATATAACTGCGCCTAAAATAATGCCGATGAAGCTTTCCGACCATACTACCTGGTAATGATTACTATCAAAATCGCTTACCTGCTGGTGCAAAATAAAACTTGTGCTCAGCCCGAATAGTATATTCAATATTGTAAGCAATGCAAAGCATAAAGCTGTGATGCGTAAACGGCGGATATTATCGTGTCTGAATGGCATACCCTGGTGAATAGTGGCAAAAAACTTCCTTAACTGATAGATAATGGTTAGTACCAAAAACTCGAGTATTATAAAGAAGAAATATGCGGTGATAATATTTACAGCCGTATTTTTTAATTCCATTCTTATCATCCCATTATCGGCCTGTAAAGTTACATGATCAGCATTGGGTGTAGCGGCCTGTAAAGTTGTAATGGATTCCTGTATAGGGTATTTCACTTTTGCAGAAAATAGGGTGGAATCACTTGTGAAAAATTTTATGGTTAAAAGGCAGAATGCAAGTGCGGCCAAAGCTATACCCGCATACCATACAATGTTTAACACAACTCTAATCGTTTTTAAAAGCCAGGATGTAGGTTTCATGTTTATATCTGTTTTGTTGATACAAACATATAAGTTATTTTTCATAAAACAAAGATTATTTTATGTAAAACATAAAATAATCTTTGTTTTAAATTATTTTATACTATCTCGTTTCAGCGGCATACTCATGCAATGGAAACCACCACGGGCGCGCGATAGTTCGGCGCTTGGCATCAGTATCAGTGTATCCTTCATTTTTTGCGGGTCAATTTCGCCACTCTCAAATTTAGGCAGCAGCTCGGTTATATGGATCACCTCAAAACCGCTTTGTTTAAATGACTCAACGGTTTTGTCGTTACGATCATACCCTACAACTACGCCATCTTTTAGGGCCAGCAGGTTACAGCTATCCGTCCATTGCTCGCGTGCATCAAACGGGAACATATCATTACCCGAGTAAATAAATCTGGTGGGTTCGGTGCTTTGCAAATCCTTCTGACTAATGTTATCCAGCAGGTCTTCCAGCGTATTAAAGGTTTTGGGCTTTTTATCTTTCCTGAACTGCACTATCTCGGGCTTGTCCTTGTTTTTTTTATCGGCAAACCAGGCTATGGGTTCGCTTTGCGATTGTTCGGTTTCGGTAATGGTTAATGATCGTAGCAGCACCCATACGTTGCGTTTTACCTGCGTAAAAACGGTATCAATGTGCATATAATCGCGCTTGTGCGGTATTTTTACTATCGTGATCTTGCTCACTACATCATTCTCGAAGAGTAATTTTATAGCCTCGTTAGCGCCGCTGATGGAAGTACGTTCGCTGCAGCCAATAATGAGGTGCTGCGGACTAACCATCATTACATCGCCGCCCTCAATGGTAGTTTTTTCCTCATTCACTTCGCCGGGGCGCAAAAAATGTTGCTTATTCTCAGGGATCTCGATAACGCTGTCGTGGTAAGCCTCAAACAAAGGGTGGTTGAAGAATATATAACGCATCAGCAAGGTCTCGCGCGAGCGGGCCTTTTTAGCCGGTTTATTCAGCAGGATATGGTTGTTGATGGCGATACCCAGATCGCGGGAGAATATCAGGTTAGGTATGGGTGCGAAGATCATGGTATCATCACCCAGCGAGCCGGAGATAAAGATCTTGGCCAGCTCAACCGGGTCGGTATCTATCAGTTGCAGCTGCAATTTGTAGTTACAGCTTTCTATAGCGCATACGGCTGCCACCAGTTTCTTGCGGATATCGTTTTGCTGTAATATATCGCTCAGCAGGGTTTGTATCTCAATAACTTTTGTAGAGTTATGGAAACCGGCGTTGTCGGGTTTAAAAAAATCTCGGTTGCCGGCAGCGCTGTCAATATCGGCCAGTTTGCCTTTTATCTTATCAGGGTCAAGAAAGTACATCAGTAGCTTAATGTAGTAATCGTACTCCTTGCGGCGCATGGTATCCAGGTGCACAATGTCTTCAAAAAGCCAGTCCTGTGCTTTTGAAGGTACCACTTTGCCCAGCCCGCTATCGGGGCTATGTACCAAAAGTGTACGCAGGTTACCAATCTCAGATGTTACATCTATCTTAAAATCTTTGTCATTAAGTGTCATAAATGGTTATAAAGAAGAAACAAATCTATAGTTTTTAAGCATATTTTATGGATAGTGATATCTTATAAATTTAACCACAGAGTGCGCAGAGGTTTTCACAGAGGGCACAAAGAAAGCTTCGTGTTCTCTGTGTTTTTTTCTCTGTGCACTCTGTGGTTAAAAATGAACATGCTATATAAGCATTCTTTAATTTATGTTAATTTTGCGCGATGGATTTTATTATTGAGGCTGTTGTTAAGGCCGTTAAAGATTTATACCAAACTGATATTGCCCCTAAAGATGTAAACCTGCAGGATACCCGCAAGGAGTTTGAAGGGCAGGTTACTATAGTTACGTTTCCGTTTACAAAAGTATCGCGTAAAGGGCCCGAGCAAACCGGTGCCGAAATTGGCGAATACCTGCAAAAAACATTACCACAAATTGCCGCTTTTAACGTAGTTAAGGGCTTTTTGAATATTTCTTTGGCCGATAGCTTCTGGCTTGAAAAACTCCATGCCGAAATTTTGACCGATGATTTTGCTGCTGCAAAGCCAAACGGAAAAAAAGTAATGGTGGAGTATTCATCGCCTAACACTAACAAACCACTGCACCTGGGGCACATCCGTAACAACCTGTTAGG
Source organism: Mucilaginibacter sp. (assembly GCF_041663085.1). Taxonomy (GTDB): domain Bacteria; phylum Bacteroidota; class Bacteroidia; order Sphingobacteriales; family Sphingobacteriaceae; genus Mucilaginibacter. Next base: position 10,071 of record NZ_JBAZRC010000165.1, read on the forward strand.
TTTTTCGGTGGCAGAGATACTGGGCGCTGCCGGTTATGATGTGGTAAAAGCCAATCTGGTTAATGACAGGGGCATCCATATTTGTAAAAGCATGCTGGCCTGGCGCGAGTTTGGTAACGGCGAAACCCCTGAAAGCAGTGGCTTAAAAGGTGACCACCTTGCCGGTAAATATTATGTTTGGTTTGATAAAGCCTATAAGCAACAGATACTGGAACTGGTTGAAGAGGGTCAGACCGAAGACGAAGCCAAAAAGAACGCACCGCTGATAAAAGAAGCCCAAAGCATGCTGTTGAAATGGGAGGCAGGCGACCCGGAAGTGATAAAGCTGTGGAAAACCATGAACGGCTGGGTTTACGACGGCTTTGATGTTACCTACAAAACGCTGGGCGTA
>NZ_JBAZRC010000166.1:0-10456 GCF_041663085.1 Mucilaginibacter sp.
AGGAGAAATCTTCTACGAGCGAAATGTCGGTCCTGACGTAGAAGATTTCTCTTTCGCTACCCGCACTTTACCCACTACACACACCCATCTAAATGACATCGTGGTAAATGCGACCGGTTTATTAATTATCCTCTTTCTTCTTCGCTGCATCTTTAGCTGCTTTATCTTTAGCTTCCCGGATCTTTTCCTGTGCTTTTTTGATAGAGTCCTGCTTGGCTTTGGCGGCTTTCTTTTTCTTGTTGAAGAAGCCTTTTAACAGAAAGTTACTTTGCGCGGCTTTCAAATCCTCGTTCAACGTGGCCGTAGTGGCGTGCACACCTTTCATCGTTGTGTTAGCTTGTTTTACAGTTCCCTCCAGATCTCTGGCTATCTTATCGTTGTTTAGCAGGCGGCCTATGCTCCCTTTGCCACTATTCACTTTCGCTACAATTTCAGACAGGTCGCTGGTTAGGCTTTCGGCATTATCTGCAACTTTGGTAAGCTTTGAAATGATCTTATCCACATCAACGGGGTTAACAGCTCCCAGTTGGTTGCCTTCCTGCACTTCGGTTTGGCTTTTTATGCCGCCGGGGGCTATCACAATCAGCTTATCGCCCATTAAACCATCGCTGCCTATGCTCATTTTAGAGTCCGTTTTGATGAATTTTTTAACAGAGTTGTTCAGGGTAAGGTCAACCCTTACAGAACTGTCTGTTACAATGTTAATGGCCTCAACCACCCCTACGTTGATCCCGGCAAAGCGTACATTATTACCAACGGTAAGCCCGCTAACATTTTTAAATGTGCCGTATACCCTAAAGGTAGAGCTGAACAGGCTTTTTTGGTTCCCGATATAAAATACCGCCAGGAACAGTACAACCAGGCCTACTACCGTAAATGCCCCGATCTTTATTTTTTGTGATGATGTGGTTTTCATGTTGTTTCGTTAAAAAATGACCTTACCAGTTTATCGTCCGATTTTTTGAGCTCATCAAACGAGCCCTCGGCTATATATGTACCCTCATTCATGATCACAACACGGTCGGCGGTAATTTTTGCGCATTCCATATCGTGGGTTATAATGATAGCTGATGTTTTATATTTCTTTTGCATATCCAGGATCAACTCGCTTATCTCCCGCGAGGTGATGGGGTCCAGACCGGTGGTAGGCTCGTCATACAGCATAATTTCAGGCCGTACAATCATCGTTCTGGCCAACCCGGCACGTTTCCGCATCCCGCCCGACAAGTCCGACGGTAGCTTATCTATCGCGTCAGAAAGGCCCACCCCTTCAAGAGCTTCCTCTACCCTTTTATCAAGCTCGACCTGGTCGTTTATTTTCAGGATACGCGTAAGCGGGAATTCAAGGTTATCCCTAACGGTCATAGAATCGTACAAAGCCCCGCTCTGAAACAGGAAGCCCACTTTGGTACGCAATTCCTTTAGCTGCTCGTCGTTCATCTGCGCAACATCGTCGCCAAAAACCTTAACTGTTCCATTATCCGGGGTAAGCAGGCCAACAATACATTGGATGGTGACAGATTTGCCCTGGCCCGATTTACCAAGCACCACCACATTCTCGCCGCGTTTTAGCTGCATGTTGATGTCCTTCAGGACTTCTTTTGTGCCGAATGATTTTGAGATGTGATCGATATCCACCACTACCTCGTTTTTATCAAGCTTCTTATTTTCTTCGGTATGTTTTTTTTCTGTTTCCATGTTTTACCTGTAAAATAATAAGCTGGTTATCTGTACTGCTACGGCATCAATCACAAAGATCCACAGGGATGCGGTAACCACCGCCGAGTTGGCCGCAATGCCCACGCTTTCGGTGCCTTTGTTTGAGTTATAGCCCTTATAGCACCCTACAAAGCCAATGGCAAAACCAAAAAATATGGTTTTAACCAGCGCCGGGAAAAGATCTATAAACTCAAGCGAGGAGATACATTTGTGAAAATACAGGGAGAAGCTGATATCATCAGTAAAGTTTAGCGCCAGAAAGCCTCCAAAAAGGCCTATCGCGTCGCCAATAATGGTAAGCAGCGGGATCATTAAACTGGTGGCAATAATACGTGTAACTACCAGGTATTGCAGCGGGTTTGCACCCGATACTTCCATAGCATCAATTTGCTCGGTAACCTTCATGCTGCCCAGTTCGGCACCTATGCCTGATGCTACCTTGCCGGCGCAGATAATAGCGATGATAACCGGCCCTATTTCGCGTATAAATGATACTGCAAGGGTTTTTGGGAGCATGCTTTCGGCACCCATTTGCAACATGGATGGCCTAAGCTGCAGGATGAGTACCAGCCCCATAATAAACGAGGTGATACCAACCAGCATCATGGAGCGGTAGCCGATCTCGTAGCACTGGCGCACAAACTCCGACCACTCAAAACCGCCCCTAAAAATATTGCGGAAAAAGCTTTTGAAGAACACACCTTGTTCCCCTATGCTTTCCAGCCATCTTTTGTATCCGGTAATTGCCTGTTCTGCCATAAGTTATTTATTACTTGCCAGTTATAAACAAACTATTGGTAAAAAGTTTTTATTACCGAAATTTTATTTTGCTATAGCTTATAACATCGGTACTTCTATGATCAATAGTTTGCTTTCGCTGTTTGTTTCTATCGTGAAGCTGTCTGTATCGTAAACGCCGATAGCATCCCTTTTGTTTAATCCTTGGTCCGCTATGGTTACATCTCCCTCTAAAACAAACACATAAGCACCATTTCCGGGGGTTTTTATGGTATAATTTAACTGTTGCCCAGCATCAAAATTACCTTGCGAAAAGGTGGTATCCTGGTTTAACCAAAGGGTTTCGTCGCTTTTTAACGGCGATATTAGTGTAGTGAACTGGTTCCGTATAAACTTATCGCCAAAGTTCTTTTGATCGTACCGGGGTTCGATGTTCCTTACTTTTGGGAAGATCCAGATCTGCAGGGATAAAGTGTCTTCCGTTTTTGAAGGGTTATACTCGGAATGGAAAACACCGGTACCGGCCGACATTACCTGCACGTCGCCGGCTTTGATAATGCCCTTGTTGCCCATGCTATCCTGGTGTTCTAACGCGCCCTGCAATACAATAGTGGTAATTTCCATATTATCATGCGGGTGGCTGCCAAAGCCGTGATCGCGGGCAATAAAATCGTCATTTAACACCCTTAGAACGCCAAAATTCGTCCTTTTTTCGTCCCGAAACGGCCCAAAACTGAATGAAAAGTTCGCTTTTAGCCAACCTATGTCGTTGTACCCTCTGTCGCCTGCGGCGTGAAATACTGTCTTCATTTTAATGCTTATTAATGGTAAAATACTTATTGTGTAATTAAATACATGTTTAAACACGCAATATTTATTCCACAATTTAATTATGCGTATTTTTGCGCGTTGAAACCAACCATAATGGCATATAAAGCAATTATAGCAGGCGCAAGCGGCCTAATTGGCAGTAATTTGGTTAAAATTTTACTGGAAACGTCGCAATATTCCGAGGTTTTAGTGATAGTTAGGAAAGAATTGCCCATTCAGCATAAAAAGCTTGTGCAGCTGGTGATCAATTTTGATGAGCTGGATAAACATGCAGAAGCTATAAATGGACACGCTGTTTTTAGTTGCCTTGGTACCACCAAAAGCCAAACGCCGGATGAGCAGCAATATCGGAAGATTGACCATGATTATCCTTTGCAGTTGGCACAATTAGCCAAACAAAATGGCGTTGAACAGTTTCATGTGGTATCATCCATTGGGGCAAACAAAAACTCGTCAACCTTTTACCTGAAATTAAAGGGTGAGCTGGAAGATGCGTTAAAAAAACTTGGGTTGAAAACCCTGCACATTTATCAGCCATCCATGCTGATGGGCGAGCGGGATAGAAACCACTGGGCAGAGAAGTTAGCGACCGGCCTTTTCAAGATTATTGACCCATTGCTGATAGGCGGCTTAAAAAAGTACAGGAGCATTAAGGGCAGCACAGTTGCCCATGCCATGTTCAAAAAATCATTAGAAAGTGCAACGGGCACTTTTATATATACATCAGATAAAATACATACTATTTAGTGAGCACTTATATCTCGGCCGAAAATTTAGGCCACTCCTTTCATGATAACTGGTTGTTTAAAAACCTGACTATTGGCATTAACCGCGGCCGCAGGGTTGCGCTTGTTGGTGTTAATGGCGCGGGTAAATCAACCTTGTTAAAGATCCTTTCCGGTTCGTTAAAGCCAACCGAAGGCAAAGTTGCGCAGGCACGCGACCTGAATGTTGGCTACCTGGAGCAGGACCCCTACTTTAAAGAAGCCGTTACCATCAGTGATTATATTTTCCATGCTGATAATATCCAGCAACAGCTGATCCGCCGTTACGAAGAGTTATTAGAGAACGACCCGGAGAATATGAAGGAGATGGATAAAGTGATGGAGGAGATGAGCGAGATTGATGCCTGGGAATATGAGTATAAGATCAAGACCATTTTAGGAAGACTTGACATACATCACCTTAACCAGCACATTAGCACGCTATCAGGCGGCCAGAAAAAACGTTTAGCTTTAGCTAAACTATTAATTGAGGACCCTGAAATTTATATTTTAGATGAGCCTACCAATCACCTTGATATTGATACTATTGAGTGGCTTGAAAAATTACTGACCGAAGGAAGCAAAACCATTTTGATGGTTACGCACGACAGATACTTCCTGGATAACGTTTGTAACGAGATTTTGGAGATAGACCGCGGTAAAATAATACCTTATGTAGGCAACTATGGTTACTACCTGGAGAAAAAAGCCGAACGGGAAGCATCTGATGAGGCGACGTTCCAAAAAAACTCGAATTTATTGCGTAAGGAGCTGGAGTGGATGCGCAGGCAGCCCAAGGCTCGTGGCACTAAATCAAAATCGCGCATAGACGCGTTTTACGATCTGGAATCCAAAACGAAAGATCGCGGAGCTAAAGAAAATGTTGAACTGAGTGTTAAGGTATCTCGCCAGGGAAACAAGATCATGGAGATGCATAGCATCAGCAAGGGTTTTAACGGCAATACCTATATCAAAAACTTTAGCTACACGTTTAAGAAAGGCGACCGTATTGGTTTAGCCGGAAAGAATGGTAGCGGCAAGTCTACCCTATTAAATCTCATCACCGGCGGCTTACAGCCGGATAGTGGTGAAATTGTAAAAGGAGAAACTACCGTAATTGGTTATTTTAACCAGGCCGGGCTAAGCTTTAAAGAGGACGAACGTGTTATTGATATTGTAAAGAACGTTGCCGAGTTTATAACAATGGCAGATGGCAAGCTGATCTCGGCTTCCGCTTTGCTTACTTTATTCTTGTTCCCTCCTGCCAAGCAATACGGCATGGTATCAAAACTTAGTGGTGGCGAAAAGAAACGCCTGCACCTGATGAGCATCCTGATCAAGAACCCAAACTTTTTGATACTGGATGAGCCTACTAACGATTTGGATATTGACACCCTGAATGTGTTGGAAGAGTTTTTAACCAACTTCCCCGGCATTCTGATCATGGTATCGCACGACAGGTACTTGCTGGATAAACTTACCGACCAGCTTTTCATAATGGAAGGCGAAGGGAAAGTTTTGATCTATAACGGCAACTATTCATCATACCGGATTGAGCTGGAAGAAAGCAAGCAACAGAATAAAAAAGCCGCTGCTGCCCCTGCCCCTGTTCAGACGGAGGCTCCCAAAAAAGCGAAGCTGAGTTTTAAAGAAGAGAAAGAGTTTGAAGGGTTGGAAAAAGAAATAGCAGACATTGAGGCCAAGCTAAGGGAAACAACCGAAGCTTTAAACACCATCAATATAGACCCTAAAGAGTTAACCAAACTAACGGATAAAATAGCTTACTTAAACAAACAGCTTGATGCAAAATCGGCACGCTGGATAGAATTAGGCGAGTTAAGAGAGGCGTAAATTATGACAACATCAGACATCATTGCTTCTGTAGGCGTTATCATCCTATTAATAGCATTCCTGCTAAACATGTATAAGAAGGTTTCGGCACAGGGCCGGGTTTATACAGGAATGAACTTTTTAGGGGCTGCGATATGTTGTTTTTCGTCATATTTGATAGGATTTTATCCTTTTGTTGTATTAGAAGGTGTTTGGGGCGCTTTTGCGCTGTATTCCTTTTTGAATGTTCCACGTGGAACATCTAAGTAAAAAATCACATAATGTTCCACGTGGAACATGGAGGTTATATGTTTAAGAAATATAATGTAATTGTTGTGGGTGCCGGGCATGCGGGCTGTGAAGCTGCAGCTGCCGCCGCTAATTTAGGTTCATCTGTTTTACTCATTACGATGAACATGGGGACCATTGCACAGATGAGTTGCAACCCTGCAATGGGCGGTGTAGCTAAGGGGCAGATAGTGCGGGAGATTGATGCGATGGGTGGCTACTCGGGTATTATTACCGATAAAACCTCCCTGCAATTTAGGATGCTTAACCTAAGCAAAGGCCCTGCTATGTGGAGCCCGCGCGCGCAAAGCGACCGTGCAAGATTCGCTGAAGAGTGGCGTATAGCGCTTGAGAAAACACCTAATGTAGACTTCTGGCAGGATATGGTTACATCCCTTTTGGTAAAAGGAAATACCGTAGTAGGTGTAAAAACATCTATAGGTGTAGAGATAGAAGCCGACGCTGTAGTGCTCACAAATGGCACCTTTTTAAATGGTGTTATCCATATAGGTGAAAAGAAATTTGGCGGAGGCCGTACCGGCGAAAAAGCGGCTACCGGCTTAACAGAGCAACTGGTAACCCTGGGCTTTGAGTCGGGCAGGATGAAGACTGGTACCCCACCCCGAGTGGATGGCCGGAGCCTGAATTACTCGGTAATGGAAGAGCAATGGGGCGATGAGGAACGCGGTAGATTTTCATACACCGATGTTGAATTAGCTGCCGACCAACGCTGCTGCTGGATAACTTATACCAACACCAAAGTGCACGAAACCCTGAAAGAAGGGTTCGAAAGATCACCAATGTTCACCGGCAGGATCAAAGGTTTAGGCCCAAGGTACTGCCCTTCTATAGAGGATAAAATAAACCGTTTTGCCGAACGCGACAGGCACCAGATATTTGTAGAACCCGAAGGTTGGAACACTGTTGAGATATATGTAAATGGATTCTCCACCTCATTACCAGAGGATGTACAATACAAAGCGCTAACCCAAATACCGGGTTTCGAAACTGCAAAAATGTTCCGCCCGGGGTATGCTATTGAGTATGATTTCTTCCCGCCTACCCAGTTAAGCCTGACATTAGAAACCAAACAGATCAGCAACCTTTTCTTTGCGGGCCAGATAAATGGCACCACCGGTTACGAAGAAGCAGCATCACAAGGCTTCATTGCAGGCATTAATGCACATCAAAAAATAAACGATAAGCATGAACTGATCCTGAAAAGATCAGAATCATACATTGGTGTTTTGATAGATGACCTGGTAACAAAAGGTACGGAAGAGCCTTACCGTATGTTCACTTCAAGAGCTGAGCATCGTTTATTACTACGCCAGGATAATGCGGATATCAGGCTAAGCCCTATTGGCCATGACTTAGGATTGATAAGCGATGAGCGCCTGGATAAGGTAAACAGGAAGATCAAAAACTCTGACGAGATAGTTGCCTTTACCAGAAGCAAAAGCATCAATCCATCTGAAGTAAATAGTATGCTGGAAGAAGCAGGCACCTCTCCTATTAACCAAAGTGCGAAACTGTTTAATTTATTAAGCCGGCCTCAAATAGGTTTTAATGAGTTAAAACGGGTAGATGGTTCTCTGTCAGATAAGTTATCTGCATATGATAAAGAAACAATTGAACAGGCTGAAATAAAAATCAAATATGAGAGTTACTTTATAAAAGAACTGGAAATAGTTGACCGCATGAAAAAAATGGAAGACCGGGAAATTAACCCTGAGTTTGATTACCGTCAACTGGTTTCATTATCTAAAGAAGCGAGAGAAAAATTGATGCGGATAAAACCACGTACTTTAGGCCAGGCATCGCGCATTTCGGGCGTGTCGCCGTCTGATGTGTCGGTTTTAATGGTACACGTATCAAGATAAGCTATAAATAACTGTAAATCAATTAATTATAAAATATCGTTTATAAAGCATTTTCTCAGATTTTTAATATCACAATTCATAAAAATATAAAAATCGTTTACAGGGCATAAAAACAATGTTAAAACCAAAATCGGCCTTTTTCGGTAAAAATTTATTCTTTTTAATGGTGGCCCTAATCGTTTTTGGCTGCGCCAGCATCCAAAAACCAATGGGAGGTCCGCGCGACCTTACTCCGCCAAAATTATTAAAGGCCACGCCTGAAAATATGACCCGTAATTTTTCGGCCAAAAAAATAAGCCTGGAGTTTGATGAGTTTTTTAAGTTGAGTAATCAGTACCAGGAAATAAGCATTAGCCCGGCCATGGAAAAATTGCCGGAGTACAATGTAAACCGAAAAGTACTAAACATCGACTTTAAGGATACCCTACAAAAAAACACAACGTACGTTATCAACTTTGGTAAGGCCATACAGGATGTTAACGAAAGCAACGTACTCACAAATTTTACTTACGTTTTTTCTACCGGCCCGCATATCGATTCGTTAAGCATGTCGGGTACGGTAACAAACAGCATCACCCAGGAAAAAGAAAAAGATGTAACAGTGATGATCTTCCCGTTAAAACAAGACTCGCTTTTATTCGGCAAAAAGAAGCCGAGCATTTACACAACAACAGATTCATCAGGTAACTTCTCTTTAAACAATTTACACGATGGCCAATACCGTATTTATGCTTTAAAAGAACCAAGCCCAAATAAGATATTTGATAACGACAGGGAATTGATAGCTTTCTCTAACCGAACAATAAACCTTAGCAAAGATACATCTGATATTAAGCTGGCGCTATTTCAGCAGGTGCCGGAAAAGTTCAGACTCAGTGAAAAAAAGTTTACGCCTAACGGTGTGTTCTCGATGATATTTAATAAAAGGCTGGATAACCCATCTATTAAAATAGTTTATCCTCCGGCTTTGGACAATCAGAAGATAGCCGAAATAAGCAAGACAAAAGATACTGCACTTGTTTATATGCGTAATATGGATTTCGACTCGCTGCGGGTTGCTATATATGATAATAATAAACCTATAGATACTGTTTACCAGTTAAAAGGCAAAAAAGAAAGCTTTACCAGGACCCTTACATTTAAATACGGAATAAACAGGGATAATAAGTTAAAGCCCAATACTGACTTTCGCATAACAACAAATTTACCTATTGAATCTTTCGAGCAAGGATTGATTGTATTGAGCGAAGACTCTGTTAACGTAACTAATTATACTATTCGTAAGGATACCGCAAGCACACGCGACCTGCTCATAAAGTATAGATGGCGGCCGGGAAGCAAATACCAGCTTTTATTAAATGAAGCAGCCATTACTGATATTTATAACGATAAAAACAAACGCGCCGGAATTGCCTTTGAAGCAGACAAGCCAGAGAACTACAGTATGTTAACCTTAAAAGTAAGTGTGCCCGAGGCTAATAAGCAGTATGTGATTGAACTTTTAGACGAACAGAAAAATGTAGTACGAACCGATGTAGTTACGGGCAGTACATCGGTGGTGTATCGCAACTTTTTAACACAGAAATATAAGGTACGGGTTGTGTATGACACCAATAAAAATGGCCGCTGGGATAGTGGTAATGTAAAACGCCGTGCACAGCCGGAGAATATATGGCTGTATGAAAAAGAAATAACGCTAAGGCCAAACTGGGAAGCAGAAGAACCTATAGATATACCGAAAGAACCTGTTACTCCTTAAACCACCCTGAATACATAATGTAATTTTGCGGTAATTTATTCAGTAAAGCCTTTTGCTCATCAGTAAGAGGCTTTATTTTTTTTGCCGGAGTACCGGCATACAGGTAGCCAGATTCGCAGATGGTTCGCTCAAGCACTACAGATCCTGCCCCTATTATCACATATTCTTCCACTACAGCATCATCCATTACAATAGCGCCCATACCTATCAAAACATGATCGCGCAGCGTGCAGCCATGTACAATAGCGTTATGGCCTATAGATACATTATTGCCTATATTGGTTGGTGCTTTTAAGTAGGTAGCATGAATGATGGCACCATCCTGGATATTGCTATTATCCCCTATCCTGATGTAATGTACATCCCCGCGGATAACGGCATTAAACCAAACCGAGCAATTGTTGCCCATTACTACATCACCAACAATGCTAGCATTTTCAGCAATAAAACAATCGGTTCCCCATTTGGGTGTTTTATCTTTTACGGGCAGTATAACAGGCATAATTTATTTTTTGAATTAGTGAATTAGCGATTGATTTACTTTTCTTATGTTTGAATGCTTAATACAAGCGGAAATAGCTCAGTTGGTAGAGCATCAGTTTCCCAAACTGAAGGCCGCGGGTTCGAATCCCGTTTTCCGCTCA
>NZ_JBAZRC010000167.1:0-10378 GCF_041663085.1 Mucilaginibacter sp.
TGTAAGCGTCACCAGTGACACGCCGAGTTCGGCTGCAAGCTCCTGCTTGGATAATAGTTTTTCTGAATCCAGCGGCTGGCTGCCGCCTGTTTTAAAGTGTTCCTGTAGTTCTGCCCTGACTGCCTCGCGTATGCAATGGCTTAGGGCTTCGGTGCTGATTATTTCCATAGCCTTTGATTTTGGATCAAAAGAATGGCAAAAACGCTATTTTTCGTTACCACGCAGAAACGCATGGTTAAATTGGAGTGGTTTGAATTAAGTTAAAACACTAATCAATTAGCTCATTATCAATAAAATGCTTATTGGCAACATACAGCTGGCTATGGTAAGGCTGAAAGATAACTCAACTGCGTTTTTTGGCCTCAACAATTTGAAAAAGTTGTGATTTAGCCGGAATGCGCGCTGATCTGCGGCTCGGTTCATTGGGGTTAGCCGGAAAATAGCGGCGTATGGTATCAAATTTGATCTCTTTATTACCTTGCCGGAAATGTTTGCAGATCATCTTTACCCATACGGTTTGGGTTTGGGAAAATACAAGTTCTCTATCGTCAATTTCTAACTTCTGCAATTTTAGGAATAAGTCGCAAACGGTAAGTACTTGTCCATCATGAATATTGATAAAGTCTTCGGTATCTAACTTTCTTGCAGCTTTAAGTTCTTCTTTGAGTTCCGCCAGTTGTTCCTTCAGGCTTCTTATCTCACCCTCCTTGTCCGCAATTATTTCGTCTTTGGTTCTACCGGTGTCCCACTGGTCAATAGTTTTGAGATAACCTAAAAAGCTCTTTAGATGCTGCTTGTTCCTGAACTCCATTGCATGCCTGGAAGTGTAGCGATTTTTTACTTTTAGTTCGGCGGTGGTATCATCAATAATTTCCCAAACGTGTGTGAAAAATTCTTTTTCCTCTGCATCAGGATAGAGCTTTAGAAAATTGTCAAGGTGGTGGTTATAAAAAGCAGGAAATTGAGTTTCCTGCTTATCATATAGCCTGTATAAAAAATGATTGTCTTCGTTCTCTTTTGGCCAAAACAAGGGGCGGCCTATATCGTTGATGTCTTTTGAAAAGTCAGCCCAATGACGGTGTTTAAAATATTGTGCTCTCATAAACTTGTTTCTTAGGTAGATAACAAATTTACAATAAAGCTTTGTTTTAAAATGGTTCTTCAAAAGCCATCAGGTTTAAAGCCAATTGTTTTACGTGGCGGCTGATTTTCTTTTTTATCAATTAGTTCATCAAGATAACGGAATACGATTTCCATGTTTTTATCCTGATTATCAAGCTTGGATTTAATCTTTTCAATTTCCAATCGTATGTCGGTGTTATCCATTAACATTTGGCGGATACGGGTAAATATTCGAATAATCTGAATGTTTACTTTGATTGCTCTACTGCTGTTCAACACACTTGATAGCATAGCAACTCCTTGTTCTGTAAACACCATTGGTGAATACTTAATATTTTCCCCTTGTTTCAAGGTGCCATTTTGGCTCCTTGAAAAAGAGTACTCTTCCGATGTCAATTCAAACATGAAATCCTCGGGAAAACGATCAATGTTTCGTCGAACCTGTCTTTTAAGTTGCTTTGTTTCGACTTCATATAATTTTGCAAGGTCAAAATCTAGCATAACTTTTTGCCCTCTTATGTAATAGATTTGATTCATGATGATTTCATCAGGTATCATTTGATTTTCCATTTTTATTTCGTTAGGTATTTATGAAATTCTCTAAGGTCACAAAATGTGCCCTTAGAGATTATAAACTAAATTCCGGCATACTTTTGCTTAAGAGCGGCCATATCCTGGCTAACTTTTAAATCCAATATTTTAGCGTAGTGCTGTGTTGTCTTAATATTGGTATGGCCTAACATTTTGCTGACCGTTTCAATCGGTACATTATTGGATAGAGTTACTGTTGTAGCGAAAGTGTGTCTTGCCAAATGAAATGTTAAATGCTTTACTACATCGCATAAGTCTGCTATTTCTTTTAAGTAGGCATTCATTTTTTGATTACTCAATACTGGCAGCAACAAGCCCTTATTTTCACATTGCGGGTGATCCTGATAGCGGTTTAATATGGTTACGGCTACCGGTAAAAGTGGTATCCTTGAAGATGTATCTGTTTTTTGCCTGCTTGTGAATATCCACTTATCACCGTCCATACCAATACCTATCTCGTTTCTCCTTAGTTTTTTAACATCGGCATAAGATAATCCGGTATAGCAACAAAAGACAAAAACATCCCGCACCTGTACTAAACGTTCAACAACAAATTTCTTATTGGTGATAGCGTCCAGTTCTTGTTGTGTTAAATAAGTACGTTCTTTTGCTTTTGCAGAAGATTTGAAATTGATAAAAGGGTTCTGCTTTAGCCAATTATTGGCAATACAGTGATTAACAATTTTTTTCAGGTGCTTAATGTATTTGGCTGCCGATACTCCGCTAATTTTACACTCTGCTTTCAGGTAAAATTCAAAGCCTGTGATAAAAGCATGATTCAATTGGCTAATTTCAATATCGGTTTTGCCATATTCATTTTGCAAATAACCTGTAAGGTGTTTTTCAGAAGTGTTGTACCCCTTTAATGTATTCGCCTCAAATCCATTGCCGATCAATGCCTTTACTTTTGCATTATGCTCGGTAAATAGTTGCATAAGGTAACGGCTCCTTTGGGTTTTACCTGTAAATTGGTTCAGCAAACTTTCGGTTGTTATGGTTTGGTTTGCATCAATCAACGCCTGGTGCGCGTCCCTTACTTTACTTTGCAGGCTGTCCAAATAATTGTTAAGGGACTTGATTTCTTCTTTTGTAACAATGGCACGCCCTGCATGGCTGTTCCATTTGACGGGTTCGCATTCACGCCCGGCAGACATATCCGCACGTTTGCCGTTAACGGTAATACGCATGTAGACAGGCATTGCACCGCCTTTGTAGTTTTTTTGCTTTCTGATGTAAAAAAGCAGATGGAAATTACTTTTCATAATTACAAGCTTAAAAGTGAAACAAAAGTAAGTTTGCAATCTGCTTTTATCAAGATGTTCACTCGCTGAACAGGTTGATAATCAATTAATTAAAAGAAATTCGGTGCGTAGTGTTTTGCCATTAGGTACGCACCGAATTACGCTCATTTTTGTTGCGTTTTGGTGCATAATATGGTGTTTTGATGCCAACAAAAAACCCTGCAAATGTTTGATTTGCAGGGTTTTAGCATCTTTTGGTATTGTTTTTCGTAGCCCGTAGGGGAATCGAACCCCTGTTTCTAGAATGAAAATCTAACGTCCTAACCCCTAGACGAACGGGCCATTTCTTGGTAACAAAATCTGATATTTTAGATTTCGTTCCCCTTATTTTGGGATTGCAAAGATATACGTTTCCAGATAAATTAAAAATAAATTTTAAGATTTTTTTTCTGTAAGGTTTTCAGTCGCTTATTTACTAAGCTTTATAACACATCAATTAAGAATAAGCCAAACAAAAAACATGTTCGGCTATTTATATTTCCGATACTTATAAAGTACCTTTATATAAAACACTTACCTTATGAAAGCTATTTGGAACAACCGGATAATTGCCGAAAGCGATGACACCATTGTAGTAGAGCGAAACCATTATTTCCCGAAGGATAGCGTTAACCCCGATTTTCTGCGGGAGTGCTCAACACACAGCACTTGTCCATGGAAAGGCCTCGCCTCTTATTACACACTTGAGGTTGATGGTAAACAAAACCCGGATGCAGCATGGTACTATCCTGCCCCAAAAGCCGAAGCTGCACATATTACCAATTATATAGCCTTTTGGAAAGGGGTGCAAATAACCGAATGATGAAGGAATACGATTGTATAGTAATTGGATCTGGCCAGGCAGGTACGCCATTGGCCAAAAAGCTGGCCGAAGCCGGTAAAAAAACCTTACTGGTTGAGAAACGCTTTATAGGCGGCACTTGTGTAAACGATGGCTGTACACCTACCAAAACCATGGTGGCCAGCGCGCGCGTGGCTTACCTGGCAAGCCGTTGTAACGAAATGGGCGTAACCATAAAAGGCTACAAGGTTGATATGCGCCAGATAAAAAAGCACAAGGACGATATCGTGCTCAAATCGCGCAATGGGGGGCAAGCAGCCGTTGAAAAAATAAAAAACCTCGACCTACTCTTTGGCGATGCCACTTTTATCGATAAAAAAACAATCAGCGTACAGCCAGAAAAAGGCAAGGCAAAGGAGTTTAAAGCCGAACTGATCTTTATCAACACAGGCGCTAAAACTATTATCCCTAGTGATATTGAGGGATTGGACGAAATAGATTATCTAACATCCACCACCATTCTCGACCTGGAGAAAGTGCCGGAGCATTTGCTTGTTATCGGCGGTAATTACATCGGGTTAGAGTTTGGGCAGATGTTCCGCAGGTTTGGTAGCAAGGTTACTATACTGGAAAAATCAGCTCGACTGCTATCCCGCGAGGATGAAGATATCGCTGCGGAAGTCACTAAGTTCCTGGGGCAGGAAGATATCACCATCCACGCCAACGCTAAAGCAACCAAATTCAAACAGAAAGCCAAAGGCAAAATAACCGCTACGATTACCGTAGATGGTAAAGAGCAAAAAATAAAATGCAGCCATGTGCTGATCGCTATCGGTCGCGCGCCACAGACAGATACGTTGGGGCTGGATAAAACCGGGGTTAAAACAGATGAGAAAGGCAACATCAAAGTAAACAGTAAGCTGGAAACCAACGTAAAAGGCATTTATGCCCTTGGCGATGTTAAAGGCGGCCCTGCTTTTACGCATATCTCCTATAACGATTACACCATTGTTTACCGCAACCTGATAGAAAAACAAAACCTGAATATAAACGACAGGCCCATACCCTACTGCATGTTTACCGACCCCGAACTTGGCCGTGTGGGTATCACCGAGGCACAGGCTAAAGAGCAGGGCTTAAATTATAAAGTGGCCACCCTGCCTATGGCGCATGTAGCCCGGGCTATTGAGACCGGCGATACCCGCGGGATGATGAAAGCCGTGGTTGACCCAAAAACTAAAAAAATACTGGGTGTTGCCATCGTAGGCACCGAAGGGGGCGAGATCATGTCGGTTTTACAAATGGCAATGGAGGGCGGCATCACTTACGACAGGATCCGTTACTGCGTTTTTGCGCACCCCACTTATTCCGAATCTTTAAACAACCTTTTTATGGGTTTAGAGGATTAAACGCCGGGTATGATAAAAATTGAGCGCCTTGTAAAAACCTTCGGCACAACAAAAGCCGTTGATGGCATTTCCTTTGAGGTGAGCGAGGGTGAGAATATGGTGCTTTTGGGTACAAGCGGCTGCGGTAAAACTACTACCCTGAAAATGCTTAACCGCCTGATAGAACCCGATAGCGGTATCATTTCTATCGACGGAAAAAACATTCATGATCAGCCTGCCGAATTATTGCGCCGTGGCATTGGTTACGTTTTGCAAAATAACGGGTTGTTCCCTCATTATACTGTTGCCGAAAATATTGCCATTGTACCTAACCTGCTTAAATGGGATAAGGCCAAAACCCAAAACCGCATTAATGAATTGCTGGAGAAACTACACCTCTCAAAAGATTACCTGAACGTTTACCCCAATGAACTAAGTGGCGGGCAGCAGCAACGTATCGGCCTGGCGAGGGCTTTGGTAGCCGACCCGCCAGTTTTACTAATGGATGAACCATTCGGCGCTTTGGATAATGTTACCCGTTCAAAGATCCATGCCGAATTTTTAGCATTGGATGAGCTGAAACGTAAAACTATCATCATGGTTACGCACGATGTGCAGGAAGCCTTTGAGCTGGCCGACCGAATAGCGCTGATGGACAAAGGCAAAATAGTGCAAATTGGCACCCCTGCCGACTTGCTGTTTAATCCAAAAAATGCTTTTGTAAGCAACTTTTTAAAAGAGCAGCACCTGCAGCTGGAATTTAAAACCATTACACTAAATGATATTTGGGAACACCTGCCCCGTGTCGATAAAAAAACAAATACAAAGCAACTATCATCAGAAGCTGACGTGTGGGAAGTATTAGAGAATTTCAAATTCTCTCCACGAGAAAGCTTAAGCGTGATCAACCAACAAAACAAAGAGGTAAAAAGCATCACGTTTGATCAGTTGATGGCTGCATTTTCACAATATAAAAACCACCAGGCACATGAATGAGCACCAGCAAACCTTGTGGGAATTTATGCAGCAGCAGGCCGATAAGCTTGGGGTGCAAACCATGCAGCATATCGGGCTTACCTTTATCTCGCTGTTTATTGCCGTGCTCATCGGGTTGCCTTTGGGCATCTATATCACACGCAAAAAGCAGCTTTCGGGTATTGTACTGGGCATTGCTGGTATCTTACAAACCATTCCCAGCATCGCCCTGCTTGGTTTTATGATCCCGGTTTTGGGCATCGGCGCCAAGCCTGCAATTGTAGCTTTGCTGCTTTATGCCCTGCTACCCATCATCCGCAATACTTACACGGGTATTACCGGCGTTGATGCTGCGGTTAAAGAAGCCGCTGTGGCTATGGGCATGAACAAGTGGCAGGTATTATTCAAAGTGGAGTTGCCCCTGGCTATGCCGGTAATATTGGCCGGTATCCGTACGGCAACAGTCATCAACGTGGGGGTAGCTACACTGGCATCCTATATAGCGGCAGGTGGCTTGGGCGAGTTTATCTTCGGGGGTATCTCCCTCAATAATACCAATATGATACTGGCGGGCGCTATCCCGGCGGCTATACTGGCTATCTTGTTTGATTTCCTGCTATCGCGATTGCAAAAACTTAATTTTAAAAAGATAAAAGGCGCGGTTAAGGTAGCGCCGGTTTTGTTGATACTACTATCAGGCCTGTACTTCATCCCATCAGCCTATGGCAGCAAGTTAACCGCAGGCTTTACGCCCGAATTTATGGGCCGACAAGATGGCAACCTGGGGCTCATCAGCAAATACGGTTTAAAGATCCATACGATAGTGATAAACGATGCCGTAATGTACAAGGCCGCGCAAGAGAAGGAACTGGACGTGATAAGTGGCTACAGTACAGATGGGCGCTTAAAAGCATATAACCTTATCGTGCTGGATGATGATAAAAAGATCTTCCCACCCTATTATGCAGCGCCTATTGTAAGGGAAGATGCCCTGCGGAAATTCCCCGAACTGGAAAAAACGCTAAACCTGCTGGCCGGCACAATTACTGACTCGGTAATGACCGAACTAAACTACAAAACCGACTATCTTCACCAAACGCCTGAGCGTGTAGCTAAAGATTTCCTGCTATCGAAAAAGTTATACAAACCCGAGCGCGGAGGTAAAGACGCCGTGGTGCGTATCGGATCAAAAATATTTGGCGAGCAGTACATTTTAGCCAGCATGTACACCATGCTGATAAAAGGCTACACCAATTATGATGTAGCCACCAAAACCGGCTTAGGCGGCACCAAAATAGTTTTTGACGCCATGACGAACGATCAGATAGATGTTTACCCGGAATACACCGGCACCGGCCTGCTGGCCATATTACAGGCAGCGCCGCAAACGATTACACGGCTGCAGATAAGCAAGGATAGCACCTACAATTATGTTCAGGCCGAGTTTAAAAAACGCTATAACATTAAATGGTTAAAACCAATAGGGTTTAATAATGCATATGCATTAATGATGCGCGAGCAACAGGCAAAAGAACTTAACATAAAAACAATTTCGAACCTTAAACGCTATTTAGATAGCAAGTAATACCAATGGACATAGCCGACTGTTATATAAAAGTACGCCATCGTACCGAAGCAATTTGCGAACCCCTGCAAATTGAAGATTATGTGGTACAACCCGTGGTTGATGTTAGTCCGCCCAAGTGGCATATAGGGCACACCACCTGGTTTTTCGAAACCTTTATCCTGAAACCATACTTTGCCGAGTACCAGGAATTTGACCCTAATTACAATTACGTTTTTAACAGCTATTACGAAACCGTTGGCAACCGCGTTATCCGTACAGACAGGGGTAACCTGAGCCGCCCAACCGTTATCGATATAAAACGTTACCGCAAATATGTGGATGATGCCATGCTGAACTTTATTGCCTGTGGCGATATCAGCGATGACGTAAAGGAGCTATTGATCCTTGGCTTTAATCACGAGGAGCAGCACCAGGAGCTTTTACTGACCGATATTAAATTCATACTGGGCAATAACCCACTGTTCCCGGCCTATTCAAAAGATTACGCCGCGCCAAAGTTTCACAAAACGGATGCGCCGTTCATTAAAGTGGACGAGGGTGTTTACGAAATTGGTTCTGAAGGCGAAGGTTTCTCATTTGATAATGAACTGAACCGCCATAAGGTTTACCTGAATGCTTTTGAGATAAGCCCCGACCTGGTGACTAACGCAGAATATTTAGAGTTTATAAATGATGGCGGTTACCACGATTTCCGCCATTGGCATGCCGCCGGTTGGGATTGGGTGAACACCAACAAGGCAGAAGCCCCAATGTACTGGCATAATATTGAAGGCGAATGGCATGACTATACCTATCACGGTTTACAACCTGTACACATGCATGATGCGGTTACACACATCAGCTATTACGAAGCTTATGCTTACGCCTCATGGAAAGGCATGCGCCTGCCAACCGAGTTTGAATGGGAGGCCGCGGCAAAACAGTTTAACTGGGGCTTGCGCTGGGAATGGACAGAAAGCGCCTACCTGCCCTACCCCGGTTTTGCCAAAGCACCTGGTGCCATTGGTGAATACAATGGCAAATTTATGGTTGGCCAGAAGGTTTTGCGCGGTGCATCTGAAGTAACGTCGCCTAATCATAGCCGCATAACTTACCGCAACTTTTTTCAGCCGGAACTACGCTGGCAATTTACTGGCATACGTCTTGCTAAATAATACCACAAACTAATACTATGGCTTCTACCACCACAGCAACACAACAAACCAATAGCGTACTTACCGATGAGCAGTTTTATAAGGACGTTGTAACCGGTTTAACATCCACGCCCAAACGCCTGGATTCGAAATACTTTTATGACGCCCAGGGCGACAGGATTTTCCAGGAGCTGATGGGCTGTGAAGAATATTATCCTACCAATTGCGAGATGGAGATCTTCACCAGCCAAACCGCCGAAATTTGTAAGGCTATCATTGCCGGTGGCGATGCTTTCGACCTTATTGAGCTGGGTGCCGGAGACGCCACAAAATCAACCCAGCTACTAAAATACCTGATAGATAATAAAGCCGATTTTACCTACCTGCCGATAGATATCTCGGAGAATGTGATATCGTACTTAAATATTACCCTGCCCGTTACCCTGCCCGGCATCAACATTACCGGCCTTAACGGCGAGTATTTTGATATGCTGAAGAAAGCGGCATCAATCTCCAATAAACGCAAAGTGGTGATGTTCCTGGGATCCAACGTGGGTAATATGCCTGTTGATGTGGCCCAGGGCTTTTGCCACGAACTGCGTAATAATCTTTCCGAAGGTGATATGGTGCTGATCGGTATCGACCTGAAGAAAAACCCAAAGACCGTTTTAGCCGCCTATAACGATAGCGAAGGCATTACCAAACGGTTTAACATTAACCTGCTGGAACGCATAAACCGCGAGCTTGGCGGCGATTTTAACACCCGCCAGTTTGACCATTATGCATCATACAACCCCGAAACCGGTGCCTGTAAAAGCTATCTGATAAGCCTTGCCGACCAGAAAGTAAAAATTGGCGATGCCACCATCAGCTTTGTAAAAGACGAGTACATCGATATGGAGATCTCCCAGAAATACGCGGTAGAGCAAACCCATGAGCTGGCGGCGAAAGCAGGATTCAAACCCGTTAATGAGTTTTTTGATAGCAAGAAATGGTTTGTTGATGCCATTTGGACTGCGGAGTAAACCTGTTCTGTTCCATTTTTAAAAACGGAACAAGTGAGACAAACGGAACATGTTGACAATGAACGTGTTATCACTGACAAAATCGTGTCAGTGTCTCAACAAAAACTTCATGATTATGCTTTGATTTGCTCATATTCAGAATTTTATAAAAAATCAATTTTGTCCCACTTTTTGTAAAAACGAGACAGGCCTTAAATTTATAATTGTCTATAAATCAACTGTTTGGTATAAGGCCGGTATTTTTGTTTATGATACTAATTGCGTACAAAAAGGCCGAACTAAGGTCGAAAAAAGGCGAAAAAGGGGTGAATAAAGATGATAAAGTTTGGATGTTTGCGTGCCTGATTTTGTCTCGTCCTGAAATAAGTTGACGGTTTTATATATTGATTAATTGAGCTACAAATATAATTTTACACCGTAATAGGCATCTCTTTTTTTTGAACTTTGCGATAGTAGTTTTTCCACCGCCGCTTA
>NZ_JBAZRC010000168.1:0-10352 GCF_041663085.1 Mucilaginibacter sp.
AGCACCCAAACAGGCAATTGCGCAACAGCCGGCAGCAGTTCATGTACCCCTAAACGCTGCGCATCCTTTTCTGTTGTGATAATAACTTTTTTTTGTGATTTACAGGCAGAAAATTCACCCGCAAGTTTAACTATATTTTTCAAGCTAAAGGGATGATGATCGGGATAATTATGGTGAATAATGTTTGCAGTAAACTGATTAATATGCTGTACCAAAGGTTTAGGATTAGCGATACCTGTTAGTAAAAACACTGTGGTATTTGCATCGATCTTAAAATTCACAGGCTGACCTTGTAGATCCTGCAATGGCTGGTAGGTTATGGCGCTAAAAAACAATGGCTGCCAGTTTAAGGGCGCTATCTGCTCGTAGCTTTTGGTCATTTGCTGCTCGGTCAAATCATCAGGGCATTTGGTTACTACCATGATATCGGCACGCCACCGGCCGCTAAATGGCTCGCGCAGGTTACCGGCAGGCAGTACAAATTTTGGCTGTTGCAGGTGGGTATAATCGAACAATAAAATACTTAAGCCCGGTTTAACCGCGCGATGCTGAAAGGCGTCATCCAGTAAAATAAGATCGTGGTTGACTTTAAGCTGATCGATGCCGGTTACCCTATCCTCGCACACAGCTACGGTAACATCAGGGAATTTATGCTTAAACTGTGATGGCTCGTCGCCTATTTGAGCGGATGTGCTTGCTGCATCAGCCAAAACAAAACCCTTTGTATAGCGACCGTACCCCCGGCTTAATGTGGCTAATTTATTATCGTTTTTTAACAGACGGATGAGGTACTCCGTCATGGGGCTTTTGCCCGCGCCTCCAACTTCCAGGTTGCCTACGCATATTACAGGTAACCCGAATTGTTTGCTTTTAAACAGGCCTGCATCATAAAACCAGTTACGGATGATAACTACCAAGCCATACAGTAACGAAAACGGTAATAAAAGCCAGCGCAGGTATTGCATAGATGTTGTAAAGATAGGAAAAGAGGATGTTTAATTTTAATAAAGCATCATTGCGAGAAACGTAGTGACGGGTAGATTAATAGAAAAGTTCATAACTTTAATTTATCAATGCACCCATATGAAACACCTCCTATCCATCCTCCTGCTTTGCGCCACCCTCACAACCTTTGCCCAAACCGATCAAAAGCTTACCGCGCAATTAAAAGCAGCCACCAAAAATTTCAATGGCGATGTTGGCATCTACGTGCATAATTTAAAAACAGGAAAAACAGCCGCGATCAACGCCGATACCCTGTTCCCTACTGCCAGCATGATCAAGGTGAGTATTTTAAGCGGGCTGATGGATAAGATAGAAAAAGGCGAAATTCAGTACAACCAAAAACTGGTTTACCGCGATTCGCTATTATACCCCGGTGTAGACATATTGGGCTCGTTTAAAGATAAAGACACCATACAGGTAAGTAAAGTTGCCCTGCTGATGATCACCATGAGCGATAATACCGCCAGCACCTGGCTGCAAAAGCTGGTAGGCGGCGAATATATTAACAACTGGCTTGATCAAAACGGCTTTAAGGTGATGCGGGTAAACTCGCGTATCCCGGCACGCAGGGCTATATGGCAAATTTACGGCTGGGGCGTTACCACCCCGCGCGAGATGTGCCGGTTGTTTACCATGATACACGATGGCAAGGCGATAAGCCCCGCCGCAAGCGAACGCATGAGCCGCATGCTGAACCGGATTTTTTGGGATAACGGCGCGCTATCGCAGATTCCGCCGTACGTACAAACCCTCTCAAAACAAGGTGCGGTTGACGCTTCAAAATCTGAAACGGTTTTGGTGAACGCCCCGCATGGCGATTATGTCTTCTCCATCATCACCAAAAATAATAAGGACCAGCGCTGGGTGCCCGACAATGAGGCGGACCTACTCATCAAAAAAGTATCGGCCTTGTTATGGCATTATTTTGAACCCGACAGCAAGTGGCAGCCTGCTGCCGGTATGGATAAATATATGCTGAACGAATAACTTACTTTAACAAGGCCAGCAAACCCGGGATATCCAGCTGTCGGGTGTACATGGTAAGGTTGCCTGCATCATCGGTAGGCCATTTATCTTTCGGCCTGTCCCAATACAATTCAACCCCGTTACCATCCGGGTCGTCCAGGTACAAAGCTTCAGATACGCCATGGTCTGATGCTCCTGTAAGCGGGTATCCGTTATCAATTAACCTTTGTAAAATAGCGGCAAGATCTTTCCTTTCGGGATATAAAACAGCTGTATGAAACAAACCCGGCGCATATTGCGGCGCAGGCGGTGCGCCTTTACTTTGCCAGGTGTTCAACCCGATATGGTGATGGTACCCACCCGCCGAAATAAACGCGGCCTGGTCGCCGTACATGGTTATCAATTCAAACCCAAGCAGGTCGCAGTAAAAAGCCATAGATTTTTGCAGGTCGCTTACTTTTAGGTGCACATGCCCTATGCGGGTTTGGGCGGGTATTTTATAATTGATCATATAATTACATGTTTAAACATACAAATATAGCCTGATAATTGATGACGGGTGTTATTCAAATGTAATGTTTGCGATACAAAAACTTAATAAATGTTAACAGATACATCTAATTAAAAACATTTTATACATTTTTAGAACAAGTTTACCGCCCCTTATCATCTGCATGTACAAATACTTATTGTTACCCATTTTATTATTCGCCTCATTAAACCTTCATGCGCAAAAAAAGGCCGTTATAAAAGGCACAGTAACCGATTCATTAACCAGCAGCCCGGTTGAGTTTGCCACCGTAGCCATATTAGATAACCGCGACACCCTCTCTACCCTGATAGCCTACACTATCAGCGATAAGAATGGCATATTTAACCTGCATAATATCCCAAAAGATATTCCCATAAAGGTATTTATATCATTTGCGGGCTATCAGCCTTACCGTAAAATAACAATGCTTAATGCCAAAACAGAAATGCTCGACCTTGGCATCGTTCACCTTAACCCAAAACAGTTGCAGCAAGTAACCATAACCGGCGAACGTATCCCCATCGTGATCCGTAAAGACACCATCGAGTTTAATGCCGAAGCTTTTAAAGTGAGGCCTAACGCCGTGGTACAGGATCTGTTAAAAAAACTGCCCGGGGTTGAGGTGGCCAATGATGGCAGTATCACTGTAATGGGTAAAGATGTTACCAAAATACTGGTTGATGGTAAAGAGTTTTTCGCGTCAGACATGCGCATAGCTTCGCGCAACCTTGACGCCGATATGATAGCCAAAGTACAGGTTTATGACGACCGCGAGAATGACCCCGACCACCTTATACCCGAATCAAAGCTCAACAAGATCATCAACCTGAAATTTAAAAAGGCTTTAAAGAAGAGCATTTTCGGCAAAGTATACGGCGGCCTGGGTACACAGGGGCATTACCAAACCGGCGGCCTGTTCAATATGTTTAGGGATACACTGCAAATAAGCGTACTGGCATCATCAAACGATTTAAACAGCACAGGTTTTGATTTTAACGATTTATACTCTTCTGGCGGTTTAAACCGCGGCGGCGAGGCCATATCACGCGGCGGGATAGCGTTTGGCGGTACAGGCAATGGTAAACAAACAGCTACAAATGGCGGTATAAACATCAATACAGATTACGGCAAAAAACTAAAAATAAACTTTGCCTACCTGTACAAAAACACGCTGTCAGAATATAATTCACTTACCAACAGGCAGCAGTTTTTAAACGATACCACGGCGGTAACCGCTTCGGCAAGTAATCGTAATGGCACCATGTATTCGCATAGTTTAAGCAGTACAGTAATGTGGAAGCCGGATGACAAAACACAACTTAGGTACCTGCCTTTATTAACTTTTTACACCAATAACGACGGCAACACAAACAGCAGCAATAGCTACAGTAACTTTATAACCCCCATAAGTAACTCGGTTAACAATAGTAATTCATATTCCAATTCGTTCCGGTTCGAGCAATCGCTCAGTTATAACCACCAGCTAAAAAAGAAAGGTGCTTCATTCAATATTGACCATAGCTTAAGCATCAGTCCGGGCAGGGGTTACAACTTCGACAATACCGATTACACTTCTTACGTAGCCGGTTTCCCATCCTACGCGTTCAGGCAAAAGGCGGATAATGATAACCGTAACACATCTGTAAACCTTTCGGCAGGCTACCGGTACCCGGTAAGCAAAAAGCTAATCACAGAAATTACTGCAAGCACCTCTTTTAATGATGATCTGAACAAAGTATCTACCTATGATTACAACCCCGTTACCGGCGAGTATGATAGCTTTTTGCTTGTTAAAAGCAACGACCTTACCCGCGATAAGTGGACCCAAACCATAACGCCCGGCATCACGCTTAATTTGCCTAAGAATATTAACATTGTGGCACGTTTAGGCAACCAGTTTCAGCAGGTGAACAATATTTTTAACCGTGACGTAGCCAACATCAACCAGCATTATTTTTTCCTGCTACCAAGCCTTAATATTAACATTAAAGGTTTTTCTACAGGGTACAGCCGTAATGTTGACATCCCTAATATAGGCGACCTGATACCGTATTCGGTAATATACAGCCCTTCCTATTCGGTTACGGGTAACCCCAATTTAAAACCCACAACCCGCAATAATTTTGATATTAACTACGCTGTTTACAACTTTCAGCATGGCTTAAGTTATAACCTTAGGGCTAGCGCATCTTTTGAGCAAAACAGTGTTTTCAGGCAGCGCACAATTGATGAACAATTATCAGAAACAAGCATGCCCATAAACCGCAATGGCCGTTATAACTTAAATATTGGAGGTTATATTAGTAAGCAGTTTAAAAAGAAAACTGATTTCCAGTTCAGCTCGTCAACCAATTTAAATTTATCCAAAAGCCATGGTTTTTTTGTGCTGAACAGGATGGATGGGTACCAGGATTCGTATCGCGCCAGCATATCCGAACGCATCTCTTTCAGCTATAAAGAGATCATCCAGATTGATCCGCAATACACCATAACCCAAGTTTATACCAGCTATAGCGGGGTTAATTATAACAGCCAAAAGTTTATTACCCATAATGCCAATGCCCACTTTAATATATTTTTGCCTGTTAAATTTAATGTGGAAGGAAATTACACGTACAGGTATAATCCGCTGGTTGCACCCGGATTCCAAAAAAGCAGTAATTTACTTAGTCTAAGCCTTGCCCATCAGTTTTTAAAGAAAGACCGCGGCGAGATAAAACTATCCTGTTACGATATCCTAAATCAAAACATCAGCTCGTATCGCTTTATTAATGAAAACTCGGTAACCGATGTGCAATCGCAAATAATTAAGCGGTACTTTATGCTTACCCTGCAGTTTAAATTTAATAAGTCGACCGTAAAGAAATGATGACAAACCATCAAACAACCAGCCCATCATAAGAGTTCCAACTCGGCCGTAATTAGGTATTTAGTTGGTTAAGCCACAAAACACTACCTTTGCAGCATGATTATAAAATCTGCCGACTTTATTTGCAGCAACACCCAGATATCAAAGTTGCCGCCACCTACCAAGCCCGAGTACGCTTTCATCGGCCGTAGTAACGTGGGGAAATCGTCGCTGATCAATATGCTGGTGCAAAAAAAGGGGCTTGCCAAAACATCGCAAACACCGGGTAAAACCCAGCTTATCAATCATTTTTATGTAAACGAAACCTGGTACATTGTGGATTTGCCCGGTTACGGCTATGCGCGTGCATCAAAAAGCAAAAAAGCCGACTGGAACAAATTCATTCAAACCTATCTGGACAAGCGCGAAAGCCTGCAATGCGTAATGGTTTTGATTGACAGCCGCCTGGAGCCTCAAAAAATAGATCTTGAATTTTGTAGCTGGCTGGGCGAAAAAGGCCTGTCTTTCGTTTTAGTATTTACTAAGGCTGATAAACAATCGGCTGTAAAAACAGACCAGAATATCGCCAAGTTCCGCAAAGCCATGCTGGCCTTTTTTGAAGAAGCACCACAGCACTTTGTAACATCATCAGAGTTACATACCGGCCGCGACGAGATCCTGGGATTTATAAGCAACATTAACCAAAGCTTTGAAGCACCCGATTATGACGAAGAATATTATAGTAAATAAATAAATTTGCTCCCCACTCAAGAGGGGAACCGAAAACAATGAAAAAGTATTTATCATTAGTAACTTTTACGCACACCATATTTGCCATGCCGTTTGCCTTTATAGGCTTCTTTTTGGCCGTTACCACTACCGACCACAAATTTGAGTGGCAAAAGCTGGTGATGATGCTGCTTTGTATGGTATTTGCCCGCAACTCAGCCATGGCGTTTAACCGCTATCTGGACAGGAACATCGACGCCAAAAACCCACGTACCAAACAGCGTGATATCCCGGCAGGGAGGATAAGCCCGGCGGCGGCTTTGACGTTTACACTTACCAACTGTGCCTTATTTATATTAACCACCTGGTTTATTAACCCGCTTTGCTTTTACCTGTCGCCAATAGCACTACTGGTGGTATTGGGTTACAGTGCTACCAAACGGTTTACCGCGCTTTGCCACATGGTTTTGGGTTTAGGCTTATCGCTTGCCCCTATCGGCGCTTATTTGGTGGTTACCGGGGCATTTGCTTTAACGCCTGTATTTTTCTCGCTTTCAGTTTTATGCTGGGTGAGCGGGTTCGATATTATTTACGCCCTGCAGGATGAAGATTTTGACCGGAACGAAAAGCTGCACTCCATCCCCGCCTGGCTGGGTAAGGTAAACGCTTTAAGGTTATCTACCGTGTTGCATGTATTCTCGGCTATATTTATTTTTATGCCGGTGCTTTATACCAACGTGGGTGTACTTTATTATATCGGCATCGCGTTCTTTTGCGCTATGCTTATCTATCAGCACCTGCTGGTAAAACCAAACGACCTGAGCCGCGTAAACATCGCCTTCATGACCACAAACGGCATTGCCAGTGTGGTGTTTGCGGCGTTTTTTTTAATGGATAGGGTATGGATGCGCTAACATCGGCACAGCTAAACGTTTTCAGGGAGAGCCTTGAAAAATACGTAAGCTTTAATGAAGCCGAATGGATAGTATTTACCCAGCACCTTAGCCTGGCCACCTATAAAAAGAAACAGCATTTTGCCGAAGCAGGTACCATTTGCCGGCATTTTGGCTTTGTACTCACCGGTTCGGTAAGGTACTATCACATTATTGAGGGTAACGATGTTACGGGTTACTTCAGTTTTGAGCGGGAGTTTGTAAGCTCGTACAAAAGTTTTTTAACCGGTGAGCCCAGTGGCAATTACATTCAGGCGCTTGAGCCGACGCAGATCATCCTCATCAGCAAACCCAATTTGGATAAAATGCTGGCCAACCCCATGCTGGCCTATAAAATGGAACGCTTTGGCAGGCTCGTAGCCGAACATTACCTCATTTGCTATGAAGACCGCGTAACCTCCCTCATCACCCAAACACCCGAGGAACGCTACTTAAAACTTTTAGAAACCGGCCGCGATGTTCTGCAGCGCATGCCGCAGCATTATATAGCCAACTTTTTAGGTATAACGCCGGTGTCGTTATCAAGGATCAGGAAGCGAATATTAATTTAAGCCTTTAATTTATTTGTCATGCTGAGCGATAGCGAAGTATCTATCGGCTACATGCAAGTCGGCGTGGTTTATAATTATTTTTTGAATTATAACTTTGCCGTTGCCTGCGGCCCGGGCTTTATGCTCATACTGCACAGGCCTTAGCCACAGGCCGGTATCCGCGCCAATCCCTAACGCGGTCGACTCACCCCGACTACGCTACGCTGGTCGACCCTCTCTGCTTCGCAAAGAGGGTGAAGAAAAAAAGTAGTTTAACCCTCTTTCCGCGCAGCGAAGAGAGGGTGGTCGGGCGAAGCAATGACCGGGTGAGTAAACTAACGCCAAGTAAACCACTCACCATTCTCCACTCACTAACCACCAAATTCTTATCTTATGTTAACGTTTTGATTTTCAATGTGGCCGTACATTTGTATCATACAATTAAAACGAAAACATTATGCACACTATATTAGGGGCCGGCGGGCCGGTAGCAAACGCCTTAACAACCGAATTAGTAAACAATAACACACCGGTAAGGCTGGTTAGTCGCCGCCCGGTAGATATGGAGGGTAACAACATTACCTGGCGCAAAGCCGATTTATTGAATTATAACGAAGTACAGGAAGCCGTTAAAGGCTCAACCGTAGTATACCTTTGCGCGGGGCTGATTTATGATGTAAAGATCTGGCAGGAACAATGGCCGGTTATCATCCGCAATGTGATCAACGTAACCAAAGAAAATAACGCCAGGCTCATCTTCTTTGATAACGTTTACATGTATGGCCTTGTAGATGGCCCTATGAAAGAGGACACCCCATACCACCCATCGAGCGAAAAAGGCAAAGTGCGTGCCGCCATAGCCAACACCATTATGGACGAGGTAAAGGCAGGCACCCTGAATGCCACCATAGCCCGCGCTCCCGATTTTTATGGCACTAGCAGTAAAAATTCGTTTTTTGATATGATGGTGCTTGATAAATATGCCCAAAAACAAAGTGCACAATGGATGGGCGACCCAAACAAGCTACATAACTTCATCTACATACCTGATTGTGGCCGCGCCATGTACCTGCTGGGGCAAAACCCCGAAAGTGCTAACCAGATCTGGCACCTGCCTACTGCTCCGGTAATGACAGGTCACCAGTTTTTGGAGCTTGCCGCACGCATTTATGGCGTTAAGCCAAAGTTTATGCGTGTACGTAAATTTATGCTGTGGATACTGGGCTTGTTTAACAAACTGATTGCCGGTACGGTAGAAATGTATTACCAAACCGATCATGATTATATTTTCAACTCAGATAAATTTGAGAAAGCCTTTAACTTTAAGCCAACCAGTTATGAAGAAGGGATAAAAGAAGTAGCAAGGATGATATATAAGCCGAGGTAAGTCGTTAGTCTGAAGTCAAAAGTCTGAAGTACGTAAATTTAACTTCCAACTCCCGACTTAGGGCTTTAGACTTCAGACTCTATTCTGCATATTTGTATGTCTACATTTTTATAAACCCATGATCCATAAAAAAACAAGAACATATATCCCGGCCGACCTTGAAATTAAATGGGAAACGCTGGAACCTATTTACAAAGAACTATTAGCCCGTCCCATCAATTCCGTTGAAGAACTGGAGCAATGGCTAAAGGATGGCAGCGAACTGCAAGCCGCCCTTGAAGAAGATTTTGCATGGCGCTACATCCGCATGACCTGCGATACCACCAGCGAGGAACTGTTGGAAAAATTCCAATACTTTGCTACCGAGATAGAGCCAAAAACAGCTCCATATAATAACGACCTGAACAAAAAACTGGTTGAGAACGAATATGTGGACCAACTGAACGAAGAGAAATTCTACATTATGCTGCGCGCGGTTAAAAAATCGCTTGAGCTTTTCCGTGAGGACAATATCCCGCTGCAAACGGAGATCCAGGTAGAGCAGCAAAAATACCAGTCGATTACCGGCGCCATGAGCGTACATATCGGCGAAAAAGAATATACACTGGAGCAAGCTTCCGTTTTCCTGAAAGATACCGACCGCAGCAAGCGCCAGGAAGTTTGGGAAAAGATTACCGCCCGCCGCCTGCAGGAAAAAACGGTACTGGATACCCTGTTCGATCACCTGCGTGCCCTGCGCCATAAAGTGGCCCTGAATGCAGGTTTTGAGAACTTCCGCGATTATATGTTCCAGGCGCTTGGCCGTTTTGATTACACCCCGCAGGATTGCTACGCTTTCCACGCGGCTATCGAAACCGAGATCGTCCCTATCCTGCGCGAGCAGGCCGAAAAACGCAAAGCCGCTTTAGGTGTTGATGCCCTTAAGCCATGGGATATGGATGTGGATATTTCCGGCAAGCCTGCCCTTAAACCGTTTAACAGCGGCGCCGAACTGGTGGAGAAATCTATTCAGTGCTTTAGCAATATCAACCGTTACCTGGGCGAGCGTTTAGAGATCATGAAAGATAACAACCTGTTTGATGTGGAAAGCCGTAAAGGCAAGGCACCGGGCGGTTATAATTACCCGCTATCTGAAACGGGTGCGCCGTTCATCTTCATGAACTCGGCCAACACCTTCCGCGATTTAACTACCATGGTACACGAGGGCGGCCACGCGGTACATACCTTTTTAACTGCCGACCTGGAACTGAACGATTTTAAACATTGCCCAAGCGAAGTTGCCGAATTGGCTTCCATGTCGATGGAGTTGATATCGATGGATAACTGGGATGTGTATTTTGATAACGAGGAAGACCTGAAACGCGCAAAACGCGATCAATTATTCGATGTATTAAAAACCTTG
>NZ_JBAZRC010000169.1:0-10342 GCF_041663085.1 Mucilaginibacter sp.
GCTGCAGGTGATGGTTCCAGCTGGTGTTTCCCCGGCACATAATATTAAGGATGTGCTTACGGATAATAAGGTCATCGGGCGTTAAAAAATGCCCTTTAAACACGGGCAGTTCGCCGGCATTCACTAACGCTATATATTCCTCTACGTTTTTAACATTTTGCGCAAAAGCATACCAGGTATCGCTTATAGAAGAAACGCCCAGGCCAACCATTAACTGTGTATACTGATGGGTGTACCCCATAAAGTTGCGGTGCAGTTTGCCTTCGCACCCGGCATGGTAAAGGCTATCTGTTGGCAGTGCGAAATGGTCCATGCCAATTTCATGATAGCCCAAATTTGTAAAAAGGAGTCGCCCAAGCTCATACAAAGCTCTTTTGTTATTTGCGTCGGGCAAATCTTTTTCTGTAAACCTGCGTTGGCCGGGTTTTATCCATGGTACGTGGGCATAGCTATAAAATGCTATTCTATCGGGCATTAGCTGGCTAACCAATGTAATGGTATCATGCAGGCCGGTTATAGTTTGCCTGGGGAGACCGTAAATTAAATCGAAATTTATTGATGTATAACCAATAGCTCTTGCCTGCTCTGTTACGGTTTTAACCTGCTCAAAGCTTTGTATCCGGTTAATAATAAATTGTACCTGCGGGTCAAAATCCTGTATACCCAGGCTCAACCTGCGGAACCCAAGCTGGTATAAAACCTTTAAATGCTCTTCTGTTGTATTACCCGGGTGGGCTTCAAAACTGAATTCGGCTTCGGGGTGAATCTCAGAGCCGCTAAGTATCCCATCCACTAAGGCCTTTAAATGCTCCGGACTAAAAAAAGTGGGTGTGCCGCCACCTAAATGCAGTTCGCGTATAACTGGTGTAGCTTTAAGAACCTTGCGGTACATGGCCCATTCCAATAATACAGCTTTGATGTAAGGCTGCTCAACCGTGTGGTTTTTGGTTATGCGGGTATTGCAGCCGCAATAGGTGCACAAGCTTTCGCAAAAGGGCAGGTGTATATACAGGCTTATGCCATTAGCGGTATTGGTTTCATCAAATGAGAATTTTACAGACTGTTCCCACGCTTTTTTATCAAATACATCCTTATCCCAATAGGGCACGGTGGGGTAGCTGGTATAACGCGGTGCTGCAACATTATACTTATCTATTAAATATTGTGGTGCTTGCATTTGGGTATTAATTGGCTATTGGTTTAATAATACTTTCGGCCACACGGCAGTTTTTAGCGCAAACACATGAGCTGCCAACGCATTTATCCAGTTGCCACAGGTCAAGGTTTTTGATGGTTTGGTCGGCTATCTGCTGTAGTGCTTCTTTTGTTAAAAATGCCTGGTGCGGGGTTATGATTACGTTGTGATGGGTCATTAATTTTTGTAAAAGCCCGTCTTTCACAGCATCATGCTCATGATCTTCAAAGAACAATCCTTTTTCTTTTTCATAAACATCAAGGCCCAGGTAGCCTATCCGGCCAGCCTCCAGGGCATCTAATGCATCAACTGTATTTATTAAAGCGCCCCGTGATGTGTTTAAAAGCATTACCCCCGGTTTCATAAATGACAGGGTTGTTTTATTGATAATATGCTTGGTGCTATCGGTAAGTGGTACGTGTAATGAAATAATATCCGACTTGGTAAGCAGGTCATCAAAGCTAACAGGCTCGATGATGTCATTGTACTCGGGGAACACTTCATCATAGCCTATTACCCGGCAACCTAAACCTTTAAATATTTTAGCCACAGCCTGCCCGATATGCCCCAGGCCTAACAAGCCCACGGTTTTACCATAGAAGTTAAAGCCCACCAGCTCATCCAGTTTAAAATCAAAATGATGGCTATGCTCGTCGGCTTGTATAAGGTGCCGGCTTAAGGTAAGCGCAAGTGCCACAGTATGTTCGGCAATTGCCTGTGGAGAATAAGAAGGTACGTTTGCTAATTTTATGTTTCGGCTTGCTGCGGCAATTTTATCAATATGATCTGTACCTACAGATCGTGTGGCAATATACTTTATGCCTAAGTCGGCAAGTTTATTTATTACAGGTGCCGATACATCATCATTTGTGAAAACTATAACAGCATCTTTACCTTCGGCATAAGCAACAGTTTCCAAACTTAGTGGGTTCGAAATAAGGGTTATGTCGTGTTTTTTTTGATTGGCTAAAGCCAGGTACTCTTTCTCGTACGATTTAATGCTGTATGCTACCACTTTCATTTTACTGGGCGTATTTTATAACTACAAAATTACCCAGGCAAAAACTTTTTAAGTATGAGGTTAGTCAGCCCTAAATGTGATATTGGTCAGTTTTTCATTTTAATAAGGCGGTTAAGGTCCTGTATGTGGATAACAGCGCCCTTTTTTTCTATTAATCCCTCTTCCTTAAAGTCGGTAAGGGTGCGGCTCACGGTTTCGGTAGCTATACCGGCCATTGCGGCCAGTTCCTCGCGCGAGGCCTTGAATTCCTCGGCATCATGGTTTTGCTTGCTTAAGCGCACCAATACCTGCGCTAATCTTTTTCTTACCGAGTTATAAGCAAGTTCTATCAGTTGTTCTTCTTTT
This sequence comes from Mucilaginibacter sp., assembly GCF_041663085.1. Taxonomy (GTDB): domain Bacteria; phylum Bacteroidota; class Bacteroidia; order Sphingobacteriales; family Sphingobacteriaceae; genus Mucilaginibacter. Next base: position 2,562 of record NZ_JBAZRC010000169.1, read on the forward strand.
TCGTGGATATTTTGGGCTAATAGCTTTAAAAAATCGCGGCCCAGGTCGGGGTACTTATCAAGCATGGTTAGTACCAGATCTTTTGGCAAAAGGCAAACTGCCGTATCTTCCATTGCCTCGGCGGTATCTGTAAACGGGGCATTAAGCAATAAGGAGTTTACTCCCAGGTAGTCGTCGGTTTTGTATAGGCCGGTCATTAACTCGCGGCCATCTTCTGCCAGTTTAAGGGTTTTAATGCTCCCTTCTAAAACAATATAAACGCCTTGTGGGGTATCACCATCGTAATATAAAATCTGTTTCTTTTTTATCTGCCTTATTTTGCGGCTTGCAATTAGTGCCTTTAATTCGGCAGTGCCGTTTTTTGAACCACCCGCCAAATGTTCCAGGTTTTGTAACGATCTGCTGAAATAAGCCTGCAATTTCTCCTTTTTTGTAAGCCGGCTTTCAATAGCGTTTAGCAGTTCAATTTCATCAAAAGGCTTGGTTAAATAATCATCGGCACCCATTTCCATGCCTTTCCTGAAGTCAACACGCTCGGCCTTTGCTGTTAAAAATATAAAAGGGATAGCATCTGTTTCGGCGTTTTTACTTAGCAGGTACAAAACACCATACCCATCTAATTCCGGCATCATAATATCACATAGTATCAGATCGGGTTTATGTTGCAACGCCATATCAACACCAAGTTTGCCGTTTGCGGCCTGTAATATTTTGTACCCGGTAAGCTCCAGTATCTCGGCGGTACTTTCGCGGATATCGTTATTGTCTTCAATAATTAAGATGCATTTACTCATGGTTGTTTGGGAATGTTAAGGTGAAAGAAGTGCCTTCGTTTACTTTACTCTCGAATTTTATAACTCCGTTCATTAACCGGGCGTAGCGGGTTACAATATTGAGGCCTAAACCGGTACCCGGTATACTGCCTGTATTGTGTGCCCTAAAAAATGCTTCAAATAAATGTTTCTGATCTTCATCGGGTATACCTATGCCGTTGTCTTTTACAACAACTATCAGCGAATTATCGTTCATCTCGGTATTAAATTCAATAAAGGTGTTTTCGCCGGAGTATTTTATAGCATTGCTAACGAGGTTGGTGATACAATTTCTTAGTAATGACTGATCCAGGTTTGCTGTGCTGAAAGTACCTGTATGCTGGTAAATTATATTTTGGTTTTGTTTTGCTATCAGCTGCATCTCTTCTGTAATTTCTTCAGCGAATTTTACAATATCAAACGATGTATAAATGGGCTCTACTTTGCCGGCCTCCAATTTTTCTAACGATAAGAAATCGTTTAGAATGGATGTAAGGTTATTAACAGCGTTTTTTATTTTGCCGATGTGCTTTTCAATATTGGCATTGTTAAACTGTTGCGAGTATTTTTCAATAAGCACGGCCGATAATTGGATTGAGCTGAGCGGTGTGCGAAACTCATGCGATGCCATGGACACGAACCTGCTTTTTAACTGGCCAAGTTCTTTTTCTTTCTCTAGCGATTGGCTTACTTCTTCTTTGGCCTTTTGCAACTCACTTAACGATTTTTTTAACGATAGCGTGCGCTCTTCTACAAGCTCTTCCAGTTGCAGGGCGTAGTCTTTTAACTTGCCCTCTGCTTCTTTTTCGCGGCTCAGGTCGTGTATAAACCCGGTAAAGATCTTTCTCCCCGAATATTGTACCTCGCTTACGCCCAACCTGAACGGGAAAACCGAACCATCTTTTTTTAAGCCCGTTACCTCGCGCCCTATACCTATAATATGTGGCTCGTGTGTTTGCTGGTAACGGTGTATGTATCCATCATGCTGTTCTTTATAGGGCTGTGGCATTAATACCGAAACATTTTTGCCAATTACCTCATCGGGCGTAAGTTGAAACAGGGTGCACGCCGCCGGGTTTATGGTTTCAATTATGCCGCGCTCGTTAATGGTAATAATACCATCTATCGCATTTTTTATGATAGCATTTAATAAAGCGGCGTTTTCCATGTAACGGTAGTAAAATCAAAAAGTGATAGCTGTCACAAATATCAGCAACCAAGCGGTATTTGCTAATGATGTGTCTCAGTAAATTTAATGACGAAGATCACTTTTAAAGATACTACAAATATTCAGTTTAGCTATACAATTCATTTGAGGCATTCACAAGTTAGTTATACAATCACTCTTACATACCTATGGTTTAGAATAATTGAATATGCTATATTTGCAAACTATTCTGCTTATGATAAAATTATTCGTTGTTGGCTTTCCACGTGAGATGGATGAGATGCAGCTGGCTCAATTGTTCGGTCCGCATGGGGATATTGAATTGCTGACTATTGTCCGCGATAAATTTACCCAGCACAGTAAGGGTTTTGGTTTTGTACAAATGAAAGACATGGAAGGCGCTCAATTAGCTATAGAAGCGTTGGACGGCATGGCTTTTGGCGACCGTACATTAGAAGTACGTATAGCCGAGGACAAACCAGCACCCGCTGCCCCGTCAAGAAGGCCTGCATCTATGCCACGCTATAATCAGCAACAACAACCGCCGAAGCCCGTATTGGCCGAAAAAAAGAAAAGACCCCGCCTTAGTAAATAGTTTATAGCGGTTAACCCATTTGCGGCGTATACCCCGCGCTAAATGTGTTAACTATAGACCGGGGTGTTAATACTGCTATTTTTTCAATTGCAGGGAAATCTATAGGCTTATCATACCCGGCAGGGCTCCATTTATACAATTTGCCGGCTTTAACAAGGTGAGGTTCATTATTTAAAATAACGAAAGCACCATCCGGGAGTTCCTTTAAACTTGCTATGTAGGTTTGTTTTGATTTGCCGGCAGTTATTCTTTCATGGTGAATGATGGCGTCTATATTAGCAACGGGCGTTTTCATGTTAAAGCCAAAAGCCGGGTTGCCTTTCAACCACATTTCCTTAAAATGCATGTGAGCTTGATACCGGCACTGAAAGCAAGGGCGGTGCCCTGCCGAAAACGCCGTTGCTTCATCAAAAAAGAAAAGCTCTGTCCACCGATCAGGCATCATTACCTCGCGGTGCCTGCCTCTAAATGCTAACTCACAGATGATCCAGGCCTTAACTTTGTAAGGGCGTACTATCTCTTTGTTTTCATTATGTATCACACCCCTGTTACCAAGCCACTTGCCACGCTCGGTTGTTTTAATGATATCGCCAAATGGGTTTACCCTGTTCTGTAACATCAGTTTATTCGGTAGATAGCTGTTGCAGGTAAGCTGCAAATTTATCATTTGTATAATCGGCTACACCTTCGTGGTGGTAAACCATTTCACCCTTTTTATTCAAAACAACAGTTGTAGGGATAGTGCCTGCCGAAATATTGGCAGGCACGGTTGTGGTTGCTGCATATACCGGCAGATTGTAATTTTTCTTTTTCAGGAAAAGCAACGCCTGTTCTGGTCTGCCATCTGCATCGGCCATTAAAAATACGATGTTTTTATTGGCAGCCAATTTTTGATATAACGTGTTGATAGAAGGCATTTCGGCTATGCATGGCGGGCACCATGTTGCCCAAAAGTTGATAAACACCACCTTGCCTTTAAGCGAGGACAGCGTAATATTTTCGCCTTTTACATCACGGAAACTAATATCGGGTACCTGTACCGGTTTACTTAGGGATGAAACCTCCGGCTGAAAGAACCCCGTTTTCATCAATCCCCGTAATAGCAATCCTTTAGCCGCGGGGACAAACAGTAAAACAATTACCGCTATAAAAAATAGCGCGTTTAGCAGGTTGCCAATGGTAAGGTGCTTTTTCAATTGGGTGTTTATTAATCAGGTAGCAATATCCGAAATTTATTTTGTCTTCAAGTCCCATCGGGACTTTTGGTTGGTAGCAAACATAAACGATAACACGAGGCGTTCCGATAGGAACGCGTGGTGATCACGAAATGGATATTCTACTAACCCAATGTGCCTAAGACACATTCAATATAGTTATTAAGGAATATTTGATGTGTTGCTACTGTTTTTTGCCGCAGGTGCGCTAAGCACGATGCCTTTCCCCGCCCGTAACAATTCTTGCGTAATGGCCCGGGTATAGGTTTTTATCTCTTCCTGGAAAGCACTTACCGATGCGCCCGAGCGGATCTCTTCCAACCTTTTCTCCCAGGTGCCGGTTAACTCTGCCTGTGCTATCTGCTGGTTTTTAACAACCTCGTAAACAGCCAGGCCGGTATCAGTAGGTACCAGGTTCTTTTTTTCGCGGGCTATGTAGTTGCGTTTTAACAGGGTTTCTATCATTGCGGCCCGGGTTGCAGGTGTGCCCAGTCCGCTATCCTTCATCGCCTGGCGCAATTCCTCATCATCTATCTCCTTGCCTGCGGTTTCCAGTGCCTTTAGTAGGGTAGCCTCGTTATACAGGGGCTTGGGTTTGGTTTGCTTTTCCAGCAGGGCTTTATCCGTTATCGGTAAAATTTCATCCTGTTTTACCTTGGGCAATGAGGCATTTTCTTCGTCCTTCTTTTCCTCATCCTTGTCGTTAAAAACAGCACGCCAGCCCGCTGTTTGGATAACCGTACCGCTCGCCATGAATTTTGAACCCGATTGGATGGTTATCTTGGTTATTTCCTTTATACAATCCTGGTGAAAGGCTTCCAGCATACGCCCTGCAACCATATCGTAAACGGCTTTTAAATCGCCCGAAAGTTGATTGGGCGACTCGCCGGTAGGCAATATCGCGTGGTGATCTGTTACCTTTTTTGCATTTACGCTGCGCTTGTTAAGTTTGGCATCTGCTAAAATGGTAGCCTGCTTGCCAAATTCATCGTGCCCGGTAAATTTTGCTATTAATGCGGGTACTTCTGCAAATACATCATCTCCAATATAGCGGCTGCCTGTACGCGGATAGGTAACCAGTTTACCCTCGTAAAGGGTTTGCAGTAAAGAGAGCGTCTGGTCGGCAGTGAAGCCTTTGCGCTTATTGGCCTCCTGCTGTAAACTGCTCAGATCGTGCAGTAGGGGGGGCGGTTCTTTACGGGGTTTGGCTTCAACGCTTGTAATGGTTCCTGTAGGCTCTACCAGGTCTAATACAACTTGTGCTTCTTCCCGGGTTTTAAAGTTCTTTTCGGATATGGCTTTAAATACCTGCCCGTCCTTATCCGGCTGTATGCTTACCTGGTAATAGGTTTGCGGCACAAAGTTTTTATTTTCCAGGTAACGCGCGCAGATCATGGCAAGGGTAGGGGTTTGTACCCTGCCTAACGATAATACCGACCTTGTGCCCGATGATAAACTTAAAGCCTGCGTGGCATTCATACCCACCAGCCAGTCCGACTGCGAGCGGCAATGTGCCGAATTGAACAGGGTGTCATAATCAGTCCCCGGCTTTAAATTGCGGAAACCCTCTTTAATAGCAGCGTCTGTTTGCGAAGAGATCCATAAACGTTTAAAAGGCTTTTTACATTTCAGGTAGTAATAGATATAACGGAAGATGAGTTCACCCTCGCGCCCGGCATCCGTTGCTACTATGATCTCGGTAGCTTCATCAAACAGGGCTTTTATTATATCCAGCTGCTTTTTTACTCCGGGATCGTCAATCATCCCATCCTTTGTTTTTACCTTACGTATAGAGAGCTTGAATTTTTGGGGGAGCATGGGCAGGTTCTGCACATTCCAGCCGTAGTAACCATACTCTTGCGGGGCTGCCAGTTGCAATAAGTGGCCAAAGGCCCAGGTAAAGGTGTAACCCTTGCCTTCTATATAACCATCCTTTTTTGTGGTGGCACCAAATACTTTAGCAATTTCGCGCCCTACAGACGGCTTCTCGGCAATAATAACTTTCATAAACGGGTGTAGCGAAAGTATAGAAATACTTTACCCGCTGCAATCAATGTGGAGAAATAGCATGGTTTTAAAATGCTTCGCCCAAGCTAAACAGTACCGAACTGTAGCCCTTGCTGCCGGCATAATCAATACCGATGTTGGTGTTTGAGCCCTTGTTAAACTTGATTCTTAAGCCCGTACCCGCCGCAGGGTGCCATGACGAGAATAATGTGCCCGAGCCACTTACGGTATTTGCATTGGCGAATACCACAAAACCTAACAAACCGTTTTCGGTAATGTCGCGCCTGTACTCACTTTCCAGGTAAAACAGGGTACGGCCACGGTAACGGTTTTGATCTATACCCCGGCCCGAACGGTTATTGGGGTCCCAGCCAATACTTGGCAGGTCGAGATAAGGTGTTTTATCACTAAGTGTTTTCCACAGGTACGACCAAAATGCAAGTGTATTTTGTTGATTAGGCTTGCCCGGGTTTAAAGAGATGTATTTCCTGACATCTATATAAATAGAATTCCAGCTATCGCTACTACCCATAAAAGTTGGGTTTATGCGGTATACAACATTGGCGTATGCACCCGGTAGCGGGTTAATAGAGTTATTACGGGTATCATACAAAATATTTAAGCTTATACCCGATGAAAATGAACTGCCTTTGGTACCGTAAGCATATTTGGTGAACGTGGGCAGATCAACCGCCGGGTCATCACTGTTTACGTTAAAATGCCAGTCGAGATTATAACCAATACCCGCGTACAGATATGGTTTTATACGTTTAAGCGCGCTTTGGTAAAAGCGGATGTACCGGTAATTAACCAGTGTTTTATCATCGTTATTGTTGTTGCTGCCCAGGCCCCATGTAAATTGCGGGTAAACCAAAAAGCGGGTATCGCCCTGTATGGTCCATTCGTTATTAGGGAACCAGATGCTGGTACGCAATGGCAAACCAAAACGGCTGTGCAGGTTCCAGTATGGAGTAAAGGTGGCGCTTGATATATTGGTGGTGGCGCGTGGGCCCAGGTAAATACCGGCGGTTGTGCTGGTAATTAAAGCCTTGCCACTACCACCCGGTACATTAGCGCCTATGGGCAATATGGAAAAGTAAACCTTTTTATCGCTGGGGCGCCTTGGCTTATCGGGATTTATCTTAAAAAGCGACTTGGCAATATCAATCAAATCGGTTTGTTTGGATGTATCCTGTGTTGTATTATTATTTTCGGGAATGATGGTTGACGCGTTTTGCGCGAATAATGAAAGCGGGAGCAGACATAACAAAAAGGTAACTATTTTTAACATAAATGGCGCTTTAACGGCGATAAGCTAATATAATGCACTTATATTGATTAATCGCACCTTTAACAAGGTATATATTACCTAACATTATGCCTGCTAAATAGTTTTACAGTGCGATTAAAACATGGAATATGAAAAGGGGGAGGTTGTGCGATTCCCTCCCAACGGGAGGGTGCAGGGAGGGGTTTATGCAATATACATCGCGTATAAACCCCTCCCTGCTACTACACAGATCCATCGCCCCCCTCCCCAAGGAGGGAATTAATCCGCTTAAAAGTTCACCTGTTTTATGATGGCAGCTTGCCGTTATGAAGCTTTATTTTTTAATGCTGCTTCCCATCCAATGATGGCATTTTTGCGGGTCGATCCCCAGTGGTACTGGCCTATCTCGCCGGTGGAACGAATAACTCTGTGGCATGGTATCAGGAAAGCCACCGGGTTACTGCCTACAGCAGAGCCTACTGCCCTTGAAGCCTTTGGGCTACCGGTTTTTTGCGCAAGTGCCGAATAGGTGGTGAGCCCGCCTGCAGGTACTTTCAACAATGTTTCCCATACCTTTATCTGGAAATCCGTTCCCTTAAGGTGCAGTTTTATCTCATCAAGCTGGCGCCAGTCCTGCGTAAAAATAAACAAGGCATTCTGCTGTATCCTGTCAACAAGCTGGCTATAGGCTGCGTTGGGGTAGTTCTGTTTTAAT
>NZ_JBAZRC010000170.1:0-10325 GCF_041663085.1 Mucilaginibacter sp.
ACAAGAAAGAAAAGCAAGTGATGGGTTGAGATTTATAGTACTTCTATATATCCGTCCGTTCACCTTTATCCGCTGCCCATCCCTGATTAGTTTGGTGGCATTTTCCAACCCAACATCTGCCGGTAAACCATATTCAGGTGCGATGACTGCTCCGTGGGTCATCAGCCCGCCAACTTCGGTCACCAGGCCTTTTATGGATACAAGCAATGGCGTCCAATTGGTGTCGGTAAACACGGGGACTAATATATCGCCATCTTTCAGCTTGGCATCTTCCATGCTTAAGGTAACAGGTGCCCGCCCTTCTATAACACCGAAGAAACAGGCAAGCCTATATAGCATCGGCCGGAAAATTCTCACGTTTGTATTGCCCTGTAATAATTTCACCATCAGATGGGATGACACACCTGATACTCTAAAGTAAATAAAATTCTTACTTTCCTGGTATCAAACAAATTCAAACTAAGCACTATACAAAAGTGTTATGTTTATCGGGTGTAATTATAATACAGATTACTGATATTTATACCATTATTACATATTTGAGAAAAAGCCGTAACCAACGCATTGATTAATAGTGTAAATTCGAATTAAAAGAAAGCGATTATGGATACCCTGCAACGTTTTTAATACGATCAGCAAATACAGTGCATTTAATAATAATGAAACCAAACACTCATTAGTGAGTGTGGTCGATCTGTCAAAGGCTGATCCAGGACAAGGCAGATAAATAACCTAATTAAACAGATTTTTTATGACCTCAATTACAGTAAACGGGAAACAACATCAAATTGATGCGGACCCTAACATGCCGTTACTATGGGTGATCAGGGATATCATCGGTCTTACCGGTACCAAGTACGGCTGCGGTGTGGCACAATGCGGGGCTTGCGTTGTACATTTAAATGGCGATGCGGTACGTTCATGCGTTACTAAGCTAAGCCGTGCAGCAGGCCAGCAAGTAATTACCATCGAAGGCCTGTCAGCAAATAATGATCACCCCGCGCAACAGGCATGGAACGAGGAAAATGTACCGCAGTGCGGTTATTGCCATTCCGGGCAGATCATGTCGGCAGCGGTATTGTTAAAAGAAAACCCCAACCCCAGCGATGCTGATATTGATAGTGCCATGGCCGGTAACATTTGCCGTTGCGGCACTTATCTGCGTATTCGTAAGGCCATACATTTAGCTGCCGAGTTGCAGAGAAAGGAAGGCGCAAGCAAATGAAACAGAAAGTAAAAATCCCGGTGAAAGCCTTCGCTGTTATCGGCGTGTTGCTAACGTTGGTAGGTATCATGGCATTTGCCCTCCATAGCGACGAGAAAAAAAACAGTGCAGCAGTATCAAAACTGCCTGTTGTGAAAAAAGACAGCATAGCGTCAGTTAAAGCGTTTAAGCAGGTTTATACAGTGCTGATGAGTGCGAGGTGTATGAATTGCCATCCTTCAGGAGATGTCCCCCTTCAGGGCGAAGACAGCCACTTGCATACTATGTTGCCTAAAAGAGGTGTTGATGGGAAAGGGGTGTACGCGATGAAATGTTCCAACTGTCATCAGGCTACCAACACGCCGGGGCTGCATACGCCGCCGGGTAATCCTAACTGGCATTTGCCTCCGGCCGATATGAAAATGATTTTTCAGGGGCGTACGCCGCGCCAACTTGCTAAACAATTGATAGATCCGAAACAAAATGGCCACAAGGATTTGAAGAAACTGATAGAACATGCAGATGATGGTTTAGTGCTGGCTGGCTGGAACCCCGGTGAGGGCCGTAAACTACCGCCAATAGGCCACGCCACATTTAAAAAAGCGTGGATCACCTGGTTAACCACAGGCGCTTATGCACCAAATGGTAAATAGCAATAAAGTTTATTATTAAGCACACTCAACTCGTTTATTATGAGTACAAGTACAATATCCAGAAGAAATTTTTTGCGGGCTACCGGTATTACCGGAGCTGCACTTTGCTTGGGCTTCTCTTTTTCAGCAGATGGAAAAGCTAACGTTATTGTAGCCACTGATGCAGATCAGTCAGCTATTGAAATGAACGCCTGGATAAAGATAGATGCCAGCGGCAAAGTTACTTTAGTAGACCACCGGGCCGAAATGGGGCAGGGCTCTTACCAATCGGTACCTCAGATCATTGCCGAAGAGCTGGAGGTAGACCTGAAAGATGTAAACGTTATTTTTGCGCAGGGCGACCCGAAAAAGTACGGTGGCCAGATCACCGGGGGGAGTTCAACGGTGCGGGACTCCTATAAAAAACTTTTGAAGTTAAGCGCTACCGCACGGGAGGTTCTTATAGCCGCCGCAGCAGCAAAATGGAAAGTTTCGCCTACCGATTGCTATGCGCAATCGGGTACTGTAATACATAAACCATCGGGCAAAAAATTTCATTATGGCGAACTGGTTGCCGATGCTTCCAGGCTGGAAGCACCCAAGAATATTGTACTTAAAAAACGATCTGATTATAAATTAATTGGCAAACCATTACACCGCAAGGATACGCCAATGAAAACCAACGGCGAAGCCATATTTGGTTTAGATAAAAAACTACCGGGGATGCTTTATGCGGTGGTAGAGCGTAACCCCAGGTTTCGTGGCAAGGTGAAAAGTTTTGACGCTGCCGCTACTAAAAATGTACCTGGCGTAAAGCACGTTTTTGTGGTTAAAATGGAGGTTTTTAATACCATACGCGAAGGCGTTGCAGTAGTAGCTACCAGTACCTGGGCAGCTATGCAGGGCAGGAAGGCTTTAAAGGTGATATGGGATGATACCGGTTTTGAACATGTGAATATAGCGGACGTTTACACGCGGCAACATGAGGAGCTAAAAAAAGAGGGCCTTTTTTTTAAAAAGCAAGGCGACCCGGACGGCATCCTTACTAAAGCTGAGAAAATGCTGGATGTTGTATACCAAACACCTTATCAGGCCCATAGTGCCATGGAACCCTTAAACTGCATTGCCCATTATCAAAAAGATAAAATAGAGATATGGGGACCAATACAGGCACCAGATTGGGTACAGGGTGATATTAGCCAAAAATTTAAGATGCCAATAGATAAAGTAAGGGTTAACATGACCTTTTTAGGGGGTGGTTTTGGCCGTAAAGCTTTTTTAGATTACCCCTACGAAGCTACCATGATATCTAAGCAAATTGATGGCCCGGTACAAGTAATCTGGACGCGTGAGGATGATACAACCCAGGGGCCTTATCGTGCGGGTATATCTTACAGGGCGCAGGGCGCAATTGTTAATGGAGAGATTTCGGCTGTTAAATTCCGCATGGCCGGGCAAAATATAGACCACTGGAGCGATCCCAAAAGGGGCGTGGCCAATAGCAGTACTACCGAAGGTTTTTTAGCGCCATATTTTGAAAGTATAAAAAATATAAGCTTTGCCGATGTGCCGTTTGAAATGCCTATTCCAAATATGTGGTGGCGGTCGGTATACGCATCCACAAACGGTTTTGCGTATGAAAGTTTTATTGATGAGCTGGCCCACGAGGCCGGAAAAGACCCGCTTGATTTCAGGAGGGCTTATTTGAAAGATGAGCGCTGCCAAAAGCTGATAGATAAAATGGAGGAAGTTTCTGGCTGGAAAAGCAGGAAGAAAAATGAGGGTTATGGAGTAGCTATAACGGAATGCTTTTCGAGTACTGTAGGGCAGATAGTTAAAGTGTCGCAGAAAGCCGGTGGTGGGATAATTATAGATAAGGTTTGGGCCGTGATGGATTGCGGCTGGTACGTAAACCCCGATATCATCCACGCGCAGATTGAAGGAAGTATTATTATGGCGCTTGGTGCCGCAACCATCCATGAGATCACCTTTAAAGACGGGCTGGTAGAGCAACGTAATTTTTATGATTACAAAATGCCAAGAATAACAGACATCCCGCCGATAGAGGTACATGTTATAGATAATGATGCGGATGCAGGAGGGGTTGGAGAGCCTGGGTTGCCTGCTTTCTCACCAGCTTTCACCGCTGCTATTTTTGACCTGACCGGTAAACGTATCCGCAAATTACCGTTTGATATGGCAAACATATAAAATTACTTATTTGAAAGAACTAAGGGATATAGTTAATGCCTATGATAAGGCGAAGCAAGCAGGCAAAAAATCAGCTTTAGCCACAGTAGTGCGCGTAGAAGGTTCGTCCTACCGGCGCGCCGGTGCACGTATGCTGGTAACGGATGACGGCCAGTTAACTGGCGCAATAAGCGGAGGTTGCCTGGAAGGAGATGCTTTGCGTAAAGCCCAGTTGGTTATGGTTCAGCAAAAACCTATGCTGGTTACGTATGATACAACCGACGATGACGACGCGAAATTTGGTGTTGGCTTAGGTTGTAACGGTATCATTCACATTTTGATTGAACCGATTAATGAGGAACAGCCTTATAATCCCATCGGTTTTTTCAAGAAGTTTTTGTGTAAGCGGGAGCCCGCAGTATTAATCACGGTTTTCAATATGGCAGACAGGCGCGCAGAGCAGTATGGTACCTGTTTATTTTATAACAAAAATGGAGGTGCCTCGGGCTTACTACCGGCCGGAAAAATTAGTGATGCTATTTTGCCTGATGCTGCAAATGTTCTTCATACAGGTAACACTACTACAAAAACCTATTATTATCAGGACAATTATACCTGTTTTATTGAATTGCTGCAGCCTGCGGTATCGCTGGTTATTGCAGGGGCTGGTAATGATGCTATCCCCCTGGTACAAATGGCAAAGATACTTGGCTGGCAGGTAACAGTAGTTGATGGCCGGGCCAACTATGTTACTGCCGCGCGGTTCCCCCTGGCCGACGGACTAATAGTTGCTAAACCCGCTGAGGTGAAAGCCCAAATACCGGTAGACGAACGAACTGTGTTTATGCTGATGACTCATAATTACAATTATGACGCAGCCCTGTTAACAGATCTGCTCGAGCTACCGCTAACTTACATTGGCGTACTTGGCCCCAAAAAAAGGCTGAAGCGGATGCTGGAAGAAATTGCACCCGGGTATAATAGCCCTGCAAATATTCCAGATCAACTATACGGCCCTGCCGGATTGGACATCGGATCAGAAAACGCGGAAGAGATAGCACTTGCTATTTTATCCGAAATACAATCTGTCTTAAATAGGCGTAATGCTGCATCTTTAAGAACCAGGCCGTTTATTCATGACCGTATCAATAAAAAGGAATTGTTGCCATTAATATCAACACATTAACCACATGACACCCATTGTCATATTAGCTGCCGGGTCTTCCAGCCGTATGGGCACACCTAAGCAAAACCTTTACATTGGCCGCCATACACTATTACAACAAATGGTACAGGTGGCAATCGCTGCATCAGATAAGGTTTTGGTAATTTTAGGCGCTAACTTCCATGCCATTGAAGCAACTATTAATGATACCAATGCCGGGATATTATATAATAAAGATTGGGCATTGGGCATGAGCTCGTCTATTAAACTTGCGGTATCACATATCCAGCTAAAACATACAAATACTGATGCTATTGTTTTTATGGTTTGCGACCAGCCATACGTAAATGCCGAACTTTTAAAAGAGTTGATCATAACAGCCTGCAAGGTTAAAGAAGAAATAATTGCTTGTAGTTATAACGGTATAATGGGTGTACCGGCAGTGTTCAAAAAAAGTTATTTCCCTGAATTGCTTAGGTTAAACGGGAAAGAAGGTGCGAAGAAGATACTGGAGCAACACATGGAGGATGTTTATACCATTCCGTTTCTTTTGGGAAGTGTTGACATTGATACGGAAGAAGATTATAACAACCTGCCCACAGGTTTAGATTTATAAGAGGATTTTATGTCGTTAACAAATTACGCTATAGCAGGCAGCACACTAAGCGCGCGCTGCTATTATCTGCTCGCAAAGGCCAAAAGATAAGGTCATGCCATTACCACCTAAACCGTTAATGATCAATACGCCGGGTTCTGCATCCACAATCAGTTCGGTTTGGCCGGTTGTCATTTTTGCATAAGTGCCATTCCATGTTTGTATTACGCGTATATCCTTAAAACTGGTAAAAGTTTGCAGGTATTTTAATATCATCTGGTTAATAAAATCTTTGTCGAACGGGTCGTGTACCAGTCCGTATTCATGCGAATCTCCAACTGTTATTTCACCGGTATGGTTTTGCGCAGCCATTACATGTATTCCCCATTTAAGGTGATCGGCATATTGTTCTTCGTACCTTTTTCGTAATGCTGGCAGGGCCGGGGCCGATTGAAACCCCGGGTAATGTATCATGCTTAAGCTACCACACAAGGCAGGGCCTATACGCCAGTTACCAGGCTGCGCGGCCAATCGCATCATTTGCAGCTTGCATTTGGTGGTAGCTAAAGAGGTGAAAAGTTCGGGGTAAAGGGTTTCAAACTCCACACCGCTGCAAATAAATATCTCATCGGCATGCCATTGCCTGTTGCCTGATGTTACGGTGGCTGTTTTAACGTTACTTATGGCTGTATTCCAGTGAAAGGTTACATCGTATTTTTCTGCTAAATGCCGGGCTACCGCGCCAATAGCGGCACGTGCCTCCAGTATCATTTCTGTACCACTCCATAAAGCGCCTTTTAAGCCATCGGGGTTTACACCGGGCGATTTTTGTAGTGTTTCTGCGGGAGTAAGCAAAGCGCAATCGCGATATGTTTTATTGATCCCGGCATATTGCTCCATTACCTGTAACTCATCATCATGGTAGGCCAGGTGCAGCGAGCCAACTTCGTCATGCCAGATACCTGCATCAGCGCAGGTTTGTTTCCATATGCTGCGCGATAACATAGCCCGTTCAAACAATGGCCCGGTTGGTTGGCCAATTGGCCAAACCATCCCAAAGTTGCGTATGGATGCCCCAACAGCTTGTTCGTTACGTTCAAAAATAGTAACACTATATCCTCTAACAGCAAGTGCGCGGGCTGTAGCCAGCCCCACAATGCCTGCGCCAATTACAATGGCTGATGGTTTGCTCATACAGTAGAAAATTTAAATTCGGTTTCAGTAACGGGTTTCTTGCGGGCAGATTGCAAAAAGTATAATAATGACAAGGTGCCGCAAATGCCGCCAATAATAGCCACTATCATTACACCTTCTTTAAAGAAGGTGCCCCAGCTAATGTTTGGGCGCCCTAATTCTTTTATCAGCAGGATACTTACACTACCCAGGTAACCCATAGAATCTGCAACGTACATCACAAAGCCTACGTTGCTTTTGTAATGAAAGGTAGCTATCATCCGCTCAAAAAATATAGCGTTATAAGGCACATAGCCCAGGTAGAGGCCAAGGCCGGCCATGGTCATCCAACTTACAGGGCCAATCATTTTAAGGGAATACATAACTGTTGAAACACCAAGTAGTACACAACCGCCAATTATAAAAAGGTGGATAATGCTGAAAGCACGCAGGTTTTTTTTGATGAGGATAAGCAGACTCATGGCAATAAGTACAATAATAGATATTTTGGTATCTATCTTCGTGTAAATGCCCCTGTCTTTAATGCCCAGGCTGCTCCATATCTCCACCTCAAAATTATCGCGGATATCGCGCATGATGGTTAGCAGTACATAAATAATAAGTGTTAATATAATACCCGGTAAAAAACGAATAATAAAATGTTTACGTTCCTGCGCGTTCATCGGCAACCGTTCTGTACGTAATAATTTATCCTCGGGTGTTTGGGGCGGCATCAGCTCCAGCATTAATACAAAAAGCACCAGCGGTACAGCAAATAAAGCGCCTGTTAAAAATGGCATATTGTATTCGCTTACGTGATAAACATGGATAAGCGTTTGCCCAATTGTTTTCACAAAGCCCGAACCAAATATAAGGCTGATAGACAATACCGCCGCCATAAACTCAGTAGATCGGCGCCCTTCCAGGTACCCAAAAACCAATCCCCATATCAGCCCTAACGGAAAACCGTTGATGAATAAAAAAACGATGTTATACGGGGCCGGTACAAGTGCAAAACCCAGCAGTGCAAGCCATGAAATACCCACTAAAAGTAAAATGATTAGCCCGCGTTTGGCACCTTTTACCTCGGCGATAAAACGGATACCATAAAATTTGCTTAGTGTGTACCCAATTATTTGTGCAATAACCAGCCAAACCTTGTAATCAATATGAAGGTATTGCTGGCCCGGGTAAGTACCCGCCGCAAATGCTTTACGAAAAGCATACATTGATGTGTAAGCTCCAAATGCCGACAATGCAGCCAAAACAGATATTAGCGCATAGGGCCATTTGGCTACCTGTGCTTTCAGTTTTTGGGTTAACTGCATAATCAGTTAATTAATGATGTTTATAACATCGGCTATATCATCAATAATATGGGTAGGGTTGTAAGGTTCAAGCTGGGCACGTGTAAAAGCACCTGTGGTTACTGCAATTACATATTTGCAGCCGGCGTTTTGTCCCTCACGTATATCTACCTCGGTATCGCCAACTTTGGCAACCTCACCGGGGTCGGTTACGCCGGCAAGAGCCATCAGCTGATTGATCATTGCAGGGTCAGGGCGGCCTTTCTCCACCTCGTCAGATCCTATCAGGTAATCTATCAAACCTTTTTCGCGCCATTGCAAGCGTTCAATAATAATTTGGGCAATATCTTTAGAGAACCCTGTGTTTATGCCGATCCTGATACCTGCATTATGTAATGCTGCCATAGTTTCTTCGGCATGTGGTAAGGCCTCCAAAACGGTCGCTTTTTGATAATAGCTTATCATCAGGCTAATAAATTCCCGGTGTATGTTGCTGATCAGTTGCGGGGTTATTTTGTCGTTATCAGGCTCGTGCTGATGCAGCATTTTTGTAATGGCAATGCTTTTTTCGTATCCCATTAAAGGGTTAACATCTTCTACAGATACATGGTATCCATATTTTTGCATCGCTGCGCTGAACGTATCGGCAACTTTATCTTCATCTTTGACCGTAGTGCCGGCCATGTCAAATACAATAAGTTTAATGGACATTGCTAATTAAATAATGTTTAGCAATATTAAACTATGTTTATTAATAGTAAACTAAATTTAGATTAAGAAAAGGTTAAGTTTAAGCCTTTTCCTCAAAAAAATAGATAACCAGCATGCTGGCTTTTTCACTGCCTGTGTTTCTGGGCGTATGTGAGAGGCGTCCGTCAAACAACATCGAGTCGCCTTTATGTAGTATAAATGAACTATCTTCAAACCGATACTCTATACTGCCATTAAGTATATATTTATATTCATAAGCCTCTGTCTCCACCATAGGGCGATAGGCATCTGCTTCCAGCTCAAGTATAACAATATCAACGGTTGAATTTTTGATAGATTGCGTAAATATCCGTTGGTAATGGAAGCCCTCGGCATGCTCTTTTTCAAAATGCTCATACTCGGCCTGCCTGCGTATAATAAGCGGAAAGTTTTTACCGCCCGAATGAATGTTTTTAAAAAAAACGTTCATGTCAATATCCAGCGCTTTAATAATATCAATTAAAACAATAAGGGATGGAATGGTGCGGCTGTTTTCTATCTGTGAAATAAGCCCTTTACTTACATTGGCCCTTGATGCCAGTTCCTGTACGGTTATGTTTTTCTCGCGGCGGCGGTCCTTGATCTGGTTACTGATCTGTATCAGTATATCATCTTCCATTATTACTTAACATTTGTTGAACGGGGGTAAAGTAGATAATTATTTTAAAGATGACAAGGTATTTAGGCTTATTTAACATCTTATAAATTATATGATACAGATTTAATTTTACGGTAATATAGATAGCTTTATTTTGTTGTAAATAATCCTTAATATGCCTTTAACTGTACGCACAGCCGAACAAATTGTTGATGAAGTTTTTGCCCTGTATGAATTGCATGGCGATGAAGATTATATTGGTGAGCCTGTTTCTCAGTTGGAGCATATGTCGCAAGCGGCGGCACTTGCCCAAAGCGAGGGTAACGATGATGAAGTTATACTGGCCGCGTTTTTTCATGACATTGGCCACCTGTGTGCCAGCGAAGGTGTAGCAAGTATGGACGGTATGGGTAATGTTGACCACGAAAAACTTGGAGCAGATTATCTGTTAGAGCGTGGGTTTTCGCAAAGGCTGGCCGCCCTTGTACAGGGGCATGTAATAGCCAAGCGTTACCTTACCTATAAAAACCCGGGTTACTTTGAAAAGCTATCGCCGGCTAGCCAGGCAACGCTCAATTTTCAGGGGGGGATTATGAGCGCAGATGAAGCCACCCGGTTTGAACAAAACCCCGACGCCGGTTTAATAGTACGTATGCGTTATTGGGATGACGAGGCTAAATTGCAAAATGTGCCTGTTAACAATGTACAGTA
>NZ_JBAZRC010000171.1:0-10278 GCF_041663085.1 Mucilaginibacter sp.
GTATCGACCCGGAAGTGAATGCTTTAGCTTACCCTATACAGCGCGTGTTTAACGCCGGTGTAAGTGTCAAATTATAATATTAACAGTAAAGGATATGATTATGAAGACCTTTAAATATAAAATACTATTAATAACAGCTGTAGTTGCTGTGGTTGCGGGCTGTAAAAAGTATGAGCAGTACCCTGCCGAGCAACGTACTATAGATTATGTTTTTGATAAAAATGACTCGTTAGGTACCAACGCCTATTCTTTTCTGAACAGTACCTATGCGCTGTTAAAGAGCGGGCATAACCGGGTTAACGGAGAGTATCTCGACGCTGCATCGGACGATGCGGTATCGGCATCCAATAATACAACCTCTGTTCCGTACATATTATCAACAGGTTCGTATAATTCAACCAATTTACCCGTCGATGAGAACGTGTGGCAAAATGCTTACGTAGCCATACGGAAAGCTAATGTATTTATTAGCAACATAGATGTTGTACCCGTTAAGGATGAATTGCGCCCAGGCGTTTCTATGAAATTTGCCTGGAAAAGCGAGGCGAGATTTATCAGGGCCATGTTTTACTTTGACCTGCTTAAACGTTATGGCGGCGTACCAATTGTGGGTGATAAAGTTTTTACGTTAGATGATGACTTAAACATGCCGCGTAACAGCTTTGCGGAATGTGTTGACTATATAGTAAGCGAGTGCGATGCTATAAAAGGTACTCTGCTTACCGTTCCTCTGGCAAGCCCTACAGCAAATTCGCAAAGGGTTACCAATGCAGCTGCGTTGACGCTTAAAGCCAAGGTTTTGTTATATGCGGCAAGTCCGCTTTTTAACGGCGGCAATATTGATGGCGCCAACCCGCTAACGGGTTATACAAGCTTTGATGCTAACAGGTGGGTATTGGCAGCACAGGCGGCTAAAGATGTGATGGACCTGAATGCGTTTACATTGGTGCCCGATTTTAGAAACGCGTTTATAACCCAGGTGCCGGCAAATACCGAGGTTATTTTTCAACGGCCCAATGGCTTAACAAATACGGTAGAATCAAACAACGGGCCTATTGGCTTTACTACTAACCCTATTGGGCAGGGTAAAACCAGCCCAACGCAGGATCTGGTTAATGCCTTCCCCATGAAAAATGGGCTGGCTATTGATGCACCGGGTTCTAATTATAATGAAAACGACCCTTATGCCAACCGCGATCCGCGTTTAGGCTATACCATATTTTACAACGGCTCGCCGTGGCTTAATTCATTAGTACTAACCTATGAGGGGGGGCGCAGCAAACCAAACATAGGTAACCAACAAACAGTAACCGGTTACTACATGCGTAAATTTATGGGTTTGTACGAAAGCCAAAGCAATTACGGTACAGCACCTGAAGACTGGATGTTTTTTAGGTATGCCGATGTGTTACTTGCCTACGCCGAAGCGCAGAACGAAGCGCTTGCCACACCAGATAATAGTGTATATACTGCGGTCGAAAAAATACGCCAGCGTGCAGGTTTAAGCCCGTACCAACTGGCACCCGGGCTAAGCCAGGATGCAATGCGTACCATTATCCGTAACGAGCGCCGTATTGAAATGGCTTTTGAAGAAGACCGCTACTGGGATATCCGCCGCTGGAAAATTGCCGAAGATGTAATGAACAAGCCAAGGGTAGGGGTTACTATAGCCAATGCTATAGCGGGCTATACTTATACCTATGCACCAGTTCTTGCTACCAAGTTTAAAGCGCCGGCCATGTACCTGTACCCGATACCTTACAACGAAACGGTGAAGAACACTAAGTTGAAACAAAACCCGGGATGGTAATTAACCTCTATATCAATTATTGAATTAAGAACTTATCATGAGAAAAATTATACTATTACCAATTATAATGTTGTTACTGCCGGTTGTGCTGTTTGCCCAAAACAGGGTAATTACCGGCACAGTAAAAGATGGTAACGGCGTTTTGCCCGGGGCTACTGTTGTTGAAAAGGGTATGCCTCAAAATGTTGCTATTGTAAGTACCGGTGGTAAGTTTACAATAGCACTAAAAGGTAGCGCAGAGGTTATTATTGTGAAATTTATAGGATATGTGCAGCAGGAAGTTAAGGTAGCCGATAAAAGTAGTGTTGATGTTATCCTGCAAGCAAGCAGCCAGGATATGAATGAGGTGGTTATATTGGGCTATCAGCCTAAAAAACGTATAACCAATACCGGTTCGGCCAGCCAGATCTCAGCCGCTGATGTGCGTACCGTGCCAACAGCAAACGTTCAAAATACATTAGCAGGCAGGTTGCCTGGTTTTTTCTCTCAGCAAACATCAGGGCAACCGGGCAGGGATGCGGCGTCGTTTTACATCCGGGGCTTAAGTTCAATCAATGGCTCAAATACACCACTTATAATAGTTGATGATGTAGAGTACCAGGCAGATCAGCTGCAGCAAATAAACGTTAACGAGATTGAAACCATTACCATCTTAAAAGATGCGTCAACAACGGCCATATATGGTGTAAAGGGTGCAAATGGTGTTTTAGTGGTAACCACCCGCAGGGGTAAAATAGGGGCGCCTACAGTGAATTTAAGAATGGAAAGCGGTGTGCAATCTCCAACCAAGATCCCTAAGTTCCTTAATTCATATCAAAGCGCATTACTAATTAATGAGGCGGAAACCAATTATAATAAAGCATATAACCAGCCAAATGGCGGGTTATCTTTTACCTCTGCCGATCTGGAAGCATTCCGCACAGGGAGCGACCCGTACGGCCACCCAGATGTTAACTGGTACAAAGCGATACTTAAAGACTACACCAGTCAAAGTAACACCAACTTGGATATATCTGGCGGAACAAACGTCATTAAATACTTTATTACAGGTGGGCTTTTTACACAAAACGGTTTATTGAGGAATTTTTCTGATCCACAAAACGAGATCAACAGCGATTACAACTATAACCGTTATAACTTCCGTTCAAATCTGGACTTGAAAGCAAATAAAAACCTAAGCGTAAGGTTAGACCTGAGTGCGCGTTTCGGTACGGTAAACCAGCCGCACAGTCAAAATATTTTAGGAGAAATATACGATTATACAAAGGTAACGCCGTTTTCGGCGCCTTTCCTGAACCCTAATGGCAGTTATGCTTATGCATATTCACAATTCAATACCTTTTCGTTAAAGAATACGCCACAGCAATATGCTACCATAAATGCAAGGCTTGCAAATGGTGGTTATGACCGCAGCACCCGTACAGATTTTAACTCGTTGTTTGATATCAGCGAAAAGCTTGATGACATAACCAAAGGCCTGGCAATTACCGGTCGTATAAGTTACTCGAGCATTGAGCAATACACAAAGCAATTATACAGGTACAATAGTTCGGGTTCATTCTCCTATAATCCGCCGAGTTACCATTACAACCCGGTTAACGATACCTATACACTTGACCCGCGCGGTAAGTACGTGCTATCTGATTATAACCTGGCCGGTAATACCGATGCTTACATTACCAGGTTAAACTTGCAGGGTTTTATGACCTATGACAGAATATTTGCCGGTGACCACCACGTAAATGCCTTATTACTATATAATCAATACCAGGATAACAGCCAGGCAGATCCCCCGTCAAAGTTCAGTGGGCAATCAATAAAAGTGGGGTATGGTTATAAAGACAAATACCTGATTGATTTTAACGGCGGGTATAACGGTACAGATCGTTTTGCATCTGTTCACCGCTTTGGCTTTTTCCCGGCTATTTCAATAGGTTATAACATCGCGAATGAAGACTACTTCAGGAAAAACGTATCATTTGTTCAGTATTTAAAGCTACGCGCATCATACGGTAAAGTAGGTTCTGACGCCATCGGCGGGTCAAGATATATTTACAGCCAGTTTTATAATAAAAACAACTTTAGTTATCCTAACGACTATAGTTTTGGCACGAGCCATAACCCTGCGGGTGCTATCTATGAAGGTACCCTGGCAAATACCGATGTGTTTTGGGAGTCGCAAAAGGAATTGAACGTAGGCTTAGAGGCTAATATGTTTAATAACAAATTAAGCCTGGTAGTTGAGTTTTTTAGAAACATCAGGTATAATCAGTTGATCTATCCGGGCGATATATCTGCCGTGTTGGGTGTTGGTGCACCTGCGGTAAACGCAGGTAAATCAATAAACCGTGGTGTTGAGGGCCAAATTGGTTACCAAACAACAATAGGGCAGGTGCAATTCCAATCAAACTTTGTATTCTCTTATGCTAAGAACAAGATATTGGAGATGCGAGAGGCAGCCCCGGCATATCCCTGGTTATACAGAACTGGGCAACCAATAAACCAGCCATTCGGATACAAGTTTATAGGCTATTACACCCAGGAAGATGCCGATAAGATAAACAGTGGCGCCCCGGGTGCGCCCCCTGCGCCAACAAATGGTGCCAAAATACAGGCAGGCGACTTAAGATACCAGGATAAAAATGAAGACGGGAAAATTGATATTTACGATCAGCAGCCAATAGGTAAACCAAACCTGGCTAATACCACCCTCGGTTTAACCTTAGGTGCAGGTTACAAAGGCTTTAGCGTAAGTGTATTATTACAAGGGGCTTTTGGCTACAGCTTTGCTGTAGTTGGCACAGGGGTTGAGCCGTTTAAAAGCCAGTTTCAGCCTATACATGAGCAACGCTGGACACCGGCAACCGCTGCTACCGCACAATTCCCAAGTTTAACAACAGATCCGCTATCTGTTAGCAGCCCATCAAATTATTTATCAGATTACTGGCTGATCAATGCGCATTATATCCGTTTAAAAAGTGTTGATATAGGTTACCAGTTTCCGAGCAAAATGCTGCCTTTCCACTTTAAATACGCGCGTTTATACTTAAGCGCTTATAACTTATTTACCTGGACAAATTATAACAAATATCAGCAGGATCCGGAAGTGGCAACCAGCTCGGCAGGTGATGTTTATCCAAACGAACGTGTTGCAACTTTAGGTTTGCAGGTTACATTCTAAAAGAAATATATCACTACAGATTAAGCTTTCGGGCTTTTTTTGTAGTGATTTTGCTAAATCGTTTTATTTACATATTTTTGAGTATTGGGTTGATTTTGTTGGCAAGATCCGGAAGTGTCGTCTTCCGGATCCATTGCTAAAAAGGTAGAATATACCCGATATTTAACATCTTCAGATCATCCAAAACTCCGTAACGTGTTATACCCAAATATCAACCTTAAAAAAGCATTACTACTTGCAATACTACCTGTAGTGTTATTAAACGCAGTTAAAGCGCAGCAACAAAACCTGGTGCATTACGCCAATACCCTGCAGGGTACAAATAGCAAGTTCGAGCTATCGTACGGTAACACATACCCGGCAACCAGCGTGCCCTTTGCCATGAACACCTGGACACCACAAACCGGCAAAAACGGCGATGGGTGGAAGTACCAGTACTTTGAAAATACCATCAGGGGGTTTCAGCAATCGCACCAGTGCAGTTCATGGGTAAATGATTATGCGGTTTTTTCGTTGATGCCCGTTACCGGCAAACTGCTGGTGATGGATGATGAGCGCGCTTCTAAATTCGACCATAAGAATGAAGTAGCGCAGCCAAACTACTACAAGGTTAAGTTTGATAACAATATCACTACCGAAATGACAACCACCGAGCGTGGCGCGCATTTACGGTTTACCTTCCCCAAAGCAGCGGCCTATTTGGTTTTGGATGGCTATACCAAAATGAGCCAGGTGAAGATCTATCCTGCAGAGCATAAAATTACAGGCTGGGTAAATAACTGTCGCTGGGCGCCGCAAAACTTTAAAAATTATTTCGAGATTGTGTTTGATAAGCCGTTTAAGGCATACGGTACCTGGGAAAACAAAACAGGCAAAATAACTGCAGGTAACTTAACAGATGAAGGTGATGGCCGTGGTGCTTACATCCAGTTTGCCGATGGCGATGTGGTGCAGGCAAAAGTTGCATCATCATACATAAACCCGGAGCAAGCCACCCTAAACCTGCAAACCGAGCTGGGCAAATTCAAATCATTTGAAGATACCAAAGCAGCCTCAACAAAAATATGGAACACGTTATTTAACCGGGTTTTGGTTGAGGGCGGCACCGAAGAGCAAAAGGCTACGTTTTACTCATGCCTGTACCGTGCAAACTTGTTCTCGCACCGTTTCTATGAGATCAATAAAGAAGGTAAACCATACTATTTTAGTCCGTACGATGGGAAGATCCACGATGGCTATATGTATACCGATAATGGTTTTTGGGATACGTTCAGGGCGCAATTTCCGCTAAATACTATACTGCACCCCAAAATGGAAGGGCAGTATATGCAGGCCCTGCTTGCCGCGCAGGAACAATGTGGCTGGTTTCCGGCATGGTCTTTCCCGGCCGAAACAGGTGGTATGTTAGGTAACCATGCTATCTCTTTACTGGCAGATGCCTGGGTAAAAGGTATTCGTACGTTCGATCCGGAAAAGGCGCTGAAGGCCTATGCCCACGAAGCCAATAACAAAGGCCCATGGGGAGGTGCAAACGGCCGTGGTAATGCTAAAGATTATAATGCCAATGGCTATGTACCATATTCACAAAAAACACTGGGGGCAACAGCACAATCTTTAGAGTATGCTTATGATGATTTCTGCGGATACAGTTTGGCCAAAGCTGTAGGCAATAAAGAGTATAAAGCCGCATTTGGTAAAAATATGTTCAACTACAAAAGCCTGTATGACCCCGGTACCCGTTTTATGCGAGCCAAAGATGAAAATGGCAAATGGGTTGAACCATTTGACCCATTAGAGTGGGGCGGCCCTTATACCGAAGGAAACGCATGGCATTGGCAATGGTCGGTTTTTCATGACATACAGGGTTTGATTAACCTGATGGGTGGTAATAAAAACTTTACAGCTAAGATCGATTCTGTTTTCTCGCAGCCATCAACCATCAAGGTTGGCGGGTATGGGCAGGTGATACACGAAATGACAGAGATGGCACTGATAAACATGGGGCAGTATGCGCATGGCAACCAGCCTATCCAGCATATGATATACCTGTACAACTACGCGGGCCAGCCCTGGAAAACCCAGCAGCATGTTCGTGAGGTGATGGAAAAGATATACAACTCTACACAAAACGGTTACCCCGGCGATGAAGACCAGGGGCAAATGTCGTCATGGTATGTATTAAGTGCTTTGGGTATCTATAGCGTTACACCGGGTACAGACCAATACGCCATTGGCAGCCCTGTGTTTAAAAAAGCGACCCTGACGCTGGAGAATGGTAAAAAATTCATTATACAGGCTAATAACAACAGTAAGCAGAACGTGTATATCCAGTCGGCCACGTTAAATGGTAAGCCTTATACACATAACTGGCTCAGCCATTACAGCATCACCAACGGCGGGATCTTAAAATTTGAAATGGGGAGCAAGCCAAACTTTAAAAGGGGGCTTGCAACACAGGATAAACCATTCTCGTTATCGAAAGCAAAGTAAGATAGACTATTACGATTACCTCTGGTTAAAATAAAAAAAAGGCTTCATGTTGATTGCAAGGGCATATTATGTTATAATTGTGTGCCAATTAATTAAACTTCCATAATGGAGAATAAGCCCAAATTCACCGATAGAAAGTATTTTTTAGTTATTGCTTTTGTTACTTCCCTGTTTATGCTGTGGGGCGTAGCCATGACGATGGGCGATATCCTGAACAAACATTTCCAAAACGTTTTACATATTTCCAAATCACGTTCGGGCCTGGTACAGCTCTCTATTTTTGGCGCATACGCGGTGATGGGGATCCCGGCAGGCCTGTTCATGAAGCGGTTTGGATATAAAAGAGGGGTACAACTGGGGTTGTTTTTATATGCTTGTGGTGCTTTCCTTTTTATCCCTGCATCTGATGCCGAATCCTTCGGGTACTTCAGGATAGCTTTATTTGTACTGGCCTGCGGGCTGGCTACGCTTGAGGCTGTTGCCCACCCGTTTGTTGCAGCCCTTGGCGATCAACGAACCAGCGATCAGCGTATTAATTTTGCACAGGCATTTAATGGGGTAGGTGGAATAATCGGCCCTTTACTGGGTAGCTATTTTATTTTACGTAGCGATGGTGGACACTCTAACGATCTGGTATCGGTAAAACACATGTACATTATAATCGGATTGGTAATCACCGGGGTTGGTGTGCTCTTTTCATTTGTAAAGGTACCGGCATTAACCGACCCCCATGTGGTAGCAACCGATGCATATGCTGTTGGCGAAACTGTACATGCCGACAAGAAACTTTTTCAGCATAAGCATTTTGTTTTCGCGGTAGTGGCGCAGCTTTTTAACGTGGCAGCACAGGGTGGTACATGGGCTTATTTTATTAACTATGGGCACGAGGTGATGCACCTTTCAGACGCGCACGCGGCCAATTACTTTGCCTTCAGTATTTTTATGATGATGATAGGGCGTTTTACCGGCACTTTCCTGATGCGTTACATAGCCCCTAATAAGTTGCTGGCCATATTTGCGGCGTGTAATATTGTGATGTGTATTATCGTTTCGCAGGCATTTGGCTGGGTATCATTCGGGGCACTTATCATGATCAATTTCTTCTTTAGCATTATGTTCCCTACCATATTCAGTTTAGGGTTAAAAGATCTGGGCAAGCATACCCAACAGGCATCGTCATTTATTGTGATGGGGGTTGTGGGCGGGGCGTTGTTCCCACCGTTAATGGGTTTAATAGCCAATAAAAATGTAGCTACTTCTTATTTACTGCCTATTGTTTGTTACGCCGTTATATTTGCCTTTGCCTATACCTATAAGCGTGTAAAAAAGCTTGTGTAAGGGTTGTATTACAGATATTGTTGATCACAATAATAGTATCATCTATTTTAAAAACATAAAAATTAAATTTACATTGCGTTTTATATTGTAAATCGGTTTAGTATGAATAAAAAAATATCCATTGTTGATATTGCCAACTTATTAAATATTTCTAAAACCACTGTATCATTCATATTAAATGGCAGGGCGCAAGAAAAAAGGATCAGCGAGGAGTTGGTTCAGAAAGTTTTAAAACTGGTTAAGGAGGTTGGTTATAAACCAAATTCGCTGGCCAAGAGTTTACGCACCGGTAAATCAAACATTATTGGTTTAATGGTTGAGGATATTTCTAACCCGTTTTTTGCCAATATTGCCCGCTTAATTGAAGATAGGGCCTATGAAAAAGGATACCGTATTATTTATTGCAGCACCGATAACGATACAGCAAAAACCCAGGAACTGATAGGAATGTTCCAGGACAGGCACGTAGATGGCTACATAATGGCGCCGCCAAAAGATATAGAGGAAGATGTACGCGATTTAATAAAAAGCGGACTGCCTGTGGTCATGTTTGACCGTTACCTGCCCAATGTTGATACCGATTACGTTATTGTAGATAACCAGTTTAGTACTTACAATGCTACACGGCACTTAATTGAACAGGGGTATAGCAAAATTGCTTTCATAACCTTCTCTTCCGAGCAAACACAAATGCTTGATCGTATGAATGGTTATAAAAATGCAATGAAAGAGAATAAACTAAAACCCTATATCAAAGAGATTGATTTTAACCGTAACGAGGAACTCATTAAGGAACCTTTAAGCGCGTACCTTAAAAAGAACCCGGGCATTGATGCCATATTATTTGGTACCGACCATATTGGTACATGCGGTTTAAAAGTAATAAACCAGTTGGGCCTGAAAGTGCCGGATGATGTTGCCATTGTATCGTTTGATGATTACGATGTATTTGAATTACATTCACCATCTGTTACCGCTATAGCCCAGCCAATTGAAGCCATTGCCGATAATATTATATCGTTGTTGCTGAAAAAACTGGAACCCAACTCAAATCAAACAACACAAAAAATAACGTTATCTACAACGTTAAATATGCGTAATTCGTCAAAGCGAGCTTTAAAAACAGTAAGTTAATTTGTAGTGCCAAAACGTTTTTGCTGTATGGCATCGTATTCTTTAACATAATCGGGGTGTTCGGTTTTCATTAACCTGTCCCACACCCTGAAGTAAAGGCCGTAATTGCCTTTAAATTTGCTGTGGTGAATATTGTGATAGGTTGAGGTATTAAATACCTCAAACCAAATGGAGTTTCTTAACCGGCGCGGTGCAATTTCGTACCCTAAATGCCCGTAAACATTTATAATAAAGCCCGAAATGGTGAACAGGATAATGGTAAGCTGGTGCATGGGTAATACAAAGGCCAGCAGTATCAGCACGCCACCCTCTGTCCATGCTTCAA
>NZ_JBAZRC010000172.1:0-10199 GCF_041663085.1 Mucilaginibacter sp.
GAGCCCATTGTTATGGCAAACGTACCGCGCCTTGTACCAAACTGGACAGCCCCTATATGCATTGGCCGCCACGCTTTTGGCGATCAGTACCGCGCTACCGATTTTGTAACCAAAGGCAAAGGTAAACTAACCATCACTTTTACACCCGAAGATGGTGGCAAAGAGCAGTCATTTGAAGTTTACAACTTTAAAGGCGACGGCGTTGCATTGGCTATGTACAATACCGACGAGTCTATCCGCGGTTTTGCACACGCTTGTTTTAACCAGGCATTGATGAAAGGCTGGCCTTTATACCTGTCAACCAAAAACACTATCCTTAAAAAATACGATGGCCGTTTTAAAGACATTTTTGAAGAGATATACCAGGCAGATTACAAAACTAAGTTTACCGAAGCCGGTATCACTTACGAGCACCGTTTAATTGACGACATGGTTGCATCGGCCCTTAAATGGAATGGTAACTTTGTGTGGGCTTGTAAAAACTATGATGGCGACGTACAGAGCGATACCGTAGCACAAGGTTTTGGCTCGTTAGGTTTAATGACCTCTACTTTGGTTACACCTGATGGCACCGTTATGGAAGCCGAAGCAGCGCACGGTACGGTAACCCGCCACTACCGCGAGCACCAGGCAGGCCGCCCAACATCTACAAACCCTATTGCGTCTATATTTGCATGGACACGCGGTTTAGAATTCCGTGGTATACTGGATGGTAACCAGGAGCTGGTTAACTTCTGTAAAGCGTTAGAAGAAGTTTGTATTGAAACCGTTGAAAGCGGTAAAATGACCAAAGATTTGGCCATCACCATAAAACCAAAGGTTGAGCACGGTACCGATTACCTGTACACCGAAGAGTTTTTAGAAGCTATTAACGAAAACTTAAAAGCAAAATTGGGTAAATAATTTATCCCGTATAATGTAAAAAGCCCGTTCTGAAAAGAGCGGGCTTTTTAAGTTTAAAATAGATTGTATTATCAACTTAATTATAATCGTATTTACCGGCATTGGGGTCTACTATTTCTTTTATCCGTACGAAATCGCCATTAAGGTGGTCTATCTTCATTTCAAAGGTGGCTTCGGCATTCGATGCTGCTAATGTGCCAAGTATCCCAAAAAATACCCTGGCAGTTATCATACCAACAGTACTTGGCATTGCCGATGCTTTACCGGTAAAAAAGAAATCATCATTTGTCTTTTTCAAGGGGTAATAATCATATTTGGTAGCTATGTATGCCTGCCCCTGATAAACCACCGCGTAAACTTTATCCGATTTTACTTTTTTTAGTTTCCCCTTCTCGCCGGGTGTTTTCATGGTATAATCAATAAAATTATTGGTTACGATGATTGGCGCATCGGGCACCTGGTTGCAAAATGATTGATAGGTTAAATATAACCCATCGGCATAGGTGGTAGTATTGTAAACTTTTAAACTGCGTTTTTCAACACTGTCTATCCTTATCAGGTCGGTATAACTGTAAATTTTGGGGGCTGCCGGTACTTTGTTGAGGTTGGATGCTATAAAGCCGGAGACAGTTTCGCTGCCACGTTGCAGCAGAGCCTTAGTGACATCAACTCCCGACGAGATCTGACTTATCGTATCAATGGTTTTAATTTCCTGGTAACCGTTGGGCTGCTTTGCATACAAACCTGCCCTCAAATAAAAATATCCATTTTCTTTAAATGAGCCGGTAACTTCTGCAAAGCTTAACTGCCTGATTTGTATCAACAGTTCCTGTGATTTTGCTATGCTGTCTGTTAAAGCATTTAAAATATGATTGAACTGGTTATCAAGCGGTTCTTTGGCAATAACTTTTGTGTTTTTATTAAAAGCACCTGTTTGTATAATACCCATGCTGGTAGTATCCTTGCGGATATCTAAAACACTTATTTTGTTATAAAGGCTATAGCTTACTTTGCTTTCGGGTAGTTCAAATGTGAATTTTTGGGTGCTTTGTGCCCGCGTGTTGTTATACATAAGCAGCACTAAAACAGAAATTGAAAGGAGTTTTTTGGAGGATAAAAAAGCTGACATGTAATGGATAAAGTTTATGCCGTAAAATTAGTTTTTGTTTGGGCTTTATACAACTGTACCGGGGAGTTTTTAAAAGCAATTAACGAAAACTTAAAAGCAAAATGGGCCTTTCTATTTGTTGGGGCGGCCAATCTCCATTGAACATTCCTTGGCAATGGTTTGTGCCATTTCACGCGTAAGTGGTACCATCACAGAGTCGGGATTTATTTGCTTTAATTTAGCAAGTACACAGTCGGATAGTTGTTCGTATTGTTTTTTATTATCGGCTGTTGCGTCTTTTAAGAAAACCTCACGCAGGGTTTTTTCAATTTCGGGTGTCCAGGGTACAAGTGTAGGCTTTAACCCGCTATTAGCGTCGCTGCTATTTGCAAAACCATATTCCTTACCTATTTTTGAGCTTAAACGCTGAAGGCTGTCCTTTGATACGGATTCTACGCCCTTGGGTAGTTCCTCTTTTAAGCGTTTAATTATAAAGGTGACAAATTTTTGGCGCTTGCTATCATCAGGTAACCGTTCGCTAACCTCGGCGTTAATTTCGCGGTATAGCTTTGATTCATAGCTTTTGGTCCATACAGAATCGTTTTTACATGATGATATACTGATGAACGCGATAATGATAAGGACGGCTTTTTTCATGAAAACGTACGTTTACTACTCAAACATAATATTAACTTTTCACAATCATTTTAATAATTAACTAATAACTTAGCCGCATAAACAAGAATATACATTACCATGTCATCATTATATCCATTAAAATTTAAAACCATATTTAAAGACAAAATATGGGGCGGCCATAAAATAGAAACGTATCTGCACAAAAGCATTGGCAATTTGCCAAACTGCGGCGAAACCTGGGAGATCTCGGGCGTAAAGTCGGATGTTTCTGTTGTAGAAAGCGGCGAACTGAAAGGACAATCGTTGGCAGACCTGCTGGAGAAATTTAAGGGCGAACTGGTAGGTGAGAAGGTATACAAGCATTTTGGCAACATCTTCCCTTTGCTGGTTAAATTTATTGATGCCAATGACGACCTGAGTGTACAGGTGCACCCTAATGATGAGCTGGCTAAAAAGCGCCATAACTCGTTCGGTAAAACCGAAATGTGGTATGTGATAGAAGCCGACCCAGGCAGCAGCCTGATAACCGGGTTTAACCGCGAAATGACCGAGAAAGAATATGTGGATGCTTTAAACAGCGGCCATATTATGGATATCCTGAACAAGGAAGATGTAAAAGCTGGCGACGTTTATTTTTTACCTGCCGGCCGCGTACATACCATTGGTAAAGGCCTGTTGATTGCCGAAATTCAGCAAACGTCTGATATCACTTATCGTATTTACGATTTTGACCGCGTAGACGATAAAGGTAACAAACGCGAGCTGCATACCGAAGAAGCCCTGGCCGCTATAGATTACAAACATTACCCTGAATATAAAACTTTGTACACACCTAAAAAGAACGAGGATGTACACCTGGTAACCTGCCCATATTTTACAACCAACGTGCTTGATTTTACCCACGGCGTTGATAAGGACTACTCGAACTTAGATTCGTTTGTGATATATGTTTGTGTAGAAGGGGAGTTTACTATTAAACATAACGATTTGGCTTACCCGGTAAAAATGGGCGAATGCATCCTGTTGCCAAAAACCGTTGATAAGGTTGAGTTGAAAACCACATCGGGCTTTAAAATACTGGAAAGCTACATTGAGTAATTTGTGAGTGTACCCATAAAAAAAGACCGGCTTGTTTATCAGCCGGTCTTTTTATTTTAGTTAATATCTGTTTTAAACAACCGTAAATCAAAATTAATTGTAAAGTCTTACGTCTGCCGGGTTTTGTAACGAGCGGGATATCTCTGCAAGATACTGCTCATCAATAGGTTTTAAAAGATAGTCGGTAATGATAGGGTTGCTTTTAGCACGTTTAATATCCTCAAGATCAATAGACGAGCTGATATTGTATAATGTGATATTTTTACCCAACTGAGATTTTATTTCCTCAAAAGCTTTATTGAATTCCCAGCCATTCATCACCGGCATATTAATATCTACAAATAAAACATCCGGTAAACGTTGTTCGTTTTGTGGATCTTTTAAAAAGTCGATAGCTTCTTTTCCGTTACTAAAGTTCAGTATTTCGTCGAATAGGCCCTTTATTGCTGTGATTTTTTTGAAACCGTATGTAAAAATTTCATCATCATCAACAATTCCCGCAGTCACATTTTTGTTTTCGGTATTCATTTTTTGGTATTGATTATACCAACTTTACTGTAAATTTTGTGCCAACATTTACGGTGCTGTCAACTTGTATAGATCCGCCCAGCGCTTCAACCTGGTTGCGGGTGATAAAAAGGCCTATCCCTTTCGAGTCGGAGTTTTGATGGAAAGTTTTATACATGCCAAAAAGCTGGTCGCCGTAGCGCTGCATATCTATGCCAATACCGTTATCCTCAAATATGAGGTAAACTTCGTTACCCACCTTACGGGTGGTTATATTTATTACCGGGTTACGGTCTGGGTGTTTATATTTAATAGCATTGGTAAGCAGGTTTTGCAAAATACTTTCAAGGTAGGCTGGGATGTAGTTAACCTGCGGGCAGTCGCTAAAATTGGTATTTATAATGGCGTTTGTCCTGTCGATATTGGTATGCAGCGCCGATGCCACATTATTAAATATGGTTTCAAAATTAAGCAGCTTACGTTCGCGGGTAATTTCAGATTGTATCCTCACTATCTCATCAAGGTGGCCCATTGTGGCGCTAAGGCTTTCGCTGATGGTTTTAATGTGCGAGAAGATCTCCGTACGTTCTTCGCTTAGTTTTGCTTCTTCAAACAAATTCACCATGAATTTTAAATTGCCCGAGTGCGACCGCAGGTTGTGCGATACGATGTAGGCAAAATTTTGCAGGCGCTTGTTCTGATCATCCAGCAGGTTTATTGACGATTGCAGGGTTATCCCTTTTCTTTTAATACTATCAATATCCTGAAAAATACCCCTTATGGTTATGCACTTGCCATGATCGTTAATTACAGGCACCCCTTTTGAGCGGACCCATATCACATTGTTTTTTGCTGTTTTAAACAAAAGCTCAATATCATAAGGCTTGCAGTAGTTTAAAGCATCATTAATAACATTAGTTAATGTTGTGCGGTATTGCGGCTCAAAAAAGCCAATGGCTTCCTCAACACTCATTGTTACATGGGCGTCAAGCTCAAAAATATCATACATCTCTTTCGAGAAAGTAAGCCCCATGGTAGCCGTATCAATTTCCCAGCTGCCAATTTTGGCTATGCGGCCAATTTCGTTGCCCTTAAACTCGGCTTCGGCAACTTTTATCTCGCTTATTTTTAAAGCGTGGATGTTTTTAAGTACACCGTAAATTACCGGGCCATCGGCGGTATCGTGCTTTTGAGTAGTGTTCTCAAACCATTGGTAACCGTTTTGTTTGGTAAGCAACCTGATGTGTGCAACCGGCGAACCACCTTGCCTTGGATGTTGCGTGGCTTTCAAGAAAACCTCTTTATCGTGATAGTATAAAAGCTGGTTAAAAAAGAAATTGTAGGAGCACTCAATTTCACCGGGAGCATATCCTAAGGCACTGTAAAACCCCGGTGACCATTTAACTTCTTTGGTATCGGTGTTATATTCCCATATGCCTAAATTAATTTTATCAATTATACGCGCAATATGAGCTATGCCTTCGCCAGAAAACTTATGACTCTCAGAAAAACTCATTTCGCACTTTAATCACTAATACTTTTTATTTACACAAGGTTTAATAAAATACATGCCAAAAATGTGGGCCATCTGTTTAATACAACCCAGCGTTGTTGTAAATTATTATAAGGACACAAATATTTTATACGGGTCTGAATATTTAACCATGTTCCCCATATCATTGACCTATACAAATTTATATTGTATTGAAAATTACACTATTATAACAATGTAAGGCTCTTATACGGTTATTTCCCTACAGGGTTATGAAAATTTGGACGGGTAAAAATAGTATAATATTTATCGTAATAATATAGTTAAGTGTAAAGAAATATTATTGCTTAAAGGAGTGCGTAAGCTAATTGCTGTACAAGGGCAGCATATTGCATCTCTATTTTTTAATTGTAACTGTAGATATATCAATTACATTGCCACCGGATATTCAAAACTGTAATGCCCGTAATTAACCAATTGCCAAACTTTTATATATTTACCCGTACCAATATATACCTGCTATGAAAAAATTATTTGCTAACCTGCTTACGGTGCTATTAATACTATTAACAATAAATGCCTCGGCCCAAAAAACGCCTGTGGGTAAAGTTTGGACAACAGCTAAAGCTAATGCATGGTATGCACAGCATAAATGGATGAGCGGAGCTGATTTTATACCCAGCAGCGCAATAAACCAGCTGGAAATGTGGCAGGCAGATACCTTTGACCCCGCCACCATCGACCGTGAACTGGGCTATGCACAGGGAATAGGATTTAACACCATGCGCGTATTTTTATATAGCCTTGCCTGGAAACAGGATAAAGCAGGTTTTAAAAAACGTGTTGACAAGTACCTCACCATTGCCAACAAGCATGGTATTAAAACCATGTTTGTTTTTTTTGACGATTGCTGGAATGCGGATGCCAAAACCGGTAAACAACCTGCCGCCAAAACTGGCATCCATAACTCGGGCTGGTTGCAGGATCCTGGAAACAGGCTTAACAACACTGGCGAAACCGCCATGCTGCAAGCTTATGTAACTGATGTATTAACAACCTTTAAGCATGATAAACGCATACTGCTTTGGGACTTGTATAACGAGCCGGGCAATTCTAACAAAAAAGAAGCGTCACTTACTTTACTTACAAAGGTATTTGCCTGGGCCCGTGCTGTTAACCCTGACCAGCCAATATCTGCCGGCCTGTGGGACTGGAATTTTGAGAAACTGAACACCTACCAGGCGTTAAATTCGGATGTAATAACCTATCACGATTATACCGACGAGGCATCGCATCTTAAAACCATCCAGCTGTTAAAAAGCCACGGCAGGCCCATGATATGTACCGAGTATATGGCCCGTACACGCGGCAGCAAATTTGCCAACGTTATGCCTATGCTAAAAAAGGAGAATGTAGGCGCGTTAAACTGGGGCTTTGTAATGGGTAAAACCAATACTATTTACGCCTGGGATAACCCTATACCTGATGGCAGCGAACCCAAAGAATGGTTTCACGATATTTTCAGAAAGGATGGTACGCCTTATAGACCGGAAGAAGTGGAACTAATTAAAAAGCTGAACGGGAAGTAAGAATAACTTCTACAGTCAGGTTGCAGGCATTTTTATAGCTTTGCAGCCATGAAGGCCAGCCTTAAATTATTTGACTTTACGCAACGGGTTAACTATAAAACCGAGATATTGGCGGGCCTTACCGTGGCTATGACGATGATGCCCGAGTCATTGTCGTTCGCCATATTGGCGGGCTTCCCTCCGCTGGTGGGTTTGTATGCCGCTTTTATTATGGGATTGGTTACAGCCGTGTTTGGCGGCAGGCCGGGGCTTATATCCGGCGGGGCAGGGGCTACTGTTGTGGTACTTATAGCCCTGATGAAAACCAACGGCATGGAATATGTTTTTGTCGCTGTAGCCATGGCAGGGGTTATTCAAATTGCAATTGGCCTGTTTAAACTGGCAAAGCTGATCAGGCTGGTACCGCAACCCGTAATGTACGGCTTTGTGAATGGGTTGGCTGTAATTATTTTTATGGCGCAACTACAGCAATTTAAAACAGTAGTTAACGGGCACCAGGCCTGGCTTAGTGGTACACCGCTGTTAATTATGGCAGGCCTTGTTGCATTAACCATCGGCATTGTTGTGGTTTTCCCTAAAATAAGTAAAGCTGTGCCGGCATCATTGGTAGCCATTGCTGTTGTGTTTGCTTTGGTGCTTGGTTTTGGCATCCACACTAAAACAGTAGGCGATATAGCATCTGTTAGTGGTGGTTTCCCGCCGTTTCATATCCCTGCTGTTCCGTTAAACCTGCATACGCTGAATATTGTATTCCCTTATGCTTTAATTATGGCTGCCGTGGGTTTAACTGAAGGCTTACTAACCCTAAACCTGGTTGATGAAATAACCGCCACCAAAGGCAACGGCAACCGCGAATGCATTGCGCAGGGCAGCGCAAATATTTTAAACGGTTTCTTTTTTGGGATGGGGGGCTGCCCCATGATAGCGCAAACGCTGGTAAATCTTTCGGCAGGTGCAAGGGCAAGGTTGTCAGGGATCATAGCATCACTCACCATCTTGATTATCATCCTGTTTGGTGCGCCTGTTATTGGCAGGTTGCCCATGGCTGCGCTTACCGGTGTAATGATCATGGTGGCGTTTGGCACTTTTGAGTGGATAAGTTTCAGGATCTTCAATAAAATGCCAAAGCAGGATGTGTTTGTAGGCATATTGGTTGCAGTGATAACTATACTGCTGCATAACCTTGCATTAGCTGTACTCATAGGCGTTATTATATCGGCCCTGGTGTTTGCCTGGGAGAGCGCTAAACGCATCCGTGCACGTAAATATGTTGATGAACATGGGGCTAAACACTACGAAATTTACGGCCCGCTGTTTTTTGGCTCGGTAACAGCCTTTACCGAAAAATTTGATGTGATAAATGATCCTGAAGAAGTGGTAATAGATTTTAAAGATAG
Organism: Mucilaginibacter sp.; assembly: GCF_041663085.1. Classification (GTDB taxonomy): domain Bacteria; phylum Bacteroidota; class Bacteroidia; order Sphingobacteriales; family Sphingobacteriaceae; genus Mucilaginibacter. The sequence continues at coordinate 8,734 of NZ_JBAZRC010000172.1, forward strand.
CCGCGTGGCGGATATGTCTGGCATCGAGGCGCTTAATAAACTTACCGGGCGCTACCATAAAGCCGGTAAAAAGCTACACCTGAAACATTTGAGTAACGACTGTGTGGCTTTATTAGAAAACGCAGCCGATGTTATTGATGTAAACATTATGGAAGACCCCAACTACCGGGTGGCAACTGAAAAGAATTATAGCATTTAAGGTTAATGCTGACTCTGTTTTACGCAGATATGCTGCGCGAATCCATGCGCGAGCGTTCGGATAATTTTTCTTTCTGAAAATCAACCATTTATAATCTTAAATCCAAATAGCTTATTAAGTCTATAGGAATTATAGAATTAATACCTACATTTGTAGTGTTAATTGTTCTTTAAACATACTTATCCAGAAAGACAGAGGGAAAGGCCCTATGATGTCTTAGCAACCTGTACGGCATTTAGCTTGTGTAAGGTGCTAATTCCTGCTTCGTAACCAATGCGAAGACAGATAAGCGGAGTTAAAAGAAATTGAATGCATGTTTAAGCATTCCTCTTGCGCTGTTATGGCGTCCCTCTAAAAGCTTTCTGCGAATAATTTTATTGAAAACTATTTTTACAATATATAGCTTTACGCTATAAAAGATATTTTAAAAACATTTTAAACCAGGAAAACATGAGCTTACGCATTGGCGACGACGCCCCAAATTTTAAGGCACAAACATCAAACGGAGAAATTGATTTTTACGATTACCTGGGCGATAGCTGGGGCGTTTTATTCTCTCACCCGGCCGATTATACACCGGTTTGTACTACTGAGCTGGGCAAAACCGCATCATTAAAAGATGAGTTTGAAAAACGCAATGTAAAGGTGATAGCGTTGAGTACTGATAATGTAGAATCGCACAAAGGGTGGATAAAAGATATCAACGAAACACAGGGTGTGGAAGTAACCTTCCCGATCATCGGTGACGAGAGCCGCGAGATCTCGCAGGCTTATGATATGATCCACCCCAACGCATCGCTAACAGCAACCGTACGCTCGCTGTTTATTATTGGGCCCGACAAAAAGATAAAACTGATCATCAGCTACCCTGCATCAACCGGCCGCAATTTCCAGGAGATATTAAGAGTAATTGACAGCCTGCAGTTAACTGCTTACCACAGCGTAGCAACCCCTGCCGATTGGAAAGATGGAGAGGATGTGGTAGTGTTGCCATCAATCAAAACAGAAGATATTCCGGCTAAATTCCCTAAAGGTTTTAAAGAGGTGAAACCATACTTGCGTACAACACCGCAGCCCAATAAATAACCAGGGCCGGAGAGGCATAAAGTCGCGTGGCCGAGAGGATAGGTGTGGGTCTGCAAAACCTTTAACGGTAGTTCGAATCTACCCGCGACGTCTAACTATACTGACTGACTAATAACTGATGGCGGTGGGCTGAGGAGCCCATCGCTTTTTTGTTATTGCTAAAATTGACTCACAGCAAGTG
>NZ_JBAZRC010000173.1:0-9933 GCF_041663085.1 Mucilaginibacter sp.
TGCTGTTCAGGTCAATCTTTACCCTGCGTGTACTCCATAAACCATCAAGCAAAATACTTTTATTGATAACCCGGGTGCTAAAGTGCAGCAAAAAACCCATGATGATGGATATGATGATGATAACAAAGCCTACTATAGCCAGCAGGTCGCCGTTACGTTCGCGTTCGTCTGTAAAAAAATAAGCGGCAAAACAAAACATGGCCAAAACCAGGCGTATGGTAATGGGGATCCACTCCCTGCCTAAATATTGTTTTTCTACAAAAACCGATTTATCGCTCATAATTATACAGTTCGAATATAGTAACTTTTTTAGTGTTATTACTTACTTTATACCTTTCGTCGGGCCGGTAGCCACCTACCCAGATGATATCGCCGTTACCGTTTACCAGTACAGGCACCGTGCTTTTTTTATGCAGCGGTATCTTTTGGTGGATAAAAAAATCGCTCAGTTTTTGCTTGGTTTTCATCCCCAGCGGGTAAAAAACATCCCCTTGCTGCCAGCCCCGTAGCATAAGCGGGTATTGCAACAGCGCAGCATCAACAGAAACCGCCAGCGGGTTGTCTTTAACAATCAGCGGACTATCATCATGTAACAGGTTCAGCTTATAGTTGTTATAAACCACCTCAGTATCATTTTGGCCTATGCTTGTCTCGGTATCTTTTTTACCCGTTTTAGGCGATATAATGAGCTTGCCCCTATCTACCAGCAAGGTAAACCCTGCGTTTTCAAATGTGCGGCCGGCATGTTTGCCTAATACGCTTATCAGGTCGTCAACAACTGTTTCGGTAAAACCATAAGGTTGTAATAATTTAAAAAGCAGCAACCGCTTTGGCGATAGCTTGTTGAGTTCATCAATAGCAATGTGTACCTCGTTACCATCCGTAATTAAAAGTTGATCTTTCAAAGCATCAACCTTCTCGTTCAGCAGCACTTCCAGGTCGCGGAAATTGCGCAGGTTGTTCTCAAACGTAGCTTCCAGGTTTGGGTTAAGTTCTTTCAGTAACGGGATAACCTGGTGGCGTATTTTATTGCGCGCATATTTTACAGATGCGTTTGAGGCATCTTCTACATAATTTAAACCTTCGGCAGTAATAATAGCCTTTATCTCGTCGCGGGTAAGAAAAAGCAATGGGCGCACCAGGCGGCCATTTTTTGGTAAGATGCCATGCAGGCCGGCTATACCCGTACCGCGTGTAAGGTTTAACAATATTGTTTCAATAGTATCGTTCTGATGGTGTGCGAGCGATATGGGGTCATAACCTGCTGATTGACTGATTTCATCGAACCATTGGTAGCGCATATCGCGGGCCGCCATCTGGATAGATATTTTGTTATCAGCAGCGTATTTTTGGGTATCAAAATTAATGGTGTGGAAGCTAACCCCAAATTGTTGGGCAAGCTGCCGGGTAAATTCCTGGTCGGCATCAGCTTCGGGGCCACGCAGCATGAAATTGCAATGTGCTATGCCAAAATTAAAGCCCGCGGCTTTTAACAGGTGCGCCATTAATACCGAATCCATGCCGCCGCTTACCGCTGCCAAAATTTTGTTGGCAGGTGTAAATAAGCTATTTTGTTCAATAAAATTAACAAAGCGTTTAACCGGAAGCATACGTCAAAATTATTAATTTAATAACCCCCGCAAAAAACTAATTTTGCTATCGTGATAAAATACATTTTTGGTACTCTATTTATTTTACTAACGCTTACTGCTTCGGCCCAGAAAAAGTCGGTTGTTCACCTTATCCAATCTAAAAGCAGCGAGAGCATCTACATAAACGGAAGGAATGTGGTAAAGGTTTTTAAAGGGGTTTTTCAGCAGGATTATTCCATCATGCGTTCGGATAGCGCCTACTTTTACACCGCAGAGAACGCTTTTGATGCTTTTGGCAATGTAAATATTACCCAGGGCGATACCCTGAACATTTACTCGGACAAGCTGAACTACAACGGCAATACCAAAATAGCCATCCTTACAGATAATGTAAAGATGATTGATAAAGATGCCATATTAACCACAAACTACCTTACTTATAATACAGCTACACGCATTGGTACTTATACGGGTGGCGGTAAACTTGTTAATAAAGACAACACCCTTACCAGTAAGAACGGGTATTACTTTGCTTTCTCGCGCGATGCTTACTTCAGGTACAACGTGGTGCTGGTAACACCCGATGCCCTCATAAAAACCGACACCCTGCGTTATAACAGCGGTACGCGGATAGCTTATTTTTACGGGCCTACCAATATTTACGATACCAAGGACAAAAAAGACACCCTTTACACCGAGAACGGCTTGTATAACACTGTTACTGAGCAGGCTTTTTTTGGCAAAAAGAACCTTTACAAGCAAGGCACCAAAACCTTAACCGGCGATAGCTTATTTTACGATAAATTGCAGGGCTATGGCCGCGCTGTTAAACGCGTTACTTTTCATGACAGGGAACAAAACGTGACCCTAAAAGGCGACCTGGCCACTTACTATAAAGCCGGCGAACGCACCATTGTTACGCAAGACCCCTACGTAATTATTGTTACCGAAACTAAAGACACCACAAAAATAGATACCGTACCTGTTAAACCCGGTATAAAGCAGGCCAACCCAACGACTGCAAAAAACACCGCTATTATAAAAAAGGCAAATGCATTGGCAACCAAACCACCGGCCGGCACTATGCCTGTAAAAGTACCGCCCAATATTCCGGTTAAGCCCGAAGATATTACCACCGCTAAAATTGATACGCTAACAAAAATTGCATTAGCCAATAAAACAGCCATCAAAGCAGCGGCACCCGGGCTTATAAAAAAAGCTAATGCCTTTGCAAATAAACAGCCGCCGGGTACTATTCCTATTAAACCAACAGAAAAAGCTGTGGCTGATATTGATACGGCGATAAAAGCACCCGCACCTGATAAAAAGGTAAAGCGCGATTCGATCTATATATCGGCAGATACGCTGGAAACCCAGATAGTTACTTTTAAAGACCTGAAAATAATGCAGGAAAAGCAACGCCTGGCCAGCATCAGGGATACAACCGCAAAGAGTAAAAAATTAACTGCTGCCGAACAAAAGCTGGCTGATAAACTTTTAACCATAACCGCCCCAAAATGGAGAAGCGATACAACTTACCTGCATCCAAACTTTTTTGGGAAACCTAAGCCACAGGCCAAAGAAGTTCTTGATCTGAACAATAATAAAGGGAATGGTAAACTTATTGGTAGTAAAGGAAAAGAAACTGTAATTACAGAGAATAAACAGCAATCCACTCCCAAGAAAACAGAAGATGACATTAATAACGACCCTATATTTTACACCAAACCTGTTGTATTGAGTGATACCGCCAGGGTAAGGATAATTAAGGCCTACCATGGCGCCAGGCTGTTTAAATCTGACTTGCAGGCAAAAGCCGACTCAATGTTTTACAGCAATAGCGACTCTACCCTGCGTTGTTATGTACAACCTTTAATATGGACCCAGGGTTCTCAGTTATCGGGCGATACCATAACCATGCAGATGAAGAACAAAAAGCTGGATAACCTGAACCTGTTCCCCTCATCATTTATTGTAAATATTGAACCGGGCGATTCTACCAACTTTAACCAGATAGCAGGTAAAAAAATGAAAGGGTTTTTTAAGAACGACAAGCTGGACAGGATGTATATTGTAGGTAACGCCGAAAGCATCTATTACTCGCGCGACAGCCTTAAAAAGGTGGATGGCATGCAACGGTCGTTAAGCAGCCGGATGCGTATTTTTTTTAAAGACGGCGCTGCCAATAACATTTTCTTTACCAGTAAGCCCGAGCATCGCTATGGCCCTTTAGCCAAATTCACCGAGGATGAACGGATCCTTAAAGGTTTTATATGGAAGCCTAAAGAAAGGCCATTTTCAAAAGAATCTATCCTGCCATCATACAACAGAAAATTTGCAAAGGCACAGGCGGCGGCTGATAAAAAAATTGCGGATGCCAATAAAAACAAACCGAAAACACCGGGTTTAAAAACCGGTAAAGATTCGCTTGATAACAAAATAGCTGCACCGGCGGGGGCTAAAGCCGGGAAAGATAGTGTAGCTACATCAAAGCTTAAAATACCTGCCGCATCAAAAGCAGTTAAAGATAGTGTAGCTGCATCAAAAACACCTGTTATTACTGCGCCGGCTAATAAACCCAAACCAGATAGTACGACTAACAACAAGCAAACACCTGTTAGTAAACCTGTTGCAGATACGCTTAAAAACAAAAACCTGCCGGTTATAAAAACAAAAAAAGATACGGTAGCCGTTAAGCCTTAGGTTGGATATTTAAAAATGCGATAAGCTGATCAACGGCCCGGCCGCGGTGGCTGATGCTGTTTTTTTCGCCCATGCTCATTTCAGCGAAGGTTATGCCGTACCCGTCTGGTTGAAATATTGGATCGTACCCAAAACCCCCACTGCCACATCTTTCGGTGCGGATAGTGCCCGGCACTGTACCCTCAAAAAAGTATTCATCACCGTTCCAAATCAATGAAATAACAGTACGGAAACGTGCTTTGCGGTTTTCAACGCCATTAAGCTTTTCAAGCACTTTATCCATATTGGCAGCATGGTTACCATGTTCACCTGCATATCGTGCCGAGTAGATCCCGGGCTCGTTGTTTAAGGCCTCAATCTCCAGTCCGCTATCGTCGCCAAAACAGTTTAAGTTGTAGCGTTCATATATGTACCGGCTTTTTATAGATGCGTTTTCGTTAAATGTAAGGCCGGTCTCTTCAATATCATCATGGCAGTTTATATCATTAAGGCTTAATACTTTGAAATGATCGCCAGCCTTGGCCTGCAACTCTTCCAGCTTGTGGGTGTTGTTTGTAGCGAATACTAATTGCTGCATGTTATAGCGTTTTCATGTGTTCCCAAAAAATCTTCTTATTGTCGTTACTGCTCATCATTTCATCAAAGCTAAAGCTGTAAAGCACATGGGTTTTTTTACCCTGTAAAGGCTGGTTAAGCGGCAGGTTCCCAATACCCACAGGTAAAGCATCTTTCCCCATAATAACCAAACGGGTTGGTGCAAAAAAGGCGGCCAGTGCTGCCAGTTTTACAGGGGCGTATTTATTTACATTTAAAATGGCTACATCATCAAGGTCCAGTTCTTTACGTTTCAGGATGTTTTGAAGTGCGGCAAGATGGGTACCGGCTATATGCGTTTCGGTGGTGTAATTAACCAGCACCAGGAAATTTTTATTGTTTTTACCCAGATAATTAAACTCAGCTTCAACCGTTTGTATAACTGGCTCAGGTGTTGGGGCAGCAACGGCTGCAGGCTGTGGCGGGCTAACAAGTTGTACGTTAACAACCGGAGCGATCTGTGAGGGCTGTTCGGTAACTTCGGCAGTAACTGTTGCAGCTTCCGGCTTATCTGTAACAACAGGGCTGGTTGCCGGCGGGGTAATATTTACGCCTTTATCCTTATTAAGCAGGTAAATTTCATCCTGCATAATAAAACGGAAGGCCTGCGGGTTATCAACTTTCATATTTAACATAATTTAACCAAAAATACCTATTCCTGTTGAAGCATTATAAGCATATTCGTACATCGGGTTAATTATACATTATTATTAATAAATTTTACCGAAATTTGCATTTTTAACGGATAAACTATCCGTAATATTAGTTGAACAATTACATGAGAAAAATCGGACTGTCCATTTTAACTTCTTTTATATTTCTGTCATTTGCCCAGGCACAGGTACGTACACTTGATAAGATAGCCGCTGTTGTTGGTAGCAGCATTGTTTTACAATCAGATATTGAGTTGCAATACGCGCAGTACCTGGTAAGTGGCCAGCAGCCAAACCCAAGTATAAAATGCATCATCCTGCAAAATCAGCTTACCCAAAAACTACTTGCACAACAGGCCGTTATTGATAGCGTGCAGGTAAAAGATGAAGAGGTTGACGCCGAAGTTGACCGCCGTATGCGCAGCTTTATACAACGCGCAGGCAGCCAGGACAGGCTTGAGCAGTTCCTGGGCCGTTCGGTAATACAATATAAAGACGAACTTCGCCCGGATATTAAAGAATCGCTTGTTGCACAGCGCATGCGCTCAAAGATCACCGAAAAGGTAAACACTACCCCGCAGGATGTTAAAAGATACTATGAGAGCTTGTCAAAAGACAGCCTGCCATCATATAACAAAGAAATAGAGGTTGGTGAGATCGTATTTTCTCCAAAACTAAATAAAGAAGAGAAAGAATTTTATAAACAAAAAGCGGAGGAGCTAAGGGCAAGGGTTAAAAAAGGCGAAGATTTTGCTACACTGGCAAGGCTTTACTCGCAGGACCCGGGATCTGCACCTGAGGGTGGCGATCTGGGTTTCTTTGACCGCTCAACAATGGTTAAAGAGTTTACCGCAAATGCCTTTAAACTCAAAGCCGGTGAAATATCGCCTGTTTTTGAAACCGAGAACGGCTTTCACTTTTTACAGGTGATAGAACGCCGTGGCGAACAGGTACATGCACGCCATATCCTGATCATCCCCGCAATTACAGAATCCAGTTTAAACAGGGCTAAAACCACTGCCGATAGCGTTTATAATGCTATGATGGCTATAAAGAAATTCGATTTTTCAAGTGCGGCCGCGTTCTATTCTGACGATAAAGAAACAAAATTTAATGGTGGTATGATGTTGAATGCCGAGAACGTTCAAACACGTTCAACTTATATCCCAACAGATAAGCTTGACCCACAGGTTGCCCTGGTTACCGATACCATGAAAGTGGGTTCGATTTCAAAACCACAACTGTTTAGCGATGCACAAACAGGTAAAAAAAGCTATAAAATTTTATACCTTAAATCTGTTACGAATGCGCACAAAGCTAACTTAGAACAAGATTTTGCCAAGTTAAAAGACGAAGCTAACAACGATAAGCTTAGCCGTACCATAAGCCAATGGTTTGATAAACGCCGTAAAGAGACCTTTATTAAGATAGACCCCGAATACCAGGTATGCCCGCAATTAAAAGGGTGGGTAGTGGCCGAAACAACCGCACAAGCCAAAACAGAATAAAGTATGCAATACCGGTCGGATGTTGAGGCTGCAGATGCATTGAAGAAAGCTTACCAGCAAATTCGTGCAGAAATAGGTAAAGTAATTGTAGGTCAGGATGAGGTAATTAAGTTTGTACTGATATCGATCTTCAGTAACGGGCACTGCCTGCTTGTTGGTGTGCCCGGCCTGGCAAAAACCCTGCTGGTGCAAACAGTAGCACAGGTATTAGACCTCGACTTTAAACGTATACAATTTACCCCCGACCTGATGCCATCTGACATTATAGGCTCGGAGATATTGGGCGAGGACAGAAATTTTAAATTTATTAAAGGCCCGGTGTTCTCAAACATCATACTGGCCGATGAGATAAACCGTACACCACCAAAAACGCAGGCTGCCTTATTAGAGGCCATGCAGGAGAAAGCAGTTACTGCTGCCGGTGTTACCCATGCTTTGGCCAAACCATTTTTTGTATTGGCCACCCAAAACCCAATTGAACAGGAAGGCACTTACCCGCTACCCGAAGCACAACTGGACCGCTTTATGTTTAATGTTGCGTTGGATTACCCTTCTTTTAAAGAAGAACTGGAGGTTGTTAAAAACACCACCAGCACATCGCAGGTAAACGTTAATAAACAATTGAATGCCGACCAGATCATTTACTTTCAGCAACTGGTAAGAAATATACCCGTTAGCGATAATGTTTTAGAGTATGCGGTAAAGCTGGTTTCAAAAACACGCCCTAACAGCGAATTTGCAGGCCCGCAGGTAAAGCGTTTATTAAACTGGGGTGCAGGCCCGCGCGCCTCACAATTCCTTATCCTGGGGGCTAAATGCCATGCTGTGCTTAACGGCAAGTACTCGCCGGACATTGAGGATGTACAGGCAGTGGCAAAACCAATTTTAAGCCACCGTATTGTACGTAGCTACCATGCCGAAGCCGAAGGCCTTTCGGCCAATGATATTATTGAGCAGCTGTTTTAAGAGCCTTCGCTTAGTTTTCTACTGTCGAGAATATTTCCAATAGCATATTCCATCTGTAGCTGGCGTCAATTTCCCAAACACGTACGTAGTTGTAGTTATTAACGATGTTGCCTTTTTTGATGCGGGCTGTACCATAAGTATAAGCCAGGTCATTACTGGTAGAGCGGCCAACGTTTACCGTTTCGGCAGATATGCTGATACCTTCGTTAGCTAAAAATTTTAATATTTTATCGGTACCGCTTATTGGCTCAAAGCCCGGGAAGTAATATCGGGCCTCGGGGCTTAAAAATTCCTTATAAGCAGCTAATGTAGATAATGACAGCGAATGATTAAAAGTACCATCGGTACCGGTCAATATCTTTTTACCCGCAAACGGATCCTTACTTGGCGCTTTTTGTTTTGCCAGATCGGGCTCTTTAAAATCTGTAACCACTTCCTGCTCAGGCTCCGGGTGTTGTATACCCAGGTTGGTTACCAGTTTAAATTTATTATCTGAATTATCAAGGCGCCATATTGATAAGTAATCGCCATAAACTTTATCATCGTCTGTTTTGCCATTCTGATAAACGTACGGCCCGGCTGTAAAACCCAGATCGCCGTTTGCAGATATACGTGCAAATTTTGGCTGCCAGCTTAATTTACCGGGCTGCTTATCAATACCTTCATAAAAATCGGTTATTTTAACCACGTTGGGTTTAAAAACAAACCCTTCCGGGTCTGCAACGCCTAAAAAGCCATCTTTTATACCCTTACGATCAACTAATTTATTAAAGTTTTCTTCGGCGGTTACAACTGATGCCACTTCAACTTTTGTTTGTGACACAGCAGTAAGGCTTAGGCTTGATAATAGAATAGCAGCTAATATTGATCTTTTCATGTTAACGGTAGTATAGATTTTGTTGGGCAATTTAATAAATAATTTTACTGATAAACATAAAGCCCGCCCCGTGGCAAATTGTTTTAACACTTGTTAACTAAATTCTTACCCAGTCGGTAGTGCCTTGCTTATTATCGTTTAATTGAAACCCGATATTTTTTAGCCCTTCCCTTATCTTATCAGATGTGGCGTAGTCCTTATTTTGTTTAGCCTCGTTGCGCAATTTTATCACCAGTTGCATCAGTTCGTCAGTATCAGCATTATCGCCATCCTCTGTTTTTAAACCTAATACATCAAAAAAGAAATCGTTATACGTTTTCTTCATGCGTTCAAAAGTTTGCGCAGCTATCTCGCCCGAATTACGGGTGCTTGATGCGTACGAGTTTACCCACTTGGATAAATTACTTAATGCTTCTAACGTTTTTGGCGAATTAAAATTGTCGTTCATGCCTGCATAGCAGTCATCGCAATACCCGTTAATGGCCTTATCGGTCTCTTCATCAACATTGGTTATAGCTGCCTGTTGTAGCGTAACCAGCTTTTTAGCAGCTTCCGCAAGTTTTTTATAAAATATCTCGGCAGCTTCAATGGCCTCATTGCTAAAATCGACAGTACTGCGGTAGCTGGCCTGCATAAAAAAGAACCTCACCGTCATGGGGCTATAGCCTTTTTTCAGCAACGGGTGCGTGCCTAAAAATAACTCGTGCGGCAAAAAGCTGTTCCCTAACGATTTTGACATTTTTTGCCCGTTGGTGGTAAGCATGTTGGTATGCAACCAGTACGATGCAGGGTTTTTACCGCAGCAAGCCATGTTCTGTGCTATCTCATTAGTATGGTGGGTAGGCATCAGGTCAATCCCGCCGCCGTGGATATCAAATTGCTGGCCCAGGTATTTATTACTCATAGCAGAACACTCCAGGTGCCAGCCCGGGAAACCCAATCCCCATGGCGATGGCCACTTCATTAAATGCTCGGGCTTGGCTTTTATCCATAAGGCAAAATCAAGCTTGCCATGTTTCTCGTTCTGCCCGCCTAATGCA
>NZ_JBAZRC010000174.1:0-9632 GCF_041663085.1 Mucilaginibacter sp.
TAAAGGGGTTTCAAAGTAAGACCAGTTGATAGATTGGGTAGCACCTAAAGCTGTTTTTTCAATCTCGCGGTGCGGGGGCTGGGCAGTGATACCACATAGGCAAACCTGCTCTACCGCGAAACCATCAGATGTACGGAATATGGAGCCAATATTGTGCATGCTGCGCACGTTATCCAATACCACAGCTACAGGCAGTTTATCCTGGGCCTTAAATTCATCAATGGTGGCACGGTTTAGTTCGTCGAGCTTTAGTTTACGCATAAAAGAGTAGTCAATAAAGTAGCAAATATAACCACTCTCTGCTCACCATTCACTACTTACCAACCACTATCTCATTCAGTATACCCACACCATCGCCAATATGTGAGGCATAAACAGCAGGGGCATAGCCGATCTTATCTGTATAATACGCCGTTACTTCCTCGCTGAATTTATCTAAGGCATCTTTTTTAACCAGGGCGATTGCGCAACCACCAAAGCCTGCGCCCGTCATGCGCGCACCGGCAACGTTGGGGTTGGTTTTGGCATAATCCACAACGGTATCCAGCTCAATGCCGCTAACCTCATACAACTCGCGCAGGGATTGGTGCGAGGCGTACATCAGGCGGCCAAATTCGGCCAGGTTGTTATTGCTCAGGGCTTTTGCAGCCAGCTTTACCCGGTCGTTCTCTTCAACCACGTGTTTGGCGCGATTTTGAACAACTGCATCGGTTATCAGGTGTTTATATTTGCCGAAAGTTTCGGTATCTATATCGCAGAGGTAGTTAATATCCAGCTCCTGCTTTAAGGCTGCAAGGGCGGTTTGGCATTCCTGCACGCGTTCGTTGTATTTTGATTCGGCCAGTTTACGGGGTTTATTGGTATTGATAATGGCCAGCAGGTAATCGCCAAGGTTACTGTCAACCGCCTGGTAATCCAGGGTGTCGCAGTTCAGCATCAGGGCTTTGTCCTTTTCGCCAAAAGCTACGGCAAACTGGTCCATAATGCCGCAGTTTACGCCGATAAATTTATTTTCTACAGCTTGCGATAGCTTTACTAATTCCAGTTTACTATAGCCCGCATTAAACAGGTCGTTCAATGCAAAAGCGGTAACCACTTCTATTGATGCGGATGATGACAAACCCGAACCAATAGGGATATCGCCGTAAAATAGCAAATCCAGCCCTTGCAGGGCTTTACCATCTTTCTGAAAGTATGATATTACGCCAAGCGGGTAATTGTACCAAACTTCACCGGTTTTTTTATGATCGGCCTGCAAAGGCACTTCTGCCTGCTCGTCAAAATTGAGGCTTTTAAACCTGAAAACGTTTTCGTTATTGGGGGCAACAAGCAGGTACGAACCAAAGGTAATAGCACAGGGCATAACCAGCCCGCCGTTATAATCAATATGCTCGCCTATCAGGTTTACCCTTCCCGGCGAAAAAAAAGTTTCGGTTGCATCTTTACCATATAGCGAATTAAATTGCTCTTGCAGATCGGTTCTCATAAATTGGTTTTTTGTTTGGAAAACAAATATTGTAAAATATACAGTTATTATGATACTGGGTTTAAAAGTTTTTTGCAGATAGTTTGCAGCTTAGCTATAACTTGCTGTTATTTGCTAAATAACCTACAAATAATTATAACATGAACCAATATATTGTTACCGCATACGATTATACTGACGAAGGCGCGCTTGAACGCCGCATGGCTGTACGCCCGCACCATTTAGATGGCGCTAATGAACTGCACGCAAACGGCAATTACGTAGTAGGCGGGGCTATGCTTAATGATGAAGGGAAAATGATAGGATCGGTGATGATAGTTCAGTTTGAAACCGAAGAAGAACTACAAGCCTGGCAGCAGCGCGAACCCTACATCACTCAAAAAATATGGGAAACCGTAGATGTGAAACCGTTTAAAGTAGCTGCTGTAGGGTAATAGTTGATTATTTAACCACAGAGGGCACAGAGGGTTATTCTGCCGGTTCAGCTTTCTGATATTCCCAATCACCAACGGTGTTTCTTGAATAGTGGGCGATATAATAAACGCCTTCTGTTTTTAAACGGAACTCAAATGTTTGTTCGGCAGGGTCATCCGGCAGGAATTGTTCGATGATGCTATCGGCAACTAATTTTACGGTATCCTCTTTTGGCTGTTGCTTAATTTCAGCCTCAAGGCGGGCTTTGTATTCGGCAAAGGTGGCGAAGATGGGTGAGTTGCCGTTGAGCTGTCGGGCGGCATTAAAAGCAGCTTCTTCGGCTTGCAGGCGGTATTCTTCCATCGCATTTAATAAACCATCGGCGGCAATCTCAGGCATGCCATCCGCTCCCTGCGAATAATAACTGTTCAGTATCTCCTCTTTGCTTTTCATTGGCAGCAAAAATACATATAAATGCGAATCAAGAGTCAAGAGTGAAGAATCAATAAAAATTTAATACACAGGTGATATTTAACTGCATGTTAGATATTTACGGTGTCTTTTCTTGATTCTTGACTCCAAATGTCTTGACTCTCAATCGGGGTTAACCTACCGGTGGCGATATGCCATCCAGTTCGTCAATATCTTCAGCATCTAACACTATATTGGCTGTTTTCATGTTTTCTTCCAGGTGGGCAACGCTTGAGGTCCCCGGTATTAGTAAAATGTTTTTTGAGTGGTTTAATAACCAGCTTAACGCTACCTGGTGAACGGTTGCACCATGCTTTTCGGCAACCTGCTGCAATTTTTCCTGGGCAGCCACATTACCTGCATTTAACGGGAACCACGGGATAAAGGCGATATCGTTATCCTCGCAGTAATTTAATACGCCTTCCCATTTGCGGTTGTCTACGCTGTACATGTTTTGTACCGATACTACCTCAAAATAATCCTGCGCTTTTTTAATGTCGTCAATATCCACTTCCGATAAACCAATGTGCCTGATCTTGCCATCGGCCTGCGCCTGTTTTAAAAAGGTAAAACTTTCTTCGGCCGGTACGTTAGGGTCTATACGATGTAACTGGTACAGGTCTATCTGATCGAGTTTTAAGCGTTTAAGGCTTCCTTCTAATGCTTCTTTTAAGTGCGCAGGGCTTGAATTTACGGGCCACTGATCGGGCCCGGTGCGTAACAAGCCACCTTTGGTGCCAATTACAAGGTCGGCAGGGTAAGGGTATAAAGCTTCGGCAATAAGCTCTTCAGAAATATGCGGGCCGTAGCTGTCGGCTGTATCTATAAAATTAATACCCAGCTCAACCGCGCGTTTTAATACGCGTATGGCTTCAGCTTTGTCTTTTGGCGGGCCCCAAATGCCTTTGCCGGTAATACGCATGGCGCCATAGCCTATGCGGTTAACTTCTAAATCGCCACCTATGCTAAATGTTTTTGGGAATGTTGTTGTTGCGTTACTCATAATTATTAGTTCTTATGATAAAATGAATTAACGCTAAGTAAGCTTTATTGTTCGATTGAATGGTTCATAAAAGTGTCATATCGGCTGGTGGCGGCCTAATTAAGTATCAACATTTATGGAAAAAACAAGTGGTGGTAATTACCTCCACAAACCCAATATAGCACCCATAATGGTTAGTGATACAATGCTGTAACCACCATTTATAAAAATATAACGCCAGCCTTTAAGCTCAAATAAGCTATGTGTAGCAATGGCACCAAAAGTCCAAATTTCGGCCAGGAAACCGGCAGTTGCGCCCCAGGTAACATCTGTTTTTGGTTCGGCTAAAAAAGCGGCAAGGTTTGCTGCCATGATAAGGGCAAAAAGGTAACAAAACCAAATATTTTGGTTTTGTTACCTTTTTGAATTTCATCCATAGTTAGCTTGCTATCGGCCATCCATGCATTGCCAAATAAAGCAGGAGAATACCAGATGCCGCCAACAGCAAAGCCCGATAAGGCAGCTACAAATACAGCAGGCCAGTTAATTAATGAGGCGTCCATACATTTAGGTTTTAGTTTACCTAAATGTATGCAATTAACATTCAGATTTGCAAATGTAACGTGTTGATTTACTTTACTGTATAGCGTAATACATACCTGCCCAGGTTGCCGTCGGCATCAATGCCTTCAATGGTAGCGCGGTAAGTACCTTTACTATCAGAGTTAAAATAGTCGATTGATGTGATACCTGTTTTATCAGTTTTTACCTTGGGTGCCCAGTAGATAGTGCTGCGTAAGTCGCCGCCAAAGCCACCACCTTGTTTTAAAAGATCGTATTTCGGCGAATAAAACTCGCGTGCTATACTATAACCCTGTGCATTATAAGTAAGCAGGTTGCCTTTAGGCAACATTTCCTGCAGTTGGGCGTACGTAATTTTTGATGATTCTATTTTTCGGGTGATGATAGATACGATACCGTCCGACTGATAATTTCTGTTGATATTGCTTAACCCATCTGTTTTAAAAACTTCTACGGTTTCTACATCGTTGCCGCTCATGCTGGTTAGCGTGGCAAAATCCATCGGCCTTCCGTTCACAAATACCTGTAAGGGCAGGCGGTTGCTATTAGATGCATTTTTCATGAAATACAGGTTGTTATCCTCCACCATCACCCCCAATAACATTGATGGAAGACATACTAACAGGTTATTGCAATCTTTAAAACGGGCGCCGGCTATTTGCTGATCGGCCATTACAGGTAAGCCCGAAAATACGCCATAATCTGTATGGCTTGGTTTTTTAACCAACGAGGTCGACTTAATTACAACTTCTTTTAAAATGTGTAAATTATCATATTGCCTTTTGCTGTTTGTTAGCAGGGTTTTAAAAGAACTGTCAATATCGGTAACCTCATCCTGCATGTATGGGTTTTTTGTTGCAGGTTGGTAAGTATCACCAGTTACTGCTATCATTAAATTGCGGCTGTTTGGGTTGTTACGTGCACTTAGTGTTATTTGCGACGAGTCGGGAAAGTTAAGTTTGGAGAACTTGAAATTGCCCACCATATCCGTCACCGTTTCGGCATTAAGATTTTTACCCGCTATTTGCAGGCGTAAATTGCCTTTTGATATTGGCATACCTGTATTATTACGTAAGGTGCCCATCACTTCGAGCCCATCCTGCTCGGGATAAAGGTAGATCTGTGGCAGTTTATCAGTTATGATATTACGGTATGATATGCGCCGGTAACCCTGCGTAAGCATTAAAATATCAAGGTTAGCATCAGCATCCGCGTCCTTGCTTATAAAATAATAGTTTGGCTTTTCTATATATCCTTTTATATCAGAGGTAAGCAGCAGGTTTGAGAATATGCTTGTTTCTGCGTTCTCGTCAGACGGTACCTTTGATTCATCCACCACCGATACTGAAAATTCGCCGGCCACAGGTGCTGTACTGTTTTTTGCCAGGATTGATAGCTTAACCTTTTGCCTTACGCCGTACGCTTTTTTATCGGGTGTAAGCGTAAGGTTCATCATATCGTTATGTTTAATAAACGCTATACGTTCGCTAAGGGCAACGCCCCGTTCTGTAAAAAGCGTTAGTTGTACTATACCCGTAGGGAATTTACTTTTGGGGATAGCTGCGCTATAGCTTTGATTCTCTAATTTAGTTTGTGCAGCAAAATATATAGCACCTCCATTTTGTGCTATCAGGTAATAAATGCGGCCCTGGTTAGCTTTAAAATATGGGTCGTTTGCTGATATTTTGATATTCAGGTTATCCGGGTCGTTATTGTAAACGGCAAGGCAAATACCGGCTGGTTTAATACGCGGCATATCATAAGTAGTTTTAACACCATCGGCAAAAGTGATATTGGCTTTATAAGTTTTGCCATCCTCGGGCAAAAGGGCAAAAACCCCCATTCCTAAATGTTGTGATGTAAAGTCGGCCACTACAGTGCCCGTATTATCGGTAATGGTACCTTTTATATTTAAGCCCAAACCGTTTGCGCCAATGGCTTTAAAAGCTACTTTAGAGCGCACGCCAAGCGTAAGCTCGCCACCTTCGGGGAAAAACTGTACATCGCGCTGGGCAATTGCCGCATTCAGCGGGAATTTGTTTAATGATTCTTTACGGTTGCCCAGATCAATAGAAGCGGTTAGCGTTGTATTTTTTAATGATGCAGCGGTATTTTCATTTAACACCATTGTTACTACACCGTTTTGGTCGGTTGTGCCTTTGCCTTTGCTTATTTCATCACCGGCAGGGTTTGTTATGCTCCAGCTAACTTTTTTATTTGCCAATTGCGGTTCGCCGGGTTGGCGATAGGTAATGGCCGCGCTTATTTTAGGTTTGCCGCCTGCATCTGTTGTATTGTAAGTAATGTATGCGTTAACATTGGTTTGTATAATGTTACCAATAGCTATATTTTTATGATAAAAGTAATCGTTATCAAAATTGCGCATCCACCCGGTATATGCCCTTAAATGGTAATTGCCTTGCTTGTAGGCCGCAGGCGAAAGTATGATATTGCCATTGGCTACACCGTTTACCACCGGCAGTTTTATTTGTTTAACAAGCGAATCCTGATTGGTGGCAATATCTACATACACAATGTTGCTTAAGCCCGAGAGCTGGTGCTTATCAATGGTTACATAAGCCTTAAACCAAATGGTATCGCCGGCGCTGTAATAAGGCTTATCTAAATGCAGGTAAACTTTTTCAATAGGGTAGCTGTTTATATACTTTGCTGTTTTAGTAATAATAGTATTCAGGCTAATAGTATCCCTTTGTGCAAACGCAGGCGTAATTAAACAAGTGGCCAGAAACATGACCAGCGCGAATTTTTTAAGGCTCATATAATATATCAAAGTAGCGTGGCTAATATAAACATTTAGCGTTATTGCATGTTAGAGGGTTTGGGTTTTAACATTTCGTTAACACTTCGCCTCAATAAAGCAGCTTTAAATGTACCGTATAAACGGTTTTAAAAACAAAGTATTTTGTAATTTAACTGCTACAAAACATAACCACATGCCAACAGAAATAGAGAGGAAGTTTTTAGTAGATCATGAAAAATGGAATAGCCTGGCAAAGCCTAAAGGCAATGTGTATAAACAGGGTTATATTTTAAGTGAGGAAAAACGTACGGTTAGGATACGTGTAACCCCCGATGCCGCATATATTACCCTTAAAGGTGCATCGGCCGGAATAAGCCGCAGCGAGTATGAGTACACTATACCACTAACCGAAGGGAACGAGATACTTGAAAACTTTGCCACATCGGCTGTGGAAAAAACAAGGTATAATATTAATTATGAAGGCCATCTATGGGAGATTGATGTTTTTGCGGGCGACAATAAGGGGCTTATAGTTGCCGAGATTGAGCTTGAGAGCGAAAATGAGCCATTTGAAAAACCCGAATGGGTTGGGGCAGAGGTAAGCCACGACAACCGATATACTAACGCAAGCCTATCGGTAAAGCCGTATAAGGACTGGGATTAAACCGGAAAGTTAGCGCATAAAAAAACCTGCCTCTGTGAAGCAGGTTTTTTTATTGGATGAAAATATTATTTACCAGCCAGAACCTTTTTTTGCATTACCTGCTTTAATATGCTCTTCTGCTGTAGCTTTGCCCATGATAGCAGCCATTTTGTTACCTTCTGCATCTTTACCTGTTGCAATATATCTGCCAGATTTGATGTCGATAACTGGATCAATCATTGGAACATTTTTAGTTTTTGTTTTTACTGAATACGCGGTGATTCCTGAAGCTGCCATGTTTAGTTTTTTTTAAGTTTTTTAATTGTAACTGGATTAATAAATTTTTTGTTTTTATTACTTGTTAACTTGTTTTAGCAAGCCAACAGACAATATTTTTAATATTGAAGGCAATATATGTATTTATACTTAACTAACAAATTATAGAAATGTTCATTTTTTTGCACATTATATCGAATAAATGGCCGAAACGAGGATTTTGCCGTTGTAATAGAAGTTCTGTTTAAAGTAACCCTCTCTTACAAAGCCCGTTTTCTCCAGCAAGGTTATCGATGCCTGATTGGCCTGGTTTACGTTGGCTTCTATAGAATGTAGCTTAATTTCATTGAAAGCATATCGTGTAACTTCGGTTATAGGGCCTTTGCCCTGGTAGGCGGGTATCAGCCTATAAGCAATCTCTGCGCGATGATGTTTGGGCTGCATGTGCCAAAAGGTATGGTGCCAATTAGTGTATCTGCGCTATGCAGGGTAGCATAATTGTGTACCTTTAAATATAAGGTGTAAAACAATGTATATATAATAAGGTATCGAACTTTTTTAGAACTGCGGCGTTTAAACATCAAACAATAAATTTTTAACATGAAACCATACACTATATTAAGCATGTGCGCACTGGCCCTGGCCTCGTGTACAGGTAACGGAAACAAGACGACAGATACCACTAAAGTTGCAGGCGGCGATACCGCAAAAGAGGCTACGCTGAACGCGCCTGCGCAAAATATGGAATACTGCTTTTTACGTACCGAGGGTACAAGCAACCAGGATACCACAGCTGTACATTTAGTTGTTAACGCTAATAAGGTAACCGGCGAAATGAAATGGCTGCCAAAAGAAAAGGATGCACGTAAGGGTACCTTAGAAGGTACAATGAGTGGCAACGATATTAAAGCGGTGTGGACGTTTATGCAGGAAGGGACTAGAGATACAATGGCTGTTGCTTTTCAGTTATCATCGCAGCAGCTGGGCCAAAAACCATTTAAGGTTACTAAAGACGGCCGCCAGGAAACTGATGGTGCTGCGGGCTATACTATAATGTACAAGCTTGATAATTGCAGTGCGTTTAAAACTGCTGCTAAGCCTGCTTTGTAATTGATACGAACAATTGAATTTAAGCACCTTTAGTGCGATGCCTCGTTTTTAATAACGGGGCATTTTTTTTGTTTATGTTGATGCCGAAGCTGATGTGAAAATTAGTCGGCAGTAGCGATGTCGGATTTTGGGGCAGCAGTATTTTTAACAGAAGTGGTTATGGCATCTTGTTGAAGCTTAGTGTCTGCTGTTTTGTTGGTATTGCCGGTAGTAAGCGAAAACGCGGTTACTGCCGATGTTAATACTAATGCTGCTATGATGATTATCTTTTTCATATGGTTTATCCTGTTGGATGGTCTTGATACTTAATTAGTCGGCAGTAGCGATGTCGGATTTTGGGGCAGCAGTATTTTTAACAGAAGTTGTTATAGCGTCTTGTTGAAGCTTGGTATCTGCTGCTTTGTTGGTTGTGCTTGTAGTAAGCGAAAATGCAGTTACTGCTGATGTTAATACTAATGCTGCTATGATGATTATCTTTTTCATGATTGTTTTTTTGATGTGTGTGGTGTTGTGATATTACTTAGTCTGCAGTGCCTACGTCTTTTTTGTTATCGGCAGTACCCACATCTTTTTTATTGTCTGCAGTGCCTACGTCTTTTTTGTTATCAGCAGTACCAACATCTTTTTTGTTATCGGCAGTGCCTACATCTTTTTTGTTTGAGAAAGCCTGAGCGTTAACTGTTGATAAAGCGCCTGTGCTGAATATGATTGCTGCTGCTATGATGAATTTTTTCATGATCTGTATTATTGGTTGTGGTTATATATTTATTTGATGTTTTAGTTATTGTATGTGTATTGTGATGTTACTTAGTCAGCAGTGCCTACGTCTTTTTTGTTATCAGCAGTACCCACATCTTTTTTGTTTTTAGCATCGGCAGTGCCTACGTCTTTTTTGTTTGAGAAAGCC
>NZ_JBAZRC010000175.1:0-9630 GCF_041663085.1 Mucilaginibacter sp.
AAAAACAGCGCCAAAAGCATTGCTGGACAAGTTTAGTATCACCCCCGAAATATATAACGATTATAAAGTACTGCCACGCCTGCTGTTTGGCCAATACCTTGCAGCGCAATTTGCCCTGTTACAACAAAAAGCAGACGAGGCGGACATTGAATATACTATCCATTACAGCAGCCCCGTAACCGACATTATAGACCTGCCCGAACAAAACCTGGTACGCGTTAAAATTGCGGGTGGCACATCGTTCGAATTTGAGCAGGCCATTATTTGCACCGGGCACAACTGGCCTGTAAAACACGAGGGCAAGGTACCCGGTTGGTTCGATTCGCCATACCCACCAACAAAGCTGGGTTTACAGTTAAACCATGCAGTTGCCATAAAAGGAGCATCGCTTACAGCCGTTGATGCCGTACGCACCCTTGCCCGCCATAACGGGGTATATTTTAAAAATAAAGCAGGCAAACTTATTTATCAGCTATCGCCCAACAGCGAAGGATTTAAAATGGTGATGCATTCGCGCCACGGTATGTTGCCTGCCGTTAGGTTTCACCTGGAGGATTCGCACCTGCAGAATGACTCATTATTAACCGATGAGGAAATAGAAGCACATATTAAAGGTAATAATGGCTTCCTTTCTCTCGATTTTATTTTTGAGCAGGATTTTAAAGAGCCCATACGCCAAAAACAACCCGTGTTTTATGAATACATGAAAGATATGGGTATGGAGGAATTTGTGGGTGCCATGATGGCGTTACGCGAACAAGCCGACCCTTTTGAGCTGATGAAAGTTGAATACGAAGAGGCAGCCCGTTCCATCAAAAAACACGAATCTATTTACTGGAAGGAAATGCTGGGCGTTTTAAGTTTTGCCATGAACTACCCTGCCAAACACTTTTCGGCCGAGGATATGCAGCGGTTGCAGAAAACACTGTTGCCGCTTATCTCCATTGTAATTGCCTACATCCCCCAAAGCTCGTGCGAGGAGTTTTTTGCCCTGCATGATGCCGGCCTGCTTGAGCTGGTTGACGTAGGTAACGATAGCGATGCCGAACCCGACGAAAAAGGCGGCGCCAATTATTATTATACAGACGGGAATGGTAAAAAACAATCAACGTACTATAATACCTATGTTGATTGTTCGGGCCAGCCTCACCTTTCTTATGATGATTTTCCGTATGAAAGCCTCAGGGCTGCGCATGTCATTACTCCTGCTAAACTAAAATTCAGGGATGCAGCCGAAGGTAAAAAAGCCGCGCAGCATGATAAACATACCGTGTCAGAAGTTGAAGGCAAATACTATTTAAAAGTACCAGGTATTGCCATCAATGATGATTTTCAACCTGTAGGTGGGCTTGGTGAGGTTAACAACCGCCTTTATGTAATGGCTGTGCCGTATATTGGCGGCTACAACCCCGACTACTCGGGGCTTGATTTTTGCGAGAAGGCTTCAGACACTATCGCGGAAAGCATTTTTAAAACTTGATAACAAAGCATGAACCAGCATACTCCGGCACAGAACCTAAAACTTTATATGTTACTTTTAGGCTCTAAAGCCCCCGGCAGGCATGTAGAGCAGCACGATTATTTCTTTGGGATAGCCGCCACCTTAAAAGACCTGATACCCGATATAAAAGCCTTTTGGCGCGGCACCAGCGCAAACCTGCATATTGATGGCTGGCGCGAGGTGAACGCCGTTGAAGGTTACAGCATAAAAGTGGTGCCTAAAGAAGAGGCAGATACTACCTCGCCAAACAAATTATTCTTCATTAACCTGGGTGGTTACCAGAGCGGCAAACTGGAGGAGCAGCATTACGTGGTGCTAACCGTAAAGAACGACCGCGCGCTGGCCATACAGGAGGCTAAGAAAACGGTGTTCTTCCGCGAGAATACCATTGCCGGGATGAAAGGCGCCAACTCGCATATTGATGACAAGTACGGCATTGATGTGGATGATATTTATCGGATAGATGAGATGCTGAACCCGGCGATGAAAGATAAATACCATATAGCGATAACCCCTGTAGAGGGATTGCCCGAAGACGAGATCCATTTAGGGTACTTTAGGCTGGATAAGCTTTAATGGGGTAGATATTACACCGCCATAACAGTTATGTAAGCGGTATATCTTAGTTTAGCGGCATTATAATATCCCCTAATGATAAAAGCTTATAAACTATATACCGGCCATGATGGCCACTCGCATGTACAAACAGGAACAGTAAACGAAGGCGTTTTTAACCAGGCATCATCCATCAGGTTCCAGGAATCGCCGCCGCACTCGTTTTATGATTGGCACAACGCCCCTGCCGAGCAATACGTGATCACCCTATCGGGCACGCTTGAATTTGAAACCCTACCCGGCGAAACTTTTATTGTAAAACCCGGCGAGATCTTGATAGCGTTGGATACAACCGGCACCGCCCACAAATGGAGACTGATTGACGACGAACCATGGAAACGGGTGTACGTACCGTTCGACCCATCGCACCAGATAAATTTTATACCAGACGAGGGCCAAACTGAAAAATAAGAAACCTATGATACGCCCCGCTCAACCTACCGATGCACCTGCTATAGCACGCCTGATTATACTGGCTATGGGCAAGCTGGCAGCCAAATTTGCCAATAACAGCGAAGAGCAAAAACAACTGGATCTGTTTGAGCGCTTTGTTGCCCTAACCGGTAACCAGTACAGCTACACCAATATTTTGGTTTGGGATGAAGCACATGATGTTTGCGGAATGATCATGGCTTATGACGGCGCAAAGCTGGATGAATTGCGTAGCCCGTTTCTGCAATATACCACTACCCAACTGGGTTTTACCGGCCAGCCCGAAGACGAGACCCAGCCCGGCGAATATTATATTGATTGCCTGGCGGTAAACCCGGGCCATCAGGGCAAAGGCATCGCCAAAAAACTGATCAACGCCTTGTTTAAACGTGCTGCCGAACTAAACCACCAAACCGTTGGCCTGCTGGTGAGCAAAGGTAACGACAAAGCCAAAAAACTTTACACCAGTCTGGGTTTCGAGGTTAAAGGCGATAAGGCTTTATTGGGCGGGGTGCATGAGCATTTGCAGCATCGGTTATGATGATATAATCCATCAAAATAAGGGTTTATGCTATTCTGCGTACGCCGATATCCTATAATTTTGGTGTACCAATTAGATGCTATAACAATAGCTATCCAAACCTATATCATACCGAAAATGAAATATCCCTCTACCCTTTTGCTAATACTGCTTAGTTTAAACCTGGTGGCACAAAAAATAACGCCCATGGCTGACTATGCTGTTATAAAAGGCCACATCAAAAACAATACGGAAAACCTTTGGGATTTTAGTCAGACGGGACTTTTAAGTTACGCCACCTTATCTGTCCCTGTAGATAAGAGGGGAGATTTCATCAAAAAAATTAAAGTAGAAGGCGAGGCCATGGATGTATTTATCCGGCCCGGCAGTCGGCTTATCTTTGTAAAAAAGAACGATACCCTTACCATTAACTGGGATGCCAATGATATCCGCAATACGTTTTCGATATCATCCGGCAACCGCGACAGGAACCGCGATCTTCATAACCTTGCTATGCTTGACAGCACCTGCGGTGAAGCTTATGGCACCCTGCAAAACTCGTTATATCAAAAGGGCCTGACGGATTCGGCCAGGTTTTCGGCTATCAATGAACTTTATAATAAAGAAATTGAAACCCTGATAAAAGATGGCGTTTATACAGGTTCGATAAAAATAGCAATTGATATCTATTTTAAATATACCCAGCAGATGTTTAGGCTGAAGCTTTTACCACGTTATGAGCTATATATTGAAAAGCCTTCCCAAAACAGTGTTTTTATCCCTGTCATCACGCAAAAAGGAGCTTATGCAATTGAGTCGGAAGAATGGTTCAGGCTTAGTTCTACCTATCGCGATTTTATATTTGATTACGTAAGGTTCTTTAAACCTCTTAAATCTGCATCAGTAATGGGAAGCCCCGCGGAAACTGCGAAAAAAATGCTTCCCTTCTCTCCCGCCTGGCAAGAATATTATACCGGTTTAAATTCACTTTACATAACCGAGGTAAGGGACTGGTTTAGTACCAAATGCATCATGGGCAGCTTTTACTACTACTCGTTTACCGAAAGCACAGAAGTGTACAAGGATTTTATAACCAAGGTAAAAACGCCATATTATGCCGATACCTTAAAACAGTTTTACCAAAACATACAACGCCTTAAACCAGGCATGCCGGCACCTGGCTTTACACTTAAAGACGACAACGGCAATATGGTGTCCTTAGCCCAGTTTAATGGCAAAACCGTTTATATTGATTTTTGGGGTGTAGGCTGCGGCCCTTGTATTTATGATATCAAAAATAGCGTACCCGCGCTGCACGAAAAATACAAGGACAAGAACATTGTTTTTATAAATATATGTGTTGACAGCGACGAGCCCACCTGGAAAGAAAGCCTCAAAAATTTAAACCTGCATGGCATTAACCTGATTGCCCCCGGCTGGAATAAACACCCGATGGTAAAATCATACAATGTAAACGGCATACCGCATTATTACCTGATTGATACCAACGGAAATATTGCCGAAAACAACAGCCCGGGGCCAACCGAAAAGGAAGCCCTTTATGCCAAGCTCGATGAGATCTTAAAAGCCAGGTAGGTAATCGTAGGGGTTTAAAATTGTAGCCGATTAAATGATCCGCCCAAGTATCTGATCGCGTAGTTGCCTGCTGATAGCATTTTTAAAACTTAAAGGCAACCTACAACAGGAAAAGGCAGCATCTAAATGTTACCATATTTTATGGCTTGATAATTAATCATTTAGCTTTAAAACGCATTTACAGACAATTTAACGACAAACTTTAAACAATAATAGCGTGTTTTCTAACGTCTCTATAGGACATCGACTCACAACTACAAGCTATGAAACACAAAATTAAACTGCCCGATGGAACAGCACACCTTATTGAAATTACAAGTGCCTATTTTAAAACCTGGCATGTTTGGAACGTAAAATTCGCCGATGGCAAAGCCGCCATGCTTTTTAAAATGGGTAGCGAATGGATGCAGCGCAACGAAGACTTTTTAGACGAACACGTAGTAAACGCTATTGGCAAACGCATAGATACCATCCTGCAAAGGCGTAATATGCTGTCGTTTTAATTTATGCATCTACTATTTTCACACTTAGCAAAAATGCCGTGTAACTCATTAAAAGCTTAATACAATATTAGGTAGCGCGGCTATTGCCAACAAAATCTACCATTATGGTTGTATCAACACATACCGCAAAACACAGAACAGAACATTTTGAAAGGGACATCCCCTGCCCGGCCTGCAGTAAAACACATGTGCAGCGGATCCATCGTAACTCCCTTCTTAAAACGTTGTTATTTTGGCTGCCGTTTAAAAGATACAAATGCTACCACTGCGACTATAAATTTTACAAACTGGTTTAGTGTAACGAAAGATAACCACTCTTTACCAGGATATTATTTAGAACGAATGAGAGATCTTCTGCCGGCAGTATTAACTGGCCCGGCATAGAAGATTTCTCACCCTCCTTTTCACGGCCCATCCGCCCGCCTGGGAGATAACATTCCCTCTTTAAAACACTGCCTTCACTAATCTGCAAACTCTGCTCCGCTCATTTGCATAACCTCGTATTCATCAGGCTGTTAAACTTGTATCAAACAAAACAAACACCTCCCATGAAAACGTTAAAATTATCCATCGCTGTGCTGCTTACCCTGGCTATATCGGCCTGTAGCCAAATGAAAACTATAGGCCAAAGCATGCAAATGCCCGCCGCTATTGATAATACCCTGCCCCCGCCCAGCGGAACCTACTTTATTGTAAATAACTCAAAGGCACTTACACCGTGGCAGCCCACCGTTGCCCAGAATGTATTTTTGCAACCCTACAATGGCAGCGGCACCCAAAAATGGGAAGTAAAACAGTATAAAAGTAAAAAGGGTATCAGCTATACCATGCGCCTGGCCGGTACCGATAACATGTACTTTCAGCCAAACGCGGTTAAAGACCATACCCCAATGATAGGCCCTGCCGGCCCGGGTACAAGTTTCCGGATAGTAGCCGCGCCCGGTGCCGGGCAATGGTACATTAAAAGCACTTTTTACAATGGCGATGCCCTGCGCAGCTTTGTGTTCAGCCCCAACCTGCCAACCGAGATCCGTTTTGAGGCACCCGAGCCTACCGATAAATTTATGTGGAAATTAATCCCAACAGGTAATGATTAATGAGTGGTATTTAATTGAGCAAAGTTAGTAGTTACATCATTGATCAGTTTTTAGTAATGCAAGCGGAAGGGGGGGCTCTTTCGCTTGTTTTTTTCAAGGCCATAACACCATAAAATACAGTGGCTTACTGTAATTCCTTTTTTTTAGATATAATCATGAACAAACTGAACAGATTATTTTCACCTGCTTTATAGCTTTATCCTTTTTTAATCTTTACATTGTATTCCAACCAAAGGAGTAACCTCTCCTGTTTGCTCATCGCTATTATGGTAAACGTTATTGACCCTCCATTTTCTAAGACAGATAACCTCCAAAATTTTCAGGATGATGCGTTGTTCCGCAAACTGATAGAACATAGCTATTCGGGCGTAACGCTGTTAGACAAAAACCTCCGGATAATTTATCGAAGCCCTTCTGCCGAGCGCATAGTAGGCTGGAACTTAAGTGACCGTTCGGCAATAAGCCTGGAAACCCTGACGCATTCCGATGATATGGAACTGGTACAACAAACGCTCAAAAATGTATTTTTAAGCTACGGCGAACCAATAGAGTGCACCTTTAGGACCAGGCACCATAACGGATCATACATCTGGCTGGAATGTACTTTCGCTAACATGTTTCATGAAAACGATATAAACGCCATTGTTTGCCATTTTAAAGACGTTACCCTGCAAAAAAATGAAGCAAAAAAACTGCATCATACCCTGCAGGAACTAACGGCCTATAAATGCGCGCTTGATGAATCATCAATAGTTGCCGTAACAGATCAAAAGGGCATAATAAAGCATGTAAATAATAAGTTTTGCGAAATATCTAAATACAGCAGGGATGAGTTATTAGGCCAGGACCACCGCATCATCAACTCGGGCTATCATAGTAAAGATTTTATACGCCAGTTATGGATAACCATAGCCGGCGGCAACACCTGGAAAGGCGAAATAAAAAATAAAGCTAAAGATGGCAGTTACTATTGGGTAGATACCACCATTGTACCCTTTTTAAATGATGCGGGCAAGCCCTACCAGTACATCGCCATACGGTCAGACATTACCGAACGCAAGCTTAACCAGGAGCAGATCATTGAAAATAGCCGGTTCATTAAAACCGTTACAGATAATGTACCCGCTATGATAGCCTACTGGACGGCCGACCTGCAGTGCCTGTTTGCCAATAAGCCAATGTTAGATTGGTTTGAAATGGAACAGG
This sequence comes from Mucilaginibacter sp., assembly GCF_041663085.1. Lineage (GTDB taxonomy): Bacteria > Bacteroidota > Bacteroidia > Sphingobacteriales > Sphingobacteriaceae > Mucilaginibacter. The sequence continues at coordinate 7,471 of NZ_JBAZRC010000175.1, forward strand.
AAGAAATGCTGGGTATAGATAAGCAAGCCCTGATGACAGGCGATGAATTTGCAACCTACATGCCTTATATTCAAAACGTACTGGCGGGCAGGCCACAAAGTTTTGAGCGCACCTTTACCAAACCCAATGGCAATATTATTTATACGCATACACAATACCTGCCCGACAGGCAAAAGAACGGCATAGTTAAGGGCTTTTACTCGCTGATATATGATGCCAGCGAAATAAAGCTAACCGCCCGGGCGCTGCAAAAACAAACCGAGCAGGTTAAATACCTGTTAGAAAGCATTACCGATGGCTTTATCGGTTTAGATAACAACCTGTGTTACACCTATGCAAACCGGCAGGTTGGTAAAATGCTGGAGTGCAACCCCGAAGAATTGATAGGGCGGTATATTTGGGAAGTATTCCCCGATGCTGTGGGCTCGGCAACCTACCATGCCATACAAAAAGCTTTTGCCGAAAAAACCTTTGTTTGTAACGAAGATTATTACGAGCCGCTAAAACTATGGCAGGAGAACCGCATCTATCCAATTGATAACGGCCTGTCGATATTCATCCGCGATATTACAAAAGATAAAGCAGAACGGCAGCATCTTAAACTGCTCGAATCTGTAATTACCAATACCACCGATGCGGTTATCATTACCGAAGCTTACCCGCTTGATGAACCCGGGCCACGCATCATTTACATAAACGAAGCCTTCACAAAAATGACCGGCTACCAGCCTGAAGATATCATTGGCAAAACGCCGCGCATTTTACAGGGTCCAAAGTCTGACGGGGCAGAACTGGCCCGCTTAAGCAGCTGCATACGCAATTTTGAAACCTGCGAGATCACCACCATCAATTATAAAAGAAATGGCGATGAGTTTTGGGTTAACTTTTCGGTAAGCCCCGTTGCTAACGATAAGGGCGAATACACCCATTTCATCTCGATAGAGCGCGATATTACCCTGCAAAAAAAAGAAGCTTTACAAAAAGCACAGCTATCAGAAGCAGTTACCGCATCATTAAAAGAACGCAACACCATACTGGAAAGCATTGGCGATGCTTTTTTTGCTGTTGATAAAAACTGGATCGTTACCTACTGGAATAAAATTGCCGAAGATATATTACATACGCCAAAAGCCGGCATACTCAACAAAAACCTGTGGGAGGTATTTGCCGACGCTGTTGACACAAAATCGTACATTAATTATCAAAAAGCCATAAAAAGCCGCAGGCCTGTACATTTCGAAGACCATTACCAACCATTTAACAAATGGTACGAGGTAAGCGCGTATCCCTCTAACGAGGGGCTGTCTGTTTATTTTAAGGACATTACCGACAGGAAAACATCCGAGATACTCTTAAAAACATCCGAAAAAAAGTATAGCGAACTGTTTAACCTTAGCCCGATGCCCGTATGGGTTTTTGACGTTAGCACCCTGAATTTTTTGGATGTAAACGCCGCCGCTGTAAAAAATTACGGCTACACGCGCGAGGAATTCCTGTCTATGACCATACTTGACATAAGGCCCGCAGATGATGCCCCGCTGGTACATAGGGCAATTGATAACGCCGGGAAAAGGAAACAACGTTTTGTACACCAGGGCATTTACCGCCATCAAAAAAAGAGCGGCGAAATTATAAAGGTTGATATACTTAGTAACACCTTATCATATAAAGGCAAAAGCGCAAAAGTTATTATTGCCAACGATGTTACCGAGCGCTTAAGGTACATTAGCGCCATTGAGAGCCAGAACGAAAAATTGCGCGAGATATCATGGATACAATCTCATATTGTGCGGTCGCCGTTGGCGCGTATCATGGGGTTGGCGCCTTTAATAAGCGAGGCAAAAGGCCTATCAGACGACACGGCAATTATGCTGAAATACCTGCTTACATCTGCCAATGAGCTTGATGATGTGATCAAAACCATCACCGATAAAACCGCCAAGGGCGATTATAATATTGATCATAATTAAATCGTTACTTTTGAAGTTAAACATACCCCTTAATAATATCATGAAATACACCGCATCACGCCTGTCAGAAGGTAATAAGCTTTTCCCCGCGCAAATCATTGTAGAGCCTACCGGCATCACCATCAAAATTCCCGGCCTGTTCAGCGGCGACGAAACCTCTGTGGCTTACGATAGCATTTCGGCAGTTGAG
>NZ_JBAZRC010000176.1:0-9365 GCF_041663085.1 Mucilaginibacter sp.
TGCCGAAATGCTGAAGCTAACCTCAACAGAGATGTTGAAGAACAAGCTGATTGACGGTGTGATAAAAGAACCGCTTGGCGGCGCCCATCAGGACCCGGTTGCTATGGCCGCCATCCTTAAAAAGCAACTGATAAAAGACCTTAAAACCTTAGGCGAACGCAACGTAGATGAACTGGTTGCCGAGCGTATCGAGAAATTCTGCAACATGGGTGTTGTGGAAGAAGATTAATCTTTAGGATTAAGGAAGAAAAGATAAAAAACAAAAAAGCGGCTGAATAGCCGCTTTTTTTATGACATGTTCACAGTTATCAATAAAAGTGAATAAATGCAAATTTATAACTGCTGATAATGAGTATGTTGTGAATTTTCACGGCGTTCACGGCTGTGAACGTGAACACTTCCTCCATAGCTACATTATTTCTTTTCCAGTTCTGTTATAACAGCTTTTGCCGTAGTGTTTGTTGGGTCCAGTTGTAACGAACGCTTGTAGTTTAACAGCGCCTTTTCTTTATCGCCTTTGGCATAATAAGCTTCGCCAAGGCTGTCAAACACATTGCCCGATGTTGGGAACAGCGTGGTATTGTATTCAAAAACTATTATGGCATCATCTATACGATTGCTGTTCTTAAAAGAGTACCCAATCTCATTTAATGATGCCTCGTTCTCGAAGCCATAATCGGCTGCGTATTTTGTTTTCAGGTCATTGTAAAAACTAATTATTTGCCGGCCTTTAAGGCTATCCAGTTGTTTGCCAAAAGCAGCTAACACAGATTTTTTGGGCTGCTGGTATGGTTTGTTATCTAATATGGCTTGTATAGCGCGGTCAATATCATACAGGTTATTTTGCTTGTTGTTGGTCATTAAAATAACTGTTCTGCCTAAGGTAGTATTGGCTGTTAGCAGCGCCTGGTAATTTAAACTGGTGCCATCATGCTCATGTATAATAATTTTATTACCCTCAATGCTGCCACCACCAAGGCCGCACTGTTTATTTGGGGCAAAGGGGGTAAGTATTTCTTTGGTAGATGCCGGGTTTATTAGATTAAAACTTTCTAAGGCCTTTTCCCATTTGTAAAAATCGTCGAGGGTAACCGCTGTCCAGCCCGTAATGGGGTATACAAGGGATGATTGCTGTAAATTATTGTTGTATGATTTAGCCATTAGCGGCGCATTGTCGTCCGGATCGATCACTGAATTGCTCATGCCGCATGGTTTCAGCATTTTTTGGGTAACAAATTCATTAAAAGTTAAGCCGGTTATCTTTTCAATTATGCGGCGTTGTAAAAATGTATTACTGTTATTATAAGCGTACTTTGTTCCGGGTTCAAAATCAAGCTTTTCAATTTTCTGCATATCGGCCCAGATATCGGCGTCGTTCTTAACGGTTTTCCATTTAAGATCGGGCAAACCACTGGTATACTGCAGCAGGTTTTTTATAGCAATGGTATTTGCCCATGCCGGTAAATTAGTAAGGTATTTTGATACTTTGTCATTCACGCTTAGCTTACCTTGTTCTTTTAGCATCATGATGGCAACGGCATTAAATTCTTTGGCTATTGAACCTATGTGGAAGCGATATGCTGTGGTTAGTTTAGTGGTTTGCGATGCATCGGTAAAGCCTAATGCCCCTTTATAAACAATTTTATTGTTATCAACCACCAAAACATTCCCTTTAAACAAACCCAGGCGTTTTGTGCGGTTCAGCATAGAATCTATAGTGGCTGTTTTGTTTTGGGCAGATGCAATGCCAGATATCAAAAGCAGTGAAAGCAGGAGGTAAGCGTGTTTCATAATTTTTAGGTTATAAAATTAAGACGCAAGCTGTTAGGAAATTGTTACTGGCATTTACTTATATAATGGGTTCCGGCAATAACACGTATTTAGAAACATAAAAAGCGGCTCATCGCCGCTTTTTATAATTAATACTAATGTTTTTATTGCTGCGACTGCGTTTGCAAGCCGCCAAACTTGGTGCCGTAGTCTTTCAACTGTGCACCTATTTTGGTGCTTAAAGCATCTTGTTTATAAGTTTTGGTAAGCCCTTCCATACCGTTAAGTAACGATAAGAATAGCTGCACATCGCGGGTGTTTAGGCCAGCATCGCTTTTTTGATACAGCATGTAGCTGTATTTTAACTGATCGATGATATAATCATCTATTTGGTTGGCCAGTTTATTGGCTAAAGTAGGGTCGCCCATACGGTAAAGGCTCTCAACCATGTAATACTTGCGTACAGCCAGCTCTGATGATATGATCTGCGATGGCATTACCTCGTCATATTTTTTAAGCGCGTTTTTAGCTAGGTCTATATGCCCTTCTTTTAAAAGGTTATCGGCAAGCGTGGCATATAGGCGGGTTATCAACGGGTAAAATAAATTCAACGATTCATGATCAAGATATTTAGCGGTTTTGTAATTGCCGTATCTATACTTGTTTATCATGTTGTTATACATGATAAGGGTGTTGCTGTTCTCTTGCGGTGCAGCGGTGGTATCCGGTTTAAACGGCATCAGGCGGTAGGTAAGGCCCTCGCTGTAAAGGTACCTGTCGAGGCCAAGCATATTATCGCTTGGTACGGTTGATGCAAAATACACAGGGCGTTTCCAGTTGTTATGTGCCAGTATATCCATCATGGCCAGGTTATCCTTGGTTACATATTTACCGGGGTAAGTCCAGTCCATTTCAGGTACTATCTGGTCTTTTTTATCGGCCGTAACTGTGCCCCCTTTAATAACATCATCGGCATTAATGGTTAATTTAAAGTTTTTGGTAGGCAGGTAATTGGCGCTTTCACCGCTTTGATATTGTACCATGCTTTCCTTATTATCTGATGTAATAAAGTCAAACACCTCTTTCAGCTCAACCGGCCCGGCAATTTTAGCATCGTTATAGTAAATAACATCGCGTATACCCGCTTTAAACTTATCGTTAGGCATAGTAATAGGCAGCGGTGCCGACTGGTTCATGTCGCCCTTCATCTGGCGGATATACCAATCTGTACCAAGCAAGCTTAAGTTTACTATACGCACATCCGGGCGAACGCCTTCAACTTCTTGTATGTACCAAAGCGGGTAAGTATCATTATCGGCATAGGTGAACAATATAGCATTAGGTGCGCATGAGTTTAGGTAATCGTAAGCCAGGTCATGCGGGGTAAGCTTGGTAGAGCGGTCGTGATCATCCCATTCCTGGCTGGCCATTAATATCGGCGCTGCCAGTAAGCATGCTACAGTTGCAATGATTGCGCTGGTTTTGGCATTGAGTTTTTTGTTAAGTAATTCCGCTATAAACAATACGCCCAGGCCTATCCAAATAGCAAATGCGTAGAAGGATCCGGCGTAAGCGTAATCACGTTCACGGGGCTGTAAAGGGTCCTGGTTAAGGTAAAGCACAATGGCCAAACCAGTAAAAAAGAACAGCACTACTACCACACCGGCATCGCGCTGGTTGCGTTTAAAGTGATAAACCATACCTATCAAACCTATAATAAGCGGCAGGAAATATAACCTGTTGTATGATTTACTCAGCGTAACTGTACTTGGTAATTCTTTACCAAAGTTAAAGCCGCTAAGCCAGCTGCCATCAGCACCCTGGTTAGTTTGCCCATCCATTTCGTTGGCGCGGCCCACAAAGTTCCATAAGAAGTAGCGGGTGTACATTTGCGTAACCTGCCAGCTGCTGAAAAAGCCAAGGTTGGTAGCCATAGTAGGATGCTCTTCGGGGCCAAGCTGCGACCACATTCTGTAAAACTCGGCGTGGCCGGGTTTCTGACTAAACATACGCGGGAACAAGGTGTTGCGGTCATAAATGGTATTCAGTTTTTTGCCGGCAACTTCATATTTCTTTTCGCCGCGGCGATATATTTTGGCCCCCTCGGTTTGGTCGGTAACCTGTGAGTCGAAATATTCACCATATAATAAGGGTGTATCGCCGTACTGATCGCGGTTTAGGTAACTGTTCAGCGCAAAGGCATCCTGTGGGTCGCTGTTGTTTAAGTTTGTACCTGCTTTCGCACGGATAACGATCATCACAAAAGAGCTGTAACCGAATAATATAAATGCCGCGCAAATCAACACACGGTTAAGTGCAACGCGTTTTTCGCGTACTTTTAAAACATACTCCAGTAAAGCCAGTATAGCTAAAGCCGCTATAAAACCAATGATGCTTGCGCTGATGGTAAGTACCAATACAAAGCAAACTACAGCTATACCTAAAAATACGTTTGATGGTTTTACGGTATAATAAATACCCGATGCCAGGGCACCAATAACCAGTAAAAAGAAAACAATAGCACCGCTGCCAAAGCCCATACCCAGGCTGTTTACAAATAACAGATCGGAGAAGGCCGCGCCTTTAACCGTGAATTGAATAACCCCCCAAAGTATCAGTGCAACGGTAATAACACCTAATATAAACGACCAGATGGTGCCTGTAGCAGTAACGCTTTTTGCCCTGCGGAAATAAATGATAAGCGCAATAGCTGGTATAACCAATAAGTTTAACAGGTGGATACCGATGGATAAACCCATTACATAGGCAATAAAAATGATCCATTTATCGGCACGGGGTTCATCAGCATGGGCTTCCCATTTAAGGATTGCCCAAAATACAATGGCCGTACAAAGTGACGATTGCGCGTAAACTTCAGATTCGACAGCCGAGAACCAGAATGTATCAGACCAGGTATAAGCTAATGCGCCAACCAAACCTGCACCTATAATTTGTATGATGTTTGTTTGGGTAATTTCTTCGCCTGCTTTAACAACCAGCTTTTTGGCCAATGCGGTGATGGTCCAAAACAGGAAAAGGATGGTTACGCCACTGGCCAGGGCCGATGCCATGTTAGTAAAGTAGGCCACCTTCATGTTATTACCGAAGGATAACAATGAGAATACCTTGCCTATCATGGTAAATAATGGCGCACCTGGCTGGTGCGCTACCTGTAAACGGTAAATACAGGCTATAAATTCGCCGCAATCCCAAAAACTGGTAGAGGGTTCGAGCGTTAAAATGTACGTGATGGATGCAATAATGCCGGCTGCCCAGCCAAAAATATTGTTTATCTTATTGTAGTTCATGCTGTTGTTACAAGCTATAGTAGGTTTAAGCAGCCGAAAATAAGAAAAACATTACGATGTTTGCGTTAAAAGCGCTAAACCTTAACACTTTTTAACGCATGTTTTGGCTGTAAAAATTATTTAAAATACTTTTTTAAATTTTGCTTTTGACTTCCGAAAAATCGTCTTATATTTGCATTCCTTTTTGGGATGGCTTACAAACCAAAGGAGATTGCCTGATAGTATAATGGTAGTACGACGGTTTTTGGTACCGTTTGTCTAGGTTCGAATCCTGGTCGGGCAACAAAAATTTCGGATTTCGAATTTTCAATTTCGGATTTACATCTGATAGAAAAATTGAAATCCGATTGTTTTTTATAGGGGTTTGATACTATCGAAATCACAAAAAAATGCCTTTACAGTTCAATACGGTTAAGCTATTTGCAGGTTCAGGTTCGCAGGAGCTATCTAAACACATTGCTTCATCATACGGCCAGGAGCTGGGTGATGTAGTTTTATCGCGTTTCAGCGATGGCGAGTTTCAGCCGCATTTTAACGAGTCTATCCGCGGTTGCGATGTGTTTTTGATACAAAGCACGCATCAGCCAACTGATAACCTGATGGAGCTGTTAATGATGATAGATGCCGCCCGCCGTGCATCTGCCCATTATATTATAGCGGTTATACCATACTTTGGTTTGGCCCGCCAGGACAGGAAAGACAAACCCCGTGTTGCCATAGGTTCAAAATTGGTAGCCAACTTACTGGTAGCCGCAGGCATTAACCGTATCATGACGATGGACCTGCACGCTGCACAGATCCAGGCATTTTTTGATGTGCCGGTAGATCATCTGGATGCATCTATCATATTTGTACCTTATATAAAAAGCCTTGGTCTAGGCAATATAACCATTGCATCGCCGGATATGGGCGGTTCATACAGGGCTCGAAGTTTTGCGAAATTCTTTAATGCAGAAGTGGTAATTTGCGATAAACGCCGTAAGCGTGCAAATGAAATTGAAAGCATGACCATCATTGGGGATGTTACCGATCAGGATATTGTACTGATCGATGATATTTGTGATACTGCAGGTACGCTTGCAAAAGCTGCCGGTTTAATTATGGAGCGTGGGGCACGCAGCGTTCGCGCGGTTTGTACGCACCCGGTATTATCTGGTAAAGCTTATGAAACTATCGAGAACTCGGCTTTAACCGAACTGATAGTAACCGATACTATACCATTAAAACACTCGAGCCCTAAAATAAGGGTGCTAACCACTGCCGATCTGTTTGCAAAAGCGATAAGCAACGTTAACGAGCATGGCTCAATAAGCCAGTTGTTTAGGGTAGATTAAGTTGAATTAAAATATCCATACCATGTTGGTGTGGCTTTGAATAATAAATAAATAATGAAATCAATTGCTATTAGCGGTTCTCCAAGAGAGAACGTAGGGAAAAGAGACGCTAAAGGACTGCGTTACCAGGGCTTAGTGCCTGCAGTACTTTACGGTGGTGCAACCCAAACCCACTTTGCAGTGTCCGCAGCTGATTTGAGAGCCGTAGTTTATACTCCGGTTGTTCATTTCATCGACATTGACGTAGCTGGTGTTAAATCACAGGCTATTATTAAAGATATGCAGTTCCACCCGTTAACGGAACAACTTATCCACATCGACTTTTTATTGTTAGATGAAAAGAAACCGGTAACTATCGAGATCCCTGTAAAATTAACAGGTACTTCTCCGGGTGTTAAAGTGGGTGGTAAATTAGTTCAAAAACTAAGGAAACTGCGTGTTAAGGCATTGCCTAAAGATCATTTGGATAACATCGAAGTTAGCATCGAAGCGCTTGAGGTTGGTAAATCAGTAAAAGTTAGCGAGATCAGCTTGCCTAACCTTACCATCACCAATGCAGCAGAAGATACAATTGTATCTGTAACTACTTCACGTGCATTACGCCAGGCTGAACAAGAAGCTGGTAAAAAATAATTTTGTTGGTGGTTTCACCAAATTAAAATTAATCAAAAAGCGACGGTACATACCGTCGCTTTTTTTGTGCTTATTGTTTTATTATACAGGTTATTAACTCATAAAAATTTTTCACTAAAATTTGCTAAAACGATTTATATTTATAATGTTTGTGCTAAACCAATTTAGCATAAGCCTTTATTATGAGAAAACCACTACTATTACTGCTTTCGGCAATTGTACTTGTTATGTCCTGTTCTAAGGATTACAAGCGATATCCAAGTCCGGGAAGAATGATCAAACAGTTCGCGCTTGCCGAAGGGCAAATAGGCCCTGCTGTATTTGATAACTCCAAACACACCATAACCGTTACCGTGCAAAAGGGAGTTAATATGGCCGCCTTAGTCGCAAATATGGTGATATCCGACGGTTCAAAAGTATCCCCGGCATCGGGTACAAGCTTTAACGCCACCTCGTTAAAGCAGGTATTTGTAGTTACCGCCGAATCGGGCGAAAAAATAGAATGGAACGTTGAATTTAAAGTGTACGATTTTTACAGTACAGACTATGGCGTATTTGCTATTACCGGTGCCAACGGCAGCATGCTGCAGGTAGCTGGCGATTATACCTTTAATGAGAAATATAAGGATAACCAAAAAATAGAAGCCGGGAAAAGCGTAGACGTAATGCCCGTTTGGCAAAAATGGCACATGATATACAACAGCACAGCCGCAGGTGTAAGGTATTACCAGATCAGGAATCTGTACACCGGTAAATTTTTGAATGCCGGTACCGGCGCGCATGCGGGGACGCAGGCCGAGCAGTATCGCGAATCGGCCACTGCCAGCGAACTGTGGATGGTTGTGCAATCATCAACCCTGGGCGTATATAACATAGTTAACAAGAATACAGGCCTGGCCCTGAGCACATCGGCGGCAGATAGCAAAGTGACGCTGGAAAATGCCGATGATAAAAGTAGCGACCAACGCTTTACCCTTAAGCCACTGCCCGAGCAAGTTTACAGGGATGATTCTGCAATAGGGTTTTTTGAAAGAAATAATACCAGCCAGGGCTCGGTAGCATTTGACCAGGGCACCAGCGTGCCGCTGAACGATGGCCGTGTGCTATGGATAACCCAGGATGCATGGGACGGTTCGAGGTTGCGCGATAATCATAAATTTTCGTGTTCAGACTTTTTTAACTACAACAACTCGGTAATGATCCAGCCTACGGCAACCGACTGGAATCCGGATCACACCACCAATATGACGATACCAAACAGCGCGCATGGCAGGCCCAGGCAGATCTTTAATAACCAACCGGGAACGGATTGGTCATGGCCGGGATTGGGTGTGCAGATAGGTAATAACGTTTGGGTGCAATGTGGTGAGGGCAGGGGCCTGGGCGCCACTAACCAGTCGCTATACAAACTTACCCCTAATGCGGGCGACGAATGGTCGGCTGTACGCTATACACCTGCCGGCATGTCGGGCCAAACAGATATAAATTATTCTACGGGTATGGTGAAGGGTAACGATGGATATGTATACTCTTTCGGTTCGCAGGGCTTTAACTTTGGCTACGGTCAGAATATTTTTGTAGCAAGGTTTAAGCAGGATGATCCATTAACCTGGACGTTTTGGAACGGTTCTTCATGGGCAAGCGCGCCCACTACCGACGATGCAGCAAAAGTTGCCGTAGGCCCGGGTAATAACAGCATCTCGTATCTCAATGGTAAATACATCATGATGTCGATGGATCAGGGTTTTAATTGTGAAGATAAACGTGATATCTACATCTCCACATCAAACAGCCCAACAGGCCCGTTCACCGCTCAGAAATATATTTATACTGTTAGCGAATATTTCGGAGGTAAGTACGCACGTTACTATACCCCGTCTATTCACCCCGAATCGGTTAACGGTCGTAACGAGTTGTTACTTACCTTTTGCCTCAATTTTTCGGGCTGTGGCGTTTCAGATTGCCAGGATGGTTATCTCGACCCTTATTACTATCGTGTAAAAAATATCCGCGTACCATATTCGATAGTGGGTTTATAAACAAAGTATGATTGTACCGATCACAGCGATAGGTTTTCCTATCGCTGTTTTTGTTTTTAATAATAAGGTAGCGACGGGTTTTAAACCCCTCGCTATTTTTGTATAATTGCGCTTGTAAATAAGTTCCCCCTAGATGGGGGCGGATAGGGTATGAAATATTTAATTGTTGGTTTAGGAAATATTGGGCCGGAATATGCCGATACAAGGCATAATATAGGTTTTATGGTGCTTGATGAGTTGGCTAAACAGGAGGGGGCGAAGTTTTATACCATGCGCCTTGC
>NZ_JBAZRC010000177.1:0-9131 GCF_041663085.1 Mucilaginibacter sp.
TGCTATTGCCCGCTATGGCGCTTACCTGGCTAAAGGTGTTATCATGATGCCATCGTACGTAAATATTGGCGCTTACGTTGATGAAGGCACCATGGTTGATACCTGGGCTACTGTAGGTTCATGCGCCCAAATTGGCAAGCATGTACATTTAAGCGGTGGTGTTGGTATTGGCGGTGTGTTAGAGCCGGTACAGGCAGCCCCGGTAATTATAGAGGATAACTGCTTCCTGGGCTCACGCGCTATTGTGGTTGAAGGTGTACACGTAGAAAGCGAAGCCGTTTTAGGGGCTAACGTGGTTTTAACCGCTTCAACAAAAATTATTGACGTAACCGGCCCCGAGCCTGTTGAATATAAAGGCCGCGTACCTGCCCGCTCGGTAGTTATACCTGGCTCATACACTAAAAAATTCCCTGCCGGCGAGTTCCAGGTGCCATGTGCTTTAATTATAGGTAAGCGTAAAGAATCAACCGATAAAAAGACATCACTAAACGATGCTTTAAGGGAGAATAACGTAGCTGTATAGTGAATGGTTGATTGGGTTGATTAAGTGAGTGTTTTTATCCTTTAATTTCAACTACTTACTTAATCAACTACTCACCTAATCAACACAAAAATGAAGATACTAATAAGGTTGCCCAACTGGCTTGGTGATGTGGTTATGAGTACCGCGTTCATCAACGCGATACGGCAGCTTTATCCTGGTGCATCTATCGATGTTATCATCAAAAAAGAACTGGGCGGCATTGCTAAGCTCATCCCCGGGTTAAATCACGTTCATATTTTCTCGAAACAAGAGTTCAGCGGTTTAGGTGGCGTGTATAGCTTTGGCAAAAAATTGCGTAGCCAGCGATACGATATCTATTTTAACCTCCCTCATTCCCTGTCGTCATTTGTAATGGCATGGGCAAGCGGCGCCAAACAACGCGTAGGTTTTAATAAGGAGGGTGGCTTTTTTTTGCTAACGCGATCTTTTAAGAAACCGGCTAACCTGCACCGGGTTGATGAGTATATTTCCCTGCTTGAAAACTCTACCGGTAAATCAATCACTGATAAAGTAGTTAAACTGCAAGCTGATCCATCCGCGGCAATAAAAGATACTGTTATTATCAATTTCAACTCCGAAGCGTCGTCCCGCAGGATGCCGCTGGATAAGGGCCGAAGTATTATTAACGCACTTACAACTTCCTTTAAAGATGTATCCTTTGCATTCATAGGTTCGCCAAAAGAGGCTGTCTTTGTTGATGAACTACTAATTAACTTAGATAATGCCGATAGGTTACAAAACCTTGCCGGCAAAACCAACCTTACAGGCCTGGCCGAACTAATGGCCGGTAGCAAAGCTGTATTAACAACCGACTCTGGCCCGGCACATTTGGCAAACGCCGTGGGTACGCCTACCATTGTTTTATTTGGCGCGGGCGATGAAGCCAACACCGCACCTTACAATAAACAAGAGCTTACTATTATAAGGTATGGCAAATTGATATGTGAGCCCTGCGTACGTAATACCTGCAAATTATACGGCATACCTAAGTGCATGGAAATGCTGGATGAAATAAAAATAATAAATGCATTAAGTTTGCACCTGAATTATGCTTAAAGACGAAGTAAACAAGGCGCTTAAAATTGTACAGGACGGCGGCATCATCCTGTACCCTACCGACACCATATGGGGCATTGGCTGCGATGCCACCAATACCGATGCTGTTAAAAAGATCTACGCCCTTAAACAGCGCGAAGAAAGTAAAAGCATGATCATCCTGCTGGATATCGACAATAAATTGCAAACTTACATCAGCGAGGTGCCCGATATTGCTTACGACCTGATAGAGTACGCTGAAAGCCCGCTTACTTTGGTTATGCCGGGCGCTAAAAACATATCGCCGGCGTTAATTGCCGAAGATGGCAGCGTAGGTGTACGGGTAAGCAGTCACCCTTTTTGCCAGCAACTTATACAGCGTTTACGCAAGCCTTTGGTATCAACATCGGCCAATATTAGCGGCAAACCATCTCCTGAGTACTTTTCAAAAATAGACCAGGATATTATTGACGGGGTTGATTATGTGGTTGACCTTGACCAATATAGCACCGAGATAAGGAAGCCATCAACCATTATGCGGTTAAACCCAAATGGCGGTTTTGAATTTATTCGCCGTTAGTTTTTTAATAATCGCTAAATTTGCGCCATAATACAAGCCTGTTCGCAGCCTACTTATGAAACAACACCTGCAACATCCGGTATTTTCTGTTATTTGCAAACTTGCTGCCGAACAAGATGTACAGGCTTACGCAATTGGCGGCTATGTGCGCGATATTTTTTTAAATCGCCCATCAAAAGATATTGATATTGTTATTTTAGGTAATGGCATTGCCTTTGCCGAAGCGGTTGCTGCAAAACTTAACGTTAAAGTGTCGGTATTTAAAAACTTTGGTACGGCCATGCTGCGTTACCAGGATGTGGAGGTGGAGTTTGTTGGCGCCCGCAAAGAAAGCTACCGGTCAGACTCGCGCAAACCAATTGTGGAGAACGGCACTTTAGAGGACGACCAAAAACGCCGAGATTTTACCATCAATGCCTTAGCTATTGCCTTACATGGCGATGAATTTGGTACGCTGATAGACCCGTTTGATGGCATCGCCGATCTGGAAGCTAAGCTTATCCGCACCCCGCTAAACCCGGTAGAGACTTTCTCTGACGACCCGCTACGCATGATGCGAGCCATTCGCTTTGCCAGTCAGCTCGATTTCAGGATTGATGATGAGGCCATAGCAGCTATAAAAAGCAACCTGCAGCGCATCAAAATTGTCTCACAGGAGCGGATAACCGACGAATTGAACAAGATCATCCTCTCACCAAAACCATCTATCGGTTTTAATTATCTGTTTGATACCGGGATGCTGCATATCATATTCCCGCAAATGGTAGCGCTGTATGGCGTAGAGATCATTAACGGTAAAGGCCATAAGGATAACTTTTACCATACCTTACAGGTGCTTGATAACATTTGCGAAACCACCGACGACCTTTGGTTACGTTGGGCAGCTATACTGCATGATATTGCCAAACCGCCCACCAAACGTTTTGAACCCGCACATGGCTGGACATTTCATGGCCATGAAGATAAAGGCGCCCGTATGGTGCCTAAGATATTCGCGCAGCTAAAGCTGCCGCTTAACGAAAAGATGAAGCTGGTGCAAAAGCTGGTACAACTGCATTTACGCCCTATTGTGTTGTCACAATCAATCGTTACCGATTCGGCTGTGCGACGCTTGCTTTTTGAGGCCGGCGATGATATTGAGGCGCTGATGTTATTGTGTAAAGCAGACGTTACTACCAAAAACGAATACAAGGTTAAGAAATACCGCAACAACTTTGAGCTGGTACAGCAAAAACTAAAAGATGTTGAAGAACGCGATAATATTCGCAATTGGCAGCCGCCGGTAACCGGGCTGGATATTATGCAGCTATTTGGCATTGGTGAAGGCCGCGAGGTGGGTATAATAAAGAATAAAATACGCGAAGCTATATTAGAAGGTGAAATACCTAACGAGCGCGAAGCCGCAATTAACTTTACAATTGAAAAAGGTAAAGAAATTGGCTTGAAAGTTGTGGCAACCACAAATTAAATTAAACATTACTATTTTTGACAAAAAACTACTTATAAAATGGCACTATACAGGTTCAGGGTTACTTTTGAAGATTATGACGACGTTTCGAGGGATATTGATGTAAAATCAAACCAAACTTTCGAGGATCTTCACAAGGCTATACACCAGAGCACCGGTTATAACCCCGAATATCCGTCTTCTTTTTACATCAGTAACGACCAATGGATGAAGGGTGAAGAGATCACCTATATGCCTAATCAGAAAAGGATCGACCGCAAGATCCCGCTGATGGAAAAAATAAAGTTGAGCAGTTTTATTGACGATCCGCATCAGAAATTCTATTACACTTTCAATTTCGACAGGCCGTTTGATTTTCATGTGGAGCTGATGAAGATCATTCTTGACGAAGCACCGGGCACCACCTACCCTGCTGTTGTACGTTCGGTTGGCGAAGCGCCAAAACAATTTGGCAATGTATTTAACCCGGCAGCAGCTGTAGCCGATGCCCCTGATGAAGATTTCGACTTTTTACACGAGATGGCTTACAACCCGGAGGATGCGGAAGATTTTTCTGAAGTAACCGATACCGGTATTGACGATGTTGAAGAGAAAAAAGTTGACGACGAGGAGGAGGAAGAAGACGAATTTGGCTTTGGCGACGACGAAGAATTTGAAGACGAAGACAAACCCGGTCGCGACGATTATTAACCATTAGATCATGGCATATAGTTCATGGTTCATAGTAAAACATAAAACAGTATTAAGCATAGCAGCTGCTATGATCTATCAACTATGAACCATGAACTCTCCCCAAATAAAACCCTTATTGTAATTGCCGGGCCTACTGCAAGTGGTAAAACCGCAGCTGCCATACAACTGGCACAGCATTACAATACGGTTATCGTATCGGCAGATTCAAGGCAATTTTTTCGCGAGATGTCTATCGGTACGGCAAAACCTACCGAAGCAGAACTGGCTGCCGCTCCACATTATTTTATTAATTCGCACAGCATAACAGAGCCGTTTTCTGTTGGCGATTTTGAGCGCCAGTGCATGCAACTGCTTGATGAGCTTTTTAAGAAACATGATGTGGTGATACTGGTTGGAGGATCGGGCCTGTATATTAAGGCTATCACCGAGGGCTTTGATGAATTACCTACCGCCGACCCGGATATCCGCGACCGGCTGAATACTGAGTTATCGGCAAACGGCATAGCATCCCTACAGGAGCGATTAAAACAAGTTGACCCCGCCTACTATGCCGAAGTAGATATCAACAACCCACAGCGTGTTATAAGGGCATTGGAGGTCTACGAGGCAACAGGCAACCCAATATCATCTTACCGCAAATCAACTGTCAATAAAAGACCGTTCAATATTATCAAATTTGGACTGGACATGGCGCGCGAGAAACTTTACGATAGGATAAACCAACGGGTAGACATCATGGTAAAGGATGGCCTGGTAGAAGAAGTGGCATCATTGACCCCGTATCGTAGTTACAACGCGTTAAACACTGTGGGATATTCTGAACTGTTTAATTACTTTGATGGGAAGACAGATGTAGATACTGCTATTGCAGCCATCAAACAAAATACCCGTCGTTTTGCAAAAAGGCAACTAACCTGGTTCCGTAAGGATAAGGAAATTATTTGGATGGATGCGGGTGATGAAAAGCTTGTTGATAGTATGATAGCGAAGATCGACAAGTGCAATATTTAACTTATTGATAATCAAAGGTGTTCACGTTCACTGCCGTGACCACGCGTTAATTATTTCAATTTTTTGATTATGAGGCATTTAGATATAATACCAAAAGCGATAAAATTTACAAATATTTGATTAACACCGGCTTAAATAAATACTAAGTGTGAACACTTGAGTAACCTATCGCGCAGGCAACCGCCAACTTCCCTATCCGTTATCTAATAACGACTGGATATACACCCCGTAACCGCTTTTAATGTATTTGTTAGCCAGTACCTGTAACTGTTCGGCACCAATATAGCCCATCAGGTAAGCTACCTCTTCAATACACCCAATTTTCTTGGCCTGGCGTTTTTCAATTACCCGCACAAATTCTGTAGCATCACTTAAGGAATCGACCGTGCCGGTATCCAACCATGCTGTGCCCCTGTCCATCACACCAACATGCAGGTTGCCTTGCTCCAGGTAAACGCGGTTTACATCGGTTATCTCATACTCGCCGCGTGCAGATGGTTTAATATTTTGAGCAATCTCAACAACACTATTATCATAAAAGTACAATCCTGGTACGGCAAATTTTGATTTGGGCTTCAGTGGTTTTTCTTCAATAGATACTGCTTTCAGGTCTTTATCAAATTCAACTACACCGTAACGCTCCGGGTCGGCAACCGGGTAGGCAAATATGGCAGCGCCGCTTACATCATTAAAGCTTTGTATTAATTTACTAAAGCCCGATCCGTAGAAGATGTTATCGCCCAAAATAAGTGCCACTTTATCATCACCAATAAAATTGGCACCAATTACAAAGGCCTGTGCAAGCCCGTTAGGTTTTTCTTGTATAGCGTATTCAAAACGGCAGCCAATATCCTCGCCTGTACCCAATAAACGTACAAAGCCCGGGTTATCCTCTTTTGTGGTAATGATCAGGATCTCGTTTATCCCCGCCAACATTAAAACCGATAGGGGATAGTATATCATGGGCTTATCATAGATAGGCATTAACTGCTTACTGATGGCCTGGGTTATGGGGTAAAGCCTGGTTCCCGATCCGCCTGCTAAAATGATACCTTTCATGTGAGGATAATTAGTGATTTATTGAATTGGTGAATTAGTGATTTCATCCCGAAAGACTGATATCCTTATAATCACCAATTAGTTTTGTTGTTTTAACCTGTTAATACAAATAACCAGGCTATCCCTCCAATACGGAATTTGCAGCCCAAATGTTTGCTTTACCTTTGTTTTGTCCATAACCGAGTATGCGGGCCTTACCGCGCGGGTTTTATATTCGCTGGTGGATATAGGTATAACTTGTATGCTGTTACCCGCCAACTCAAAAATAGCTTTCGAAAAATCGTACCATGAGGCTACGCCTTCGTTACTGTAATGGTATGTACCGTATGCCGCGCTTTCCGATTTGATGATATGGATGATGCATCCGGCCAGGTCAATAGCGTAGGTAGGTGTGCCCACCTGGTCGGCAATTACTTTAAGTTCGTCGCGGTCGGCACCAAGCTTAAGCATGGTTTTTACAAAGTTGTTGGCAAACTCAGAGTATAGCCATCCCGTGCGGATGATGAAATAGTTATCCAGCAAAACAGGGATCACTTTCTCGCCGTCGAGCTTGGTTTGGCCGTAAACACTTATGGGGGTTGCTATGTCATCTTCTTTTAACGGCGATGATACATCCCCCTTAAAAACAAAATCAGTTGAGATGTGGATAAGCGTTGTATCATACTTACTGCAAAGCCTTGCCAGGTTCTCCACCCCCGTTTTATTAACTTTTAATGCCGTTTCGGCATCATCTTCGGCTTTATCAACCGCAGTATAAGCGGCGCAATTAATGGCGTATGCCGGTTGATGGGCAGCAAATTGTTTTTCTAAAGCGGCAGTATCCAATATATTGGCTTCGTCCTCGCCGGGGAAGATAAAAAAGTCGGGGCCACCATCTTCCACAAGTTTTTTAAAACACTGCCCTAACTGACCCGAAGCACCAAAAACTATTGTTTTATTCATTATCCAACCTGTTAAAAACTGTGTTTTATAATTACTGCTTATCGTTCTACATGCTTTACCATAAAATCATGATAAGCAAGCTTAATACCTTCCTCTAATTCGGTCTTATATGTCCAGCCTAATGCTGCCAGTTTTGATACATCCATTAATTTGCGTGGCGTGCCATCGGGTTTGGTGGCATCAAAGGTTAACTCACCTTCGTATCCTACTATACCCTTAATAAGTAAGGCCAGATCTTTTATCGTGATCTCTTTACCGCTTCCAATATTGATGAAGCCAGCTTCGCTAAAGTTTTGCATCAGGTAGTAGCAAGCCTCGGCCAAATCATCGGCAAATAAAAACTCACGTAGTGGTGAGCCGCTTCCCCAAATGGTAACCGATGGCGCATTTTGCTCTTTAGCTTCATGAAAACGCCGGATCAACGCCGGCAGCACATGTGAATTTTGCGGGTGATAGTTATCGTTATAGCCATACAAATTGGTTGGCATAACAGAAATATAATCGCAGCCATATTGTGCGCGGTAAGCATCGCACATTTTAATACCGGCTATTTTGGCAATAGCGTAAGGCTCATTTGTTGGTTCAAGCAAGCCGGTTAATAAAGCATCTTCATGCAACGGTTGTGGCGCCAGTTTTGGATAGATGCAGCTCGACCCCAAAAACATCAGTTTTTTAACGTTATTAAGATGTGCCGAATTGATGATATTATTCTGGATCTGCAGGTTATCGTACAAAAACTCGGCGCGATAGGTATTATTGGCAACAATGCCACCCACCTTGGCTGCCGCCAGAAAAACGTATTCGGGTTTCTCCTGTGCAAAAAAAGCAGCTACGGCGGGCTGGTCGCGCAGGTCAAGTTCGGCCGAGGTACGGGTTACAAAATTGGTAAACCCCTCGCTTTGCAGCTTGCACGTGATGGCAGAACCTACCATGCCCCTATTGCCGGCAATATATATTTTTGAATCTTTATTCATTTTGTTTGGTTCATTGGTTCAATAGTTCATTAGTTTATTGGTGTATGGAGGCAAAAACATGTAGCAAGCTTTGCACTAATTAATCAACCAACAAGTGAACTAATAAACTATCTAGGCCTGCCCCATTGTTCCGCCAAAATTCATGGGGAAACCTGTAGGGTCATTCTGAATTTTAACACGGCCGTTCACGGCTTCAAATTTCTCAATATTATCCTCTAACGCGGTTAACAGGCGCTTGGCGTGCTCTGGCGTAAGCACAATACGCGATTTTACTTTCGCTTTTGGTACACCCGGCATAACGCGGATAAAATCGAGCACAAACTCTGAACTGGAGTGGGTTATGATAGCCAGGTTGGCGTAAACACCTTCGGCAACTTCTTCAGAAAGCTCAATGTTAATTTGGTTTTCGTTTTGTTCTTCCATGATCGTATAAAAATAGCAAAGCCTTCTATTTTCATAGAAGGCTTTGCAAAAGTATTTAAAAAATCTGATTAAGCTTCCACTTCCTCAGTTTTTGAAGCCATCAGGCGATCAAACTCTTCCTGAGAACCTACACGGATATTTTCGTATTCGCGTAAACCGGTTCCTGACGGAATTAAGTGACCAACAATAACGTTTTCTTTCAGGCCAAGCATTAAGTCTTTCTTACCTGCTATGGCTGCTTCGTTCAGTACTTTTGTAGTTTCCTGGAACGATGCCGCTGAAATGAACGATTTTGTACCTAATGATGCTCTTGTGATACCTTGTAGCATCGGGCTTGAAGTTGCTGCAATTGCATCCCTTACCTCAACCAATTTTAAATCTTTACGTTTTAAAATTGAGTTT
>NZ_JBAZRC010000178.1:0-8967 GCF_041663085.1 Mucilaginibacter sp.
TGCAGTAAACAAGATGGATATGGTTGATTATAGCGAAGAGGTGTTCAATAACATTGTTGCCGACTTTAAAAAGCTGGCTGCCAAAGTAAATCTGGATAATGTTACCTACATCCCGGTGAGTGCGTTGAAGGGCGATAATATTGTATACCGGTCATCAAATATCAGCTGGTATAGCGGCGACAGCCTGCTGCAGCATTTAGAGAATGTGGAGATCACTATAGACGATTCATCTGCACATGCCCGCCTCCCTGTACAATGGGTGGTTAGGCCGCAGACTGATGCATTGCACGATTACCGGGGTTATGCCGGCAGGGTTTCGAGCGGATCGTTTAAAGTGAATGATAAAGTAACTATTTTGCCATCGGGCTTTAGTACCACTATTTCTAAAATTGAATTGTATGATAAAGAACCTGTGGAAGCATTGGCGGGCATGTCGGTAACGGTGCATCTGCAGGATAATATCGATATCAGCAGGGGCGATATCATCGTGAACAGCGCCGGGCAGCCGCAGCTAAGCAACGTAATTGAGGCTGACCTGTGCTGGATGGATACCCGCCCGCTGGATCCCTCCCTTTCCCATTTGGTGCAGCACAATACAAAAACCATCCGCTGCAAAATACAGGAGGTGATCTATAAGGTGAATATCAATACACTGGAAAAAGACTACGACGAAGAATTTAAACTGAATGATATAGGCCGCATTGTAATAAAAACAGCCGAGCCCTTAGCATTCGACCCATACCAGGTAAATAAAGCCAATGGCGGGGCTATTATTATTGATAGCCGCACCAATGTAACCGTAGGCGCGCTGATGCTGCGCCAGTCGGTTGAGTAAACAGAATAATTTCCAATTATTATATAAACCAGTTAAGTGAAGTATGATTACCCTGTGCGAGGTGCAACTCGTGCGGGGTTCTTTGCTTTTACGACACCACCCATCATCGCCCTGTCATTTCGAGGGAAGCGCAGCGACGAGAAATCTTGTTCATACGACAGATAGCGAACTTTGCATGTTATCTACCTTGCATAACGAACAGGATTTCTCCTCGTACCTCGTTCGAAATGAACATACGTTGGGAATATTCATGCGCGTCTACGACGCTACTGTGGCGATATAATCGCCAACAAAGTAAGCACTCGTTATAAACGAGCGCAATAAATATTATTTAAGCTTGGTGTTGTTTAGCCTAATATACAGCCAGTAAGGTGTGGTATCGGGTGTTGTATTATAAAATCTGAGATATTTCTTAGTGCTGTCTAAAACAGCATATTTAAACATATCGGTAGCACCTCGTGACGAGGAATAATTTAATTTGATTGTATCATTCTGTATAGCGTATGTTCCCATATCCTCATCAATGCCAAAACATACACTCCGCATTTTAAATCTGCCACTTTCTTTTAACATAAGTGTTGTCATGCAGTTTGCAGCGCCTTCCCTGTCAGCTACCAATATATTTTCACTCTCGAATACAGCATAATCTCTAATACCAAAAGGGCGCATTAGTACAGCTGTTAAAACCAACAGTACGAAGCAGATTTTATAAAGTCTTTGTTTGTTCTTGAAATTTTCTTTGATGGCGAAGTACAACTGTTTTAATACACTAAAAACAAGTACTGCAAAAACTATAATAAGTATTAGGTAGAACAGGATTGCAAAAATGCCAAGCATCCCCTCCCAGAAATAAGAAGTATTGATAACAAGAAATAATATAATTGCGGATATGACAAGCCTGCTTTTAAACATGATAATACTTAGGATAGCTTACGATACGCAAAACATCTCTGTAAAATCCTGTTATAACGAGTAAAAATCTGGAACAAAAATGGAACATGCCTTTTCAGCAGAATTACGCTTTAATTTAATGAAGCAGGGTAATTAAATACTATGCATGCATAATATTTTTCATTTCTATCGTTACTATTCAAAGTAAAAACTAAATTTGCCCAACCATTATAATAAAGAACATTTTCGCTCATGAAAGAAGTATATATCGTATCGGCAACCCGCACCCCTATCGGCAGTTTTGGCGGCAGTTTGGCATCTTTATCGGCAACACAATTAGGTGCTGTAGTTATTAAATCGGCTATTGAAAAAGCCGGTTTGCAAGCATCAGATGTACAGGAAGTATATATGGGCAACGTGCTATCGGCCAATTTAGGCCAGGCACCTGCAACGCAGGCGGCTATTTTTGCCGGCTTGCCATATTTACCCGCCACTACGGTTAATAAAGTATGCGCATCGGGCATGAAAGCCATTATGCTGGCAGCCCAAAGCATTGCCAATGGCGATAACGATATTGTTTTAGCCGGTGGTATGGAAAGCATGAGCAACGTACCTTATTACCTTGATAAAGCCCGTAACGGCTATCGCCTGGGTAACGGGCAGATTATTGATGGCCTTGTAAAAGATGGCCTTTGGGATGTATATAATGATTACCACATGGGTTCGGCAGCCGAGCTTTGTGCTGTTGACTGCAACGTTACCCGCGAAGAGCAGGATGCTTTTGCTATAGAATCATATAACCGTGCGCAGGCATCACAAGCTGCAGGTAAATTTAAAACCGAAATTACCCCGGTTGAATTGAAAGATAAAAAAGGCGAGGTTACTTTATTTGCTGATGACGAAGAGCCAAAAGCAGTAAAGTTTGATAAGATCCCTACCCTTAAACCCGTATTTAAAAAAGATGGTACAGTTACGGCAGCAAACGCATCAACATTAAATGATGGCGCAGCTGCGCTGGTTTTGATGAGCAAAGAAAAAGCCGAGGCAATGGGCATTAAACCATTGGCCAAAATCGTATCATTTGCCGATGCACAACAAGCGCCCGAATATTTTACTACGGCACCTGCAAAAGCTATCCCATTGGCATTGCACAAAGCTGGCATATCTGCAGAACAGGTCGACTTTTTTGAGATCAATGAAGCCTTCTCGGTAGTAGCTGTAGCCAACAACAAACTATTAAAGCTTGATACCGCTAAGGTAAACGTTAACGGCGGTGCCGTTGCTATTGGCCACCCGCTGGGTGCATCGGGCGCACGTATTATTGTTACACTGATACACGTATTGCAGCAAAATGGCGGCAAACTTGGCGCGGCAGGTATTTGTAACGGTGGCGGTGGCGCAAGTGCTATGGTTATTCAAAACTTGTTGTAACCTATCTTTTTAATAATTTAGCGGCCTGTTTAACGTTTCAGTTATCATAAAAACATTTGATGAGAGGTTTCTTTATAGCTATATCCCTGTTATTTTGTTTAAGCAGTTCTTTTGCTCAACACTCTGATGAGAGCAAAAACCTAAAACAACTAAGCATATACCAGGATAGTTTAAAATCTCTTGGTAAAAAGTTTGTGAACAACCCTGATGATATGGAGCGTAAGGCTGCCAATTATACATTCATCCGTACGCTGGTTAGCGCGTTAAAAGTCCCCCACTCGTTCAATTATCAGTTCGATTCTGTTAAGAGCATCAGTATCCTTAACTCGCCGGATAATCGTTTCAGGATACTAAGCTGGCATGTAATGAACCAGGATGGCAGCTATCGTTTTTACGGCACAGTGCAAATGAATACCGGCAATAACCTGCTGATGTACCCGCTTGAGGATTATTCACCCATGCTTAAAAACCCCGAAGATTCTGTAACCGATAACCGTAAATGGTTTGGTGCGCAATACTATAAGATAATACGCGTAGCGGCCGCAACACCCTACTACGTTTTATTGGGTTGGAAGGGTAACAATGTAAAATCAACCAAAAAGGTTATTGAGGTACTTTCTTTTGATAAGGAGGACAAGCCAAGTTTGGGTATGCCTGTGTTTAACGGCAGCCGCAAACGTGTAGTATTTGAGTACACCCGGCAGGCATCGATGTTATTGCGTTATGTGCCCGAGCAAAACCTGATCGTGTTTGACCACCTTGCCCCGCCTGATGATAAAATGAAAGACCGCCCCGAAACCTTTGGGCCCGACCTTAGCTATGATGGTTATAAACTTAAAAACGGCAGATGGGAATTTGTAGAAAACCTTGATATGCGCAATATCCCCGAAACCAGGGATGCAGAATATATTGACCCTAAAGCACAGGCAATTATAGACAGGAACGGCACCCCGGCGCCTGTAAAGAAACCGGCAAGCACAAAAAGAAAAAATTAAAACACTACTATCTTTCAGCAATCAAAACATTACAAGTGTCTCTGTAATAATTTCGGTATAAAATTTCGGATCAATTTAATTATAGTACTTTAGTCAAAAAAATAGTTTTAAAACGTATGGCAGAAAACCTACAAACAACCGCTCCGGCAAAAACAAAATCAAGATTCCCCAAGAGTGTCCCGTTTATTATCGGGAACGAAGCCGCAGAGCGCTTTAGTTTTTATGGAATGCGTTCTGTACTCACGCTGTTTTTAGTGAACCAATTTTTTAATCCTACTGATAATGCGGCGTTAACCGACCAGGCTAATGCGCATGCTAATAAGCTGCACCATCTGTTTGTGATGGTGGCCTATGCTTTGCCATTTGTAGGTGGCATGATAGCCGACTGGTTTACCGGCAAATACAAGCTTATTTTATATGTATCTATAATTTACTGCATCGGGCATTTAATGCTGGCAACGTTTGATGGTGGCCTAACCGGTTTTGAATTAGGTTTGCTTGTGGTTGCAATTGGCGCCGGCGGTATCAAATCATGTGTATCTGCTAACGTTGGCGATCAGTTTGATGCTACCAATCAGGACCTGCTTTCAAAAGTTTACGGCTGGTTCTATTTCAGTATCAATGCCGGCTCTATGATTTCAACCGTAGCTATCCCCTGGACTTATGAGCACTTTGGGCCTAAATGGGCGTTCGGTATCCCCGGCTTATTGATGGCACTGGCTACCATCATCTTCTTCTCGGGCCGTAAAAAATATGTAAAGGTGCCTCCGCAGGGCGTAAACCGTAATAACCTGGTGTTTATAACATGGTATGCACTAACCCATTTAAGCAAAAGGAAACCGGGCCAATCTTTACTTGATATTGCTAAAGAAAGCTACGACCCGGAGCGCGTTGAAGGTGTTAAAGCAGTGTACCGGGTTATGTCGGTATTCTTTTTTGCGCTGGCATTTTGGGCTGTTTGGGATCAATGTTTATCTGAATGGACGCTATACGCCCAAAAAATGGATCGTGTTATTAACCTTGGTTTTACCACATTCACCATATATCCTGGTCAGTTGTCAACCTTTAACACCGTATTCCTGCTCCTGTTTATCCCGCTGTTTAACTATGTAATATATCCGTGGCTCGATAAACGGGGACTAAAAACAACACCCTTGCGCAGGCTTGGTACGGGGTTGGTGTTAACCGCTTTATCATTTGTGGTAATTGGCGTTATACACACCAGCCTTGATCATGGCGGTTCGCCATCCATTTGGTGGCAGGTACTGGCGTTTATGATATTATCAGCAGCCGAAGTACTGGTATCTATTACCGGTTTAGAGTACGCTTATACCCATTCGCCAAAATCAATGAAGAGTACCATGACGGGAATCTGGTTCCTGGTGGTATCGTTTGGCAACCTGATAACAGCCTCTATTAACGGGCTTATTGAAGGTGGCGGCTGGTGGGCCACAAACTTAAAAGGTGCTAATTACGAATGGTTCTTTGTAGCATTTATAGGTGTGTTTATAATTGCGTTCATGATTATTTCTCCGCGATTAAAAGAGCGAAACTACATTACCGACCCATACCTTGATAATAAGGCCGTTGCAGAAGCCAACAACCTTTAATAACCATCATATTAGTATTGAATTACAGGAAAGCTTACACTTTCCTGTTTTTTATTTTAAAGCGGTATAAAATTAAATTATTTTAGCAGCGTTCATTACAAAAACAAATTCTGCAGCTACGTGCCCGATAGTATAGTCATCATTCCTACTTATAACGAGAAAGAGAACATCGAACGGATGATCCGTAAGGTGTTTACGCTTCCGCATGATTTTCATTTGCTCATTATTGATGATGGCTCGCCCGACGGTACAGCCACTATTGTAAAACAGTTACAACAGGAATTTGACGGAAAACTTTTTATTGAAGAGCGATCGGGTAAGCAGGGATTAGGTACGGCGTACATTCATGGGTTTAAATGGGCGGTTGCGCACCATTACGATTTTATTTTTGAGATGGATGCCGATTTCTCCCATAACCCCGATGACCTGCTTCGTTTACGCCAGGCCTGTATAGATGGCGCTGATGCCGCTATCGGCTCGCGGTATATAAAAGGCGTTAATGTAGTTAACTGGCCTATGAGCCGGGTGCTGATGAGCTTTTTTGCATCAGTTTATGTACGTTTTATAACCGGTATAGATGTACAGGATGCCACTGCCGGCTTTATGTGTTATAAGCGTAAAGTATTGGAAACGCTTAACCTGGATAAGATAAAATTTGTGGGGTATGCATTCCAGATAGAGATGAAATACACCTCTATAAAACATGGTTTTAAAGTAACCGAAGTACCCATCATATTTACCGACCGCACTGCCGGCACCTCCAAAATGTCATCAGGCATCTTCAAGGAAGCCTTTTTTGGCGTTATACAGATGAAGATAAACAGCATTTTCAGGAAATACCCGGAGGGGTAAGTTAATTTGTGAGTGGTTTATTAGTTATCCGTACTAAAATTTATAGTATTTTACATAGATTTGAAACTGAGATCAACTAATCACAAATCTCTAAACACTAATCACTGCAAAAGCAATGAATGAAAATCTTGATCCGGATAGCGAACGCCTCTCTCCTGCCGAACGTGATATAGAAAAAGTTTTACGTCCGCAGGCATTTGAAGATTTTACCGGTCAGTACAAAATACTGGCAAACCTGCGCATATTTGTACAGGCTGCCCGCCAGCGCGGCGAGGCGCTGGATCATGTGCTATTGCATGGCCCTCCCGGGTTAGGTAAAACCACCCTGTCGCACATCATCGCTAACGAGATGGGCGCAGGTATAAAAATAACATCGGGCCCGGTATTGGATAAACCCGGCGACCTTGCAGGCCTGCTTACCGGCCTCGAAACAGGCGACATCCTTTTTATTGACGAGATTCACCGTTTAAGCCCGCTTGTGGAAGAGTACCTGTACTCGGCCATGGAAGATTTTAAGATTGATATTATGCTGGAGAGCGGGCCAAACGCGCGCTCGGTACAGATCTCGCTTAACCCCTTTACACTGGTAGGTGCAACAACGCGTTCGGGTTTACTAACCGCCCCGCTGCGTGCAAGGTTTGGTATAAACAGCCGGTTAGAGTATTACGATGCCAAGTTGCTTACTACTATTGTATTGCGTTCGGCAACTATACTCCGCACCCCCATCAGCGATGAAGGCGCTTATGAAATTGCCCGCCGTAGCCGTGGCACCCCGCGTATAGCCAACGCCCTGTTGCGCCGCACCCGCGATTTTGCCCAGATAAAAGGCGACGGTAATATTGATACCGCCATTGCTAAGTATGCACTTAACGCCCTTAATGTTGATGAGCATGGCCTGGATGAAATGGATAACAAGATCCTCTCTACCATTATAGATAAATTTAAAGGCGGCCCGGTGGGTTTAAAAACCATTGCCACCGCTGTTGGCGAGGAAGAAGGAACCATTGAAGAGGTTTATGAGCCATTCCTGATACAGGAGGGCTTTTTAATGCGTACTGCACGTGGCCGCGAAGCTACCGAAAGCGCTTATAAACACCTTGGGAAGATCAAAACAGGCCAAAACCCCTCTTTATTCTAAAAGTATATCCTTTTTTTGCCATGGTTAACACATTAACAAACAAGCAATTGTTAATGTGTCTTTTTTACGCATAATGATACTTTTTTAACATTAAAAATTATTAGGTTGCAGTTGTAGTATTTTTTGCATTATTTGCCGATACCAACTATCGCCTATGACTGACTTAATTTTACCATGTGAAAAAGAGTTGCTATTGAAGGTGGCCAATGGGGATGAACATGCTTTTAGCGAATTGTTCAACACCCATCACCAGCTTTTGGGTACACATATTTACCGCATAACAGATTCAGTTGAACTCGCCGAAGAAGTGGTACAGGACGTGTTTTTAAAGATCTGGATGAGCCGCGAAACGCTAACAAGTGTCCAAAATTTCAGGGCGTATTTGTTTGTGATCTCAAAAAACCACGCATTAAATTGCCTGCGTAAGGTGGCTAAAGAACGTATCCATCAAAAAACACTCGAAAAAAATGCCTCATCCATCACCCCTGATGACAGCCCCGGCTTAGCGGGTTACTATAGTTTATTAGATGAGGCTATAGATCATTTACCACCACAACAGCAAAAGGTTTATTTATTAAGCCGCCATAACCGTTTAAAGTACGATGAGATAGCCCGCCAGATGGGCCTCTCGCGCGAAACCGTAAAAAAGTACCTGCAGGGTGCTACCCACTCCATCACCAGCTTTGTACAGTCGAATATTGATATTTCGGCAATGATCATACTGGTTTCCGCATTTTTTTCAAAAAAATTTTAAAAGCCATACCCCCTTTTTTGTTGCGTTTGGTGTCATGTAATAAAAAGCCCCCCGGCTTTTGTACAACTACCAATTATTGAACAACATTTAATGACTACATCCAGGCTAAGGTTAAGATACCTTTTTGAGCGCTATTATAGTAAAACGGCCACTGCGCAGGAGCGCGACGAGCTGCTTACTATTATAAATGACGGCGCGGGCGATGAAGAACTCTCTTTATTGATACGCCAGGCCTGGGACGATCTGAAGCCCAACGCCGCACTGTTCAATGCTGATAAAACAAACGCAATGCTCAGCAAAATTTTAGGCGCTGACGCATCCGGCGAAAATGCAAAGCCGCGTAATAATATATTTTTATGGGCAAAAATATCTACCGCTGCTATGATACTGCTGTTTGTAGGTTTTGGTATTTACATCAAACATCACCCGCGCAAACAACAGCAAACAACGCTTGTAAAAGC
>NZ_JBAZRC010000179.1:0-8894 GCF_041663085.1 Mucilaginibacter sp.
GAACAGGTTTAACCGCTGGTTTCATTGGTTTACGGGCGTTGTGGTAGGTATCAGCGGCTTATTATCGGGCATATTGGTAGTAGCTGCTAACGCTTGGATGAACAGCCCCACCGGGTTTGACCTTGTTGATGGCAAATACACCAACATCGACCCTATAAAAGCCATGTTTAATCCCGCCTGGTTCTCGCAGGCCTTGCATATGTCGATAGCGGCATTCGCGGCAACGGGGTTTGCGGTAGCTGGCGTACATGCCTTAATGGTAATGCGCAAACAGAATGTAAACTTCCATTTAAGGGCGTTTAAAATAGCGGCTATATTTGGGGTGGTAGCAGCCATATTACAACCCTTAAGCGGCGATATATCGGCCAAGATGGTAGCTAAAAGGCAACCGGCCAAGCTTGCCGCAATGGAAGCCCATTTTGAAACCAGACCCTACTCCCCTTTGATCATCGGTGGGATACCTGATGTAAAAAACAAAAAGGTTGATTATGCCATTGAGCTGCCCGGCATGCTCAGCTTTATGGTTTATGACGATTTTAAAACGCCTGTAAAAGGCCTTGACCAGATACCTGAGAAAGACCAGCCCCCTATTGCGGTTACGCATTATGCATTCCAGCTTATGGTTGCACTGGGTATGCTGATGATGGGCTTAGGAATATTATACCTCATTGCCTTATGGAAAAAGAAAAGCTGGTTTGATAAACGCTGGTTCCTGAAACTGTTTATATGGGCCACCCCTATTGGCTTTATAGCCGTAGAAGCCGGTTGGACAGTGACCGAAGTTGGCCGCCAGCCCTGGATAATACAAGGCGTTATGCGCACAGCCGATGCCGTTACCCCAATGCCGGGTATTGGTTACTCCTTTTACCTGTTTACAGCCGTTTATTTTACGCTGAGTTTGGCGGTTATATTTTTGCTGTACAGGCAAATAAAAATGGTACCGGTAATTTATGACAACCCTAAACCTGTAAGCAAATGATATATGTAGTCATCATATTTTTATGGGTTGCCCTTTTGCTGTACCTGGTTATGGGGGGTGCCGATTTTGGCGCGGGTATCATTGAGATGTTCACCTCTAACAAAAACAAAAGTCGCACCAGGAAGATCATGTACAACGCCATTGGGCCCATCTGGGAGGCAAACCACATGTGGCTTATTATTGCTATAGTAATACTATTTGTAGGTTTCCCGGTAATATATGCCACCATGTCAACCTACCTGCACATCCCGCTTACGGTGATGCTGATGGGCATCATTGCCCGGGGCACGGCCCTAACCTTCCGTAATTACGATGCGGTGCATGATAACATGCAGAAGATCTATAACAAGATCTTTGTATACTCCAGCTTTATTACGCCGTTGTTTTTAGGCATCATTGCAGGCAGCGCGGTATCCGGCCGGGTAGACCCACAGGCAACCAATTTTATGGATGCCTATATGTACAGCTGGCTCAACTGGTTTTCGGTTGCTATTGGGTTCTTCACAGTGGCGCTGTGCGGGTTCCTGGCAGCCATCTACCTTATTGGCGAAGCTAATGATGATATTGAGCGCAAAAGCTTTATCCGCAAGGCAAGATTAATGAACATTGCGGCGGTTATCGCGGGTTCAGCAGTTTTCATTGCTTCGGTAAAAGAGAACATCCCGCTGGTGCAGTGGGTATTTGGGAATATAATCGGCATTGCTGCAGTTAGCGCGGCCACCGTTTCCCTTATTTTACTTTGGTATCTCATCAGCAAAGGCAAACGTTTTATTATCCGTGTGCTGGCTGGTTTCCAG
The DNA here is from genome assembly GCF_041663085.1 of Mucilaginibacter sp. Taxonomy (GTDB): domain Bacteria; phylum Bacteroidota; class Bacteroidia; order Sphingobacteriales; family Sphingobacteriaceae; genus Mucilaginibacter. The sequence continues at coordinate 1,777 of NZ_JBAZRC010000179.1, forward strand.
ATGACGATGATTCTGCTTACCACAACTTACAAGCACTATCCAAATATCATCATCCTGAAAAACGGCGGTCACCTCTCGCTTATTGAAGACCAGGGCGCCGAAAAAGCCATCCAATCATTAGGCATAGCGTTGCTTGTGGGTAGTATATTTATACTCCCCGCGCTATTTTACCTGGTGTGGAGCTTTCAGCAAAAACCTGATGGTGAATCGGAAGTCGAAAGTCATTAGTCTGAAGTCGCAAACAAATGACTTCAGACTAATGACTCCGGACTTAAGACTTATTTTACTTTCAACTCTTTACCGGCAATATCTTCCCATCGGTAGTAATGGAACGTTTTATCGGTACTCATTACTACAAAAAGGCCATGCTTAAAGGTATCGTTCACAGGCACATTCACCACGTCAGATCCATCACTTTCGCGGGCCTGTACATTGGCTATTTTTAACAGCTTATGTTCAAACTGATTCTGTTTTGTACCCTCGCGGCTAAAGATCTGGAAACGGTTAGCACCCTGGTCGGATACCAAAATGTAACCCGTACTATCGGTTAGTTTATAAATAGAGATTCCTTCATGATCAGCCGCGAAACCAGTTGTACCAAATATGGATAATTGTTTATTGCCTTTCTCCGGGTCGGCATAATACTGGCGTACGCCAACCTGCTCGTCAGAGTAATAGATATATCCCAACTCGTTATCAACCGCTATGGCTTCTATTTCTTTTTTGCCGCTATACTCGCCAAACTTGCGCACAAGGGTTGCTTTTACATTGCCCTTGCCATCATCGCCCAATAAATACTGCCAGATATAGCCGCCTGTTTTTGGGCCACTTTTACGGCCAACTATGGCGTACATTTTACCATCCTTAGCAGTATAGATAGAGATACCCATCAGGTCACGATATTCGGGGCCGGTTTCGCCCACAAACATCTCGATGCCGCCGTTATCAACCGGTTTCATATCCGGTAACGAGTAAATACGCAGTTTATGGCTTATCCGCTCGGTAGTGATGGCAATATCTGTTGGTTTGCCATTCAGCATCAAGCCGTAGGCCAAATCGACATTGTTGGGGCGCTTTAGTCCCCTAACTACTTTATCAGCTATGATCTTACCTTGCAGGTCATAAACATACAGCGCGCCGTCAGCATCTTTATCAGTACCTATCACCAGGCTTTTGGCAGGGTCGGCCTTATTTACCCAGATGGCCGGATCATCAGTATCATACTTAACCGGCTCAGTTATTATTACGGGTTTAACTTCAATAGTATCAGTAGTTGTGCCGGGTTTGCATGATGCTAAACTCAACAAAACCAGTGGAGCAAAGCAAAATATATTCAATCTCTTCATTCAGTTATTGCTTAGTACCATACGCACCAACAAATGTAGCAGGCTCAGGTGATGTATAGGTTAAACCATTGGATAGGGTTATCCCCGTTTTATGGTGACGGGTAAAGTTAGTTGTACCTTTTGTTAATGCAGGCGAATTACCCTGCAAATGGAAATCCCAAGAGGTGTTGTAATCAGGGCTTGTCTCTGAGTTACTTAGAGGGTAATTCACAAATTTAGGGTCATTATCACCCGCTTTGGTTCCCCTTACATCATTTGTACCGCCGGGTACTATATCGTTTTTCCCAATCTGGAATTGGTCAACCGTGGTTTGGTCAAAACCATAATACCAGTTATAATCGTTTTTAGAACGACTGTCTTCCAGTTTCTTAGGGTCGCGTTTTATACCGAAACGGGTGTTGGCGAACAGGTTATTGTAAAGATCGGCACGTACAGTTGCCTCTAACCATACCGAACCACCTTTTGCAGTTGGCCTTCTCCAGCCAGTGTTAACCATGGTATTGTTATAGGCAATTATATATGCCTGAGGGTTACGATCGCCACTGTTTGATAGTTTTAACGCGTTGGTATTGCAGCTGTAAACAAAATTGTAAGCCACATCAGCCAAACATCCCGATTTGAAGTTCATGGCCTCGCCGCCGGTTACACCTGTAGTGTAGAACACGTTGTTTGAGAAAATGATCTTGCCCCCCTCAATGTAGGTACAATCTTCCTGGAAGTTGCGGATAATGCTATTGGTTACTACCAGTTTACCATTTAAGTTTGAGAACCAAAGGGCAGGAAGGTTTTCACCTGCAGTAGCTTTGTAAAGGCCCATTTTTACCGAGGTTGATGCATCAGAAGTAGTGTTGCCACCGTACTCCAGGATAGTATTATCAAGCACCAATTCGGCACAGGTTGGTGCGGCAAGTATACCACCCCATAGTTTACCAAACTTGTTTTCGGCAGTGCGGTAAGCATCAGCAACGGTGAATTTAACCGGGTTCTCAGCAGTACCTAATGAGTATAGGTTACCTTTAATTACAACCTCGGGCTTAGCGGTAGCATCCATTAAAACGGTTACACCTTCTTCAATGGTAAGTGTTTTACCTTCGGGGATGATGATATCACCTTTAATTTCGTGCACGCTGTTTTTTGCCCACACACCTGATACCTCACCTATAGATGAGCCATTTTGCGGTGTTGTATCAACATCTTTATTAGCCTTTTGGCAGCCTGTAAAAGCCAGTGTTGCCACCGTTAATACGGCTAAGATCTGTTTAAATTTCATATCTGATTTTTTGAAAGTTTATTGATTAATTGAACTTGTATCTTACGCCTAACAGGTAGCTTTGCCCATAGTGGTCATCGCGGATAAGGGTATGCCCGTTTGATACTAGGTCCTCTTTTATTTTATCATTTGCCGGGTTAACACCTTTTATGTACAACTTATATGGCGTATTAAGCAGGTTGTTTGCTTTAACAAATAAACTGATGTTGTTTTTAAAACGTTTCTCGGCCGAGAAATCCATCTGGATGATGCCTTGCTGCCATTGATCGTTATTTACGAATTGTGATACTGCAACTATACGCGGCCCGGTGTAAGCACCGGCAATCTGTACATCCCAGCCTTTTTTAGTGTCCTTATAAAGTAATGAGATGTTGGCGATATGCTCTGACTGACCGTATAGCGGCCTTGTCTGGTCAACCTCAACAGTCTCAATATCACCATTAGACGGGTTTATCTGACGCTTATTTTTAGTGGTAGTGATACGCGAGTGGGTATAGGTGTAATTTGCCTTGATACCTATTTTATTGAAGAACTTCGTGTAGTCTATCTCGGCACCATAGTTGGTAGCATTGCCAAAGTTACCCGGTATTAACAAAACATTGCTGTGTACTGTACCTGAAGTTTGGAATACATACTCAATAGGATCTTTTATCTTTTTGTAGAATGCGCCCACTAACAATTGCTCTGAAGCACCGGGGAACAATTCATAACGCAGATCGTAGTTATCAGCAAGAGCACGTTTCAGGTCGGCATTACCCTTTTCATCGTAATCATCGCCCGGCGAAATGCCCGGAACAAGCTCATAAAAGCCCGGGCGGTTAACAGCCTTGTAGTATGAAGCGTGTAACTGCGCTTTTTCTGTAATATGGTATTTTGCTGTTAAGCTTGGTAAAACATCAGTATAGATTTGGTTGCCGGTTGGCCTTGATTCGCCTTGCGCAAACAACATATGATAGCCCTGGTTGGTATGCTCAACACGTGCACCACCAATTAACTCCAGGCTATTTGATTTGTAGGTTAGCATACCGTAACCTGCCGATGTTTTCTCAGAAGCATCATAGGTAAGCGGGTTAGCAACACCACCGGTAGGGTTACTTACAACCAATTGCAGATCGGTATAGTTCTGATAATCCTGGCCATATATTAATCCCGCATTTGCTGCAGATGGCGCAAGCACATAATTATTGTAAAAGCTGCTGCGTTCCTTTTCACGGTATAAACCGCCAAGGCTAAAGTCAAGCTTTTTATCGCCCTTGAAAATGTTGTAGGTAAGGTCTAAATAACCTGCCTTATCATTATCAGTATTACGCTGCCAGCGCATTTCAACCGGTGAAGTATTTACCAATGAAAGGCGTTTATTTTGGAAGTTTTGCTGTAATCCGTTCAACTCAATTTCGGCATTCTGCGGCTGTTCAGTCTGCGCGGTAGAATACACTGCAGACCACTGCACTTTAAATTTATCATCAAAGAATTTATGATCACCATGTAGGGTACTGTTGTAGATCTGTTGCTCGGTTAAGCGGCTACGGGTATTGTAAACCAATTCTGCATTGCCGTTTGCCGGGTCGTACACCCCATTATAAGTGGTAGATACCGACTCACGCACTTCCTGATTTTTTAAATTAACATATACATTGTAAAGGCTTATCTTATTGTTTTTATCAAAAGCATAGTCCACTTTACCATGTAAACCCAGGCGCTGTTGCTGTGCCGAGTATTGGCGTTCTCCTTTGTTGGTGATAACGCTGTACTCATCTGTACCGGTTACTGAAGGGGTATAAATAGTGCTGTTACTTCCGCGATAGGTATTTTGATAGCTACCGGCTAAAACTACACCCAGTTTACTATCAAAAAAGCGCTGGCCTAATGACAAGCTACCTACAACGTTTGGCGCAGGATGCTTTGATTTGTAATCAAATACGCCTTTTGAAAAATCAGACTGGGTAGCGTTGTAATCGCGGCCATTTATCTCATAAGGAGATTTACCGCGAATGCCTGATGCATCAAAGCTGGTAAACTTACGGTCTAAAAATAGTTGGTTGTAACCCGTAGCAATATTTGCATTGATCTGGAAATGATCGGGAGCATTTTTCATTACCATATTTACGGCACCACCAACAGCATCACCTTCAAGGTTTGGGGTAAGGGTTTTGTAAACTTCAAGCCGGTCTAAAAGGTCAGATGGGAAAAGATCCAGCGGTACATAGCGGTACTTATTATCCGGGCTTGGAATTTTTACGCCGTTCACCAAAGTGTAGTTATAGCGTTTATCCATACCACGCAAAATAGCGTACTGGCCATCGCCGTTGCTATTACGCTCTATAGATACACCCGATACACGTTGCATCACATTGGCTACAGTAAGGTCGGGAGATACCTCAATAGCTTTACCCGATACGATGTTCATTACCTGGGTAGCATTCTGCTCAATACGGCGGGCATCCCGTTCGTTAGAACCACTGGCGGTAGCCCTGATGGTAACCTCTCCAAGGCCTTTTGCAGCCGTTTCCATATAAAACTTCAGGTGCTCGTTATCCTTACTTTGGATCTCGATATCCTGTACAATAGTTTTATAGGTAATGTAAGTAATGCGGATAGTAGCTTTGCCAACCGGCACATCCTTTAATTCGAAAGAACCATCAAGGCCTGTACTGGTTACCTTGCCTGTTTTTTCTAAAACAACGGTTGCACCTACCAGTGCCTCGCCCGATTGTTTATCATAAACGTGGCCTTTTATCTTTGTTGCGCTCGCTATTGTAGCACAAAAAAGTAGCGGGAATAAAATTTGTAAAAGTTTGTTCATTGCTGTGTGATAATGTCCATTTAAATTGACGCTGCAAAGGTGTGTATACGCCCAACTACAAATGAAATTTTGAGGGTTACAGAAAGGCAACACCGTTACAATCCTCGTATATCAAAAAGCAACACTCATAATTAAACAATTGATAATCAATATATTAAAATGTTTAAAAACCTCCGTTATCATTTTATTACCGTTACATTAACAAAATGTTAACTCCATAAAATCGGCTTAAAATGCGATTTGGAGTAGCCGTTTGTAACGCTGTTAAAGAGTTTGGATAAAGGCCGAAAGGTTATCTCCTTGTGGGATATTGAGCTTTTTACGAAGCCTGTATCGCGAAACCCTCAGGCTATCGGTTGAAATGCCCAGCAAGGTTGCAATATCTGCCGAGTCGAGGTTCATTTTTAGCAAGGCAATAAGGCGCATGTCCGTAGAGGTAAGCTCGCTGCTGTATTGTTTCAAACTATCAAAAAACTGTTGGTGCACCTGCTCAAACGCGGCGGTAAACTCCCTCCAGTGCTGCTCATGGTTAAAACTCTCATTTATCTCCAGGATTATCTGCTGCATTTGTTTTTTCTGGTCGCGTTTATCTTCCTTCACCATAGCTTGCAGTGTACTGCGCAGATGCTCTAAAAATTGATTGTTTTTAATGAGGTTGAGCGTATGGGTAGATAGTTCGCGGCTTTTTACTTCCAGTTGCTGCTTCAGGTTATCTTCTTCCAGGTGTTGGTTTTTCAGTTCCAGCTGCATCAATTCGTGCTGTACTTCTTTTTGCTTGGCAAGCGCATTCTGGTCTTTAATTTTTAAACGCTGCCTGCTAAAAATAACCATCCCCAAAACTACAAGCAACACCACTACTACCACAACTGCTACACTTATAATGCGGTTTATTTTGCGGATGTTATTGAGGCGGTTTATCTCATCACTCTTTTTATTCATATCATACAGCACCTGTAAAAATGCGGTTTGGTTCACCCCTTCTTTTGAATACACATCCAGTGAATATTTACGGCTCAACTCGGCATAATGATAGGCGCTATCCATACGGCCCATTAGTTCGTAAGCCTTACCAAGATCTTTACTGCAGGCCGCAAGCTGGTAAATATTACCCGTTTGCCCTGCGAGCGCCATTGCCCTGCGCGATTCTACAATGCTTTGCGCATATTTACCTGTTTTACGCAAAATATCGCCCAGGTTGTTTATTACTTCTATCGTGGCTATCTCGTTATGCTCTTGCTTATACAATTGCAGGGAGTGGTTAAAACTGGTATATGCAGAGTCGTACCGGGCAAGGTCTTCATAAATGCTGCCCAGGTTCTCGTAAATTTTAGCAGCGCCTTGCTGGTAGTCAGCACGGGTATATTTTTCCAGTGCCAAATGCTGGTAGTAAAAGGCGCTATCGTACTTATGGTGCTTTTCGTACAGGTGACCGATCTTGCCATAAATGTCGGCTTGCCCCTTAAGATTGTTGGTTTGTTTATAAATAGCCAGCGCCTTATTATACATAGCGCGCGATTTATCCAGCTGTTTGTTATAATAATACAAAACGCCCATTTCGCCCATGTTTGCGGCTAGCATTTCCTGGTTTTTACTCGCGCTGAATACTTTATCGGCATGCAAATAAAAATCGAGCGCCTGGGCATAATGGCCCTGATTATAACAGATCTGCCCCATTTGCCGCAGACATTGGCCTTCGCTT
>NZ_JBAZRC010000180.1:0-8844 GCF_041663085.1 Mucilaginibacter sp.
CAACCAACCAGTAAACAGCGGCCAATATCAGCAGCACCCACCCAACCGATGCAAAAGCAAACGAACTTGTGCTGATGCGTTTGATAATAGGTGTAATGCCCGACAGATCTAACCCGAAACCAATTACTAGGGCAATGATGCCGGCTATAACTAAAGCCTTTATTTTGTAAGCTATGTTTTTGTTTGATATAAGCAGCTTGCCTGCCAAAACACCCCAAATGGTGTGTGCCGCGGTTGGGATGCAGTTGATAGTTACCCATCCGTCGCTATTTATTTTGCCCATGAGCAGGGTATCAACGTAAGCGCCAAAGTTGTGCCCTTCTACAAATGGCTGGTCATAGCCCGGCATCAGTATGGTGCGGTATAAAACCTCGGTAAGGATCAATAAACCCAGGGTAAATACCAACTGCCAGGTGTATGATCTGCCGATGATCAGGTAAGCCACTAAGGTAGTGAATGATAGCTGCGTTAACACATTCCAAAGCTCCCAAACGGGTTTGCCTGCATAAAAGCAATGCAGGGCTACACCGCAAATAAATAGCTTTAGGCTGCGTAGTAATATATGCGGCAGGTTTGCCTGCCAGCTTTGGCCCTTATCTAATTTACGGCTGTAAGAAATATACATCGCGGCGCCGGCCATGAACATAAATGCAGGCTGAACTAAATCCCAGAAATGCAGCCCGTGCCATGGATGATGAAAGAACTGGTTGATCAATCCGCCCATAGGCTGCGCCGGATCGATGTGCTTTATTGCTTCGTAAAGCCTGCAGCTTTCGCCGCAAAGCAGTATCATGATCATGCCGCGCATAACATCTAACGACACTAAACGCCCGTTAGCCAATTGATCAGCAGTTGAATTCTTTATCATAAAAGCGCCCCGATATATATTTTGCTTACAGTTTTAAACAGATACAAACCAATTAAACCTATTCACTCATGTCAAGGAAGTAGCTTGGGCCACCATCATCAGGTGCGCTTCCTAACGTTACCGACCAATCGCTTTTGATGGCCTGTATGGCTATACGCATACCAGAACCGGTTAAGCCTTTTAGCTTACCGCGCGCAATACGCATTTCAAATTTCACTACCCCGGCGTCTTCTTTCACAGTACCTACTGTATAAGCTTCGGAAATAGATTGTTGGGCGAATGAAAACGCATTCTGATCGGCACTGTTATGGTAAAATATATCTACCCCTGCGGTAAGCAGCTGACCTTCCAGCAGTATATCGTAACCACCATCAGTAAAAGTGCCAGTTAATAAGCCTGTGGCCGGGTTGTTATCAGAGTCTATGTAAAAATCAAAAATAACCCCGTCTGCTTTTTTGCCGGTCATTTCGCCATACATATATATGTAGTTACCGTCATAATCAAACTTAACATTTCTGAAAACGCCTTTTTTGGTCCCAAGCTGTACAACATCTTTTGTAACCGTTGCCCAATCATCCAACGTATTATCATTGATCTTTACCGGTGATGTTTTGGCTATGCGTAAAACGGTTGATGCCTCTACACTCTTACCGTTAACAGACGCTGTTAAAGTTGGCACATACTTGCCTTTTCCCGGGTAAGTGTGGGTTGGTTTGGCATCGGTAGATGTTGTGCCATCACCAAAATCCCACTTGTAACCGGTTACACCTTCGGTTTTTACGATAAAGGTTGCCGTAGCGCCATCAACCTCTACATCATATAGCAGGTCGGTTTTTACTACGTAGTTATCCTTTTTACATGAGCTGAATACAGAACATGTAACGGCCACCGATAGCATGAACATATAAGCTTTTAAATTTTTCATATCAATATGTATGTTACTGTGTGATAATTAAATTATGGGTTTTGTGTTGCTAACGGATTGCTCAACACCTCATCAATAGGGATATAATATATCGTACGTGGGTTGGTGTAAGGCACTGTTAGGTTAGGGTAACCCGATGGGGTTTTTGACAGGTCGATGTCGGTTTCTTTTAAACCGGCCAGGTGGTAACCCCAGTAAGCCTTGTTCAAGGTACGTTTGTTACGGAACACATCATAAGTACGGTGGCCTTCAAATGCCATCTCAATACGTTTTTCATCTAATACCACATCTAACGCAGTTTTACCTGCAGGTAAAACCTTGTTGTAAAGCGAGCCTTCCAGTCCGCGGTTTTTGCGGATCTCATCCACATCATCAAGCGCGGCAGGGGTTGCACCAGTTTTAGCTTCTGCCTCGGCACGTATCAGGTACAACTCTGCTATCCTGAACATAATTGGCGAGCTTAAATTTGGCGATCCGCCCTGAAAAGAGAACTTGCTGATATAATACATCTCGATACCATTCTTCTTTTGTACCACATCACCTACTTTTGACGGAACAATGTATGACCAGCGAACATCCTCAGGATGCGGAGCCATAGCAGCACGTAATGATGATGAAGCATATTCCTCTCCCCAGCCCGAGTTACCATCTGAGTAGATCATAGAGGCGATAGAACCAAATTTACCGTAATCATCTACCGTTGTAAAAGCTACACAGAAAATGGTTTCGCTGGCAGTTGTGGCATTGGCAAATAAGGCCGGATATGTTGCTTTAGTAGCTAAAGTAAATTTACCTGAGTTGATCACTTTATTTGACCATTCAATAGCTTTGGCGTTATCTTCTTTATAAAGATTAACGCGTGCAAGTAATGACCATGCTGCCTCCTGCGAGGCGTATTGCACACCACGTGACTGGGTCATTAAGGTAGCCGCCTTTTCTGAATCAGCAATAACAGAATCATAAACTTCTTTAACGGTCGACCGCGCTTTTTTGGCGTCGTCGGTTAAATTGGTACGCAGTATAATACCGGGTGCATTAGGGTCAACACTATATGGTTTACCAAATAACCTTACTAAGTTAAAGTGGCAGAATGCACGCAGAAAGTAGCACTCGCCTAATAGTTGATTAGTTTTTGCATCTGTTTTACCCGATTTTTCAACCGCATCAATAACCGTATTTACACCGGTGATGATCTTATAAGATATATACCAGTAGTAACGGGTATTACCCTGCGATGGCGAGTGGCCAAGGCTAAAGCTGTAGTACAATGGATCGGTAGTTACCTGGCCGCAAACAATATCATCGCTGGCAAAATCGCTCAGGTGATAAAACTGGCGCAGGTACATATTATTCTGATCTACCAAACCATTAAACTCTATATGGTCTTTAAATAAAGCGTAGGCGCCGTTAAGGGCGTTGGTTAAACCATCACTGGTAGTAACAATGGTACCCGTGCTAATAGCGTCGCTTGGGTTAACATCTAAGTTTTTACAGCTGCTTGCGGCAAAAACTACAAGTGCGATTATGGTGAATATTCTCTTTTTCATATACTTAATTTTAATAGGCCGCGACCTGCTTAAAAATTGAAATTAACGGTTAACAAATACTGACGGTTGTTTGGATACTTAAAGTCGGAAACGCCCGGGGTTGAAAAGCTGTTAGGGGTAATAGTAGTTTGCGGATCCTGACCTAAGAAATTAGAGAATGTAGCAACATTATCAGCAGTTACACCAACACTTACGCCCTTCATAGCTATTTTGTTAGCCCATGCTGTTGGCAAGGTGTAACTAAAAGCAATGTTTCTGATGGTGAAATAGCTGCCATCTTTTAAGTAACGGGTTGAGTTCTCGGTAGAGTTAGCTGAGTTTTGCGGGCTTGGCTCTGTAGCCTGGGTATCGCCCGGGCCGCTCCATACTTTAGCACCATCAGGTAATTTTATCTGATTGTAATATGGTTCGTGCCCATCGTTCATCATAAACCTTAGGTTATTGCTAAATACTTTGTTACCATAGTTAAAGTAAGTGCTTACACGTAAGTTAAAGTTTTTATACCTGAAACTGTTGTTAAACCCACCCTGAAACTTAGGCAAGGCCGAGCCCACTTCCTGTATGGTAGCCTGTGCATAGTCTGATGTTTTTTCGCGGGCTACTGCTTTACCTTCAGTATTATAGATAACTTTCTCCCAAACCGGTGCGCCTGTTTGCGCATCAACACCTAACCATTTTGGCATGTAAAATTCAAACAGGTTACCACCGTTGCGGTATATTTGCGAGATGCTCCATGAACCGGTCTTTACGATATCTGACGGGAAGCCCTCTAATTTGTTATTGTTAAAGTTGATGGTAAAATCGGTGTTCCACTCAAAATCTTTCGTTTTGATGTTAGTTGAATTGATACCAACCTCAATACCCTTATTAATTACGCTACCCGCGTTTTCCCACTTGGTCTCAAAACCTACTGATAGTGGTTGAGACACTTGTAGTAACAGGTCTTTAGTATCGTTACGGTAAACATCTACTGTTAAATTCACCCTTTTAAATAAACCGATATCGATACCGGCATTTATCTGGCGTTTGCTCTCCCAGGTAAGGTTAGGGCTTGCTAACTGGTAAGGTACCGCGCCAACCAGTGAATTATATTGTGTAGTTAACGAGAACAGCCCCAGGTAGCGAGATGCGCCAATATCCTGCGTACCGGTAATACCGTAGCTACCGCGTATTTTTAAGTTATTGATAACACTGTTATCTGATAAAAATTCTTCATTACTGGCCAACCAGGCTGCAGATACTGATGGGAAACCACCGTAATGTTTACTTGGTGCGAAGTTTGAAGAACCATCATACCTGTATGAACCCGACAGGAAATATTTTTCTTTATAATTATAGTTTACCTGCGATATTAATGATTGCAGGATATATTTATTGTTAGCGCCGTTTACCAGTTGTGTATTAGATGCAACACTTAACACCTTTAAACCTTCAGGCAAGCCCTGGCCAGATCCTCCCGAGTATTCGTTTTTGCTGCTTTCGAACGCGCCGCCTACAAAGCCGCTGATAGAGTGATCGCCTAATCTAAAATCAAACTTAAATAACTGGTTGCTGATAACACCGTAGTTAAGAGTGTTTAGCTCATCAATATAACCTTTGCCATGGTAAGTACCCGCAGCAACCGGTGATACATAATTGGTGCCTTTATCAAACGATGCTGATACCCTGTTTGTGCTGGCAAATGTTAACCAGTTGGTGATACGGTAGTTGATACCCAGATCGTAGTTTACATTAAACCCTTTATATGAGTGATCTGAGTTTTGTACGGTGTTAAGCGGGTTTATCTTATCTCTCGACCACCATTTAAACGTAGAATTACCATCTACATAAATTGGGTTACCGGCTGCATCGTATGGGTTATCCCATGGCATGTTCAGGAACGAGTAATACACATCCATGTAATCGTAGCTTTTGCCTTGCGATGCGCTAAGATTGATATTGTTGGTTACATCAAGTTTTTTTGAGAAATGATAGGTTGAGTTACCACGTAAGTTAACACGCTCAAAGTTTGTGTTAACAAAAGTACCTTTTTCTTTATAGTATGATGCCCCTACGTAATAATCATTCTTTTCTGTTTTGCCGCTGGCAGACAGGTAGAAGTTATACACCGGTGCCGATTTAAATGACTCTTTAGACCAGTTATAATTTTGGTTGCGAAGCGCTAAAGGGCGCTCTGCGTAAAACTTCACTAAGTCTATCTTGTAAGAGTTATCTGGCGCGCCTACAATATAATCGCGGTAAAACTCTTTCTGGTAATCGTACAGCTCGTTGCTGTTCATCAGGTTCATCTTACCAAAATCAGCAGTACGGAAACCTGTTGATATTTTTGCCTCGAACCTGGTTTCGCCTTGTTTAGCGCTTTTGGTAGTTACAATGATAACACCCGCGTTTGCCTGCGAACCGTATAAAGCGGTAGCACCGGCATCTTTTAATACGGTGATGCTTTCCACATCATTAGGGTCATAGTTACCGCCAATTATACCATCAACCACAAAAAGCGGGCTTTGGCTGGCATTAACAGATGATACACCACGCAGCCTTATCTCGGCTACGGCACCCGGCGCACCCGAACTGTTAACCACGTTTAAACCGGCAACCTTACCTTGCAGCATGGTACCAATATCGTTAGCGGTAACATCCTTCAGTTTGTTGGCCGATACCACGGTAACCGCGCTGGTTAGCTCGTTTTGTTTTTTGCTGGTGTAACCAACCACAACAACATCATTAAGTTGTTGCACATCCTCGGTTAGTTGTACCTGGATGTTGGTTTGGCCGGCAGTTACGGCTACCTCTTTTGGCAAATAACCAACAAAACGCACAACAAGTGTTGCTTTGCCGGCCGGTACATTTAAAGAGAATTCTCCGTTAGTGTTTGTCATGCCACCAATGGTAGTGCCTTTAACAGACACTGTTACGCCCGGCATTGGCTGCTTATCGAGCGCTGATACAACGCGCCCTGTTACCGGTAAGGTTTGCGAGAAACCCTGCAGGCAAAACAAAAGAGCGCAAGTACAGATGAGTAAAAGTTTTCTGATCATATTGTGTAAGTTAGTTTATAGTTTTTAGCATGGTTAATTGCTTATTTGTAAAAGTGATGTAAAATTATTGTTAACGAAAGGGCGCGGCCATAACGTAAATTGAAAACACAGCTACGCAAACGTTTGCACGGTTTACGCAAACGTTTGTTCTATTTTACGCAACCGTTTGCGTAAAATTCACTTATGTGCTGATTAGCAGATTATTATTGGCTATTCGGGGCATATCACACCCTTAATTAGCAGCATTGCATAAAAACAAAAGATAATTATTTGGCAGGGGTGTAATCAATCATCTCCGAATCGATGATATGCTGCAATAGCGGGAGTTCTGTTGCGTTGGGTTTTGTTGCGTTGTTAATGAGCTCGAAAAGAAAGCCTGCTGCCATAGATGATTGCTTATAGGCAAACTGCTCAATAGATGCCAGTGGTACGCTATCCATGTATTCCCAAATAGGCAGGTTAGCAAAGCTGATAAAGCTTATATCTTTATTTACTATCAGCCCGGCGGCTTTAACCGCGGCTATACAATCAAGCAAAACATAATCGTTAAATACAATAACAGCCGTGGGCGATTCCTCAAGCGAGATGAGTTTGTTTATAGCCTTAAGGTTATCGGCTTTACCTAAGGTTGTTGATACAATAATATCCTGATCTACCGGCAGGTTATTTTCTTTTAAACATCTAAAATATATCTCTAAACGTTGCAGGGTTGCGGCCAGTTTTGCCGGGCCGTTTATAAGGCCAATACGGGTATGGCCTATGCCAACCAGTTTGGTGATAGCCTGCAACATACCCGATACCAGGTTACAGGCCACATAATTAATGTCTTTACGATTAGGCACCCTATCAAAAAACACTACTGGGATGTTATATTTTTTCAGACTGTCGAAATGCTCATACGTCGAGGTTTCTTTGGTGAGCGATACCAGTACGCCATCAACACGGTGGTCTTTCATGTTCTCCACTATCTTTTTCTCGCGCTCAAAGCTATCAAGCGATTGCCCGATGATCACGTTATAGTTACTGGCTTCAGCGGCGTCCTCCACCCCGGTTAACGCGGCCGAGAAGAAAGGTTCGGAAAGATCAGGGATAATAACACCTATAGTGTATGTTTTGCGTTCTTTAAAATAGATGGCCATTTTATTGGCCTCGTAGCCAATCTCTTTGGCCACCTTGTGTACCCGCATAGTAGTTACCAAACCAATACTCGGATGATCATGCAACGCCCGCGATACGGTTGATGCAGATACATTAAGCCGCTTGGCTATTTCTTTTATGGTAGGTAACTTGTTTTTCGACATTTATATGCAGGTGGAGGCAGTTTTCTTAGTTAGCTAAATTACTATATTAATTATGAAGCTACCAAATTTACATGCCGATAACACAAACGGACTTGTTTATGCAAAACAACTGTTAGCTATAGTGGAGGCCTTATTTGTTCCGCTTGTTCTATTTATGAGCAGAACAAAGCGGAACAGGGTGTACTTTATTAATTTACCGCATCTAATTGCAACACTACACTGGTATGGTAACTGCTTATTTCGGGGTTAATACCAACAGCCATCAGAAAATCGCCGGTGTAAACCTGGTTGCCTGGTAATACAGAGCCCGTGCCCGGGTAAAGGTTTATCTCTTTAACCGTATACTTCTTCTGCGGGTCTAATCCCTTAAAACGGATAGGTGCCTTTGTACCGCTACCATAACGGTTATTCACCAGGTAGTTAAACACCACCGCTTTTGATTTTGAATCGTTTACATACATTAATGCAGCGGCATCATTATCCCATGGGCTTTGCAGGCGGTATTGGTCGCCGTGCCATATTACGTCTTTAAGGGCATCGTAATTTTTTAATGCCTGCTGGCAAAAGGCAAGGTCTTTATCATTTAATTTACCTACCACAATATCAAAACCCATTTTGCCCATCATAGCCACATCCACCCTAAATTTAATAGGTTGCTTACCCCAATCAGTAACATGGTTTGAGCTTGCAATAGCCGGGAAGAAATATGAATACTCCCATTGAATGAAGATTCTTTCCAGCGGGTCGGTGTTATCGCTTGGCCAATACTCCGTAAAGTATTTAAGCGCGCCGTAATCTACACGGCCGCCACCGCCAGAGCATAGCATTAGTGGTACTTTTGGGTACTTGGCGCGTACGCGATCAAGCACTTTATACAGCCCTTTCACATAATCAACGTACAGGTGCGAATGATCTTTTTTCAAATACTGTGAATGTGCATTATATATCACAGCATTACAATCCCACTTAATGTAGGCCAGGTCGGGGTTCTTGGTGAACAGGTTATCAACTACGCCAAATACAAAGTCCTGCACTTTAGGGTTTGTCAGATCGAGCACCAGTTGGTTCCTGAAATATTTTTCGGGGCGGTTAGCTTCTTTGATCACCCAATCAGGGTGCGCTTTGTACAGATCGCTGGCCGGGTTAACCATTTCTGGCTCAATCC
>NZ_JBAZRC010000181.1:0-8785 GCF_041663085.1 Mucilaginibacter sp.
AAGCTAAGTATACCCCGGGTGTGTCAGAAGAAATTACCCCCGCCGACCTGCCCGGAGATAAGGTGCAAGAGATAGCCGATATCGTTACCCAGGCATACCTTCGGTTAAACTGCCGCGGCATGGTGAGGATAGATTTTATATTGTTAGAAGGTACCCAGGAGTTTTACTTTATTGAAGTGAACACCACCCCGGGCCAATCTGCAAACAGCCTGATACCACAACAGGTGAGGGCGGCAGGCATGAGCGTTGCCGACTTTTACGGGCAGCTTATTGAAGGCGCAATGTAGGCGTTTAAGAGAGAATTCATAGCTTTTTTGGACGTTTAAGGGCGTTTAAAGGGCGTTTTGGGGCGTTCTGAGGCCGTTTTTTGGTCGTTTTTTTACATGCTTTTCTTGTTGGTAATGTTTGAATTTTGTAACTTTGCCTTATGGCAGTTACAGAAACGATAGAAGATTTTTACAAGCAAAAGTTTAACTGGCTACCCGATAACCTGGGCCAGGATATTGGCCACTTCAATGTATTTAGGTTGGAAGATTGTTACCGGCCCGATGCCAAGCCTATAGTGTACGCACGCCGAGATTTTTACAAAATAAGTATGGTGCGCGGTAAAAACGTTGTGCACTATGCTGATAAAAGTATCGAAATTGACGGCTGTACGCTGGTTTTCTTTAATCCTACGGTTCCGTATACGTTTGAGCATCATAGTAATATCCGCTCGGGGGCGTTCTGTATTTTCAGGGAGTCGTTTTTTACAGAGATGCTGCGCCGTAATATACATGAGCTGCCCATGTTTGGGCCAAACGGCACCCCCACGTATTTATTAAACGCCGAACAGGAGGTATACGTAAGCCAGGTGTTCGACAAGATGCTGGGCGAAATAAACTCTGATTACCGTTTTAAATACGATCTGCTGCGCAACTACCTTACCGAATTAGTGCATTATGCTTTAAAGATACAGCCGCAAGAGGTTCTTTACCAGCATCCTGACGCCAATTCGCGCATCACTTCTATATTTACCGAGCTGCTGGAGCGTCAGTTCCCGATAGAAACCCCCTCACAGCGGTTTAGCCTGCGGTCGGCAAAAGATTTTGCTGATAGGCTGGCCGTTCACGTAAACCACCTCAACAGGGCTATCCGCCAAACCACGGGTAAAACCACTACCCACCATATCTCAGAGCGTTTGACGAGCGAAGCAAAGGCTTTGCTGAGGCACACCAACTGGAATGTATCAGAAATAAGCTATTGCCTTGGCTTTGAAGAGCCTGCGCATTTTAACAATTTCTTTAAAAAACAAACCAGTTCAACGCCTTCTTCTTACAGGTCTGTTTGAATTTCGTAGTTATTTGTTTGAATCGTGCAAACGCATGGGTGTGTTGTTGTTTTAATTTTGTAACATGCAAAACACCAATATTACAAACAAAACAAAAACATGGTTTATTACAGGCGCATCTAAGGGGTTCGGGCTCAGCCTGGTAAAACAATTGCTGGCTAAAGGCCAAAACGTAGCAGCAACATCACGTAACCTGGCCGAACTGGTCATAGCGGTAGGCTCAACCGCCGACAACTTTTTCCCGCTTGAGGTAGACCTCACCAACGAGGATAGCGTAGGCTGCGCTATGCATAAAACAAAAAAAGCCTTTGGGAGCATAGATGTTGTGATCAACAATGCCGGCTACGGTATTGGCGGCAGCATCGAAGAATTAACCGATGATGAAACCCATGCTAATTTTAACGTAAATGTATTTGGCACACTGAACGTTATACGTATGGTAATGCCATATATGCGCTATCAGCAATCGGGCCATATTATCAACATTTCGTCAATAGCAGGCATTGCGCCGGGCACGGGCTGGTCGGTTTATGCGGCTACAAAATTCTCTATAGAGGGGTTATCAACCGTTTTGGCCGAAGATGTACGCGAATTTGGCATCAAGGTAACCGTAGTTGCCCCGGGCGCTTTCCGTACCAGCTTTTTAACACCCGAATCGTTAACCATAGCTAAAAACCCGATGGAGGAGTACACAGCGGTAAGGGCAAGCCACGGCAAATACCTGCAAATGGACGGCCAGCAAGCCGGCGACCCGGAAAAAGCCGCAGCGGCGATCATTAATGTAGCCTACCAGGAAAACCCGCCGCTACACCTGCTGTTAGGTGCTGATGCCTATGACCGTGCCATGGCGCAACTTGAAAAGCTGGAAAAGGAGTTTCGCTTTAACGAGGAGTTGAGCAGATCTATGGCGTACAGCGCGTAAAAAAAACACCACTGGTTACTGTTTGAAATTTGCAATTTTAGTCAAAAAATACGTGGCCTTAAAACGCCTTAAAACGGCCTCAGAACGCCCCAAAACGGCCTTAGAACGCCTTTTAGTAGCATTGAATTGCCCGTGTACACCCCTGAAACGGATGCAATGGCCCTCTCCGAAGGCCTTAACTAGTATAGGAAAAATTATCTAAAAGAAAAACATATAATATGAACAATCAAAAAGTATGGTTTGTAACCGGTGCCTCAAAAGGCCTGGGACTAAGCCTTGTTAAGCAATTATTAAATAAAGGATATAACGTAGCTGCAACATCGCGCAGCATTGCCGACCTGGAAAAAGCGGTAGGCAAAACAGAAAGCTTTTTACCGTTGGCCGTAAATATTGCCGATGAGCAAAGTGTAAACGATGCCATCAGCCAAACCATTAGCCTTTTCGGTAAGATAGATGTGGTGGTTAACAATGCCGGTTACGGCCTTGTAGGCGGGCTTGAAGAGTTAAGCGATGCGGAAGCACGCGACAATTTCGATGTAAACGTATTTGGCTCGTTAAACGTTATCCGTGCTGCAATGCCGCATCTGCGTGAACAGCAATCGGGGCATATATTTAATATCTCATCAATAGGCGGCTTTACCGGCAACTTTCCGGGTTTTGGCATCTACTGCGCTACCAAGTTTGCAGTACAGGGTTTTACCGAATCGTTAGCTGCCGAGATCAAAGCATTCGGTGTAAAAGCAACCATCGTTTCGCCGGGCTACTTCAGGACAAATTTCCTGAACCCGGATTCGTTAAGTGTGCCTAAAAACGAGATTGCCGAGTATAAAGCAGTGCGGGATGTGCAGGCGGCCCACCAGCATCATATTAATGGTAACCAGGCAGGCGATCCTGAAAAGGGTGCGGCAGCTATAATTACCGTTGCCGAGGCCGCAGAAGCACCGATGCATTTGTTTTTGGGCCAGGATGCATATGATATTGCCTACCAAAAAATGAATGATGTAAAAGCCGACCTGGAAAACTGGAAGGAGCTAAGTACTTCTACAGGGTTTACTGTGGCAAGCTAAGGTAATAATCGTTCAAGGTGATTTTTATAAAGCAAAGCCTATCCGTATTACGGATGGGCTTTGCTTTTACCCCCGTTTTCAATTGAACCATGGTGGCCATAAGAGTAAAATAGGGCTGAACAACTCTATAAATTTTATGTTGTTGCTGTATGGATTTTACAATTGAACTGGAGGATATCATCAGTATGTTGATGTCTGTTGTGTGCGGTGGCATAATAGGCTTTGAGCGGGAATACAAAAATAAATCGACCGGGTTCAGAACCATAGTGTTAATAACACTTGGCTCAACCATATTCACCATCGTATCAAGGCACGGTGCCGGCGCGGATGACAGGATCTCGGCAAATATAATTACCGGGATAGGCTTTATAGGTGCGGGGGTAATATTTAAAGATAGGATGTCGGTAATGGGGTTAACCACTGCCGCTGTAATATGGACGGCTGCTGCCATAGGCATGACAACCGGTATCGGCTATCATTCGCTGGCATTTGTGTTTACTATTATTACCATGATCATACTGGTTTTGGTAGATAAAGTGGAATTCCTGATAAGCCGGATGAATAAGAATAAAATGCTTAACATTAGTTTTAACAGCGCAGATATAACCCAGTTACAAGCCCTTGAAGAAGTGATAAAAAGGCATCATCTTAAAAGCAAACGCATTGAATTATTTAAGAACGAAGAAGTGCTTTGTGTGGTGATGAACATAACCGGTATAAAAAAGAATGTAGACCTTTTAAGCGAAGAAATGGTTAATATGAGCGAAATAAAAAGTTTTCATTAAGTGCACTGCAAAGCGTAGAGGTTTTTGACAGGCTCATCCTGATACCGATTTTAACCTACAACTGATATTGATTAGCAAACTGAATCAACGCTCCAACAGATGATACCTGTAGCTTCCTGAAAATATTTTTGCGGTGCGTTTCTACCGTAAAGCCGCTTAAAAAAAGCTTGCCGGCAATCTCCTTACTGCTATAGCCTTTTTTGATGAGCGAAATGATCTCTATCTCTCTTTTTGATAGTTTTAATTTACGTGCAAAGCTTTCCTCAAAAACGTTTTCATGAATATCTGCAGGTTCTGTTGGGGTATGGGTTGTATAAACATATTCGCCCCGTATAATTTGCTGTAACGCTATTTTTAACTCGGAAGCCTTGGTGTGTTTTAATAAATAACCATTTATGCCGTTTGCCTTGCAAAAACTTAATATTTTATGATCATCATACATGGTAATGAATGCTATCTTCATATCGGCATGCCTTTTCCTGATCATGACCGCGGCATCCGTACCCGATAGGTACGGCATATTAATATCTAACAATATTAGCTGCGGAGTAAACTTATTTAAAGCCTGTATCAATTTTTTACCATCGGTTACTTTTTCCACCACATTGTATTCACCGGTAGAGGCTAACAAAGTTTCGAGCCCTTCGGCAAAAAGTTCATGGTCGTCGGCAATTATAATATCTATCATGGTTGTTAAATTGGGATATTTATGATGTGCGTTGTGCCATTTTTCCCGCTATCGGTAATCAGGTCGCCCTTTAAAAAATTCACACGCGATTGGATGTTTTGCAGCCCAATGCCTTTTTTATTGGTAGTATGGTCCATGCCTATGCCATTATCGTAAGTAATTATCTGTAAGCTGTCGTCAAGTACAGATAATTGTACCGTGGCTTCAGATGCTTCCGCGTGCTTAACAATATTATTAAGTAGCTCGTTAATAATACGATATAGGGTAATTGCGTAAATAGGACTTATCTTTTTTTCGTCGCCCTCCTTTACAAATTCAAACTGGGTATTGCCCCCGGCATTCAAATCGTTTATCCGGTTTTGGAGAGTTTCAAAAAGGCCCGAGTCTATAAAATCCTGGGGAAGCAGGTCGTGTGATATGCTGCGTACATCGCTGGTAACTTTTAAAACCAGGCTAAGCGCCTTTGCGAAATAATTTTTAAGGTAAATGTTATCGGCCATCTGCTCATCAGGCAAATTGCTGATGTGTAACTGCAATGCGCCCAGGGTAGCGCCTACGTCATCATGCAGGTCTTCGGCCAGCCTGCGGCGTTCCTGTTCCTGTGTGCTTACAATTTTTTCGGTAAGCTGCTGTTGCTGGTTATTAAGCTCTATCAGTAATTGTTCTTTTTCTTTACGGAAAAGGCTGTACCGGGCGGTAAGCGCAAATGAAAGGATGATGATCTCGATTGTTAAGCCAACCACCATGCCATTGGGCTCAACTAAATTTATATTGGTTAAACCTATATAATTAAAATAGATATTTAGCGTGCCAATTACACCAAAACTGATGGCAATAAGATATACTACCGCTTGTTTTGAACCCTGTATTACTTTTTCAATTACGCCGGCTAACAATAATATACATCCTGCACAAAAAACAATATCCCCCTCGTTAAAAAGTATGGTGCTTAATGTGTTATTTAACTTTATAGCGAATATGGCTATTAATATTTCTGCAAAAATGCGGCAGCCCAGTAATATCATTACCAGTTTGGTAAGCAGGTAAAATTTACTGTTATCCCTTTTTTGATTAGTGAAAAGCTGCATTACATACAGCCACAAAAGCATACAACCGTACCACCAGTATTCCTCGTTAAGCGCCCATCTAAAACCCGGGAAGTTTTTAAGCACAAACTCATAGGTAATACCATCTTCCATCATCAGGTAAACCAACGTGGCAAAAACATAAAAGGCATACCAAAGGTGCAGCTTATCTTTTAATGAGAAATAAAGGAACAGGCTAAAAACAATCACAAACAAAAATATCCCGGTATAAACAGCCAGTAACTGGTACCGGCCGGTTTCAGATGCCATATAGTTATCTGCATTTTTAAAGCCAAAGGGCATGTACATGTAATTGGCATCGTTACGGGCCCTTAAATAATAAGTGAACGTACTATCGGCAGGTATGGCAATTTTAAACAGGAAGTTGCGATTAGGGATAGGCCTGCTGGTGTAAGGGTAGTTAAAACCTGTAAAAACCTCTGGCAGCACTTTATTGCCGGTTTGCTTATATAACCACAACGTGTCAACATGCTCATGTATCCCTAAAAATAGCAGTCTGGCACGTTTATCGGTGTTTTTGATGATAACCTTAAACCAAAAGGCCGAAAAGGTGATGCCGGCGTTAAAGGTAGTTATGGCATCAGGCTTTTTAAATTTGCCACTGTTAAACAACGTTACTGCCTTACCAACGGGCATTACCCTGCTGGTATCTTCAATATAGGCCATGTGCGGCAATATTTTGTAGCTGTTTTTATCGGTAATAAACATGGTATCGGCTTTTTGCGCCAGTAATTGCTGTTGTGCAAATAGCGATACCGAGAGGAATAAAAACAGTTTAAGTGTTTTCAAATTGGTTTATGAATGATAAGGATATGTTTAGCCCGTGCTAAGGTTCTGATAACAAACCTAATGCACCAGCCAAGTTAATAAAATACCCGGAAACAGGTATAGGGTTAGCGTAGCGGCTGCTAAATAATTAATAAGAAACTGCAGAGCAAGTTTGAGGATGAAATTTCAATTATGACAAACCCCGGATACAGCATTAAGCTAATATGAGCGTATATTAGCGTTGAAAAACTATAACACAAAAACTTTAAAAAACACCTATGATACCAGCAAAAGCGTATGCGGCACAGGATGCCCAAACAGACCTTGCACCATGGAGTTTTGAGCGCCGCGAAGTTGGCCCCCATGATGTGCAATTTGATATTTTATTTTGTGGCGTTTGCCACTCCGATCTGCACCAGATCAAAAACGATTGGTTCCCGGGGATCTTCCCGATGGTGCCCGGCCACGAGATTGTTGGCCGTGTTATAAAAGTGGGCGACCACGTTAAGAATTTTAAAGTGGGCGACCTTGCGGGTACCGGCTGTATGGTTGATTCATGCCAGGAATGCGAGAACTGCAAGCAGGACCTGGAGCAATATTGCCTTAACGGTGGCAGTACACAAACTTACAATAGCTATGAGCGCGATGGTAAAACGCCTACTTATGGCGGTTACAGTAATACTATTGTAGTGCGCGAGGAGTTTGTACTGCATATTTCAGAAAAACTTGACCTTGCAGCCACCGCACCATTATTGTGCGCGGGTATTACCACCTACTCGCCATTAAGGCACTGGAAAGTTGGTAAAGGCCATAAACTTGCCGTATTGGGCCTTGGCGGCCTTGGCCACATGGCGGTTAAATTTGGCGTTGCCTTTGGTGCCGAGGTTACTGTATTAAGTACTTCGCCTAAAAAAGAGGCTGATGCTAAAAAATTAGGCGCGCATCATTTTGTGGTAACGTCTGACCCTGAGCAGATCAAAGCCGCGACAGGTACGTTCGATTTTATATTGGATACCGTATCTGCCGAGCATGATTTTAACATGTACCTGAGCCTGTTGCGTACCAACGGTACCATGATATGCGTAGGCGTACCGTCAGAGCCTGCTAAAGTTGCCGCATTCAGTTTACTTGGCGGCCGTAAAAGCCTTGCCGGTTCGGGTATTGGCGGCATAGCCGAAACTCAGGAAATGCTTGATTTTTGTGCCGAGCACAACATTGTTTCAGATATCGAGATCATTGACATGAAAGACATCACCAAATCATACGAGCGGATGCTTAAAGGCGATGTGCGTTACAGGTTTGTGATTGATATGGCAACGCTGTAAGCATCTTATTTCTTAATTTTAATAAAAAAGCAGGTACTTGAAAATGTGCCTGCTTTTTTATTAAATAGTATATATTTGTTAATATATGATACGGGAAAAATTTAATAAAGATATTATTAATAGAATTGATAAGCATCAACGTTTTGATAATGCAGAATTTATAATTAGCGCTACAAAAAACGGATCTTCTACTATTTTGGTAATTACTTACAAGTTTAAACCTGAATATAGAATTCTATTTAACGTCCCTTCAACATCAACAACAGATAAGGATGGATATTCGCCATACTATGCTTTTAGTGGAAAAGTGAGCCCAGGGCCTTTAGCATATGAAGAAACTTTTTCATTTAAAGGTGAAGGTGTCTTGTTTGACAAAATAGATATTTGGCTTAACTCAATTTGGGAAGAAATATCGTCAAGTCCGATTGTTAAACAAGTTGAGAATCAACAGACCAAAATCGACGAAATCCTTGAAAATTTTGATTCTTTAGATGATAAGTTTTTTACTCTCCAAGAAGCTGAAGATCTTAAAACAAGATTAGACGAATTAGAAGAAACGTTGAAAGAACTCATAATAAATCATGTTCACTATAAAGAGAATAAAGAAGAGGAACTCTCTCGTCTTCATTTGGATATCGATACTTTGAAGCAGACTGTCAATTCTTTTAACAAAAAAGGTTGGGTGAAAAGTTTTGTAGGGAAAATGTTTAAGTGGACTTCAGATGAAGAAAATAAAAAGCTTTTACAGGGCGGATATTCTTTTGTAAAACAATTCTTGCCGGAAAATATTAAAA
>NZ_JBAZRC010000182.1:0-8647 GCF_041663085.1 Mucilaginibacter sp.
CCATTACCGATGCCCGTACCGGTATACAAAACCTGAAACACAAGCTGGAAAGTTATGAGTTTGAAGGCAACACCTATTGGTTTACAGTTAATCCATCAACAGCAAAAAGCACCATAGCCTACCTCCTGCCCAATTATGATGAGTACATTGTAAGCTACAAAGACCGCAGCTTTGCCATCAACGTAAAAGATATTAGCAAGGCCGACCCCCGCGGCACCATTTTTAACCATACCATTATACTCAATGGTAAAATTGAAGGCATCTGGAAAAAGGCGATCAAAAAAGATGTGCTTCAATTGGAATTAACACCGTTTAAAAAACTAAGCAGTGCCAACTTGGAACTGATTGAAATAACGGCTAAAAAGTATGCGGATTTTTTGGAATTAAAGAATGTGATAGTGAAGTACTTAAAACAATAATCTTTTTTATTATTTTTCAATCTTATTTTCTTGGAAAATGTAAGACAACTCTTCAATGTTTTTTGTAAATATTAAAAATTCCGAATCGTTGTTAGATGTAGCTAAAATTTTAGCACAACCAATTGCTAATTTAAGTTTCATCATTATATTTTGCAATTCAATTTGTTCAGCTTCAGCATTTAATTTCCTTGTTTCAGCAAACCCTTTGGCTTTATTGGCTAATAAGTTTTCGATTTCCGCCAACATTTTTTGATTTTCAATTGAGGGTTTTTCTAATTTCGCATTAGCAAATTCAATCAAGTTAGCTGATACTCTACCAAATTCCTCTCCAATGCTGCCATTAGTTTTAGTATTAATCTTAAAGTCAATTAATTCCATTACCATGTTAGTAAGCTTAACTTTCATTGTCGCCCACATTTGCGGATTTGCACCCTCAACATCAACTTTGATGTACGATTTGACTTCTTGACCTTCCTCTTCCTCAAACATTACGCTAAATATAAAGTATGGTCAAACTGATTCATGCCTGAAACTTTTAGATAGTCACCACTAATATTTGAGTACAATTCCGATAACATAGAAATCATCTCTTTAATTTCATTTTTTGAAAATTCAGACGTGTCGAATATTAGACTTATTGGAGGTGCATTTGAATTTCTTTGAGCCACCTTAATATCATTGTCAGGATAAACTAATATTTCTTTCTCTTCGAATTTCGCACCCTCCTTAATTTGGCCATTTAATATGTCCTTATTTTCCTCTACAATTCGCTTTAACGTTTCATAATTTACTTTAAATACACTCAACTTTTCGGCTGCCAAATTATCTTCATCCCGTAAAATAGATAGCAGTAGATGAATACTTGTAATTGAAGAACTTGAGAAAATTTTTGCTTCTAAGTAACTTATTTTAAGGACTTTTTCTGCTTGCTTTGTTAAAGGAATGCTTCCAATTAATTTCTCGGTATTTTGGCCTACTTTTTCCAATACATCATAAAGGCTTCTCTTTAAAACATCGAAATTAACATTTAATATTTCAAGTGCTTTTAAAGCTGAATTTGCACCGTCATGAAGTATGCCTAATAGCAAATGCTCTGTACCTATATAATTATTTCCGCAACGAATCGATTCTTCTCTTGAGTATTGGATTATATCTTTTACTGTAGGTGTGAACTTTGCTTCCATATGTGTAAATATAATTATTTATATATATTAAATACTATTACAAGTATCACTAAATTCATTTAACATAAAGGTATAAGCCTAAATTTTTACATATGAAGCTTTTAAATCCTAACCCCATTTAAGCTAACCAAATCGTCATTGTTATAAACGTGACGATCTTTGATAGATAAGTCGGAGATAAGCACGCGAAGATTGCCACATCGCTACGCTCCTCGCAATGACGCGCGGGGCAGGAAATCCGCGTTAGGGATTGCAGCGGATACCGGCCCCGCGCCTAAGGCCTGCGCAGTATGAGCGGAAAGCCCGGGCCGCAGGCAACGCCATTATACAAGCAAAGCACCCTAAAACAAAAAAGGCCGCAAAGTTTTCACGTTGCGGCCTCTGTATATATCTTAAAGTAATATTACTTCCTCTTTTGAACTTTTACACGTGGCGCAGCTGCTACCTTAACAGGCTCGGGTTTCAACTCTTTGTTCCTTCTTAATATCGACATAAAGAAACCGATAACCATAATAATGGTACCCGCCCACAGGAAGTTAATATAAGGGAACTCGATAGCCTTCATCACAATGAACTTCTTTTTGCTTTCGGGCTGTTGGTAAACAGTAATTTCCACTTTACCATCGGCAAGGGTTTTACCCGGTATAATTTTGGTAAAGCGCAGTTTTAAACCCGCATCATCTACCTTTTTGCCAAAATCGAACACGCTGCGGCCTTTTATCATGTAAACTGGTTCGCTTTGGTAGGTTTTGCCGTGGCTTATCACCTCAAGCTGTGCACCAACTGCAATATCCTTATCGGTAAGCGGTATGTTTTGCAGTTTTGCGTTTTTGTTAAGGCCTTTCAGTATGATGATACCATCGCGGTAGGTCATGGTATCGCCAACGGCAATTTCATGCGTTACAGGGGCATCATATTTCTTGTCATCACCTTCTTCGCCATGCGATGCCTCTTCACCTTGGGGCTCGGTGGTAATCACGTTGGTCATGGTAATGTGGGTGTACATATCATGGAACAGGTAGTGCTTGGTATCGGGCGATGACGACATGCCCCCCTGTGCCTGTATCACGTTTGGCCTCAAAGTAAAGCTTTCGGTTACCTTACCATTCTGAATACGCTGGTAATCTATATTAAACAAGTGCTGTGCCCCTTCAATGGTATCGCTACGGAAGGTTACCATATACTCGCCCATTTTAAGTGGCTCATTCTTATAAAGCAGGATATTCTCTTTAGGGTTTTCGTCTTTGGCAAATTCTGCGCTGTATTGCTCGCCGGTAAGGTTTTCAGATATTACCCGTTTAGTACCTGCCGATATTAGCGCGCCAACCAGCAGCAAGCCAAAACCAATATGCCCTACAGCAGAACCTGCCAGCTTAAACTTGCCTTTAACAGCATCGGCCAGTACTTTACCGTTTGCTACAACAGAGTAAATAGCGCAAAGCATCACCAGGTTAAACACAAAGTTTAACTTATAAACACCTGTAGCATACACCACCAAAGCGGTAATGAGCGCGGCAAACACCAAATACACAAGCGTTGTGATAAAAAAGCGCCTGATATCTGTTTGTTTATATTTCAGGAACTGTGTAAAGCCGCTTAGCAGGGCAATTACCACCGCGAAAGATGCCTGTATAATATTATATTGCTTAACCGGATCGGTAGGTGGCGCAAGTTTGGTGCCGAACATGGCATTCCAAACCGGTACAGACGTTACCAATATTAGTTGCAGGCACGACAGGCCCAGGAACACAGCACCAACAAACATCCAAAACTCGCGCGAGTAGGTATCTTCGTCCTTTTTGGTGATCGGGAGTTCTTTCCATCGGCTTATCAGCAAATAAATAGTGATGGCCAAAAATACAATAATGCCTATTACCAGTTGCCAGAACAGACCGATATCGGTAAAAGCGTGTACCGACGATTCGCCCAGGATACCACTCCTTGAAAGGAACGACGAATACCAAACCAGTACAAAACTAAGCAGGGTTAAAAGCGTAGCAGTAAAATAAGAGTGACCTGTGTTTTTAAAAACAATTAATACGTGTACAGCGGCTACCAATACCAGCCACGGGAAGATAGAAGCATTCTCTACCGGGTCCCAGGCCCAGAAGCCGCCAAAGTTTAACGATTCGTACGCCCAAAACGCACCCATAATAACACCGGTACCCAGTATCATACAGCCAAACAAAGCGTAAGGTATGGCTGGTGCCACCCATTCTTTATAGCGCCTTTTCCAAAGGCCGGCCGTAGCGTAAGCAAACGGCACTACCAATGATGCCAGACCCAAAAACAAGGTTGGCGGGTGGATGATCATCCAGTAGTTTTGCAGCGAAGGGTTCATGCCCTTGCCGTCTTTTATAAAATCAAGGTAATTTGGATTTTTAAATATCGGCGCTTCCATTGCGTTGCGCAGCAGCAGGAAAGGTGAACTACCAATATGCGCGCTGCCAATTTGCAGGCCAAGCACCATAGTACCCAATACCACCTGGGTTAACGCCATGGTAACCATTACAGAACTTTCCCAGCTTTTTGCTCTCCAGATAAGGATATTACCTAAAACGGCAGTCCAGAAGTACCATAACAAAAAGCCGCCCTCCTGCCCGTTCCAAAAGCCCGACACAATGTAGTAAACAGGCAATTCGCGCGAGGTGTACGACCATGCATAATGATATTCGAAATAGTTATGATAAAGTATATAGAACAGGCAAACGCCCATCCCTAATATGGCTACAGTATTTAGCCAGTAGCCTATACGGCCTAAACGCAGCCATGAGTTATCGCTCTTGGCAACATCCTCTTGCGCAGAAAAATAATAACAGATAAGCGAAAAAAGGGCGGCACCAAATGCCAAAACAATAAAAAACTGGCCCAACTGCCCGGGTAGCAGGTGTTCGCCTTTGAAAACTATATCCATTAAAATTTAATTATATGCTTGCGCTTTTCTTGGCGCTAACTTCGGTAACGTTCAACTTATCGTCGGTGTATTTAGACGGACACTTCATCAGTATTTTTGATGCATGGAATTCGCCGCCTTTCATCTGGCCGGTAAGTACAATTTGCTCCGAGCGTTCAAAATCCTGCGGCTTGGTACCGGGGTAAACAACCTTGCATTCTTCGCCCTTATTATCTTTCATATAAAAAGAGAAATAGTTGGCGTCTTTAGTGGCGTCGTAAAACAGTTCTTTGCTTTTATTCAAGTGTCCAACAACATGCAATTCGCTCTTGCTTGTTTTGGCGTCGTTAAAAGAACCGTAAGTACTTGTGTTTGAATAAGTACTAATAATAACCGCTATCGCGATAGCAATAACAATGATACCTACAATTGAGCTTTTCTTCATTAATTGATATTTACCTGTATTACAGTTTACAAAAATACAAAACGCAAAGCTAAATAAGTTTATTACAAGCGATATATGTTATTTAGAATTGTTATTGATAATATTAGAGGTTAGAGGTTAGAGGTTAGAGGTTAGAGGGGAATGCGCTGTTGAAATGTTTGTTTTGTTTTTTTACCTAATCTCTAATTAACTATTCTCTAATCTCTAAACCATGGCGTTGCCTGCGGCCCGGGCTATCCGCTCATACGCGCACAGGCTTTAGGCGCGGGCCGGTATCCGCTTCTATCCCTAACGCGAGGATTGTCACCTTGTCATGCTGAACGCAGTGAAGCATCTATTCGCCGAAATGCATTTAGGCGATTGCAAAGTTCGCAAATAGATCCTTCGCTATCGCTCAGGATGACAAGAAGGGTTACGATTAACCTGATTTAGGACGGTAATGAACGAGCGGGGCCTGACAGAAAAGCGGGCCAAAAGGTAAAGGCCTGCGGGGAGAAGCTTTTTTCTGTCTTGATTTTTTGGTTACTTTTTGATCAAGCAAAAAGTAACAGCCTTGCCGCGGCAATTGAGCGGGCCGATGTTTAGTGTACACCAACATGAGAGATGCCGAAATAAATTCGACATGACGATTTGAATTTCCTACATTAGCACTATTAAAATCTCTTTATAAAATATCCCATTCTATTACAGAGCCCTTAAAGGCAATGTACCTTTTGTGCTTAACCAATAAGCACGACAATCAACTTCTATTACATTTTATAAACAGAGAATAAATGAAACCTATTCATATAGTTGCCGTTATTGGCGGCACAGGCAAAGCAGGCAAATACCTGGTTAAACAATTACTGCTACAAAACTTCCGGATAAAACTACTGCACCGCAAACCGGAAACTTTAACTTTCGATAACCCGCTTATCGAAATTATTAAAGGCGATGCACGTGATTACAAGGCTATCTATACTCTTTTAGCAGATTGCGATGCGGTACTAAGTTGCCTAAGTCAGCCCGTTGGCGAGCCTACTATTTTTAGTGATGCAACCCGGAATATTTTAAAAGCAATGGACGCGCACCAAATCAGCAGGTATATTACAACAGCGGGACTAAACGTTGATACCCCGGCCGACCAGAAAAGCGCGCAAACACAGTTCGGCACTAACTGGATGTACGAGAACTTCCCGGCGACGACAAAAGACCGGCAGGTAGAATACCAGTTATTAGTCGATAGCGATATCGACTGGACCATGGTACGTTTGCCCCTCATCGGCCAAACAGACGACATCAGCGAGATTACAGTTAGCCTTGTTGATTGCCCGGGCAGCAATATCAGCGCTACCAATTTGGCTTTGTTTATGATAAAGGCTTTCAGCGATGACGAGTTTGTAAAGCAGGCTCCTTTTATTGCGGATAAGTAATAATTATCTAAGTGTCATTGCGAGCGATAGCGTGGCAATCTCATAGAATAAGTGGATGTGCTAAGATTGCCGCGTCGCTATCGCTCGTCGCAATGACATGTATTTTTATAATAACAAAGGGCGCTTACAGCGCCCTTTGTTATTACCACACCAGCTTATACCCTACTCCCCTTATGTTAATGATCTGGATATTGGGGTCGGCATCTAATTGTCGCCGCAGCCGGGTGATGAACACATCCAAACTGCGGGCGTTAAAGAAACTATCGTCGCCCCAAACAGTGGTTAGCAGGGCTTTTCGGGTTATCACTTCGTGCTTATGTTTGCAAAGCATTTTTAGTATATCACTCTCGCGGGCGGTTAACTGCCAGGTATTGATACCCTGCTGTAAGGTATTCTTATTCGAGCTGAACAACAGGTTGCTTATCTGGTAATCCTCGTTTATTGTTTTTGGCCGTTCCAACAAACGATTGGTGCTTAACAATACTTTTATCCTTACAATAAGTTCTTCCACACTGAAGGGCTTTTTCAGGTAATCATTAGCGCCGCTTTCAAAACCGGCTACCACATCCTTTGGCTGTGAGCGTGCGGTAAGGAATATGATTGGCGTAATTTTGTCCGTTTCGCGAATATGCCGGGCCACTTCAAAACCATCCATTTTTGGCATCATTACATCAAGGGCTAAAATATCCGGTTTTTGAGCCCGGTATTTCTGTAATGCCTGCTCACCGTTGGCACAAAGCGTCACCTCGAAACCGCTTTCTTCCAGGCTCTCACGCACAATATGCGCCAGTGCCAGTTCATCCTCGGCCAGTAAAACGCGGATCTTATCCATTTTTTAAAGGTATGGTAATTATAAATTCGCTGCCTGCACCCTTTTCACTTTTTACAGCTACGCTGCCCCCATGTGCTTCTACAACATATTTAACATAGTTTAAGCCAAGCCCGGTACCTTTTACGTTATGTACATTACCGGTAGGCACACGGTGAAATTTGTCAAACACGTGTTTTATATGTGCTGCAGGTATCCCTATGCCGTTATCTTTTACAGAAAAAATTGCTTTACGCCCGGCTTTATTCAGGTTTATATCAATATGTACAGGGCCGTCACAATACTTTACAGCATTATCAATAATATTGGCCAGCACATTTCTTAAATGCAGTTTATCAGCTTCGATATACTTTATATCATTGTTGTTATGATAGGTAATTTCCACCTCTTTATCAGCCCTTAATGTTTCTGAGTTTACCAGGTCGTTAACCATTTCATCAACCTCTATTTTTTCTTTATTAAGCCTTATTTCCTTATTTCCAAATGCGGCTACATTAAGCACCTTGCTTACCAGGTCATTTAAGCGGCTTAGCTCGTTACGCGAGGTTTGCAGATAGCGCTGCGTTTTT
Source organism: Mucilaginibacter sp. (assembly GCF_041663085.1). Lineage (GTDB taxonomy): Bacteria > Bacteroidota > Bacteroidia > Sphingobacteriales > Sphingobacteriaceae > Mucilaginibacter. The sequence continues at coordinate 7,752 of NZ_JBAZRC010000182.1, forward strand.
TCGGGATCTTTTAGGGCATTATATTTCTGCAGGCCCTCAATGGCAACGGTTATAGTAGCTATGGGGGTTTTCAATTCGTGGGTCATGTTGTTTATAAAATCATCCTTTAATTCGGTCAGTTTTTTTTGATGAATAATAGTACGGATAATATAAAACAGGCAAAATATAGTAAACACTATTAAAAAGCCGGAAGCCGTTAGCGCGATGATCATTTCCTTTAACACCCCCACCTGCGCCCTGTCAAAAATAGCCCTTACAAACAGTGTATTCTTTTCTGTGTGTTGTAAAGGTAAAAACCCGTGATATTTATAACTGTATTGATCCGTTTCGCTGTAAATAAGCTCATTAGCCTGGTATAGCGCGGTCATAGGTTTGCGTGGGGAGGGCCATAAGGCCGAAAACGGTTTTGGTAAAATAGTGGGTGTTGCAGGTATTGGCTTATCCGAAAAACGCAATACAAATTCTGCCCGTGGATGCAATTTCTTCAATTCGGCACGGTAGTAATTGTATAGTTTAACACTATCGGCCCGGCGGTAATTTTCGGGGTAGCCGTATACCCCGCTTGTTATAATTTGTGTATGCGCAAAAACACTATCGCGTGGTATGCCGGGATGCGCCTTTAAATATGCTTCTACCTGCCCCCAGTTTTTAGCGTTATCCTCAAAACCAAAGGCCATAATTATCTTATCTAATAACTCAGGCGCGTAAAACGACATCTCGGTAACTACCTCGGGCACCGTAGCTTTATGGTTTATCAGCTGGCGATAATGATCAAACCAGCCTAGTGTAGTATTGTATGTATCAGAGAACCGGATAGTACTGTTTGATATTGCTATGGATAGCGGCGGATGCACCGGGTCTGTTTTGCGGAAGGTATCCAGTTTAATGTGCGTGCC
>NZ_JBAZRC010000183.1:0-8612 GCF_041663085.1 Mucilaginibacter sp.
TTGTTATTATGGTTGTTATTTACATTGCATACCTTAAACTTTACCTTGCACCAAGGGAAACTACAGCTGCAAACCAAATGCACGTAGCGCAAGATTTTTGGGCTAAAAAAGATTGGGACAAAGCCATAAACGGCGATGCCGGTTACCCTGGCTTCAAAAAAATAATAACTGATTACAGCAACACTAAAGTTGCCAACCTTGCTTACTTTTACTTAGGTACTGCTTATTTAAACAAAGGCGAATACCGCCAGGCAATTGATAACTTAACCAATTACCGTGGTGATGATAACATGGTTGCAGCCGAAGCTTTAGGCAGCACCGGTGATGCTTATGTTGAATTGAAAGATTACGACAAAGCTGAAACCTACTTCAAAAAAGCGGCTGATAAAGCAAGCAACAAATTCCTTTCTCCGTTTTATTTAAAGAAACTGGGTTTGGTTTACGAAGCTAAAAAAGACAACAAATCTGCAGCGGATACTTACAAAAAAATAAAAGCTGATTATTTTGACAGCGCCGAAGCACAAAATATTGACGAGTACATTGCCCGCGTTGACGCGAAGTAATACCAGATACTAACAAAACTTTATAATGCCTGCCTCAAAAGCAGGCATTATTTATTTAAACCAATTTCTATCTTTACCCCGGCATTTGCGATACATAGATTTTCAAATCCAAAATCGTAGATCCGAAATCTAAAATCAAGGAATGGCTACTCAATTAAAAAACCTGTCAGATTTTTCAACCGCGAGCGAGATCCCATCGGCCCAAGGCTACAGCTTTGGCATTGTGGTTGCCGAGTGGAATGCTGAAATAACAAACGCCTTATACCAGGGCGCTTATGATAGCCTGATCAAATACGGTGCAAGACCCGAGAACATACACTCGTATCCTGTACCCGGCAGCTTTGAATTAACAGCCGGAGCCGAGCTACTATTAAAAAATAAAAAGCTTGATGCCGTTATAACCCTGGGCTGCGTGATACAGGGCGAAACCCGCCATTTTGATTTTATTTGCGCGGCAGTTGCAAACGGAGTAACAAATGTTGCCATAAAATATTCGAAACCTGTTATATTTGGTGTATTAACCACTGATAATCAGCAGCAGGCTGTTGACCGCAGTGGTGGTAAACATGGCAACAAAGGCGATGAAGCAGCTGTAACAGCTATTAAAATGGCTAAACTGAACGAAACTTTAATAGGTTAAACCCGTATAAATATTTAGTTTAATAAACATAATGAAGAAGATCTTATACATAGCAATTATAGCACTGGCACTGGGTAGCATGGTTTCATGCTCAAACAAATTATGCCCTGCATACGGTTCATACCCCAGCCACCGTTAAAAGCAGCTTTTTGTCATTTTTTACCCTTAGCCTAAAACTAAAACCAGTTTTACATTGTTTTTACGTTTGAACAGGCACTATATATTACTTTTGTTTTATGGAATGGATATCGTTGGAAACGGCTGATCAACTGGATAATATTAAACAGCAACAAGGCTACAGCCTTATTTTTAAACACAGCACGCGCTGCTCTATCAGCATGATGGCTAAAAGGCGATTTGAGCTTGACTGGGATAACCTGCCTGCCGATATGCCCCTTTACTTTTTAGACCTGATCAAACACCGCGACCTATCTAACAAAATAGCCGTTGATTTTTCGGTTTACCATGAGTCGCCGCAGATGCTGTTGATAAAAGACGGCGAATGCATCCTCGACCAATCGCACGGCGCTATCTCTGTAGATGAAGCCATGAGTGTACTGGCTTAATAAGAGAGAAGCAAGATTTTAAGAGTCAGGAATCAAGACAAAAGATATATGATCCGCAGGAATTATTCTGCGGATTTTTTGTGTTAGGAAACCTGGTAATTTCGCCCTTGTTGGTGTTGTCACCAACAACCGCCATGCATCCATGCTGTGCCTACGTTCACCGTCCTAAAGGTTGTTGGTGACAACACCAACAACGGCAGAATAGATTTTATATTCACTCGTCATTGCGAGGTACGAAGCAATCTCCCGATAGACATGAGCACATGCAAAGCGTTTATGCATAGTTAGAGATTTAGCCGTTGTTGGTGTTGTCACCAACAAGCCGCCATGCATCCAAACTGTGCCTACATTCACCGTCCTAAAGGTTGTTGGTGACAACACCAACAACGGCAGAAACATTTTATCGTTTTTACGTAATATTCATTTACAAGCCGGGTGCACATACTTTATTTTTAACTAATTTTGTAGCATGATAGATTTGCCTGTAGTACCCGCCAACCAGCCGCAGCGTAAGCCCGATTGGTTAAGGGTTAGGCTTCCGGTAGGGAAGGAATACGCCCACGTACGTGGCCTGGTTGATGAGCATAAACTGCATACCATTTGCGAAAGCGGTAATTGCCCTAATATGGGTGAGTGCTGGGGAGCCGGTACTGCTACGTTTATGATACTGGGCAACATCTGCACCCGTTCGTGCTCGTTTTGTGCAGTTGCAACAGGCAGGCCTTTGGCAGTTGATACCGACGAGCCAAACCGTGTGGCTAACTCAGTTAAACTGATGCAGGTAAAACATTGCGTTATTACCTCGGTAGACCGTGACGACCTGAAAGACGGCGGTTCCATTATCTGGGCCGAGACTATCAATGCCATCCGCCGCGAAAGCCCGGATACCACGCTTGAAACTTTACTGCCCGATTTCCGTGGCATTTGGGATAACCTTGACCGTGTGCTGGAAACCCGCCCCGAAGTAGTATCGCATAACTTAGAGACCGTACGCCGCTTAACCCGCGAAGTACGTATACAAGCCAAATACGACCGCAGCCTTGAAGCACTGAAACGCACATCGGCCGCAGGCGTCCGTACCAAATCGGGCATTATGCTTGGCCTGGGCGAGCGCGAAGAAGATGTACTGGAAGCAATGGACGACCTGTTGGAAGCCGGCGTACACATCCTTACTTTAGGCCAGTACCTCCAGCCAACCCGTAACCACCACCCGGTTATTGACTGGATACACCCTGATCAGTTTGCAAGCTATAAAGAATGGGGGTTGAAGAAAGGTTTTAGGTATGTAGAAAGCGGCCCGCTGGTACGCTCATCATACCATGCAGAAAAACATTTGTTTGAAATGTAATAATTCCTTTATATCTTCAACACGTTGAGCCCCAAACGCAAAATATCGCTATCTGAAGAGGAATTAATTCTTGCTTTGCGCAACCGTGAAAAGATCGCGGTTGAGGCTTTGTACGATATGTACTCCGCCTCGTTGTTTGGTGTTATTTCGCGTATTATTACTGATGAGGCTATCGCCGAGGATACTTTACAGGAAACTTTTGTAAAAATATGGCATTCGTTTTCGGGCTATAGCAGTGAAAAAGGCCGCTTATTTACCTGGATGGTAAATATCGCACGCAATTTAGCTATTGATAAGGTTCGGTCGAAAGATTTTAAGAACCAAAGCAAAAACCATGAGCTTGAAAATAACGTAACTTTCATTGACGAACAAAAGAATACAGTTTACAAGCCTGAGTTATTGGGCATCAGGGATTTGGTATCTACCTTAAAACCTGAACAAAGATCAATTCTCGACCTCGTGTATTTTAAGGGCTATACCCATGTGGAAGCTGCCGAAGAACTCGGGGTACCCCTGGGCACCATAAAAACACGGTTAAGAATGGGGATACTTCAACTCAGAAAACATTTTAATGAATAGTGGAAAACGTTAAGGCATATATTGAATCCGGCATTTTGGAACTTTACGTTCTGGGCGACATCAGCGCAGAAGAAAAGTTGCAGGTGGAAGATATGGCCACGAAATATCCTGAGATAAGAGACGAAATTACAGAGATCGAGAGATCGATGGAGTTTTATGCCGAAGAACATGCCATTGAACCGCCGGCAGATTTACGCCAGCGCGTTTTAGGTAGCCTGCTGGTTAATTTAGGTGATGACAGGATATTTACCAAAGCCGTTACCCACCAGGACGACGACCATGTTATAAGCTTACCGCCTGCACGCGTAAACAGCTTTTATAAATACGCGTTTGCCGCTTGCTTAACTTTATTACTGATAAGCGTTTATGGTTTAATAAACCTTTACAGCAAACTACAGGATTCAAACACGCAGCTTACGGCCCTGCAAACAGATAAAATACGCATTGTCAACCAGGTTAACCTGATGGATAGCCAGCTGAATATGTACCGCGATACTACCTACAAGGTATTGAGGCTAAAAGGCCTGCCTAAAACACCAACCGCTGCCATGATACTGGCCTGGAATTCGGTTAGTAAAAAGGTGATGGTTGATGTACAAAGCATGAACCTGCCTAAGCACGATAACAAACACCAATACCAGTTATGGGCGCTTGTTGGCGGCAAACCTGTAGATATGGGCGTGTTTGACAAACCCGCCGCTGATACAGCAGGTGTAAAGGAAATGAAAGCAATTGCATCGGCACAAGGTTTTGCTGTAACATTAGAACCCATGGGCGGCAGCATTAACCCAACCATGGACCAGATGGTGGTTATTGGCCAATTTTAAAAATATTTCACCGAACGCTTATCAGCCGTTTTGCGCAATGCAGAGCGGCTTTTTTGTTAAAAAATGTTAAATTCCTGTCAAAAACGGCTCAAATTATAAAACAAAAAAATATTTAGCGTTGTTACTGTAACTAATATATGCGTTGTACGTCATATATACACTTAGTTAGAAGTATTTAGTTCTTTATAAGATCAGTTAATAGTTTGAAAAGCGAATGTTTGATACTGACATTCGCTTTTTTTATGCCTTTAGTTTTGCCATGGTTACCGGCAACCGGGCAATGATATTTGTAGGGAGTACAGCATATAAACGATTTGGCAGCGCCAACTCATCTCCTGCCTTACCATGAATATAAACCCCTAATAAACAGGCATCCTGCGGGGTATATTGCTGCGCTAACAGGGAAGTAATAACACCTGTAAGCACGTCTCCCATCCCACCGCTTGCCATAGCCGCGTTGCCGGTTGAATTAAAGTACAGCCTCTCATTTGGCGTAGCCGTAATAGTATAAGTATTTTTAAGGATGATGTAAATATTGAGTTCGTTAGCCTTCGCTTTTGCGGTTTGCAGGCGCTGCCACCAACTGGTATGCTCCCCAAACAAACGGTCGAACTCTTTCATGTGCGGCGTAATAATGCTCCCGGCAGGTAGCTTTTTTAGTAAGGCCTTGTTTTCTGCCAATACATTTAACGCGTCGGCATCTACAACAATGGGCCTGCTATAATTTTTGCAGATAGCTTTTAATAGCTTTAATGTTTCGGGTTCTTTACCCAGGCCGGGGCCAATGCCTATAGTGCTATATTTATCCCATTTTATATCCGGTAGTTTATCCTCCCTGCGCAGCAGGGCCATTACCTCGGGCATTGAACTGTTCAGCGCAACCAATCCGCTTTGCGGGATGCAGGCAGTTGTTAGCCCCGCACCGGCATGCGCACATGCTGATGAGGCAAGCAATGCTGCCCCCATGGTTTCGTCTTTACCGGCGATGATAAGCGCATGCCCGTAGGTGCCTTTATTGCTGAAGCGTTTACGTAGCTTAAGCAATTGGTGCGCGTCGCGTTCCTCTACCAAAAAGTAGGGTGTGTCGGCGTTATTGATGAACTCTTCGCTCAGCCCTATTTTAACCACCTCGCAGCAGTTTATATACGGGCCGGATTCAGGCAACAGGAAATTGATCTTTGGTTGTTGAAAGGTGATCACCAGGTCGGCCATTAAAACGGTAGCGTTTTTGGCGATCTCACCATCGGTGTAAAAACCGGTAGGTACGTCAACAGCAACAACTGTTTTTTGCAGGCTGTTCAGGTAGCCTACTAACTTTTTATAATCGCCGGCAAGTGGTTTATTAAGGCCGGTGCCCAACATGGCGTCAATAATTATATCCGCAGTTTCCCGGGGCGTTTCAGAGCCGTTTTTTAGCGTTTGAAAGGCGATTTTTGCCGTTTTTAGTCGCTTAAAATTCCCGTTAAAGTCGTCGCTTGCCTTATCGCTAAAGCGGCATATCTTTACATCGATATTGCAGTAACCATGGTCGCACAAAATGCGGGTAATGGCCAAACCGTCGCCGCCGTTGTTGCCGGTTCCGCAGTAAACCGCAATGGTTTGTTTCTTATCCTGGAAGTGATTGATGAACCAGCCCACAAAAGCTTTTGATGCCCGCTCCATCAGCTCGATAGAGCTTATAGGTTCATGAGCTATGGTATAAGCATCAGCTTCGCGAATTTGCTTTGATATGAGTAAAGGCAACATATATCCTAAAGATAGGATTTATACGTTTTGTTTTGGGGAATTAATAATGATATCTGCATTGCAGAACCACAATAGCATCATTATCTATTTTATAAACCAAACGGTGTTCTAAATTTATTCTTCTTGACCACCATCCGGCAAGGTTATGCTTTAAGGGTTCTGGTTTACCATTGCCTTCAAACGGCAGCCTTTCAATTTCCTTAACTAATGCGTTTATCTTTTTTAAGGTTGCTTTATCTGTACCTTGCCAGTATAAATAATCTTCCCATGCCTGGTCAAGAAAAACTATTTTCATTCTTCAATCAAGCTTCTTTCTGTACCAGAACCTTTTTCATAATCCTGAATACCCTGTAATAAACGTGCAGCATTTGTCGGGCTTTTTAGTAAGTAAAAAGTTTCCTCCATACTTTCATAATCAGATTTTGAAAGCACCACCACATCTTCGCCATTAGCGCTGGTCACAAAAAGCGGAGAATGACTGTTTCGCACCTTATCCAAATAAGATTTTAACTGCTGCCTGAAATTTGTGTATGTAGTAATCATGCTGATCGATTTTTATAAAGATAAAACAAGTATTTGTATTGTACAACTTCCTGTACATTATTACTTTATCCCCATTTCCTTCTTCAAAAACTGCCCTGTAAAACTCTCTTTAACCTTGCATAAACCTTCTGGCGTGCCACTGAACAGTATTTTACCGCCGCCCGAGCCGCCTTCCGGGCCAAGGTCAATCACATGATCAACAACCTTTATAACATCCAGATTGTGCTCTATAACCAGCACGGTATTGCCTTTATCAACCAATTGGTACAATACGCCAAGCAATACGTTAATATCCTCGAAGTGTAAACCGGTTGTAGGCTCATCTAATATATAGAAGGTATTGCCTGTATCTTTTTTACTTAGCTCGGTCGCCAGTTTTACACGCTGCGCTTCACCGCCGGATAATGTGGTGGATGATTGCCCAAGCGTAATATACCCCAAACCCACATCAAATAGGGTTTTTACCTTACGATAAATGGACGGAATATGCTCAAAAAACGGTGTTGCATCTTCAATACTCATATCCAGCACATCGCTGATAGATTTACCCCGGTAGCGTACTTCAAGTGTTTCGCGGTTGTACCTACGGCCGCCACATTCCTCACATGGCACCTGTACATCAGGTAAAAAATTCATTTCTATCACCTTTTGGCCTGCACCCTGGCAGGTTTCGCAACGGCCACCCTTTACGTTGAACGAGAAGCGGCCGGGTTTGTACCCGCGTATCCTCGACTCGGGCAGCGCCACAAACAAGTTGCGTATATCGGAGAATACACCTGTATATGTAGCCGGGTTTGATCGCGGTGTACGGCCAATTGGCGTTTGGTCTATCTCAATTACTTTATCAATATGTTCCAGCCCTTCAATTTTCTCATACGGCAGCGGGTGTTTTTTGGCGCGGAAAAAGTGGTGATTCAGTATTGGGTACAGGGTTTCGGTTATTAAACTCGATTTTCCACTGCCTGATACACCTGTTATCCCAATCAGTTTCCCTAACGGGAAATCGACAGAAACCTTTTTCAGATTATGCCCGGTTGCTTTTTTAAGTGACAGTATTTTACCATTACCTTCGCGGCGTTCTTTAGGGGTAGCAATTTCCCGCTCGCCATTAATGTATGATGTGGTGAGGGTATGATGGCTCATCAGTTCGGCAGGTGTGCCTTGTGCAACAATCTGGCCACCATGTACGCCTGCTGCCGGCCCCATATCTATCACGTGGTCGGCCTCCAGTATCATATCTTTATCGTGCTCTACAACCAAAACTGTGTTACCCAGATCGCGCAGGTTTTTAAGCGCATTTATTAAACGCTCGTTATCGCGCTGGTGCAGTCCTATGCTTGGCTCATCTAAAATGTACATTACATTCATCAGTTGCGAGCCTATTTGCGTGGCCAGCCTGATACGCTGCGCCTCACCACCCGAAAGGGTTTTGGCGGTACGGTCTAATGTTAAGTAGCTCAGACCTACATCCAGCAAAAAGCCAATACGAGCGCGAATTTCTTTTAATATCTCTTTAGCAATAACGTTCTGGCGTTCGCTCAGCCTATCTTCTAAACCAGTGTACCACTTATCAAGCGTGGTGATATCCATGCAGGCCAACTCAAAAATATTCTTCTGATCAACCTTAAAGTGCAGCGATTCCTTTTTTAAACGGGCGCCTTCGCAGGTGGGGCAGGTGCGCAATACACGATAGTTTTCCATATCGTCCATACCCTCGTCGTTGCGGCGCTCCTGCTGCTCTTCAAGCATCCGGATGATACCATCAAACGAGATCTGGTAGTTTTGCACGTTCCATTTATT
>NZ_JBAZRC010000184.1:0-8563 GCF_041663085.1 Mucilaginibacter sp.
TTACACCATAATAAATGTATATGGTTTGGCATTATAACATATCCATAAAGCCATATTCTTTTGTTAGATACTAAAAAACGAAGACTATCAAGTACAATTTGTTTGTGTTCTTCCGGTTGGAGCAATGCTTGCCAGTTTAAACATGTTGCCGTGAAAAACTCTATACCCTGACGCATAATGCAATATAATAATAACTCGGATAGTGGTGCGGTGATAACACCGACCACAGGCTGAAATTAGTTGATGTCAATCTTATTGGTAAAGCGGTAAAACCTTAAGCCTATGTGCGGTTCGCTGGTGAAACAAATCCAGTATTCAGACTTAAGCATCTTTGCATAAACCTGACTACGCCACCTGCTTCTCCCCGGCAAATCTATTAATCAGCATCGCGGCTGCTGTATCGCCAGTGGCGTTTAATAGCGTGGCTACGGGGTCAATTAATGTGCCGATGATAATGGCGGGTGGCAGGGCCTCGGGTGGGAAGCCGTAAGCCGATATAAACAGCAGCTCGCCGATGTAGCCGCCGTTGGGGATGCCGCCTTCAACAATACTTACCAATACTGTCATGCCCAGCGCCAGTATGATCACTTCGGCGCTGTCAAAGCTTCTGCCGAACATTGCAAATACTACCGACATTTTCAGGATAGAAGAAATACTGGAACCATCCTTATGCAAAGTACCCATCAACGGGATAGTTATCCCCGCAATAGCGTCGGTAACACCCATTTTTTTGGCTGCATCTAAATTGGCAGGTATAGTGGCAATACTGCTGCAGGTGCCCACCGCAGTAGCCGAGGGAATAATGTTGTTTTCCCAGTAACGTTTAATGCCCTTTATGCCACCGGCAATAAAAGCGTAAAGGCTGTAAAATACGGCATAGTAAAACAAGCTTACGCCATAGCCAATACCCAACACATGGGCATAAGTGCCAAATAATGACGGGCCAAACACGGCTACCTGGTAAGCAAAATATGCGCCTAAGCCAATAGGGCCGGCTTTCATGATGATGCCGAATACGTGCTTAAACACCTCATTCCCCGCGTTTAAAAACTGCACAAATGCTTTGCCTTTTTCGGCTGCGCTGCGTGCGCCAAAACCAACCAATATGGCAAAGATGATCATGGCCAGCATATTTTTACGCGATAGCAGGTTGAAAAACTCGCTCGTAGTAAACAGTTGGGTTATCTGGTCGCCGGATAGATTTTTGCCTGTTTCTGCAGGGGGGGTACCAGCTGCCGCAAATGACGTTTGGCCTATAGGGAAAAGCCATAAAGCAATAATAGTAAGCAGCGCCGCCATGATCAGCGTGCCCAAAAATACTGCCGACATTACACTCATAATACGCCCCAGCTTTTGCGAGCCATGTAAATTGGCAATGGCCGAAGAAATGGCAAAAAACACCAAAGGTATCACGGCAACAAACAACAGGTTCAGGAATATATCGCCTATTGGTTTTAGTATTTCGGCCCGTGGCCCCAGCACTACACCGGCAATGCTGCCTGCAATAATACCGGCTATCAGCCAAATCATTCCGCTATAATTTTTTATCCAGTTACTCATTTATTCCCTGCTGTATTGATGGTTAACTAATCGCTCAGAAAGGTAAATAATATCCCTCTTAAAATATTTATTCATGCAACTTATTTCTCTATTTTTGCGCATGCCTAAATCAGGCTGTTATACTTTTACAACTATGGACACTACATTTTCAGCAATCGCAAATAACATCAAGGCCCGCCGTACCATTAAACCGTCGACCATGAACGGTAACAAGATCCCGAATGGCCATATCGCTTCTATATTAGAGCTGGCCGACTGGGCTCCAAACCATGGTAACACCGAGCCTTGGCGTTTCATTGTGTTTGAAGACCCTACAGTTTACTGCGCACAACACGCCGAACTATACAAAGCTGCTAACCCCGGCGAAAGCTTTAACCCAACTGTATACACAAATTTTCAAAACCAGGCTAACAACGCATCGCATGTTATTATAGCGTACCAAAAACGTGGCGATCTGCCAAAGATACCGCAGTTTGAGGAAGTGATAGCAGCATCATGCGCGGTACAAAACCTATTGCTGGGTGCAACCGCGTTAAATATCGGTGCTTTCTGGAGTACCGGTGGTATGGTGTTAAAACCATCATATGCCGATCACTTTGGTTTAGGAGCCGAGGATAGCGTTTTAGGCGTTCTGTTTCTGGGTTATACAGATGTACAGCCCGAAGGCAAAAGAAAAACACCTATTGAAGAAAAGATCACCTGGAATAAATAAGATCTTTCTACTAAGAGTTTTAAAAGGTTGCTGTTCTCAGTAACCTTTTTTGTTTAACAGGCCCTGGCGGGGGAGTAAATTGAAAACGCTTGTTACAAAAGCAGCGTTTGACAGTGCGGGTAAATCTATCCAACATCTGTGCGTTATAAATATGCAGCCTTAATAATATTCTAAAAAGTTTTGAGTTTAATTTAATGGATATAAAATTTCATGATAGTAGACTATTAGACTGCTGTGACAATATTTTTATTGGTTTTGCGTATATTTGTATTAACAATTTCATCTAATAATACATCATTGGAAGACTTGTTACCAATTTAAACTAACTATTAAACCCAATATTTATGAGGAAACACTTGTGGTGGATCATTGGCGCTTTATTGTTATTTTCTATTACGGTTATCAGTTGGAAACCGTTTAGCGCGATCAAGACAAACAGTACGGTTACAAAAAAACTTGGTGCAAAAGAACTTTTTGCGCAATACGTATCTGATATTTATAATACAGCAAACCTGCAGCAAACCGGTATGGATGCAGCAGTACTTCAAAAAGCCGTTACTGGTTATTTAAACCTTAAACTAGCTAACAAACTATCTCCAAACAGCAACGTCATCACTGTGGTCGATTTTACAAAATCGAGCCGTGAAAAACGTATGTGGATCATCGATATATTAAATAAATCGTTGATATTAAACACATGGGTTGCTCACGGGCAGGGTAGTGGTGATGATATGGCCAGTCGTTTTTCAAACAACGACGAGTCGCATCAAAGCAGCCTGGGCTTTTATTTGGCAAGTGAAGTTTACTTTGGTAAACACGGCCGTTCGTTAAAGCTGGATGGTTTAGATGCAGGCATTAACAGCGCTGCGCGTGCGCGTGGTATTGTAATACATGCTGCCGATTACGTGTGCCAGAATACCATTAACCAGATAGGCCGTTTAGGCCGCAGTTTTGGTTGCCCTGCTGTATCGCCCGAGGTATCTGACAAGGTTATCAATACCATAAAAGGCGGTTCTATGCTGTATATTAATGGTAACGATAGGAACTATACTTCAAAGTTGCTTGATGATACTGCACCGGCCAATTTTATAGCGCCCGATACAACAGGGGCGGCTACTATGGCTAAGCTTTAAACAAACTAAATTATTATAGAAAAGCCCGTCAGCTTAACTCGACGGGCTTTCTTTTTGAAATAACTTTATACTTTCAATCTTAAACTTACAACGAAGCTACCTGCTCTGCATTGGCCAGAAACTTTTGCAGATGGGCGTATAATACCACGTCTAACCCGTAAACATCGGGGCGGTATTGCAGGGTGTTATTCTCGTCGGCCCAACAGGTTATGTAAGTAATATAAACCGGCATCTTTTTAGGTAACGCAATAGTGGTAGGTTCGGGGTTATCCTCACTCATAGCTTTAACAATTTTATCATAGGTAGCACCTTCGCCAAATACCGCTTTTGCTAATGCCTGCGGGTCGCCAAGGCGAACACAACCATGGCTTAAAGCACGCATAGTTTTTGTGAACGCGCTTTTTGCAGGAGTATCATGCAGGTAAACACTGCTGTTATTGTTGAAAAGGAACTTTATTTTCCCTAAGGAATTATCATCACTGGGGCGTTGTTTAAATTCATACTTGTCTTTTGATGCCTTTGACCAGTCGATGGTTTCCGGATCTTCCACTTTTTTGCCATTCTCATACACATCTATACCTTTGTTAGACAGGTAGTAAGGGTCCTGTGCGGCCTCAACCATTATCTCTTTACTGGCAATGCTTTGCGGGATGTTCCAAACCGGGTTAACCTGCACACTGTGTATCATGCTGTTAAGCTGTGGGGTTTCCCGGCTAAAAGGGCGGTCTATCTTATCACTATCATCGTATTCAACTAAAGTGTTTGCATTGTCTGTATTGCGGCCTTCGCCAACTACAACCTTCATGTTCAGGATAGATTTACCGTTCTGCATCACATCCAGGCGGTAATCAGGAATATTAACAATTACATATTCGGGCTGGCTTGGCTTATTCTTCCAGCGCAGGCGCTCCATATTTACTACCAGGTAACGCTGGGTTTCTTCTTTGCTCATACCCTGTGCAGTACCGCCGGCCAGCAAGGCTTTTTGCAGTATCAGGTATTGCGGGTCTTTTGGTTGGATACTATCCAGGTAAGCTTTAAGGTTTGTTGCACGCAGGGTTTTTAGCATCGAAGTGCTATCCGGGCGTTTAGTTGCGGTAAAGTAACGCGAGTATATTTTACGCGGACTGATCATGCCATACTCTAAAGCGCTTGAATAATTGATCAGCGAATTAGCTGTCAATATCTCCAGTTCGGCTATGTCATGGTAAGCCTCATCTAAATTTTTAATGGCTTTTTTATCCTTGAATTTGGCAACCAGTTGTTTTATCTGGTCAGCCTTAAACATCCTCGGATCAAGCCCGTGTTCGTTTGCTTTTTCAAAATAGCTGGCGGTAAGGTCAACATCGCCATTAAAAATATGATCCATTACAAATACCGGGTCGTAATCATTCCCCTCATAAAAGGAAGAGATAAGCTTAGGATTGGCAAGTTTAGCTTTATCGTTTGCCAGTACTTTTTTAAATACTTCGGCTAGCCCTTCTGGGGTGGCATCTTTAAATACCTTATTCTGGGTTTTCTTAAAAAGTTCGGCGCCCAGGTCAGAGCGGCTTTTCTTTTTACAGCTTTGGATGGTTAAGGTAAGTACACAAAACAGAAACACGAATACCGGCAGGGCCGATCTTTTTATAGTAGCAGATATTGTCATATTGAAATTCATTTATACGCAGCAATGCAATAGCTATACCATAAAGCTGTGCAAACATTTATTTACGCTTTTACTTTTTGCTGATGCGATAAAGTACACCTTTAATTACATTTGATGTATGGCAAATAATACCCTCCCCGAAGTTTGGCTGCGCGGGCCTTTAAAAGATACCCCTGCTTTGTTACAGCCAGTTGCACACGCTTTATTGCAGGCACGCGAGGAATTGAACGCCTTAATGCTTAATTTTCCGGATGCGTTACTGTGGGAGAAAGTTGCCGGGATGGCTTCGCCGGGCTTTCATTTGCAGCATTTGGCAGGAGTGCTGGACAGGCTTTTTACTTATGCACGCGGCGAAGCATTGACCGAACAGCAACTAAATTACCTGCAAGGCGAAGGCAAACCGACCACAAAAACATACACGGTTTTAGAATTAGTTGAAAATTTTAATGATCAGGTTAACGCAGCCTTGCAGCAATTGGGCAAGGAGGATGGGAACCGGCTAACCGATTTTAGGGGGGTAGGCCGGGCGCAACTGCCGTCAACCGTAATTGGGCTTTATACGCATAGCGCGGAGCATACCATGCGGCATTTGGGGCAATTGATTGTTACGGTTGCGGTATTGAAAAATTGAGGTTTTTTGCAGTGAACGGCGCCCTTAAAACGGATTTTTTCGGCCTTGATTCGTCTTTTTTCGCCCGCGGATTTCTTTGGGGAGCCCTGGGATAGCCCTAAACCGCTACTTCATCACAATTTGCGCCACATCGCCGTAATGGGCGGCGCGGTAGGTAACACCGGTGTCGGGGTACCTGTCCATCGGGTCGAAAAGAAAAGTATCGATGCCCAGTTCAATGGCCGCCTTGATCTCTGATTTTGGGTCGTCGCCAATAACCAGTACTTCCTCTTTGGTGTAACCATTCTCCCGCATTATCTTTTGGAAAATATCTTTTTTGGTCAGGTTGCTTTGCTCCGGGTCTACCACGTAAACCTGTTTAAAATCGCCGCCAATGTTCAGCATCGCTACCTTGCTCATTTGCAGTTTGGTAAAACCGGTGGTCACCAAGAATTTATCAATGGGGATCCGGCGCAGATCGTTGTACTGCTCATATGGGTACATCGGTTCCTCAAACCTGATGTTGCTTAACATTTGCATGCCCTGCTGCTTCAATTCATCACTAAAACCAAACTCATCGGCTACATGCTGGTAGGGGCGTCGTGTAAGCTCGTGTTTCGCTTTTTCAGCGGCTTGCCTATCGGCTTCGCCAAGGTTCTCGTCAATCAGCTTAAACAGTTTTGCAAACAGGTGGTCGGCAATAGAGCTAACGGGATAGATGGTATTATCAAGATCAAGTATTAAAACACGTTTCATAGGTACAATTTAAGGTAATTGTTCGGGCAGCGTGGCTATCTCTTCGGCAGGAACAGTTTCTATAGCCGTTTTGTTGTTGCTGAGATAAAGTAAATAATACCCAGCGGCTGTTAAAACTGATAGAATGCCCAGCAGCCACCACAAATGTGCAAAACCGCCATAGTTAATTACCTGGCTGCCCAAAGCAGGCGCCACTACCTGCGCTACCGACCACGATATGGTATACAGCGCCGCGTATTCGCCGCGGTTATAATTGTTGGTACGGGCTATCCAAAAGCTGTTCATAAAAGGCATGCTCATGATCTTGCCCAGGGTTACCAGTATAACTACCAGCACAGCCGTTGCTACACCAGCTGGCAAAATATTGAGCAATACAAAGCCCGACCCGGTTATCAACACACCCCAAACAATATAAGTTAAGGCGTGCCTTTTACCTTCAAGGTAATTAATAAGCACCATTTCTATAACTACAATCAGGATGCCGTTCAACGCCAGCAGGAAACCTATTAAACGCTCGCCAAAGTGCCAGTTGATCTTATAAAATACCGGCTCCATGATAAAGAACTGGAAAAAGCATAAGCCAAATACGGTAGACAGGAAGATGAACCACAGGTAGGTTTTATCCTTATAAGCCGATGAAACAGGACCTGTTGCCACAGGTTTAATTTCCGATTTTTTGATAGCTGCGCGTGGCATCAGCTTTAGCAACATTAGCGCCGCGAATATGTTGGTGCAACCATCAACCCAAAACAATAAATGGTAATTGATGGATGCCAGGTAGCCGCCCAAGCCACCGCCAAATGCCCAGCCCAGGTTTACTGCCAGCCGGTTTAGGGAATAGGAGCGGGTCTTGTTCTCGGGCGAGCTGTAATGCGCAATTGCCGTAGAGTTTGCAGGCCTGAATGCCTCGTTACAAAAACTGAGTATAAAAGTGCCGATAGCCAGTGATAAAAAGGTGCGTTGGTAACCCAAGATGATAAACAGGATGCCCCCACTTAAAAGCGTAACCACCTGCAGGTCATAAAAGCCTATCTTATCGGTAAGTTTTCCACCTATAAAGGCACCAACTATAGATCCGGCACCAAATAGTGCCATAATATAGCCGGCCTGTACCACATTAAAACCAAGCTGGTTAATACAATAAATGCTCAGGAAAGGCACCACCATTGTACCGCTGCGATTGATAAACATCACCACGCTGAGGTACCAGCTGTTTGGCGATAAACCGCTGTAAGCTTTTTTGTATAGGTGGATTATTGACACGGGTTAGGGACGGTTAAATTAGAAGCATCAAAAATAGTATTTGATTTTGCCTGTATGTATTAAATGTGAAAATATCTAAATTTATTATTCAAACCAGGCACCATGAATGTTACCGAAATTATGGCCGAACTGCAATCAAAAGGCAGCGAAAGTATCAAGAAGATATTAGTGAAACACGGCGTTAAAGAACCATTCTTCGGGGTTAAAATAGAATATTTAAAGCCGATACAGAAAAAAGTTAAGATGGATTACCAACTTGCAAAAGACCTGTTTGCCACCGGCAATGCTGATGCCATGTACCTTGCGGGGCTGATAGCCGATGATGAAAAAATGACTAAAGCTGATCTGCAAGCCTGGGTTGAGCAGGCTGTTTCAAACAACATCAGCGAGTATACCGTGCCGTGGGTAACTGCCGGTAACCCGCATGGTTTTGAACTGGCGTTGGAATGGATAGATAGCCCGGTAGGACATGTTGCCGCAAGTGGCTGGGCTGCACTGAGTAATATTGTAGCGTTGAGACCGGATAGTGAACTGGATATAGAAAAATTAGGAGCTTTGCTTAAAAGGGCCGGGCGAGATATCCGCCAGTCTGAAGATAGGGTGTGTTATCATATGAACAGCTTTGTTATTTCGGCCGGCTCGTATGTAGCGGCTTTGGCTAATGAAGCCATGGCTACGGCGAATAAAATAGGCGTGGTAACGGTTGATAAAAATGGCACCTCATGCAAAGTGCCCGTAGCAACCGAATACATTAAAAAAGTATGGGATAAGCGCGGCGGCATTGCGGCAAAAAAGAAAGATGTTAAATGCTGATGCTCGTAAAACCCTGGTCTAAGTTTTCAACTTAGACCCAAAACAAATCAAGCTTTCAGCTTGCGAAA
>NZ_JBAZRC010000185.1:0-8474 GCF_041663085.1 Mucilaginibacter sp.
AAAAAAGGTTTTGTAGAAAAGTTTTATGCAGGCTTTAACGGCAGCTTTAACTTTATTACTAACAGGTATGTTGGCGGATTAAAAGTGCTTATCAAAAACAAATGGGTAAGCATGGCCGGCCTTGCGGTAGTAGTAGTTGTTACCGTATTTATGGTGACCAAAACAAAAACGGGCTTTATCCCTACCGAAGATCAGGGCTTTGTGGCCATAGCGGTGTCAACCCCATCAGGTACTTCATTAAGCGGTACTAACAAGATCTTTAAACAAGCCGAAGAACAGTTGAAAACCTTACCATCAGCAAGGTTCGTTACTGCCTTATCTGGTTTCAACTTCTTAACACAGTCAAGCAGCCCGTCTGCGGGTGTTATCTTCCTGTTGTTAAAGCCTACCGACGAACGCGGCAAGGTTAAAAACATCGATGAGATCCAAAATATCGTAAGGGGAAAATTAGGTGCCGTAACGGGTGGTACATTCTTCGTATTCAGTTTCCCAACCGTTCCGGGATTTAGCAATGTGGAAGCATTGGATGTGATGCTACAGGACAGGACTAACGGTAAACTGGATAAGTTTAGCGGTATTGCCAATAACTTTATTGCCAAGCTAATGCAGAAACCGGCTGTTGCTTATGCCTTTACATCATACAAAGCCGATTACCCTCAATTACAATTAGAAATTGACGACGAAAAGGCTAACCAGCTTGGTGTAAATGTTAAGGATATCTTATCAACCATGCAGGCTTATTTTGGTACCGCACAGGCTTCAGACTTTAACCGCTTTGGTAAATACTACCGTGTGGTTGTACAGGCTGATGTTGCAGACCGTACCGATCCGAAAACTATTGACCGCGTATTTGTAAAAAACAAAGCAGGCGAAACCGTACCTATCAATACCCTGGTTAAACTAACCCGTGTGTATGGTTCAGAAACCGCCTCACGTTATAACCTGTTCAACTCTATTGAGGTGAATGCCATCCCTAAACCGGGTTACAGTTCGGGTGATGCCATCAAGGCTATACAGGAAACGGCAAAAGAAGAGCTTCCGCAAGGTTTTGCATACGAGTTCTCTGGCCAAACCCGTGAAGAGATCTCATCAGGTGGTCAGTCTACCGTTGTGTTCCTGTTATGTTTGGTGTTTGTATACTTCCTGCTATCGGCACAGTATGAGAGTTATATCCTGCCATTGGCGGTTATCCTTTCTATCCCTACAGGTATATTCGGTGTATTTGCTGTACTAGGCATAACCGGTATCGAAAACAACATCTATGTACAGGTAGCACTGATCATGCTCATCGGTTTGCTGGCTAAGAATGCCATCCTTATCGTAGAGTTCGCGGTACAGAAACGAAAGGCCGGCTTAACCCTGGTTGATGCAGCTATTGAGGCAGCAAGACTAAGGATACGCCCAATTGTGATGACATCGCTGGCTTTCGTATTTGGTTTGTTCCCGATGAGTATTGCAACCGGCCCTTCTGCACAGGGTAACCACTCTATTAGTATTGGTGCCGCCGGCGGTATGGTGTCTGGAGTAATATTGGGATTATTGATCATCCCGGTACTGTTTGTGATCTTCCAGCACTTGCAGGAAAAAGTTACAGGCGTACCACTTTCAAGGCACCTTGATAAAAATTACAACCCGGATGCTAAAGCAGTTGAAGCAATAGAAGCACACTAAGAATTTTAACTCACCCGGTCGTTGCTTCGCTCGACCACCCTCTCTGCTTCGCAAAGAGGGTTGAAAAAACTGGCTCTTCACCCTCTTTGCGAAGCAGAGAGGGTCGGCCAGCGAAGCGTAACCGGGGTGAGCAGATCACCACTTAGTTGAACAACATTAATAAAGACAAAACACAATGAAAAAACATATAAACACATTCGCTTTTATGCTGCTACTGGCTTTAAGCGCATGTAAAGTTTCAAAAGATATTGAAACGCCTAAACCCGCGCTGCCTGTAACCTTTAGGGATGCAGCGCAAACCACCGATACCACCAGTATTGCCGATATACAATGGAAAAACTTTTTTACCGAACCTACCCTGCAAAAACTAATTGATAGCGCCATAGCCAACAATTACGATATGCAGATAGCGGTGAAAAACATCGAATCATCGGAGTTACTGTTTAAACAGGTTAAATGGAATTATTCCCCACAGGTAAACCTAAACGTGACTGCAAATACCAGTCGCCCTTCAGACAATAGTTTGAATGGCTTAAGCCTGAGCACGTTTGGTGTGGGATCCAAGCATATTGAAGACTACTCTGCTAACCTTGGCCTTTCATGGGAGGCTGATATCTGGGGTAAGATCCGTAACCAAAGCAAAACTGCTTTGGCCCAATACCTGCAAACTACCGAAGCTAAAAAAGCTATCCAAACCAATATAGTAGCCGGTGTATCGCAAGGTTATTATAACCTGCTGATGCTTGATGAGCAGTTAACCATCGCCCAGAAAAACGTAAAACTAAACGATAGTACCCTGCGTATTATCCGTTTACAATACGATGCCGGGCAGGTAACCTCATTGGCCGTACAGCAAGCCGAGGCACAACGCCTGGCTGCAGCACAGTTGGTACCACAGTTTGAGCAGAACATCACCATACAGGAAAACGCTTTACGTATCCTTACCGGCGCACTGCCCGACAAGATAGAACGCAGCAATACTTTAAGTAACCTGCAAATTGCCGATAACCTGCCATCAGGTTTACCATCAGCAATTGTTAGCCGCCGCCCGGATGTAAAAACAGCCGAACTGGCCCTTAACATAGCCAATGCGCAGGTGGGTATTGCCAAAGCAAACATGTACCCATCATTAACCATTTCGGCTACGGGTGGTGTAAACTCATTTAAAGCAAGCAATTGGTTCAATATCCCGGCATCATTATTTGGTACTGTTGCAGGTGGTATTACACAGCCATTGTTTAACAAAAAAAGGTTAAAAACACAATATGAGGTTGCCAAGATTGATCGGGAAAAAACCGTGCTGCAGTTCCGTCAATCGGTATTAAATGCAGTGGGTGAGGTATCTGATGCTTTGGTTACTATCGAAAAACTGAAAGAACAACAGTTAGTTGCCGCTAACAGGGTTACTACTTTACAACAGGCTACTGGTAATGCCAACCTATTGTTTAGAAACGGCATGGCTACTTACCTGGAGGTAATTACCGCACAGGGTAACGTACTGCAAAGCGAACTGGAACTGGCTTCCATAAAACGTGCGCAACTCAGCGCTGTATCTAACCTGTACCGCTCATTAGGCGGTGGTTGGAGATAAGAAAAAGGATGAGTGATGAGTGATAGCCGCTCCTTCGATTTATCGGAGGGCGGCTTTTTTTTATGATGTTAAACCGTCTGTAGCTATTATCGCTATAGCCAGAAACACTATCGTAACCGCTAATCCTATCAAGCTAATTAATACCACCCTGCCCCAACCAAAAAAGCCCTCACCCGTTGTGGCATGAGCAGTAATTTGAGCGCCCTGAAAGTGTTGGGTCAAATAATAGGCTATCCAACAGTAAGCTATAGGGATAACATAATTAGGGATGTGGGCCGTTTCGGGTATTAAAAAAACACCACCAAATATTACTATGGTAGCAGCAATGGCGTAGATCCACGCGGCTTTTGCTTTACCATAATCGCCAAAAACTTTGTAATTCTCGGCTATAAAATAACCGGCAATAAGCGGCCCTCCTAAAAATGTGCCTAACCTAACATGATTGGCATTGTATATTGGTGCAACTAAAGTTACCTGCTGAATTTGTTGCTCTTCCTGAAATTCCATTTTTGATCGTTGATTTAAGTGTTATAAATCTATAAAAAATACAACCATTTAGAGCATCATAACTATTACACTTTATCACCCTTATTATTCAAATCAGCAAACTTTTTACCACGAATAACCATTTTCATCCGGCGGCGTTTCAGCGAGATCTTTACATGCAGGTTCTGGTTTTTATCAATATTGGTTTGATAAGCCCCGATGATATCTTTGTAAGTAAGCACACCTATCACCTTTCCATCTGTAGATGCTGATAGTATCGGCAGTATCTCGGCATTTGTTTTCGACATGCTTTGCACCGCATGATGGAGCGTATCCGTGCTCTTAATAACCGGCCCGGTTTCATTTACGGCAATATCGCTAACGTTGGTGCTTTCATCATTGTTGGCATGATACAGATCGGTTATTTTTACCGTGCCGCTATAATTGTTAGCGTTATCAACTAATATAAAGTAGTTGTCGGTTAACTTGTTTTTACTTAACCAGGTCTTTATCTCTTTAATCGTATTATTGGTATTCAGCACAATAGCGCCATCATTTATCACATCAGATACAAACATTTTTTGCAGGATATCCGGCTCAAATGAATCGGGTGTTGAGACTCCGCGCCGGGCAATTTTCTCCGTCATAATGGTGTTCTCCATCAAAAAGAAAGATACGATGTAAGCCGCTGTGCAAGCGCCTAACAAAGGCAGCAAGGCGTGCGATTGCAGGGTAGCCTCCAGCGCGAACACAATACTGGTGATAAAAGCCCGTGACGCACCCGCAAACATAGCCGACATGCCAATCAACGCCGCCATGGGCAGGGTGATGCCCGCATCGGGGAAAAATTGGATAATTAACGAGCCTATGATTGCCCCGCTTGCACCGCCAATAGTTAGTAAAGGCGCCAGCGTACCGCCCGATGTACCGCTGCCCAAAGCAATAGCCCACGACAAGAATTTGAATAGACACAATGTAACGATCAGTTGCAGCGGCCACGAGCCGGATAAGATACCGGTGATGTTATCATACCCAACACCCAGCGAATGCGGCGCAAAGTAGCCTATAATACCAACTGCCAACCCGCCAATGGCCGGCCACCACATCCAATGGATAGGCAGTTTTTCAAAAGCATCCTCAATGGCGTAAACTATTTTAGTGATACCAACCGATAACAATCCTAGTATGATCCCCATAAAGCTATAAATACCCAGCGCCAGGTTTGACGGAGTAGCCAGATCAGGCATGGGGAAGACCGGCCCCGACTCAAACAGCAGATGATGCCCTGCTGCACCCGTGATACAGGCCAGTGCTACAGGCAATATCGATTTTGGCGAAAACTCGAACAGCAAAAGTTCGATAGCCAAAAAAATGGCAGCTATAGGCGTACCAAATATGGCCGACATACCCGCGGTTGCCCCTGCTGCTAAGATGATCTTCCGTTCGTTGGCGGTTACTTTAAACAATTGACCCAGGGTTGACCCCAAAGCGCCGCCTGTAGCAATAATTGGTCCTTCGGCCCCAAACGGGCCGCCGGTACCTATCGCGATAGCCGATGATATGGGTTTTAAAAAGGTGATGGAGGGTTTGATGTTACTCTCGTTAACCAATATTTGCTCCATAGCCTCGGGTATGCCGTGGCCACGGATAGCTTTTGAGCCATATAGGGCCATAAACCCTACAATTATACCACCAATTGCCGGTATAACTATAACCCATAAGCCGAGGTGGCTGGCAGCCGGACTGTGGAAGGCTAAACTTAAATTGCCATAAAAGGCAATATTGGTTACCAGGTTAATAAGCGACACCAATACTTTGGCTATTAAACTAATAAACGCGGCAACAGCTACAGCATAGATACAGATCCGCAGAAGCCGGGCTTTAAAAAAGGTTGATTTATTTACGGGGTCGGTGTCATTATCTAACTGGGTTAGTAGTGGGGAAATGGGGATGCCATTTTTAAGATCGCTTTTTTTCATAACAGATGTACACTGGTGTAAACCCTTATTGCCTTTGCAATGTAAAATAACAGGGTAACACTAAAACAATTTATATTTATATTGCTTAAACAATATATTTGCAAATATATAAGTTATATTTATAATCTAAAACATTGCTAATACAACATTATGAAAACTTCAGGTAAAGTACTTATCGTCATCGGCATCATTATTATCATCATCGGTTATTTCACAACCCGTAACTTAAATACCGTAAGCGCGGTCGATTCGCATTCGTGGACCATTAATATCAACGGCATCAACTCAATTCAATGGGTTATGTACACCGGTTTTATTATTTTTATGGTTGGCGTATGTTTTATTATTGGTACCTTAGAACAAAGGCATCAGCGCGTGAATTAACCGGTAACACTTATTTTGTTGCAAGATGGGTTTAATAAAAAGAGTTGAAAACTGGGGCGACAGGCACCACCCTGCCGCTCTGGACGTAATGCGGATCTTATTAGGCATATTTCTTTTTTTAAAAGGCTACTCCTTTATGCACAACATGGCTTACCTAAGGTGGACCATTGAAGACCAGCGCCTCATAGACCTATCGCCTTTTATGCTACAGGTTGTAATGCACTATGTGATTTTTATACACCTGGCCGGGGGCATCCTGATCACTTTAGGCCTGCTTACCCGTTTATCATCTATACTGCAATTGCCTGTAGTTATTTCGGCAATATTCTTCATCAACATATTCAAATCTGAACCCAATAACGATCTGTGGCTGTCTATTTTTGCCTGCGTGTTACTTGTTGTTTTCGCGTTTGTTGGTTCCGGACCGCTATCGCTTAACAACATACTATCATGGCCCGAACAAAAGAAGGCTAAAGGTTAATACGGCCTGCCTTAAAACCCGTGTACTTTGCTAATATTGCAGCTGCAACATTTCATACCAAATGAAGGAAACTAAAGATGCCTGTAATTTAAACAATTGCTTTTTGTGTACCCATAGCATTAAAGGCTGGCTCCCGGCCATTGGAGTGCATAAAAAAAACTTTACCGTAAAAAAAGGCGAAAGTATTTTTAAAGAGGGAGACCCGTTTAAAGGAATTTATTTTGTTTACACCGGCAAATTTAAAGTGCATACACGCTGGAACAACGACAAAGAATTCATCATCCGTTTTGCAAAACCGGGTGATATACTGGGCCACATGGGTTTAGGCAATAACCCTGTTTATCCTGCATCAACCACCGCTTTAGAACCTGCCACTCTTTGTTACATCGATCTGGATTTTTTTGAATCGACATTGAACGTGAACCATAAGTTTACAAATGCGTTAATGAGGTTTTTTGCCGATGAGCTGCAAAAATCGGAAAAGCGGATGCGTAACCTGGTACACATGCCGGTTAAAGAACGCATTGCCCTTGCCATGCTTAACCTCAAAAAGATGTTTGGTGTAGATGCTGCTGACGCCATAAATATAGAACTTACCCGGCAGGACCTCTCCAGCTATGCTGCCGTATCCTACGAAACCTGGTTTAAGGTAACCCAGGATTTTATACAGGAAAACCTGATAGCAGTAACCGGTAAAAGCATCACCCTACAAAACGAAGCCGCATTACAAAAGTTGGTCGATGATGCAAACGAAGGGTTTGAATAGGTAACTTTTCATTTTAAAAAAATCCCTATAAATTCCCGATATTCGTACCAAATACCTACCACTATGAAAACAGACTACGGCACCTTATCGCAAACCATTAACGGGTTAAAAGCAGAAGGCTACACCCGCGATTTTAATATACAGCAAGATAGCCTGGTTTGCCAGGAAACAAAAGCTGAACTATCTCCCGATGAATTTGAAATAGATGGTGTTTTCCGTTTCGAAGGAGAATCAAACCCGGATGACGAAGCTGTGCTTTACGCCATATCATCAACCAAAGACGGCTCAAAAGGCGTACTGGTAAATGGTTATGGTATATCAGCAGATGATGCATCGGCAGAGTTGGTGAAAAAACTGAATACACATTCGTAATACTATTTTTTGGGATTGTCATACTGAGCTTATCGAAGGATTTACAAAGCGGCGAATGGTTCGACAGGCTCACCATGACATTCTCTTTGGTTATCAGTTAAATCATTGACGTCTTTGCGTCTTTGAGTGAGATTAAATTTCATACTCAATAAAACCCAAAATATCAACAACACCCACAAATAATATTCAATTATTATTCGTTCTAAATTGCTAAAAATGTGCAATTTATATACTTAAACATTTGTATAGTACTTAAACTTGCACTATGGATAATTTTATGGCCGCCAGGTCGCAAATGGCATTGTCCCTGGGCTTTCACATCATATTTTCGTGCATCGGCATGGTTATGCCGTTCTTTATGGCAGTGTCGCACTTTTTATGGCTGCGCACAGGTAACCCCGTTTATCAAAATATAACTAAAGCCTGGAGCAAAGGCGTGGCTATTTTCTTTGCCACAGGCGCGGTGTCAGGTACTGTATTATCCTTTGAGCTTGGGCTGCTTTGGCCAACTTTTATGAAACATGCCGGGCCTATCTTCGGGATGCCGTTTTCACTGGAAGGCACAGCTTTCTTTATCGAAGCTATAGCCCTTGGTTTTTTCCTTTACGGGTGGAACAGGTTTAACCGCTGGTTTCATTGGTTTACGGGCGTTGTGGTAGGTATCAGCGGCTTATTATCGGGCATATTGGTAGTAGCTGCTAACGCTTGGATGAACAGCCCCACCGGCTTTGACCTTGTTGATGG
>NZ_JBAZRC010000186.1:0-8271 GCF_041663085.1 Mucilaginibacter sp.
GCAGGCAGGTCGAATATGCTTAAACACATCCGGCAGGCAATATCCACCCCAACAGCAAACGGTATAATGGTATTGGCCGTAGTGGCCAGCACCCCGCCAATAGGCAGGCCGTAACCCTGGTGCGCATCGGGCATTAACGCGCCGGCTACCGCAATGGGTAATTGTATGGCGGTACGCATTTGTGCCAGCGCGCCAACTTCAATATGCTCCAGTCCCCACACCGGGAAATCGGCTATCTCTTCCTTCAGCTTAAAGTTGCTGCGTTCCTGTTTTACAAACTTGCCTTCCTTACGCAGGGCTATCACGTCTTCGGCCAGGTTTTTAAACTTGCCGCCTTTTTTCAGGGCGTAGGGCATCGGGTCGTCTATCAGGGCTTCTAAATTGGCCAGTATTTCGGGCTTGGCCATAACACCATGTTTTAGCAGGCCGTTAGCCACGCGGCTAAAGTTTACCAGTATCTCTACATCGTTAATGCCTAATGATTTTAACTCGTTGTTACTAATTTTTTCCTTTTGCACGCCAGAACCCTGAAGGGGAAGTGTCTCGGATATATTTTGCTTTCTCATAAACTTGAGTTTGTAATTTAATAATTAAAAAGTCTCCGGGCCAAAACCCCTCTCTCCGTATTAAGAGAGGGGGCGTTTGTGAACAGGTTTAGCCTTTCGACAGTACAAAGAGAAACATCAAGTGCGCAATGTATTTGCGCAGTAAAAAATAATTTATAAATTCAGCAAAATATTTTAATGTCGCTTAGTTGACTCACCCGGTCTGCGCTGCGCTGGACCACCCTCTCTTCGCTTCGCGGAAAGAGGGGTTTGCTTTTCTTCTTACCCTCTTTGCGAAGCAGAGAGGGTCGACGAGCGAAGCAATGTCGGGGTGAGTAAATAAATTCGAAATTGAAAATTCGACATCCGAAATCACAGCACCATGCCCGTTAACCGCAACGCCCTTATCCGCTATCGCACCATTGACCAATGCCTGCAAAACCGCCACAAGAAATGGACGCTTGACGGCCTGATAGATGCCTGCAGCGATGCCATTTACGAATACCAGGGAATAGATACCGGTGTGAGCCGCCGTACCATACAGGCTGATATAGAGATGATGCGCAGCAATAAGCTGGGTTACGAAGCGCCTATTGTAGTGGTTGATAAAAAGTATTATACCTACAGCGATAAAAACTACAGCATTACCAACAGCCCCTTAAACCAGCAGGATATGCAGGTGCTGAGCGAGGTATCTGGCCTGTTGAAACAGTTTAAAGGTTTCAGCCACTTTACCGACCTGAATGAAATGGTGAGTAAACTGGAGGACAAGATCTACACCCAAAAAACGCAAAGCGCGCCGGTTATTGATTTTGAGAAGAACGACAACCTGAAAGGGCTGGAGTGGATTGAAGTGATCCGCAAGTATATTGTGGCCCGGAAAACGATGTGCGTAACCTATCAGTCATTCAAAGCGCGCGAGGCGAGTACGTTTTGCTTTAGCGGATATCTGCTGAAGGAATACCGCAACCGCTGGTTTGTATTGGGCATATCGCACCAGCGCTATAAACCGCTGCTTAACCTGGCGCTGGACAGGATACAAACCATTACGGCGCATGATGAGGAGTATATTGAGAACACCACTATCGATTTTTCAACTTATTATAATGATGTAATAGGGGTAACCAAATCGCCGGGCCAGCGCGATGTGGAGGTAGTGTTTTGGATAGACGCCAAGAATGCGCCTTATGTGATAACCAAACCCCTGCATCACACGCAAAAATTATTGAGCGAGGATGGAAATGGAAAAATATTCAGCATCCGCGTAATTATGAATTTTGAATTGGAGCGCGAGTTATCGGGATTCGGATCAAAATTGCGGGTTTTAGGGCCAAGGGTATTGGTAAAACAGATAAAAAGCCAACTGGCAAAAACTTTAGATAATTACGGCAGGGACAGCATAACGCCACCCGCTATTACCTCAACAGTGAATGAAACGATGAAAGAAAAAGATACAACACACATCAGTAAATTTTTAAGCCTTGTACTAAGGCACCAGCCGCAGCTGATTGGTATAGAACTGGACGCTCAGGGCTGGGTAAGCGTTGATGAACTATTAAAACAGGTTAATGCGCATGGCCATACTTTAGATGCAGAACTGTTAAACCATGTAGTTGAAACCAACAGTAAAAAGCGTTTTGCTTTTGATGAAACCAGGCAAAAGATCCGCGCCAGCCAGGGGCACTCGGTTGAGGTTGAATTGGGCTACCAGGCCCAGGTGCCACCAGAGATACTATATCACGGGACGGGTGAAAAGTCCGTTGCTTCTATTCAAGCTACCGGACTCGAAAAACGCAGCCGCCGGCATGTGCATTTAAGCCGGGATATTGAAACGGCCAAACAGGTGGGGGGCAGGCACGGTAAGCCGGCAGTTTTTAAGGTACTTGCCGCCGAAATGCATCAGAAGGGGTATGTATTCTACCTGTCTGAAAATAAGGTTTGGCTTACTGAAGCAGTGCCTGCCGAATTTTTAAAATTGCAGTAACCATTAAAGCGATTCACAGATCAGCGCTGCTAAACTCCTCACTTCCACAAAATCATCATTGATGTATTGCGTGTTTACGTGTGAATCGGTACAGATCAGTTTTTTAATAAGGCCGCTGTTTTTTAGTTTGTTGATACCATCGTTAACAAACAAACCGTGGGTAGTAATTACATAAATATCACCGGCACCGGCATTTTTGTAAGTTTTGGCCGCGTTAATGATGCTGCCACCAGAGCGGATCATATCATCATAAATAATAACCGTTTTGCCGTCCACATCGGCGTTTATGGCACTTACCTCGGTATGGTCGCCTTTTAGCCGGCGTTTCAGAATAAAGGCTGCGTTTACGCCCAGGTCGTTCGCTAATGATTCAACCCACTTAGCGCGGCCGGCATCCGTACTGGCCATTACAAAGTTATCGCCGCCGTATTCAAAGGCCGCTTTTATCACAATATCCTTGCAGTAGACATGTACCGGGTATAAGTCGTGCTCAAAGTAATATTGGATGCCTTCCGAATGCAGATCGAACAGCAAAACCTTATTCCCCCGGTTTGATCTTGGGATAGCCGACAGCAGGCGGGCGCGGGTTTTTGCGGTCACAATTTCGCCGCTCAATACGGCTCGCTCCATAGTAGAATAGCCAAAGTAGGGGATAACCAGCGTTAACGAATTAACCCCGTAACTAACCAGCGATGATGCCAGGTCATACAGTTCCAAAGTTGCCCCGTCATCTACAGTGCCGCCAATAAGTACAGCATCCCTGTTTTCTATTTGAGAGATAATGCGCTGATAGCGTTCGCCATCGGTAAAGTGGCTTACTTCCAGTTCGCCTTTTTCAAAATTGCCGCAAGCCATTACTTTTTCGGCCAGGTATTCGTAGCCTTTTATGGAAAATATTATTTTTTTCATGGTGATGTTAGTTAAGGTTGGCATTGGCTTTCACCTGTTCAAAAGTAATGGTATTAACCAGTTCGCCGTTTTCAAAAACGGTGCGCAGTTCATCTGCCAGGTTTAAATGTTCCTGCTCGTTTACGGTTTTAAAGATGCCGTTTATTTTCACCAATTTTAAACGGCCGGCTTTGCTTTTTTTGAAACTTGGAGTAATGCTGCCCTGTGCATCCATTTCGGTTGGGCTTTTTTCTACCGCTACTTCCTGGCCATTGATAACTGCACTGCTGCATTTTAAGGCGAATTTCTGTGTATCGCGATCAACCTTTTGCAGTAGGGCACCACCCATACCCAGTACCAGGTTCTCCGCGCTGATGCCGTTTGCTTTCAGAGCGTTATAAATGTTAATGATCTCGGCATAATTTACACCATCGCCCTGTATCACCCTTACCTGCGGCGGCAGTACTTTATAGCCCTTGGGGTTGGTGGTAAAGCCAAAGGTTTCAAACAAAATTCCGAATATTTCAAGCAGTGTCCTGATCGGGTCGCCGCTATCCGGGCGGATAACCAGTGTACCATCACGGTTTAAAATTTCCTCTTTCAATTCGCCGCCCCAGTATTCCTTACAGGCTTTAAAAATGTTATAACTATCAGATACGCATGCGATGGTACCGGTTGGGAAAACGCGCAGTACGTGCCTAAAAATTTCCAGTTCGCCTTCGCGGCCCAGCAGGGTACAAATACTGTGTTCTGTTGCAGGGATGCTTAATCCGTAAACTTTGGTAGCATCATAATAATTAATGGCCATGCCGCTGCCTGCCAGGTTATCGCTGCCGCTAAAGTTTATTAAATGGGCAGCCCCACCAATCTTGGCACTCTCCACGCTGCTTACCCCACGGAATCCAAAGTCATTCAGCACAAAATCTATCCCGGCTTCGGCGCCTTCGGTTGCTGTCTCACTATAAAATTGGGTAACTACTTTCCTGATCTGGTTACTTAGGGTTGCTACTGTACAAGGGTACCATACCTGCATTAATAGCGTTTCCAAAAAATTGGTAAGCCAATAGCATTCAGGGTCGGTGTTTTCAATGGTCATCAGTACATTGCTGGTTGGTACAGCAATACCCTCGGCCACAGCTTTAATTTTAACAGGCAGGTGACCATTGTATTTATCAAGTATGTACTGGAATTTAGCTTTATCGAATACATCATCACGGCCAAATACCTGTTTTAAAAAGCCGTCGGCTTCGTCCAGGTCCTGCTGTGCAAATGCCGGGCCTTGCAGGTATTCCTTCAAAAAATATTGCAATCCGAAAAAGATTGTCTCATCAAACATGCCGCCCCGGCTTTCCAGGTAACTGTATATTTTGGTAGTACCCGGGTAGTAAAATTTATGGTGAGCGTATTTGTAGGCATCAGCCAATAGGATCAAGTTTTCGCGTTTCATGGTATTAGTTTTAAAGGTATTTGGTAATAATTACTTCGAACATCGCTACATGTTCCTCGCTGATGTTCCCGCTTTCAATCATCTTCGGAAGATCAGCAAACCGGAACCAGTCCAGGTCTATAATATCATCCTGAGCAGCTGGTGTGCCACTAATATAGTCACAACTGAATAGTAATGTGATGATCTTATCAGCCTCGTTGCGGTAGCGCCAATCGTTTATTTTGCGGGATGTGTCATAGGTCATTTCGCTTATTTCCATCTCGCCACACTCCTCCATCAGCTCGCGTTTGGCGGCAGCTTCATAGCTTTCATCTTCCGGGTCGGCAAAGCCGCCTATAAAGCGCCATTTATTATTGGTGGCCTTTTTGCCCAATAGTATCTCAGTTTTGTTATTCCTGAAACAGGCGATATCAACCGTAGGGTAAACTTTAGTGTACTGGTTATAATAGGCGTATAGGATACCCGCCCTAAAATCGTTAGAATCGAAAACTTTATCGGCATATTGCTTGCGCAATTCGGTGGCATTATAATCGCCATGCTCTGGTAGTTCAATAGTTTCGAACCGGCCTGAATAGTAGGGGATGAAACTATCGCGGCTGCCAAACAGGCAAAACTGCTCGGCCGGGAAAACGCTTTTCAGCAGGTTATCAATATTTTCAGACCAGGTTTTATCGCTTGGATGGTCACTTATGGGTAATACGATCACTTCGGGATAATCTTTCTTGATCATCTTTTCGCGTGTGTAATAATCATAAGGGTTTTTACGGCTACCCATTATCGGGCTTACACCCAACAGGATGATCAGCTTGGCGTGGTTCTCTTTAACCATGCTAATTAATTGCTTATGCCCGTCGTGCAGATATGGTGTTTGGAAGCGGGCGATAATTACTGCTGTTTTCATGATTATTTGCGTTAATTATACGCAAATATAAATATGCGTTTTAATTACGCAAATTATTTTTTCATTTATTTTCTTTTTCAGGGGTTATATCTCGAAGTTGATGCCTTCTTTTTGAAGCTGGAAGTATTTCTGCTCGTTAAAACGGAATAGGTTGCCCGGGCGGCCTGCACCGTCTAATGCTTGTTTCTCTGCCGTTTCTTCCAGGAAACCAAATTTGATAACTTTCTTTTTAAAGTTTCGGCGATCGATAGGGCGGTCCCACACGGCCATGTACAGTTTTTCCAGTTCAGAGAAAGGGAATTTTTCTTCCAATAATTCAAAACCTACGGGCTGGTACAGCATTTTATTTTTTAAACGCTCATGCGCGGCGGTCAATATTTCTTTGTGATCGAATGCCAACTGAGGGAGTTTTTTAATATTGAACCAGGCAACATCGGCCGCGTCGGTATCGGCATGCAGTTCAAAGGCATCGGGTTTAACCAGTCCATAGTAGGTGATGGATATTACGCGATTACGTGGGTCGCGGCCGGGTTTGCCAAAGCTGTATAGCTGCTCTAAGTAATTAATATTAACGCCGGTTTCCTCTTTCAATTCGCGCTGAACGGCTTGTTCCAGTGATTCATTATCGCCAACCAAACCGCCCGGCAGGGCCCAGCTATCCTTAAAAGGTTTAATGTTGCGTTTGATAAGCAGTACAGATAATCCCTCTTTAGAAGTATATCCAAATACCACGGCATCAACGGCTACTTTAATATTTTGCATGGCTGGCATGTTGCAAAGTTATCAATCTGCGTAAAGCAAGCAAATGTTGATTGCTATGCTATGATTTTAGATAGGTATATTAGCCTCAATAAATAATAATATTAAGTATTACTTCACAAGCATTTCTGAATACTAAGGTAAATATTGAGCCTATATATGAATATTAAAATGCGCAGATTATGTTTGATCTTTCTTATAGCCTGTGCTTTTGGTTGCAGTAACACCAAACCCGGCTGGAAGACTATTGATATGGGCGAGTACCTGATAGACGTACCTGATGATTTTAATCTTAAAATTGAAAAAGGTATTGATTCGCAGCCCGGCGTTTTAAAAGGTAATAATTTAGACCTTTATTATGATTATGGCCCTTATGGCGATACGCTTGTTATGACAAAACAGGAGTTTTTAATTAAAGGATTTTGGAAAGATGAAGCCATTATTCGGTTTTTAAGCTACAAACAACACCCCGATGTTGATTGGTTTACAACAAAAGTAATCTCTTTAAGGCCTTGCGTAAAGGGGGACAGTTCGTTTGCCGCCGGATGCGACCTGATAGCATCATGTATTTATAAAAAAGACAAATTTGATTTGCCGGTTTACATCCCGCAAGAAATAAAAAACCATGTGGTGAAAATTGACACCATAGATGGGTATTATCACCGATTGGTTTTTCCAAGAAAAAGTTTTAAGGGTATTACCGGAGTGTATATGCGTAAAGCAAAAGTTGATAATTCGCCTGGTATATTACACAACTCTATAGTAATACGAAGCCGCCGCCTGAATGATAAGCAGCAAGCCTTAGCAATAGCGATTATTGCTACTTTAAGACCCAAGCCTAAAGAATAAATAATTGCTTTTTTTGAATTCAAATAAAAATCTATCTTTGCATCCAATTCCTGATTTGTTAACCTTTTAAATATCAAGGAATCATGACAGAGCCACGCTACATATCGCCCCTTTCGCTCATTGCCCATTAGGTAGGCAAATACTGCACTTTTTATTTTAATAATTAAGATTGCTTTAGCAATCATGCCAAATTATTTGCCTGCCGAATTAATTTATCGGGTTTTTTGTGCGCTTTTAAAAGGGTATATCCCACTCAGGGACGAATAGAGATCCAATAATATTTTTATACAAGATTTAAATGGAAGTCCGATGGACATACATGAATGGCTGTGCCGTATCAAATCGGCACGGCGCAAAAGGCGGCTCGTTAAAACAGATTTTGATAAGCGCTTAATTAAGCTGAGCAAAACACGGGAACAATTGTGGCAACAAAAGCAAAATTTACCAATGGTGCCGCTGGAGCATCCTTATCAACGGGGCTGGAAACGTTTCTTTGTGTTGCGCGATGATGTTAAACGTGGCCCGCAAGCCGGGTTCTACGAGGCATTGCTGGTTAAAATTAACACGGTAGAATATCATCACGACAGATCATTCAAGCGAAAAAAGCGCCGTAGAGGGCGCAAGGTTTATGTAGTTAAACAACAATTGCTGCGCGAGTTTTACGCTTACGGTTGGGAAGCTAACAGGATGAATTTATCTGACGATGAAAAAGCCTGCTTTACCCGCGTGGAAACTTTTGACATTAAAACACGGTGTACAGATGTAAAATATGTAGTTACAGAACCCTGGCGCTTTGTGCTAAAGGTAATGCCGCATATGGTTACGCACGTAAAACTGCACGATGAGTTATTGCAGCAGGAAATAGCTACAGTAAACAATCATATAGAAAAGCATTTTT
>NZ_JBAZRC010000187.1:0-8212 GCF_041663085.1 Mucilaginibacter sp.
CTTTAAACCACTTGCCTCGCAGGCTTCAATCGCTTCTTTACAAGCTATTGCTGCCCTCTGCCATTTTGCAGGGTCATAAGCTGCAGGGAAAAGTTTTTGTCCGTCTTTATTCTGAGTGCTTGTATAGTCAGGGTTACCATTAAACAACGGGCTTGCCGCCGTCATTAATACCTCGGCCTTAACTGACAGAGCTATGTTACGGGTAATGCGGCCCAACTCTTTTGCCTGGTTATCAATAACCGGTGGCAGGTCTGGCGCGGCTTCGTCCAATAACGATACGATGTAGTTAAAAACAGAATCAACCGGTGCCCGCTTAACCTTTATCTCTTCGGTTGAAGCAGTGATATCCAAATTGGTTTTAATCAACGGGATCGGTCCGTATAAACGTGCAAGATAAAAGTGATAATAAGCTTTTAAAAACTTGGTTTCTGCTATCCACCTCTTTTT
The DNA here is from genome assembly GCF_041663085.1 of Mucilaginibacter sp. Taxonomy (GTDB): domain Bacteria; phylum Bacteroidota; class Bacteroidia; order Sphingobacteriales; family Sphingobacteriaceae; genus Mucilaginibacter. The sequence goes on from NZ_JBAZRC010000187.1 coordinate 448, forward strand.
TTCACCTTCACCTAAATCAACCGGCTTGTTAATATTTTCCAGCATAGTATTACATCTCCTGATAGAGCGGAATACCGCCTGCCCGCTATTTTCCCCATCCCAATAATTTAACCCGGGCTGCGAACTGTTTTGCGATCCACGGAGTAAGTTAAACCCCGTTTCATCTATAGGGTGCTTGGTTAAATTGTTTGGATAAATGATCTCTCCGGATGTTGTGAACCCTGCGTTAGTTGTAGCATTGGCAAACTGTTGTAAGGTAGCATAACAGGTAAACAGATAATTTTCTGTTTCATTACGGTTTCTGAAAGCATACTCAAGCGTACCGGTATTATCCGGCGCCAGGTCCAGGTACTTTTTACAGGATACGCCCGATAGCACTACTACTACCACGCATATAAACTGAGCTATTTTTTTCATATAACTGATATATAAATTCTTGTGTTATTATAAATTGACGTTAAGGCCTACGTTAAATACCTTTTGTATTGGGTAAGCAAAACCATTACCCCCAATTTCCGGGTCCCACAATTTGAACGGACTCCAGGTATATAAATTCAACCCGTTAAAGTAGATACGAAGCTTGCTCATTTTCCATTTTTGGGTAATGCGAGCAGGAATAGTGTAACCTACCTCTATAGATTTTAAGCGCAGGAAGCTACCATCGCGCATCCACCAGGTACTATTTTGCCTGTTGTTTTCAATCTGGTTACCGTTTACGCCCAACCTTGGATATTGCGCATATAAATTTTGGTTATCTTCAGACCAGTGGTCATCTGCAAATGCCTTGAGTAGTTGTGTGTTGCCGCTTGCATAAGCGCCATCAGGGCTTTGTATGAAAGGGCTGGTACGGCTTGCATCGATAAAGAAGCTAACCTGTGCCTGGCCCTGGAAAAAGGCCGAAAGATCAAACCCTTTATAACCACTTGATACGCCATAACCATATACAATTTGAGGCACTGTTGGATACCCGATAAAAGTAAGATCGGCAGCATCTATTTTGCCGTCGTTATTTAAATCGCGGTATTTAATATCACCACCTTTGGGTGCAATACCATTGGTTGAAAATATTTGGCTTGGCGAGTTTAGGGCCTCGTTATCGTCAACAAATAAGCGCTCTGCTACATACCCTACAGCGCGATTAATAGATTGGCCTGTTTGATAACGGTAAGCTTCGGCATACTCAGGTTCTTCGTATTTGCTGTATTTACTTGTAGCGATAGTTAAGTTACCCCTTGCCTGTATAAAGCCGGTTGCACCAATTTGTGTTTTATAATCCATCTGCAGGTCGATACCTTTAGACTCGGCTTCACCAAAGTTGGCGCTAACATTTGCTTCTAAACCCATTGTGGTAGGTATTGAAGACCGGTTTTGTAAAATATTGGTACGATGGTATTTATAAACCTCGGCTACTATATTCAGGTTTTTGAACATGGTAAGTTCCATACCTAAGTTTAATTGTCTTGAGGTTTCCCAGGTGATATCAGAGTTAGCATAGTTGTTAACTGTAACACCATTACGGCCATAACCGTTATTAGTACCAAAATATGCCGGGTTACCACCGTTCAGGTTAACGTCAGACAGGTAGAAGAACCTTTGCTCCCCTATCTGGTCGTTACCTACTGTACCGTAGCTGGCCCTTAACTTCATCCGGTTTACAACATCATATATACCGTCTTTCCAGAATTTTTCGTCAGATACGATCCATGACCCGCCAATGGTTGGGAAGAAACCGAACCGGTGGTTGGCCGAAAAACGCTCGGTACCATTATAACCAAAGTTAAATTCTAAAAAATACCGGCCTTTATAAGAATAAGTTGCACGGCCTGCCACGGTAAGGTTACGATAAGGTAATGATTTAAATAATGTTTCCTGGTTACCATATAGCGTTTGTTGCTGTGTACCTATTAATGAACTGCTGATGTTATGATCGCCAAGGCGTTTGCTGTAATCTAACACACCCTGAAAAAACAAGTAAGTATTGGCTTGTGTAGTATTGGGGTTGCGGTAGTAATTAAGATATTCGGTAGCCTGGCCGGGCTGAGAGTTTAGCCACGATAGAACGTACGTGTTATTTGCTTTATCATAGCTACCAATGTTATAATAAAATGGCGAGTAACCCATTGATGATTCAAAATACGAATACCTGTTGGTATGGAACAATCCGTGGAAATTTAAACCATTGGTTACCGCGTCAAGATTTTGGTTTAGCTCTAACTGTGCTGATACGCGCGATTGTGAAAAGTTTTTATGCCCCCTTAATAGTGCAGCATAAGGGTTTAAATATGCAACTGTATTTGCCCCGCCCGGGTCTGGAGAGTTACCAAACAGGATATGCTGGGTATTCTGATTTGCCAAATCTGCCGGGTAATATGCCGGAAACAACACCGGGCTGGTGTGCATGGCTATATTATACAGATCGGTAGAGAAAGAAGCATCAGAGGTTAACGGTCCGTTATATTCGTTAAAGGTACCCACAAGCCTTACAATCATCTCTGTAGATTTTGTAAGATTGATATTAATATTAGAGCGTAACTGATAGTTACGGAAGTTTACGTTGTTATTGTTATTGTTCTTTATGTCTTCACGTAAAATGCCATGGTCAATATTATATGAACCTGATACATAGTAGCGTGCCACACCGCCGCCGCCGCTTACGCTCATATCGGCCCTTTGGGTATTGGTGCGATCTTTAAATAAAGTTTTCAACCAATCTACCGCGGGGTAAACATAAGGGTTGCTACCCGGTGCGTTTGCAACAGTGGCTTGCCTGTTAATAATATCGTTTGGTGTAAAGGGTAGCGGGCTCAACGGGTCGCGTGTGCGTGTTGCTTCGTTAAACAGGCGCATATAGGTGATAGGATCTGCCAATTCAAGATTTTTAACCGATTGCGAAATCGAATTCTCTACACGTACGTTTATTTGTGGCTTGCCTACTTTACCCTCTTTTGTAGTAACTAATATAACACCATTTGCGCCCCTTGCACCGTATAAAGCAGTAGCACTTGCATCTTTTAATATAGAGAAGCTTGCGATATCATCAACCTGCAAACGGGCAAGATCAGATGTTGAGAGCTCAACGTTATCAATTAAAATAAGCGGATCTTTTTTGTAACCGAAAGTTGTAACCCCCCTGATAAAGAAGGATGAGTTATCAAGGCCCGGCTGGCCGCTTGGCTGGTAAGCAATTACACCTGCAACCTGCCCCGCCAAAGCGTTGGTAAGGTTACTCGCCGGTATTTTTAAATCGCCGGGGGTAATAGTGGTTACTGATCCAACAACGGCTTCTTTACGTTGTTTACGGCCATAAGCGGTAATTACAACATCGTTAAATTCGTTTTTAGTAACCTTCATTACAATGCTATAACTGCGGGTATCTGCTAATACGGTAAAGGTGGTTTCCCTGTAACCTACATAAGTTACCCTAAAAACTGTACCCACTTCAGCATCAATAACAAACTTTCCGTTAACATCAGTTGCTGTGCTTACGTTTTTGCGGTTGGTAGCCGATATATTGGCGCCAATAATACTTGTGCCTGTGGTATCTGCCACAACGCCCGTAATAGTCACTTTACTTTGCGCATAGGTTTTGGTGCTGGTTATAGCACATAATATCAGGATACAATACAATGTACAGGCAACTTTACCAAGCGCAATTTGGGGTAGCCTAAAGCTGTTTATGCGTTCGTAAAATGGTTTCATAAATTTTTTATCATAATTGGTTTTATAGTACTTGGTTCATTAAAATAATTGCATTGTATGTTTTGGGATAGATCACAATCTCATGGAACATTTCCGACAGAAAGGGCACAGCAATACAACCCTGTAAGGCATTAGCTTACAGTAAATAATTACGGGTTCTATTTAAATTCTGTACAATCCGATGATTGTGCAGCAATTTTAAATCCTATATCCCATGGTGAAGATTGTGGCTTTTGGAAGTAGCAGCGCCAGACCCGGCGGATGCCATAAAACCGCACAAGGCGTATTTATTACCTGTTTTTTGTAAAAGTGTTCCATAATTATAAGAATTGGTTAATTGGTTCGATAAATTTAAACGCTTAAAAACTGCTTTAAAATGGATAAAGCTTTAAAGGTGATGGACTATTGTATTATTTATGTATTAAATTCGTATTTAATATACAAATCAAATTACAATGGGTAAACACAACGGTTGTAGCAGATTTTACATAACATTATTGGTATATGAATTTAATTATCTAAACACCCAAAACAATACTACCATTGCGCTAATAAGCAACACCGACAAAAACTTATAATTACCAAACCCTTGCCAGCCAGGACTCTGAAGTGATTCGAGCGGCGATCTCCAGTAAAGCTTTGAACTTTCGGCAGTATGCTGCGCCGGATACAGAAATGTTATGCCTACTTGCAACAGTACACAAAACACAAACAGGTAAAAGGCCATCATCATGAATGGTATCTGGCCAAGCATAGAGTGTGGTAACAACTTGCTATAAGCGAATACCAAAACACCCGCTGCCGAACCAATGTATAATGTAAGCTGCGCCGATTTAGCCGATGCCCTACCCCAAAACACACCCAATAAAAACACACAGGTTATAGGCGGCGCAATATGAGCTATAATATCATTCAGCCCATTAAAGATGCTTTCGTAACTATTTAGCAACGGAAGTAATAATAATGACAGTACAAAAGATAAACCCGCCGCTATTTTACCTGCCTTAACCAGTCTTTCGTCGCTCACGTCGGGTTTATAGCGTTTATAAATATCATAACTGGCCATTGTTGAGATAGAGTTTAACGCGCCCGAGATCTGGCTCATTAAACCAGATAATAGAGCGGCAACCAGTACACCTGCCAACCCTTTGGGTATCAATTGCAATATCATAAGGGTGTAAATCCCTTTACTGTTAACCACCTCTTTACCTGCGGCCATTGTTTTAATACTGCTTAGATTAAGGTGACCGGTTTGATACAAAGCGTAGGCAAAAAGCCCTGGCATCACAAAAATAAACACTGGCAATATTTTGATGAAGCCACAAAACAATGGCCCTACCCTTGCGTGGTTTTCGTCTTTAGCGCCCAATACACGCTGTACAATGGTTTGGTCGGCACACCAGTACCAGATGCCAAGTACCGGATATCCAAGTAATACGGCATACCAGGGCAGGCCGCTGCTATCGCCGTGCGGGCGCATCATTGATAATTTATTGAGTTGATTATTTTGCTGTAGCACATGCACCATATTATCCCAGCCGCCCATTTTGTTATAGGCAACCACGCTCATAATAACTGCTCCGCTTAACAATACTACGGTTTGGATAGATTCAGTAACCACCACTGCCTTTAAGCCACCTACAACCGTATAAACAGTGGTAATAACGGCAATGATAATTACATTTGTGTACATATTAACCCCAAACAGGGTTTGCAATACAATGCCACCTGCCAGTAATGAAAACGAAATATGAATAATTATGGCCGATAGTATAGAAATAAATGCCAGCCAGTCTCTACTTGCGCGGTTATAGCGCTTCTCTAAAAAATCGGGTAAGGTAGATACCCCTGATTTGATATAGAACGGCACAAAGAATAAGGCAAGTAAAATAAGCGTGAACGATGCCATCCACTCAAATGTGCCATTAAGTAAACCTGTATCAAACCCGCTTTGTGCAAGGCTCACCAAATGCACGCATGATATGTTTGTGGCAAAAAGTGCCAGCCCTATCATAGGCCATTTAAGGCTTTTACCGGCTAAAAAATATTCGCTGGCTAAATTGCCTTTTTTGCTGGCATTACGGTGCCGCAAACCCGTCCAAAGCCCTATTGCCAGTATAACTATAACATATAAAATACTTACGGTGGCGTCAAATGAACCTATCATATATGCTGTTATTCAGTTTAATCTTTTAAAATGATCAGGTCGCAGCTGCTACCGGCTTCCTGCGGGGTCTTATATACACCTTTTATAATTTGAGCGGGGGTTACGAAGTGCTTTTGCAGGTGCGGAATATGCTCCAGGAACAGGGCCTCGTGCCCCACAGCTATATGGTTAAATAACACTAAATGCTGATGCAGCTGCCCCATATCGCCTACGTGTGGCACTACCGGCACACCATATTTTTTACAAAGCAGGCTTATGGTTATAAATTCGCTTACACCACCAACACGAACGGCATCCACCTGCATAAATGATGACGAGCCCGATTGCAGGTAATTTTTAAAGATGATCTTATTCGGCACATGCTCGCCAAGGGCAAGTTTAACAGGCGCTATTGCCTGCGCCAGTTTAGCATGGGCGTTTACATCATCCGGATGCGTTGGCTCCTCTATCCAGTATGGGTTCATGTTTTTTAACTTTGTGCAAATATCTATAGCTTGGGGCAGGTTCCATTGCTGGTTGGCATCAAGCATCACCTTTACATCATCTCCTGCAACCTCGCGTACAATATGCGCACGGCGGATGTCACGCTCCGGGTCAATAGAGCCTACCTTTAACTTCATGGCAGTAAAACCTTCTGCTAAAGCTTTTTTACAATTCTCCCTCACCAGTTCATCCGAATAGTTGAACCAGCCAATTGAAGTATCGTATCCGGGATAACCTTTATCCAGGATCTGCGACCTGTTGGCTTTAGTTGATTGCTGCCCGGTAAGCATTTCTATGGCCTGCGAATGAGTGAGTTCCTCTTCCAGATAAGATAGGTCGAGCGTATTTACAATTTGTTCAGGCGAAAGATCTATAAGCAATTTCCATAAAGGCACTCCCCGTTTTTTGGCCCACAAGTCATAACAGGCATTAGTTACCGATGCCAGGGCCAGGTGCACCACACCTTTATGCGGCCCCAGCCAACGGAACTGTTGATCATTGGATAATTTCTTAAACAGGCCGCCAAAGTTGGCCATAGTTTCCTCAATATCCTTACCCACCAGGCTTTGGGCATAATATTCTGCCGCTTTACAAACCAGGTTATTACCCTCACCAAGGGTAAAGGCAAAGCCGGTACCTGTAATACCGGTATCATCGCGTAGTTGCGTTACGGCATAAGAGTATATAGGATCGCGGTGTATGGCATCGCTGCCTGCATTACCATCAAGCGGGTAACGTATATCTGATATTTTTACTTTGGTTATCATTATTCTACTGCTTTTTGATCGGGTAAAACAGCTTTATTTCCAGCAGGCCCTTCCATATATTTACGGTAGCCCAATTCTGCACCACCCGATACAGGCAAAATGCAGCCCGTAACAAACCGGGCTTGTTCGGACACCAGGAAAAGACAGGCATCGGCAACCACATCACCTTCGGGGCAATATCCTAATGGGTGGATCTCGTCCAAATAACTTTCTATATGCGCTACGTTTGGCTGCTGGTTGCTCCAGCGCCTTAACATAGGTGTCCAAACACCAGCGGGCGCTACCGCGTTAACCCTGATGCCAAATGGTGCATAATCTAAAGCCATTGATTTGGTGAGCGCGTTAACGGCTCCTTTTGTTGCGGTGTATGCAGCATGCTGATCTTGTCCTATATCACCAACAAGGCTGCTTGTATTTAGTATAATACCTTTAGTTTGCTTTAATGCGGCAATGCCATATTTGGTGGTATGATATATGCCTTTAACATTCACGTTAAAAACTTTATCCCATTCGGCATCGGTAGTGTCGCACACGGTTTTTGAGGGACTAGATACCCCGGCATTGTTATGGATGATATCTATCTTACCGAAACGTGCAATGGTTGCTTCAATAGCCCTCTCTATATCAGCGGGGATAGATACATCGGCAA
>NZ_JBAZRC010000188.1:0-8204 GCF_041663085.1 Mucilaginibacter sp.
TTTTCAGAAGGCAAATTTATTGTTTTATATGGCAAAACCATCAGCTTAACACTTTTTAACAATTAGCATAACGTTAAAAAGTGTGTTTTATGGCTTATAGTTGAGGGTAAGCTGATTTATTTTTTTAAGCATCTCTGTTAAATACTGTTTATCAGCATCGCTAATGTGTGCATTAAGGTAGTTATTAAACTGTTTAACAACGTTTTTTGCCAGTTGGCGCTTTTCTTTGCCCAGGTCGGTAAGGTATATTTTTACAGATCGTTTATCCCCTTTGTTAGATTCGCGGTAAATAAGGCCGGTTTTTTCTAACTGGTTTAACATGCGCGATAAAATGGTTGATTTTAGCCCCAGCAATGCAGCCGCCTGAGATACCGTGGTGCCCTCCTCGTCAATATTGATAAGCAGGTACCCGATGGATTGTGTAATGCCAAATTCGGTAACTAACTGGTTATAACGGTTGGCAACCGTTTGCCAAACTATTTTCAAAAAATAATCAATAGTTTCCTGATGTTTTACACTGCTTCGCATAACTGACAAACATAACATTTTTAGTTGATTGGAGAATAGTGAATGGTGAGTAGTTATAAAATGTATAAACCTAATTACCATTAGTTAACCATTCACCATCCTCTATTCACCACTCACCATTACTAATACCCCATGGCAGTATCGTCTCCTCTTGGGTCGGCACCACCCTCATACCCTGTTTGGGTTTTTAATATGGCATCAACCCTGCCTATGGCGCCTGTAGATTTTATCAAATAACCTTTATTTCCGAGTTTTATTTTGGCGGCATCATTTAAGGCACCAGCCTCAGTAACCACCTCGTCGGGTAGCCATTGATGGTGGAAACGCCTGGCACTTACCGCCTGCTGTATATCTTTATCAAATTCAATAACATTTAATATGGTTTGAAACACCGATGTTATAATAGTTGAACCACCCGGCGTACCCACAACCATAAACAGCTTACCATTTTTTTCAACGATGGTTGGAGTCATGCACGATAGCATTCGTTTACCGGGCTGTATGCTGTTGGCCTTACCGCCTACCAGCCCGTACATATTGGGTACACCCGGTTTTGAGCTAAAGTCGTCCATCTCATTATTGAGTAAAAAGCCTGCACCGCCTACAAATATTTTTGAGCCGAATGAGTCATTAAGCGTTGTGGTAATAGATACCGCGTTACCATATTTATCTACAATAGAGTAATGGGTAGTTTGGTCGCTTTCGTAACCTATAAAAGTACCCGGTTGTATGCTGGTGCTGGGTGTGGCCGCATTCCAGTTAAAAGTTTGCATGCGACTTGCAATGTACCCGGGCCTTAACAAGCTATCCGTAGGCACTTTGTAAAAATCAGGGTCGCCCAGGTATTTGGAACGATCGGCATACACCCGGCGCTCCGCCTCTGTTATTAATTGCACAGTGCTATCACTGTTAAACCCGTACCTGTGTAAAGGATATGGCTCTACCGATTTTAGCAGCTGCAGCAACGCTATCCCTCCGCTTGATGGCGGCGGCATGGTGATAATTTTATAGTTTTTATAATTACCGGTAACCGGTTTGCGCCAAACGGAATGATAATTATCCAGGTCGGCTTTGGTGAACAAGCCCTTGCCTGCCTTCATTTCGGCAATCATCAGGTCGGCGGTGATACCATTATAAAACCCGGCGCGTCCTTTATCACGGATCAACACAAGCGTTTTGCCCAGATCTGCCTGCACCAATACGTCGCCTTCCTTCCAGCCGCCTTCCTTAAGCAAATAGTTTTTGCCCGGGTTTAGCCTGCGAAATACTAAATCGTTACGATTCATATCTGCCGCAAGGCGTTTGGTTATTTTAAACCCTTTTAAAGCCAGGTTTATGGCCGGCTGCACCAAAGCATCCCATTTTAATTTACCATATTTTTTATGAGCGGCTACCATCCCATCAACAGAACCTGGTACGCCTGATGCCTGGTGAGTGTATAAACTCATATTTGGTATTACGTTACCGTTAGCATCAAGGTACATATCAGCGCTTGCTTTGGCCGGGGCTTTCTCTCTAAAATCGAGCGTGTTGGGCACACCTTTAGCGGGACGATAAACCATAAAGCCGCCACCGCCAATATTGCCAGCCTGCGGGTGGGTAACCGCCAGTGCAAATTGCACTGCCACCGCAGCGTCTACGGCATTGCCACCTTTTTTTAACACATCCAGCCCAGCCTGCGCCGCATCCGGATAAGCACAAACAACCATGCCATTGCTATTACGGGTGGGTTGCGCCCTAACAATTGTTGTAAAGCACGGTAGTATAAGCAATACCGTTAATTTATATAATACTCTTTGTGTAATACTCATGGTAACCGTGTATTTTTTGCCAATTTAATGTATTTAGCTATACAAATGCAATGTGGATATGTTGATTATTTTGTGGTTGTAAATCAACCTCATACTTTATTATTGCAGCATACTTTTATGTAATAACAGCATAAAAGCTTATTTATGTCGTTATCTACGTGTTGTTAACAATTATTTTACAAACAGTGGCACCTTTTTAAAAAGCTGTCGTCTTAACAGAAAACAAAATACCGAAATGAAAAAATTTACCTTTATCGCAGTCCTCCTGACCTCTTTTTTATTACTCTCTAAGCGATCGGACGCGCAGGATTATAAAACCGCAGTGGGTTTAAAATTTGGCGGGTACGAGAACGGCCCCTCTATTAAATATTTTATGGACAGCAATACTGCATTAGAAGGTATTGTAGGTATACGTAACCATGGCGTGGTGTTTACCGGTTTATATGAACTGCATCAGGGAGCCTTTAACACCGCTAATTTGAAATTTTATTACGGCTTTGGCGCGCACGTTGGCTCGGTAGGTAAAGGTGTTTATAAACGCTTTGGCAGCGATGACAATGTTTATAACGATAGCCATTTACTACTTGGCGCCGATGCTGTTTTAGGCTTAGAGTATAAACTACCTGATGCCCCCTTTGCCTTTAGCCTTGACCTTAACCCACGGGTTGAACTTGCAACAGGCCCTTTCTTTGACCTTGCCCCCGGACTGGGCTTAAAGTATACTTTTTAAAGTATTACCAAAGATTATTAAACAAGAGAGCCCGTGCAAATTGCGCGGGCTCTCTTGTTTAATTTTACCTACTTAGCTATAATTATCTTTTTCGAGTACACCTTATCGCCAAGGTTCATCTTCAGCAAATAAGTACCCGGCAAGCGGTTAACAGTGTTTATTACCGTGCTAAAATTGCCCGCGGCTATGGTTTGCGATGTTTGGTACACCACCTGCCCCGCGCTGTTAATTAATGACAGCTGCAGGTTACCCGCAGTTTTGGCCACAAAAACAACATTGAAATAGGTATATGCCGGCACAGGGAATATAGCCAGGCCTATATCTGTTGTTTTATCGGGGTTTTTAGCAGTAATGGCATAGGCAAAATCATCAGATGCTGCTGTACAACCATCGCCAACAGCAACCTGTACTTTATAGGTACCGCTAACTAATGGCGAATAAGTAACGCCGGTAGCGCCCGGTATCACTTCGCCGTTTAAAAGCCATTGGTTACCCTCGGTAATACTGGAGCTAAGCACATCCCCTGCCTGGGTGATAACCGGTTTAGTTACCGTAACAGGCACCCTTTGCACGGTTGCACAACCGGGGCTGTGTACCTGCATATCATAAAAATAGTAATAATAATTTTCGGGCAACGGTGTTGCGGAATTCCCTGTTATTGAGAACACGTCACCTACGGTAAACGGATAACCCGTAACACCATCTTTATTACGAAATATGGTTGCACCATTATCATAAGTTGGCGTTATAATATAGTTACCGGCTGCGGGCAGGGTTAAATTCAAGGTATAAACTTTACCCTGGTCGGCAATGTCATTAGGCTGTTCACCCGGAGCTGCCGTTGTTCGGGTTGCGGTAACGTTTAATGTAACAGACGATACCATTTCTCCATTATCATTTGTAGCTGTAAAAGTAATACGCCCGGGGTTGCCAATATACAGCTTCGCGGTTTCTATAACCATTGGTATTTTGGTGCTTATATATACATCTGTTGTAAACTGGTTATAAGCCCCTGTTGGGAATACATTTTTGTTCGCCGGCCCTACAGTACTGCTAAAATCATTCAATCCGGCATAAAATCTATTATCGGCAGGTTCTTGTGCAACGGTTGCAGGTGCCCCAAAGCCAACAGGTATAATATCAGTAGCCGATTTATACCATAATATTTGACCATCGCCCGCACCAGACAATTGGTACGCGTTTGTATTAGTACAGAAGTACGCTAATAAACCACTAAGCACGGGCGGGGTGGCAATAACTATATTACCCGTGGTTTTGTTGTTGGCCGTTACCGGGTCTGCTGTTAATTGGGTTTCGGCAGTAATGGTATAAGTTGCACCCGCGGTGGTATTAAATTTGCCACTTAGTGTAAAATCAGTTTCCTCTTCGGGGCTAAGTGTACCTGTGAAGGTTTCATTAAATGTAGTAGCCGTACCGTTTGGCGGGGTAACTGTTACCGTAACCGGTATGTTGCTGATTGAGGTAATGCCAAAGTTCTTTAATCTTACGGTAACAGGCACTGCAGATGCGCAGGTAACGCCGCCATCGGCATTTACAATGGTTATGGCACCTACATCAATAGCCGCCTTTGTAAACTGCACCCTGTAATCCTGTGTCTCGCCTTTGGCGTAAGTACCGCACGCATTTATAGATGCCGGCGTGGCGGTTTCATTTAATACCACACGCAACAAGCTTATATTGCCCGGTATTACACCGGCCGGCACAGCAATGTTGCCGGTAACGGTACCTGTAGCGGTTACCACTGTGGTAGTAGCCGCCAGTTCATCAGCATCAAAACTACCGTTGCCGTTCCAGTCTATAAATATTTTGGCTGCCTTGCCAAAATCGTTACCGCAAGTACCCAAATTAAGGCTGTATGAATATACTTTGCCTTGCTCTAACTGGATAGAAAGTTTGGTATTATCAGTATAACCAGTGCAACCCTGCGGCGAGGTATAGTTGATATTTGATAATGAAAAGCTATTGATCTTAGAATCGGCAGTTGATGCCGGGACCGATGCGCAATAAGGGTTACCACCTGCGCCGGTAACAATAACCGAATACGCCTGGCTGCCAGATTGAAGTGCGCCCTTATGCGAAATGGTAACCGTATATTTTTTACCCGGCACAGCGTTGGCTATATAAACCTGCTCAATATTATCCCTGATGTTATCACCATTTGTAGCTGGTGCCGATGGGTTATCAGGCGTAAGCACCCAGGGTGTAAAGGATGTTGAGCCATCGCTTAAACGCACATCAAGGTCGTTTACCAGTTTTGGGGTACGGTCATTTATGGTTGTACCGGCGGTAGGTGTACCTTCGGGGTCTGTCCATGATATGCTTACTATCAGCGGGCCATCGCCCGACGCTGTAATATCAAAAGTTTTTGTTTGCCCCTGGGCTAAAGTACTTTCGTTAATAATACTTTTTGTGCCGTTATCGGTAATAGCCTGTGCGGCTTTGCGCATATCCAGCAGGCCCCATCCGTAAATATAATCGGGGCCAACGTTACCGGCATCAAAAGCAGTGTGGCAAGCCAGTCCTTTTAAGGTTGCTGCCCGCATAAAATTGCCATTGTTTTTTTGTGAATAATACTCCTGCAACAGATATAACGAGCCGGTAACATTTGGCGCTGCCATTGATGTACCCGATAAGGTAAGGTACGAATCCGGACTCTGTACCCCTACCGATAGTACGTTCTCGCCATCACCAACAATATCCGGTTTAACCCGGCCGTCATCTGTGGGTCCCCAACTGCTAAAGTAAGATATGGCCACATCTGTACGGTTAACCGGCCCATTGGGTAAAGCCCCAACCGAGCCTACTGTTAGTATATTTTTGGCATTACCTGTTGTTGTAATAATATCATACCCACTATTGCTGCTGATGTTTGCAGGCCTCGCCCCTTTGTTTATAAAGGTTGGGTTTGTACGGCTGGTAAACCCGTAATATGTTGCACCTACAGCCGGGCCATTGCTGGATCTGCTATTACCTGCCGACTCTACAATGAGATAATATGGGGCATTATAAGCTATTTTATCCCATGATTGTACACGGGCATCGTAAAAGCCAAAATTGTAATCTTCATTATCGCCAGGCAGGCCATACCATTCCCAGCGGCCGGCACTTTGGTTATAATCCCAGCCGCCAACCTCACCATATGAATGGTTGGAAAGCAGCAAGCCCGATGCAGCCGCACTCATTTCAGATACATCGTTATCAAAATCCCAGGCCGAGAGGGTTGTGGCGCCGTATGCCATGCCTTTTGCGGGGGCATACACACCCTTTGCCATCATGGTACCCGCAACGTGGGTAGAGTGGTCAAGTATAGCTGAATTATCTTTAGCTGTTATTGTTTTTCCTGCAAATTCACGGTGTGCGCTGTATACCTGCCCGCCGTCCCAAATACCAAGTTTGTTAAGCAAATTTGCGCTGCTGCCTGTTAAGTTTAGGTTTAATGCACCGCCCGGCTGTACTGTATTGGTACCTGTAGTTGCCGCAGCTGTAGTATTATTATGAGTTGTAAGATATATAGGGAAACCCAGTTTATTAATACCCTGCAAAGCAACTATATTGCCTGCTTTTGTTGTACGGCGAATGGTCCAACCCATGCCGGGTGCCATGGCTACTGCTTGCTGCTGACCAGTTCTAAAAGCCTGTCTTGAAGTTACTGTTATCGCATCGAGTTCTCTTTGTTTGGCAATATTAACTGGGATTTGCTGTGCAAAGCCCTGAAGAGAACATATTATTAATAGAGAATTGAGGACTAAGGTTAGGTATTTTTTACCCATATAAAATATTGATTATAAGCCTATAAATATAGGTTTTGGATAAGATTATCACAAGAAATAGACTATATATATCGTTTTGGCTTAAAATTTGCCTAATAACCCATATAACCTTCTGTTAATATTATCAATATTAGCGCACATTGTTTCCCTTAAGTTAAATACAATTCCTCAATACAAGTATCAATAGTTAAAGCGAGAAAATAAATCTACAATGTGTAGAAAAAATTACCCGCATTTATCATTCATTTTCCATTTAAAACATTCCTTTAAGTTGTAAGCGGGGGTGTTTATAGCGCAAGTGTGCGTTGATTGCCGCAATTAGCCGATTAAGTAATTGATTGATTAGTGTTTGCATAGTTTTTGCACCTACGCGATAATATTGATTAATGCCCCTAAAACTTTGAAAACACGATTACTACGATATATTTCCTTTATAATAATCATTTGCTGTTTTTATAATAACAGAGTGCTTGCACAAAGCGCTACAATTTCAACAATTTCAGGCGGCTTAACAGCAAGTACTGTTACTACAGGCCAAACTCAGGTTGCATTTATTGGTTTTCAGGTTAGTGTAAGCGGTGGTGCCCCAGCAAGTAGCTTAACTTTTACTAAATTTGATAATATAGGGTGTAATTTCATTTCGTCACTTTCAAATATCAAATTATACAGAAGTACAACTAGTAATACTTATGGTACCGGCACATTTGTACCGGTAGGTACGGTAAGCACCAGTGGGAATACAATAACTATAAATAGTCTTGTTTCAGAAACTATCCCCACGGGTTCAACCTATTATTATTTTTTAGCAGCTGATGACATTTACTCGGGCGCAACAAAATATGATCCTCAGATATTTATTAATACCGGCAGTTTTGCTACAGCTACAAACGGAACAACATATTCAGCATGGATAAGCAATTATGTGGGTTATACCTTTACTTCGCCTACTCCCCCTACTGTTACTGTAACCGCTCAAACAGGTGGTTTGGCTGGCGCTACGCTATCGTATGGGCAATCGGCTGCAATATTTGGCTTTAGTGTTAAAGTAACAGGTACAACTGCAACGCTTGGTCAATTTAATTTTAATGCGGATGGTAATACCGGCACCCTGCAAACATTATTTGGCAGTGGTGTTTTATATAGCAGCGCCACTAATACATTTAATCCGGCAAGCCCGGGCACTCCTGTGGGAACCGTGGGCTTTAACGGCAACAATGTAACTGTAAGTAGCTTAAATGAGGCTTTTACCGTAGGGCAAACCAAGTACTATTTTTTAGTAGCGACACAAATTTTTAGCAGCTATTCAAATACTGATAAGGCAGGTTCTACATGAATACATCCAGT
>NZ_JBAZRC010000189.1:0-8040 GCF_041663085.1 Mucilaginibacter sp.
TAATAATCCGAAGCTTTCTCATAGCAGGTAAAGAGTGGTGCGTAAATAGTTCTTACGGACTTACGCACCACTGTAAACAAAGCTGTTGTTTTCTTCAATTACTTACTTCTTTCAATTATGTTTAAGTTTAGCCGGAAGCTAAAAGACGAGAGTCTAAAGCCGAAAGCGAAAACATATACCGAATTGGCCAAAAAGCTTTTAGCTTTCAGCCTTGAGCTTTACGCTCAAAAGAAATTCAGGTGCCTATATCGGCGGTGTCCACCTCTTCCCATTCCGAACAGAGAAGTTAAGCCCGCCAGAGCCGATGGTACTGCAGTAAAATGTGGGAGAGTAGGTCGGTGCCCAATCTTAAAGTTAAACCCGTTATCCAAAAGATAACGGGTTTCTTTGTTTAAAAACCTTTTTACAACACCGAAACAAAGCGCCTTAAAACGCTCCCAAACGTCCTCAAACGCCCCCCGAACACCCCCGGGTGTTCACGTTCACTGCCGTGAACACTTGTGAACACCGCCAATAGTCTTGTAATCAGTTACTTCCTTATATTGACTACTGACAATATTGTGCCACCATTTGTATGATTTGCACTGAATATATTTGTATGTAAGGTACATCCTGTACCCCTTGATAAGCAGGCCGTTTCCGGCCCATAGTTTCATTGCTCACAAATAATTCATATCAAATGCCTGAAAACCACACTGCCGAACGCCCGGAATATATCGAAAGAATCCGCGCGGAAGCCAGGGGACTCAAATATCGCCCCGCCAGTAGACTTAAATTTATTCCTCAGCCTGCCGACCCGGAGGCTTGCCGCTATATATTCTCGGTGGCTACCGGTAACCGCTGGTGGAACTTGGCGAACGCGAGCCCGCGCCTAAAATGCTTTTCGGGGAGCTATGGCACGAGGGCGAGCTGAGCATCCTGTTTGCCGATACCAACTTGGGTAAAAGCGTACTGGCGGTGCAAATTGGCAACAGCATAGCCTGTGGCAAACCTATCGCGCCGTTTGCCATGGATGCCGACCCCGCCAACGTGCTGTATATCGACTTTGAACTTTCTACCAAACAGTTTTACCGGCGTTATACAGGGGCAGAAGGCGATCACCATTTTACGGATAATTTTATACGGGCTGAGTTTCGGCCTGATATTGCGATGAATGACTCCCACACTCATTACGACGAACAGATTATTGCCGGCATCGAGTATAAAATACGACAGTTGAATGCCATGGTGTTGATTATTGATAACATCAGCTGCCTGCGCGGCGGGATCGAAAACGCATCTGTTGCGCTTAACCTGATCAAACACCTCAAGGCGCTTAAGGCCGATTACAACCTGTCTATCCTGGTGCTGGCCCATACGCCCAAACGCCGTAACCCCGGCTCGCCCATCTCTGCCGACGATATGCACGGCAGCAAACTGCTCATTAACCTGGCCGACAGCGCCTTCTCCATTGGTACAAGCGCCGCCGACCCGCACCTGCGTTACCTTAAACAAATTAAACAGCGCAGCACCGGGCAGGTATATGGCGAAGATAATGTTTGCCTTTGCCGCATTACAAAACCCTGCAATTTTTTAAAGATGCAGTTTGAAGGCCACAGCCCCGAACGGCAGCACCTGCATACCCGCGGGTTAAACCAGCATATATTAGCCCCAAAAGTAGCCGAACTTGCGGCCAAAGGTTACAGCCAGCGCCAGATCAGCAAGGAACTTTGTATTGCTTTAGGTTGGGTGAATAAGTTAATGCCGAGGTGAGAGGATCGATTAAATATTTAGGACAAGTAAACAAAGCCGGGAATTAAATAAGCTGACTTACTGTTTGATAATAAGTACGCTATTTAAAGAGTGAAATTTAAACTAATTTATTATAATCTGACTTAACTTATGATATTGATAAAATTCTTATAATATTATATTGATCTAAACTACTATAAATAACTATTGTTTTTTTTGATATAAATCATAAATTTGCATACTATAATTAGCTAAAATGAATTTAAACTATAAAGCACTGAGGCAAAGTCAATTTGAAAGTTTGCTTGCGAAATTTGATGACGCTAATTCTTTAAAAACAGATGAATCATTAATTGTTTTGGGTGATTCTCTGAAACTTCTAGAAAATTTGCCAGACAATTCAGTATCATTAATACTTACTGACCCGCCATATCACTCTACTAAAAAGGACAATATTACTAACGATACGTCTTTTGCTACAGATGAATCATTTTTGATGTGGATGGATAAATTTTTTTATGAATGGAAAAGAGTCCTAAGAAATAACGGAAGTATTTACGTTTTTTGTTCTAGTGCAATGTCGGCCAAGTTAGAAAATCTGATGGATAAATACTTTAACGTATTGTCGCACATAGTTTGGACTAAGCCTAATGAACCGGGGTTTGATGGATGGAAAGGAAAAATGAAAAAGGAGGCACTTCGTCAGTGGTATCCCCACTCCGAAAGAATATTATTTGCTGAACCTGCTTTTGAAGGAAATCTACATCGAAGTGGATTCGGCCATTTTTTAAAAATGAAAAGAAAGGAAGCTGGTTTATCAGGTCACCAATTAACGGAGTTGACCGGTGCATATGGTAAAGTAAACCATGGTGGAGCTGTTTCGAATTGGGAAACAGGAAGAAATATTCCAAGTAGAGAACAATATAGAAAGATATGTGAAGTGTTAATTAAAACGGGAAAAGTATATGAGATGCCGATTTATGAAGATGTAATTCGACCATTTGAAGTTAATTCCTCCGTTGAATTTACAGACGTTTGGAATTTTAATTCAGTTAGGCCATACAAAGGAAAACACCCTGCGGAAAAGCCAATCGATATGTTAGAGCATTGTATATTAAGTACAACTTTTGAGAATGACATTGTTTTAGATTGCTTTGCAGGTTCTGGAAGTACAGCAGTTGCGGCTTTGAATTTAAACCGAAAGAGTATTTCATTTGAAATTGAAGCGAGCTGGACAAGTGCTATTAAACATAGAATAGAAAAATATGACAAAAGAGTAAATTCGAATTTTAATAAGAAAGATATTATGAAGGTGAGTTCGAAAAATCAAATAGAAAATCAGATATCACTTGTTATTTTATAACCTGATTTTTCATTTAATTCAATAACCTCTTTCATCCAGACTAAAGTCTCCATTATACCTGCATCCTTTGTGACAACGTTGCAATGATGGTGTCCCCATCCAAGATTATAGGGTTTGTGGTTGTATTCTCCAATTCGTAATTCCTTAATATGAAAAAGATTAAGTTCAGTAATTGTTAAATCAGGCACCTCTCTACCAATAGCTTGAACAACTTTTGAAAAAAAACCATTTGCAGATAAGGGTTTTAAGCAAAGTGGACAAATTGTGTTTTTATTTTCATTAATGATTCGCATCACTTTTAATTCATCCCAATTATCTAGTTCGAATTTAGTTGCTAAATCTGTATTATATTTAATTCTAATTTCGATATCATCATCTGACATACCCGTAAATTTGGCAACAGCTTTTGCATTTTCGCAATGCCAAAACAATAGTTCTAATTGGATTCTTGCTTTTACAGTTATCTCTGTAGAAGCATATTCGTAAACCCTAATGCCAGCTCCTTTTAATTTACTATTTGAATAGCCTTTTATTATTTTTTCAGCAGATTCTGAAGTTAGGGATGGTACTCTCGCGACGTATTGCCCTCCTAATGGAGCTGTTCTTGAAGTTGCAAAACTAAAACCTTTATCATCAGGATTGAATTTATTCCATTGGCTTCTCGTCTCATAAAAGAGCAACGCATTTTCTCCAAGACTAAGACCTCTTTTTTTTAATTCATTGCCGAAACTTGGATCATTAAAATACTCATCTGGACTTATTAGAACTATATAGCCGTTTTCAAATTGATCGTCTTCCTCTACTATTTTATCGAAACTAGAATATGATATTAGCACGGTACTATTCCTGCCAACTCTGTTTTGAAAAATTACGTCATCGTCGGCACCCCTTGTTTGTCCAGTTTTATAAATTTTGCTAGCTAATAGCTTAGGTAGCGTAGGTATTTTAGGCATAATTAGTTATTTAACAAGTCACCTGGAAGTACATCCAATGCTAATGCGATTTTTTCAATATTAAGTAGGGTAATGTTTTTTTCGGCTCTTTCAATCATTCCTATGTAAGTCCTATGTAAATTAGCTTTGTAAGAAAGCTCTTCCTGCGAAAGGCCTTTTTCTTTTCTTTTCGCCTTCACTTTTTTACCGAAGTTAACCAGTATTGACTCTTTATTCATTCAATCTACTTTTGGTAAAGCTAACTATAGTATGCGTCGTCTGCTACATACTATAGTTAGCATTAATGCAAATGGGAAAGATCATTCCCCCTCTAAACCCGGTAGCAGCGATACCGGCCCTCGCGACTAAGGCCTCGAGCAGTATAAGCGCATAGCGGGGCTACCGCATCCTAAGCACCACTACAGCACCTTTTCTTATTGGTCATTTGCTGCGCAGTCATTAGCTGCGCGGTCATTGAGTCATTAGGTCATTGAGACATTGCTGCATGGTTCACAAACCTCGCAAGCGCACCGGCCTAACTACACCGTCCAAATGCGGCATAGCGTAACGCAGGGCTTTGTGGTTCATTAGTTTATTGGTGCATAGTTCACAAAAGAACCAACCGGCGATTACCTATCTGGAGATTGCTTCGTACCTCGCAATAACGCGTGGGGAGGGATTAGTCCATAGCCCACCGCCTTCCCGCAGCTACTATGAACCATGAACCATCAACTATTAACTATCCTCAAAATTCCCTATCTTCATCGGTGTAATCCTAAAACAATAAATTTTACCGCTATGAAAATTGCTATGCTTGGCTCGGGCTTTATCGCGCGTTTCTATGCCGATTCGTTGATAGGGCACCGCAGGCTGGATGTGCTGCACGCAGTGTACAGCAGGGATATTGCCAAGGCCAAAACTTTTGCGCACGATTATAAACTCCCCGTGTACAGCGACAATATGGACGAGGTGGTGAACCATCCCGAGGTGGATGTGGTGGTGATCTCGCTCCCAAACGATCTGCACCTTGCCGCTGTTGCCGCCTGCGCCAAAGCGGGCAAACATGTGCTGTGTACCAAACCCCTCGGTCGTACGGCTGCGGAGGCTAAACAAATGCTGGATATGGTAGAGCAGGCGGGCGTAATGGGCGGCTACCTCGAGGATCTGTGTTACACCCCCAAGTTCAACAAAAGCCTGGCCAGCGTAAAGGCAGGCGCGCTGGGCAGGATATTGTGGGCCAAAAGCCGCGAAGCGCACCCCGGCCCGCACAGCAACTGGTTTTGGGATAAACAGCAAAGCGGAGGCGGGGCCATTGTGGACCTGGGTTGCCACTGCATCGAAATTGCCCGCAACTATATAGGTAAGGATGTTAGGCCGGTAGAGGTGATGTGCTGGGCGGCCACGCAGGTGCACCCCATTGATGCCGAAGACAATGCCATAGGCATGGTGAAGTACGCCAACGGCGCCATCGGGCAGTTCGAGGTGAGCTGGTGTTTCCGCGGCGGTATGGACCTGCGCGACGAGGTGATGGGCACCGAGGGCACCATCTGGATCAACAACTTCCTGCGCACCGGGTTCGATATGTTCAGCACCGGCAAGGGCGGCGGCTACGTTGCCGAAAAGGCCGAGAGCAGCCAGGGCTGGCTCTTCCCCGTGGGCGACGAGGTGAACGAACTGGGCTACAACCACATGTTTACCGACATGTTTGAAGCCATAGAACAAAACCGCCCGCCTGCCGAAACTTTTTACGACGGCTACGTGGTAAACGCCATTATCGACGCCGCCTACGCATCTGCCAAAAGCGGCATCTGGGAACCCGTTAAATTAACCGACTGGCGCGGCAGCACCAATACCAAAATAGCGGCAGATTTCGCCAGTTTCAATGAGCAGTACTATTTAATAAAAGAAGAGATATTACCCCACGGCGAACGCAAACTGATACTAAAAGACAAAACCACCGGGGAGGTAGTGGTGAGGGATGTGTAGGGGAGAGAGTCAAGATTTTAGAGTCAAGAATCAAGATAGGAAAGATTGGTGAGCAGGATTACTGACAACACCTCCGGGTCTTGCGTCTTTACTCTAATCTCTTGATTCTTCCCAATGGCGTTCCCTTCGGGCCGGGCTATCCGCTCATACGGCTGCAGGCCTTAGGCGCAAGGGCCGGTATCCGCTGCTATCCCTAACGCGGGGTAGTGGCCACTATGTCATTGCGAGGAGCAGTGGGGGGGGAAAGCAAGGGGCGACGCGGCAATCTCGTCGGAAGCAAAGCGGTAATGCACTGGCTACGAGATTGCCACGCTATCGCCCGCAATGACATGGTGCTTAATGCATAAAAGCGCAGGCCCAAAGGTCAGAGCGGGCGGGCCGGGAGTATGGCGGGAATGACGGTTTAGCTTTTGCGCGTGATGCGAGCGCAGCGAGTCATCCAGCAAAAGCGTTAAGAACCGGCAGGGAGCGCAGGAAGCATTCGCTCTGACTTGATTTATTCACCTATTTTTTGTTTTTTGGTGTTCATGAACTCGCTACGCTCGGTTTTTGCTTCTTTTTGATCAAGCAAAAAGAAGAAGCCCCTCCGCGGCAATTGAGCGGGCCAATTTCGTTTAAATACTAATGCTGTTAAAATAACATAGTTTTACAATTGTCCTAAAGAGATTGCCACGCTACGCTCGCAATGACATATTGTTTAGGACAAGCACCAATGAATTAATGAACCAATAAACCAACATGAACAGAAGAACATTCCTATACACCGGCGGTATGCTGGCAGCAGCAGCGTCCGCAATGTCCGCTACCATAGCCGGGCGCACCAAACCCGCCCCCGGCATCCAGCTTTACATGGTAAAAGAAGACATGGAGCGCGACCCCATAGGCACCCTTAAACAGCTTGGCGCAATGGGCTACACCCAGATAGAAAGCTACGGCAGCGATAAAGGCATCTTTTGGGGCAAAACCAATACCGAGTTTAAAAAGATAGCCAACGGCTTTGGCCTTAACCTGGTAAGCACCCACTATAACCCCTGCACCCTGGACGAGTTTGATAAATTGGCAGCACAGGCGGCAGAGGTAGGTATGAAGTACCTGGTATGCCCATGGCTCGGTCCGCAAAAATCTATCGAAACCTTTAAAACCTTCGCGGATGATTTTAACAAGCGTGGTGCCATCTGCAAAAAACATGGCCTAAGGTTTGGCTACCACCCGCACGATTATCCGTACAAACCGGTAAACGGACAACTACCTATAGATGTGCTGCTTGCCGGTACGGATAAAGAACTGGTAGATTTCCAGATGGACGTGTACTACACCGTAACCGAGGGTGCCGACCCATACGCCTACATCACCAAACACAAAGGCCGCTTTAAACTGGCCCACATGCGCGATGTACTCAAAAAACGCCTGCCCGCAGGCAGCAAGGACGAATCGGCCTGTGATATGGGCGAGGGCATTATCGATTTTAAAAAGTTTATCAGTGTTGGGCAGGATAACGGCATGCGTTACTTTTTTGTAGAGCAAAGCCGTTTTTATCACGAAACCCCGCTGCAAAGCGCGCAAAAGAACGCGGCGTATCTGAAAGCGTTGAAGCTTGTGTAATAAATTATATTTCCCTCCCTTGGGAGGGTTAGGGAGGGGTTTAAACATATTGCATAGTTAGCTAAACCCCTCCCTGCCAATACACAATCCATCGCGCCCCTCCCCAGGGAGGGAGCTTTAAATAGGCGTCCGCGCCCCGCCCGCCATACCCGTTCCTGCGGACGGACGGACGCCACGCAAAAAAGCCTGTACAGTAACAAACTGTACAGGCTTTTTCTTTTTGTCTTGATTCTTGACTCTTCTCGTCCTGACTCTACAACAGGTATATCTTAAAAAACTTCTTGCCGTATTCGCCCCAGCCTTCCATGGCTTTGCCGAGGGTGGTTTTAAGGCCCTGGTAGGTAACAACCTTGCCTTTTGCCGGTACTTTTAACGATGTTTCGGCTACGGGCAGGTCGGTAACCTTGGTGGCAAACCAGGTAACGT
>NZ_JBAZRC010000190.1:0-7951 GCF_041663085.1 Mucilaginibacter sp.
CCTGCACCTGATAAAGCCAACCACCTACATGAACCTAAGCGGCAAGGCGTTAAATCACTGGATGAAGGAGTTGAAGATACCAGTGCAAAATGTGCTGGTAATTGTAGATGATATTGCCCTGCCATTGGGCACCCTGCGCCTAAAACCAAAAGGAAGCGCTGCCGGGCATAACGGCTTAAAACATATCGAAGCTACCCTTGGTAACAATGAATATGCCCGCCTGCGTTTCGGCGTGAGCGATAATTACCCCAAAGGCCGCCAGGTTGATTACGTACTAAGTGGTTTTGATGACGATGAAAAACCCGAGTTACCCGCATTAATAGATCGCTCTATCGAAATGATAAAAAGCTTTGCCACCATCGGCACCGAGCTTACCATGACAAAATATAACAAGTAATCAGGTTGCTACCTAAAAAATAGTTTAAAAGTTGTTTTTGTGCAACGTTAGGAGTGTTTAGGGGTCTTTTAACCCTAAATAACACCAATGAAAAAACTTTTACTTGCAGCACTTGGCTGTTTCTTATTCGTTGCCTCTTTCGCACAAACAGCGCAGCAAAACCTAAGCATTAAAGGTATAATAATAGATTCGGCTGCGAACAAGCCGCTTGGCTTTGTTACTGTTGCTTTAACAGATGCTGCAACCAACCTGCCCGTAAAAAGCACCCTTACCAAAGATGATGGAACCTTTGAAGTAAGCAATATCCCTGCAAAACCCTACAAACTGTCATTGGTGTTTATGGGTTACAAAACAAAAACTATTGATATAAATGGGGCAACAGCGGCTGTTGATCTTGGCCGGATGATGTTATCGCCCGCCAGCAACCAGCTTAAAGAGGTATCTATTGTGGCGGCAAAACCATTGATGAAACAGGAGGTTGACCGTATAAGCTACGATGTACAGGCCGACCCGGAAAGCAAAGCCCTAACCGCCCTTGATATGATGCGCAAGGTGCCCATGCTTTCGGTTGATGCATCAGATAATATAAAATTAAAAGGGGGCGGCAATTATAAGATCCTGCTTAATGGTAAGGAGTCGGCTTTAATGGCGCAAAACCCATCAGATATACTAAAAGCAATGCCGGGTACCAATATTGTAAAGATAGAAGTGATCACAACCCCACCGGCCAAGTACGATGCCGA
Organism: Mucilaginibacter sp.; assembly: GCF_041663085.1. Taxonomy (GTDB): domain Bacteria; phylum Bacteroidota; class Bacteroidia; order Sphingobacteriales; family Sphingobacteriaceae; genus Mucilaginibacter. The sequence goes on from NZ_JBAZRC010000190.1 coordinate 1,141, forward strand.
AGGGCTTGACGGTATTATTAACATTATTACCCAAAAAAAAGGAGACCAGGGGTATAACGGCTCAATAAACAGCAGGTACAACACCGTTTGGGGCGAAAATATTAATTTAAATATTACCGCAAAGCAGGGTAAATTAGGGTTTAATGGCTATGTAGGTGCCGGCGCCCGCCCAAAACGGGAAACAGCCCTTGGCAGCGAAAGCGTTTTTTCAAACCCGGTATCCTCATTAAACCAGGATGGCACACGCTTTTTCAGCGGCAGAAATATTTACAACAGCAACGAATTAAGCTACGAGGCCGATAGCCTTAATTTAATTACCGGTACTTTCAATTTTTATAACAGCAGCAACGATAATGGTAATAGCCAGTACACCGTACAACGCGATGGTTTAAATGATATTACCCAGGCTTATAATATAATGGGTACTAACAATAGTAAATACCACGGTACTGATGCCGGGCTTAATTATCAGCTTGGGTTTAAAAATAATAAAGACCAGTTACTAACCGCATCATTTAAATACAGCAATAACAGTAACCAGCAGTTTAATGATGTGCAGGCCGATCAAACCGTTAACTATGATAACCCAAACTACCGGCAATATAACAAGGCTGGATCAAAGGAATACACTACGCAGTTAGATTATATACATCCCCTAAAAATTATCACTATAGAAGCCGGGGGTAAAATGATAGCAAGGAACAGCTTCAGTGATTTTTATACCGATACGCTTAATGCTAATAACCAGTACATAACCGATAGCAAACAAGAGAATGATTTTAGTTATCATCAGGATGTATATAGCTTATACAACTCTTACCAGTTAAAATTCACCAAATGGACGTTTAAAGGTGGGGCGCGTGTTGAACACACCGGTATTGATGCCAACTTTTCATCAACAGGCAGCACATTGAAACAAAACTTTACCAACGTAGTGCCATCAATATCTATACAACGCAGCCTTAAAAGCAGCAGTATTACTTTCGGCTTTACCCAGCGTATACAAAGGCCTGGTATATATCAGTTAAACCCGTTTGTTAATACGTCGAACCCAAAGTTTATAGTAATGGGTAACCCCGAGCTTAAGCCTGCTGTAAATAATAATTTTGAATTGGGTTACAGCAATTTTGCAAAGGGATCTATCAATATCAACACGAGTTACTCTTTTGCCAACAACACTATTCAAAACCTGGTTAAGGTTGATGAAAATGCCGTAACTACCACAACTTTTGGCAATGTTGGCAAAAATAAAAAGCTTGCCTTAAATGTAAGCATCAATTACCCTATTACCACTAAATTGAACTTTAACTTCAACTCCCAAATAGCGCAAGTATGGCTGCAGGGTACCTTTAACGGTAAATTTTATGCAAACAGCGGGCCACAAGGGTCCGCATTTATCAATGCCGGTTATAAGTTTGATGACGGTTACCGTATAGGCGTAAATGGCGGATACGATGGTCGCCAGGTGTTGTTACAGGGCAAGGATAATTATTGGGTAGGTGCGGGGTGTAGTGTATCGAAAGAATTGTTCAATAAAAAAGCCACCCTATCGCTTTATGCCAATAATCCGTTCAAAAAGTTTATCAGGTTTGATTTCCCCACCCGTACGCCCGATTTCCAGACCATCGCTTATAGCTTTAATTACTATCGCAGCATCAATATCAGTTTCAATTACAAATTTGGGAAGCTTAACAGCAGCATCAAGAAAAACCAGCGCGGAATAAATAATGACGATTCCAGCGGCGGCAGTTCTAAAAATTAATAATTTAGCGGGCAAAATACATTCCCGATGAAAGTTTACGGCATCACCAATTGTAACACGGTAAAAAAAGCGCTCGACTGGCTGAAGGCCAACAATGTAGCCTATGAATTTCATGATTTTAAAAAGCTTGGCGTAAGTGCCGAAAAATTAAATGAGTGGGATAAAAAGGCAGGGTACGAGAAATTCATGAACAAACAGGGCCTAACCTGGAAACAGCTTGACCCGGCCGTGAAAGAATCTGTCAAAACTAAGGATGATGCCCTGCAATTATTACAGCAAAAAACCAGCATGATCAAACGCCCGGTTATTGAAAAAGGCGATTTTCTGTTCTTTGGGTTTGATGAGGCGGTATATGGCAAGGAGTTACTGTAGTTAACCCTGTTGCTTTTAATTTAGTTGATAATGAGTGTAGCATTTTTGCCGTGAGGCGCGTAATGAATTAAAACCACCTTATGAAAAAAATATACACTTTTTTGTTAGCCGCAGTACTGTTTACAGCCTGTAAGAAAGCAGAGCTTGACGACAGAATAATTATTGAGCCACCGTATCAAAAACAAATCTCGAGCGATACGCTTACCAGCGGGCAGCTTTTTGGATTAGCTATTGGGCAAACAAGTGTGGAGTTGTATGCTAAACTTCAGCAAATACAAGTGGCTGAAAAAATAGGCGGGCTATCTATTGTTAATAATATATACACTAATATTGATAGCCTAAAAACCAGGTTACCTTTATACACCGGCCTTTTAATGGATGAGGAAAAAGGTACATCAACCGGCGTTCAGCTAAGTTTCGAAAACAATAAGGTGAAAACCATTTATTTAAACAATGGTGAAATGCTTACGCATTGGCCACTCGGCTTTACCCAAAACACTACCATAGCAGTAGGTGATCCGGTTGATGATATTTATCAAAAGCTGGTAAATATTAAGAAGAATTCGGCATTTGAAAAAAAACTCGAACGCCTTTCTATATTTTTTAAGGATAATAACAAACCATTTGACCCACAAATGAGCGCTTCGCCTCAATGGTACTTTGTTTCAACAATATCTGCCAAAAGGTATAATTATGTTTCATTAAACTTTACTGCAGGCAAACTGGTATCTATTTATACAACCGTGTTCGAAACCCAGTAGGACCGCATTGGTGATTTATTAACAAACAGGTAACTTCCTCATTACAACTTCGTAATTCTGTAAGTGGGTTATTCAATAATTTGTATTATTGTGGTAAATAATTCAATTTATAAATAAATTATGAAAATGAAACTGATTGCCGGTTTTACGCTGGCTTTTATGTCTGTTGCCGGCCTTAGCCAGGCACAGCAGCAACAGGCAGCACCTGTTGGCAATTACAATTACCACGATGCTTTCGCGCCGTTCTTCTATACCAAAAATGGTTCTGAATTCCGTGCTGCTGATGGGCAGCCCGGCCCCAAATATTGGCAAAACCGTGCCGATTATCAACTTTCGGCAAAACTTAACGACCAAACCAACGAAGTTGTAGGTTCAGAAATTTTAAACTATACCAACAACAGCCCTCAAAAGCTTGATTTTTTGTGGATGCAGTTAGACCAGAACTTGTTTAAGGCAGATTCGCGCGGTTCGGCTATCATCCCGCCAAGCGGCAGCCGTAATGGTGGTAAAGGCGATCTGTCAAAAGGTGGCTATAATATCAAGTCGGTTAAAATTATTGGCGCAAAAGGTACTGCACCTGTTGCCGTTAAATATTTAATAGATGATACCCGTATGCAGATATTTTTGCCTACAGGTGTAACTGCAAATGGCGGCCAGGTTAAACTGGCTATTGAGTATTCATTCATCATACCCGATTACGGATCTGACCGTACAGGCATCCAGGATACTAAAAATGGTAAAATATATACCGTTGCGCAATGGTACCCGCGCATGTATGTGTACGATGATATTATGGGCTGGAATGCTGTGCCTTATACAGGCCCGGGCGAGTTTTACCTGGAGTATGGCGATTTTGACCTGAGTATTACTGCCCCTGCAAACCATATTGTTGTAGCATCCGGCGAGTTGCAAAACCCACAGGAAGTTTACACACCTGAGCAATTGAAACGATGGGCACTTGCCGAAAAAAGCGAGCAAACGGTAGTTATCCGCTCTGCAAGCGAGGTTACTGATGCGGCATCGCGCCCGGCGGGTAAAAAAGAACTAACCTGGCGTTTTAAAATAAAGAATGCACGTGATGCCTCATGGGGTTCATCGGCAGCCTTTATTATTGATGCCGCTAAAATGGACTTGCCAAGCGGTAAAAAATCAACAGCGATATCAGCCTACCCGGTTGAGAGTGATGGCAACAACGCGTGGGGCCGTTCTACCGAGTACGTAAAAAAATCTATCGAATTTAATTCGCAAAAATGGTTTGAGTACCCTTATCCTGCTGCTACAGCTGTTGCTGGTAAAGTAGGAGGTATGGAATATCCGGGCATTGTATTCTGTGGTTACAGGGCTAAAAAAGGCGACCTGTGGAACGTGAACGACCATGAATTTGGCCACACCTGGTTCCCGATGATCGTTGGCTCTAACGAGCGTTTATACGGCTGGATGGACGAAGGCTTTAACACATTCATCAATACCTTAACCACTGCCGATTTTAATAAGGGCGAGTATGCAGGTAAAAAACAGGATATGCACCAGGCCGGCGCATTTGTAACCCAACCAATATTTGAGCCGGTACTAAGCACTCCAGAAAACCTTAAAGAACCAAACACCGGTATATTATTGTATTTTAAACCGGCCATGGGTTTAACCTTACTGCGCGAGCAGATCCTGGGCCCCGAGCGTTTTGATTTTGCCTTCCGTACCTATGTTGCGCGCTGGGCATTTAAACACCCAACACCTGATGACTTTTTCCGCACTATAGAAAATGCAAGCGGCGAAAACCTGAACTGGTTTTGGAGAGGCTGGTTTGTAAACAACTGGCGCCTGGATGTTGCTGTGCGCGATGTTAAATATGTTAGCGGCGACGCAAGCAAAGGCGCGTTAATTACCATTGATAACCTGGATAAACTGGTGATGCCAACCATCCTTGAAATTAAAACCGTTAGCGGTAAAACCGAAAGGGTAAAACTACCGGTTGAAATATGGGAACGCAATAACACCTTTGTTTTTAAATACCCATCAACAGAAGAAATACAATCTGTTACTTACGACCCGGACAAAGTATTACCGGATTATAACCCGGACAATAATGTTTGGAAAAAATAATAATTATAAAAAACCCGGTTTAAACCGGGTTTTTTGTTGTTTTAAATGTTAAAAATGCAAACCTTTGCCACTATAGGCAGGTTATCCTGTTAGCTAATCCATCAGCCATGAAAAAACTATTATTTGTTGCCGCCATTTTATTATTTATAGCATCATTTGCCCGGGCGCAAAACACCTTTAAAGGTACTGTTTACGAGAATGGCACAAATACCCGTCTATCCGACGTATTTATCCGAGATGCGAATAGCAGGCAGGTTAGCATTACAGATAAAAACGGGAATTTTACCATAAACACAACCGTGGGCCATACGCTTATCTTTAATTCGCCGGGGTATAATTCAGATACGTTATACCTGGTTGACATGGCCCCAAAAAAGATAATGCTCGCCACGCAAAGGATATCGTTGAGCCAGGTTAACATTACTGCCAAACGTTCCGACTTTAACCCGAGGGAAGAATACCCTGAGGTTTATGAAAAAAGTAAAGTGTATGTGTTTTCGCCATCAACCTGGTTTAGCGGCGAGGGTAAAAAGGCACGCCGTTTAAAAAAATATTTTCAGCGCGAGGCTGAGCAGCGTAACATCGATGCCGCGTTTAGCCCGGGCTACGTAAGTAGTATTGTACCATTAAAAGGCAATGACCTGGAGAATTTTATGACGATGTTTAGGCCAAGCTACGCTTTTTTACGCAGCAACAACCGCGAATCGATGGCGGCGTATATCAATGACAGCTATAAGAAATTTATGGCCCTGCCGGCAGATAAACGTGCGCCCCAGGCGTTGAAACCATAACTGGTTAGCACATGTGTAAACAGGCATAAAAAATTATAAAATATTGTATTTCAGATTTAAAACTATTTTCCTACCTTTGACGTCCCTGAAAGGAGGTATATAGGAATTATGATCATCATTAACGTAAAAGACGGCGAATCATTAGACAAAGCACTAAAACGCTTTAAAAAGAAATTCGAAAAAACAGGTGTTTTAAGAGAACTGCGCAGTCGCCAGGCTTTTGAAAAGAAATCAATTACCCGTAGGCATGAAATTAAACATGCTATCTACAAGCAGAATATGAATCTGGAAACTACTGTTTAATTTCTTTTAAAAGAATTTTACAGATTTTCTTGTCACTATAAAAAAACTATTTGTACATTCAATTTATTGGGTGTTCAAATAGTTTTTATGTTTTTAGACAGGTTTATACAGCACATCAGGTTCGAGAAAAGATACTCGCCCCACACGGTATCAGCCTACCAGAGCGACCTTGAGCAATTTATGCTCTTTTTAAACCCGCCCAACCAACCGGTACAGGTTACAACCCCAACAGACATCAGCCATCACGACATCCGTAACTGGATGGTTCAGCTAATGGATAACAAGCTGCTTGCGCGCTCTGTTAACCGTAAAATAGCCACGCTGCGTAAATACTTTAAGTTTTTGTTGCAGGAGGGAGTAATAACTACCAACCCTGCATCGCGTATCAACGCGCCAAAAGTACCCAAAAACCTGCCAACGGTAGTAGATGGCAGTAAGCTAACCGGTATGCTGGATGGTAAAATGGATACGGAAGACGAAAAAATCTTCACTAATGATTTTGCCGGCCTGCGCGATAAGATGGTTATTGAGATGCTTTTTGGCACCGGCATGCGCCTTGCTGAAATTACCGGCATAAAAGAAACAGATATTAATTTGTACGAGGGTACCATCAAAGTTTTAGGTAAACGCAACAAACAGAGGATAATACCCCTGAATCATGAACTGGTGCTACTGTTAAAGCAATATACTGAGGCAAAGAAATGTGAAAATTTTAATAACAA
>NZ_JBAZRC010000191.1:0-7889 GCF_041663085.1 Mucilaginibacter sp.
CCAGCCTGTCGTAAGTGTTTATCAGGTCGCCGTATTTTTTTAAGGGGTTTTGCGGCGAGACAACCAGCCAAACCTTATCAAGCGCGGTGTAGTTAGCCATGTAGTTGGCAATAATTAAATGCCCTATATGAATGGGATTAAAAGAACCAAATAGTAAGCCTATCTTCATTCTTGCTGATGGGTTAATAGTTTATGGATCATAGCAGGTCGAACACTAGCTAACGAAAAAATGCAATCATTGCATCAAACTTAGAACTGCAAACTCCCGCCTATGAAATTGGCTACCAACTCCCTGGCCTCTTTGCAAGCCGTTTCAAGATCGTGATTTTTAAGGATAATATCAAACTGGGGCGCATAATTCAGTTCTTTTTCTGCTTTAGCAAAACGTTCCTGTAGTTTTTCGGCACTATCAGTACCGCGGCCGGTCAGTCTTTCTATCAAAACCTCTAACGATGGCGGCTGTACAAATATAGCCAGGGCCTGTTCGCCGTATTTACGTTTAAGGTGCATACCGCCCTCTACATCAATATCAAAAATAACGGTTTTGCCTTTTGCCCAGATGCGCTCAATCTCGGTACGCAGGGTGCCATAGAAAGTGCCTGTATAAACCTCTTCAAACTCAACGAATTGTTTTTTGGCTATACGGTGGGTAAACTCGGGCAGGCTGATGAAGTAATAGTCTTTACCGTCCTGTTCGTCGCCGCGCGGCTGCCTTGTGGTGGCCGAAATGGAAAATTCCAATTCGGGCATCTGGCGCAGCAGGTGTTGCACAATGGTGGTTTTGCCTGCGCCCGACGGGGCCGAAAATATAACGAGTTTGCCTTCTGGGGTCATTAGTTCATCAGTTCATTAGCTCATTAGTTCATTGGTGAAAAGTTTACAATGTTTGCCGCAAAGCAAACCAATAAACTAATGAACCACTGAACCAATAAACTATAATACGTTTAACAGTTGTTCTTTAATTTTTTCCAGCTCTTCTTTCATGCCTACCACCAGCTTTTGCATAGCAGCATCATTTGCTTTTGAGCCAAGGGTGTTTATTTCACGGCCGATCTCCTGCGAGATGAAGCCCAGCTTTTTGCCATTGGCATCAGCATTTTTAAGGGTTTCAATAAAGTAATCGCAGTGGCTTTTTAACCTTATTTTTTCTTCGGTGATGTCAAGCTTATCTATGTAATAGATTAGCTCCTGCTCAAAGCGGTTTTTGTCGATACTCTCGGCACCTACGGCTTCGCTTAAAAACTGGTTTAGGCGCTCGCGTATAACCGGTACACGCTTTGGCTCTTCAACTTCAACCAGTTCCAGGTTTTTCAGGATAATACCAATGCGCATTTTAATGTCCTGCTCTAAAACATTACCCTCATCGGTCCTGAACTGCTGAAAAGCAGCCATAGCCTGCTGAAAGGTTTTTTCAACCAATTTCCATTCATCATCAGATACGGTGTCTTCTTCGTATTTAACAACTTCGGGTAAACCTAAGGCCAATTGCAGCAGGTTGCCACCCGGTTCGTTCAGCTCATCACTTACGCTTTTTAGCTGGTTATAGTAATGTTTAAGCAATTCGCGGTCGATACCGGCTGCTTTTACATTTGAGTTGGCCTGCTCAACATTGATGGAAAGGTTTACCTTACCACGATCGATCTGCTTGCTGCAATCGTTACGCAGTTGAAATTCCTTTTCAGAGAATATTTTGGGCAGGCGCAGGGAGAGTTCAAGAAACTTACTGTTCAGAGATTTGATCTCGACGGTATATTTTGTTTTGCCGGAGTCATAGCTGGCAATTCCATACCCTGTCATGGATTTTATCATGTGCAAAGATAATATTTTAGATTATAGATTTGAGATATGAGATGTGAGATTAGTTTGGGCTTGTAACTAATCTCCAATCACTAACCTCTAACCACTAAGTTTAACACTTTTTCACATTTTAAGCCGTATACATTTTATAAGTTTACTGCGTTAAATATAGATGCTCTTGAAGTTTATAATTGCCTGCTTACTAAGCCTGTTTTGTTTTACATTTTTTGCGTCTGCGCAGCAGGTGATGATAAAAGGGGCTGTTTATAAAAGGATCTCATCAGAAAGACTTTCGGAAGTATTTATTACAAACCTGCGTACCAAGGGTGTTGCCATTGGCGACCAACTGGGCGGCTTTAGCATCAATGCTGCCGTTGGCGATACCTTATTATTTACCAAAAAAGGGTATACCCCGCAAAAGCAGCAGGCATCAAATTACGGTATGGTGGTTTATATGCAGCCCGAAGTGCAATTGGGTGAGGTTCGTGTTTTAGGCCAAACAAAAAAGCAGGAACTGAACGAAATCATGAACGATTATCGTAAAAAAGGCACTTATTATAATGGGAGCCCGCCGGCCTTAGCTGCGATTGCATCGCCAATAACGGGCCTTTATGAACTTTTTGGAAAAACCCCGCAGCGGGCCAAGCGTTTTGCCGCCTTCACAAAAGGCGAGCTGGAAGCAACAGAGGTTGACAGGAGGTACAATAAATTTTTTATAATGAGGGTAACCGGTTTAACAGCAGCCGACAGCACCACGATCAAGCAGTTTATGGGATACTACAAGCCATCGTATGAAGACCTGAAAATATGGGGCGATTATGACCTGATCCAAAAAACTAAGATACAATACGAATATTTTAAGAAGAATGGTGATCACCCAACTTTGCAGAAGTTGTATTAAGAGTTGGTGTGAGTGGTTGCTTGAGCTATTGGTGAGTAGTTTTATCCAATCAATTCGAAATTGAACATCCGAAATCCAAATTAAATCCCCAGCGCAGTGCAGGCCTTTTCGGCGGCTAATTTTTCGGCATTCTTTTTACTGAACTCTTTGCCAGATCCCATTATCTCGCCATCAATACTGGCTTGTATGGTAAATAGTTTAGCGCTTTCGCCTTCCTGGTTCTCTATCACATCAAAGCTGATATCCTTACCGTGGCGCTGGCACCACTCAATAAGTTTACTCTTAAAGTTGGTTTCGGTTTGCTCAAGCGTGTGGATGTCGATGTGCGATTTGATGATGTGGTTCACCAAAAAATTACGGGTAAAATCATATCCTTTATCCAGGTAAACAGCACCAATAAGCGCTTCAAAGGCATCGCCAAGCAGGGAGCCCTGCCTGCCAGAGTTTAGTATTTTGGTATCAAACTCAATCAGTTTATCAAAGCCCAGCTTGCGGCCAAGCTGGTTAAGGTTGTTACGGCTCACAATTTTTGAGCGTAATTCGGTTAAAAACCCTTCATCCTCGTAAGGGTATAGCTTAAAAAGTACTTCGGCCACTACGCTGCCCAATACGGCATCGCCCAAAAACTCAAGGCGCTCGTTACTATTTTTTACACCCTTACGGATGTTTTGCGCAACAGACTTATGCCTGAAGGCCAACCGGTATAACGACAAATTGCCCGGTACAAAACCGAGCAAATTTTTTAAAACCTTAACGTATTTTCTATTTGGCGAAAGGTATAGCTTATAAAAGCGGCTAATTGGCATCCAACGAGATTATTGCTGGTACTTTTTAAATATAACTGAAGCATTGTGGCCACCAAAACCGAAGCCATTGCTTTGCGCTACATTAACTACGCGTTTTTGAGCCTTGTTAAATGTAAAGTTAATCCTTGGGTCAAACGCCGGGTCGTCAGTAAAATGGTTGATGGTTGGCGGGATGATATCATTCTGAATTGCCAGGATAGAGGCAATTGCTTCAACAGCACCGGCAGCACCAAGTAAATGGCCTGTCATTGATTTTGTTGAGCTGATGTTGATATCATATACCCTGCTGCCAAAGGCATCAGTTATCGCTTTTACTTCCTGCGGGTCGCCAATTGGGGTTGATGTGCCGTGAACATTCACATAGTCGATATCGGCCGGGGTTAACCCTGCGTCTTCTAACGCGGCTTTCATTACCAGTGATGCACCTAAACCATCAGGGTGAGGGGCTGTCATGTGGTAAGCATCGGCACTCATGCCACCGCCAACCATTTCAGCATAAATTTTAGCACCGCGTTTAAGGGCGTGGCCTAATTCTTCTAAAATAATTGTACCCGCGCCTTCGCCGGCAACAAAACCATCCCTGTCCAGATCAAACGGACGTGAGGCAGTTGCAGGGTCATCGTTACGGGTTGATAGGGCATGCATAGCGTTAAAACCGCCAATACCAGCCTCGTTTATGATAGCTTCAGAACCGCCGGTAATAAACATGTTTGCTTTACCAAGGCGCAGATAATTAAAAGCATCGATAAGCGAGTTGTTTGATGATGCACATGCGGATACCGTAGTGAAATTTGGCCCGCGTAAACCATATTTTATAGAGATATGGCCAGGTGCAATGTCGGCTATCATTTTTGGGATAAAGAACGGGTTAAACTTAGGTGTACCATCGCCTTTGGCAAAATTCACAACCTCGTCTAAAAACGTTTTTAAACCACCAATGCCCGATCCCCAGATAACGCCAATGCGGCTGGTATCCAGTTTCTCGAAATCTAATCCGGCATCTTTAACAGCTTCCTCTGTAGAAAATAAAGCGTATTGTACAAACGGGTCAAGTTTACGAGCCTCTTTCCGGCCCAAAAAACCTTCCGCGTCAAATCCCTTTACTTCACAGGCAAATTTAGTTTTGAATTTTTCAACATCAAAACTCTTAATAAAGGCAGCGCCGCTTACCCCATTAATAAGGCTGTTCCAATACTCAGGTACAGTATTACCAATCGGAGTAAGCGCTCCAAGCCCGGTTACTACAACTCTTTTAAACTCCATTTAACAGTTTTAGGGAGCTAATTAAGCTTTAACGTTTTTTTCTAAGTAAGCAACAGCCTGGCCAACAGTACCAATGGTTTCTGCCTGGTCGTCAGGGATTGCAACGTTAAATTCTTTTTCAAACTCCATGATTAATTCCACGGTGTCTAAAGAGTCAGCACCAAGATCGTTGGTGAAGCTTGCTTCTGGTGTAACTTCACTTTCGTCAACACCCAGTTTTTCCACGATAATAGCTTTTACTCTTGAAGCGATATCAGACATAGTCTTTATAGTTTAATGATTAATAAATTCAGTGCAAAGAAAAATAAATTATGTTAAATATCAAATCTAAAAACTTTGACAATATTGTGTAAACAATTAATTGTGGCAAAAGGTTTCAGTATGGGTTTTTAACCGGCGTAAAAGTAATGATTTTGAGTAGAACTATTAAAGTTTAATATCTATTTTGAATTTATAGTAATAAAGTTACATGATGGGGTTGTATCTGCCTAATTATTAGGAAAGTACAAATTTTATTAAAGGCATTGTATAAAGCCTGCCTGCACAAATGATATTACACAAAGACGCAAAATTTTATCGAAACCGACTTGGCGTCTCCGCGTCTTTGCGCGAAAAACCTAAACTTACTTCTACATTGTAATATGTAACTCCTTATAAAATATTCGGCACTTTATATCATCAACCGTTTATTTTAAATGAGTCCAACAAAAATTCATGGTATTGATTGCGTTTTGTATTTTTACCACCTTATTAATGTAAATGGTTTTGAACAGGAAAGTTTTAAAGTTTGAGATCGATCTGGATTTTGTATTGATAGCCATCACCACATCTTTAAAAGATTACCGGATATGCTACTATATAAACAAATGTTTAAATTTTAATTTTACCCGGGTCGACGACCTCTCATTAGATACCAGTATTAACGGCGCCCCGCTGCTGTTTTCGCTGTACCGCTATAGTTGGGAAACTACCGAAACCGACTTTTATTTTATTGGAAATAAGGGAAGTGACAGCTATTTGGTGCCCGAAATGCGCGAGGTGGATTATTTTATCATGATAAAGAATTATATTGATGATACCGACCTGGAAAACATGATTTCGGCCCTGAATAAGATGCCCGAGATTGTTGCCGCGGTAAAGATTGACCCGAAAAAAATAAAATCACGCGAAAATCTATTATTTTAGCGGAAATTTAGATGTGTAATTAATACACAATACTGTAATATAGCCTGAATTTAACCTGAAAATATGAAATTTTACTATAATCGTACTAAGATTGTTGCTACTATGGGCCCCGCCTCAGCAAAAAAAGAAGTGTTGCTGTCGATGATCAGGGCTGGATTAAATGTGTGCCGATTAAATTTTTCGCACGGTAAACCTGAGGATCACAAGAAATTTGTTGACCTGATCCGTGAGATAAATGCTGAATATAAAACAAACGTGGGTATCCTTGCCGATTTGCAGGGCCCTAAAATTCGTATAGGCCTGGTAAAAGATGGCGGTATACACCTTATTAATGGTACCCGTATCAATATTACCACCCACGAGTGTATTGGCGACGACAGCCAGATCTACATTACTTATGAAACCTTCCCGCAGGATGTACAGGCTAACGAGATCATCTTGTTAGATGATGGTAAACTGCAATTAAAAGTTATTGAAACCAACCGTAAAGACACCGTTATTTGCGAGGTTGTACATGGTGGTATATTAACATCACGCAAAGGTGTTAACCTCCCAAATACAAAAGTATCTATCCCAAGCTTAACGCCCGAGGATCTGGAAAACCTTAAATATGCCTTAGAATGGGATGTTGATTGGGTGGGCCTTTCTTTTGTACGTACCGGCCAGGATATCATCGACCTGAAACGCATCATCCGCGAAAGCGGTAAACAGTCGCGTGTTATTGCCAAGGTTGAAAAACCGGAAGCTATTGATAACATCGACGAGATCATCGCCGCTACAGATGCCGTAATGATTGCCCGTGGCGACCTTGGTGTTGAGTGCCCGCTTGAAGAAGTGCCTTTGCTGCAAAAAATGATAGCCCGCAAATGCCGTGATGCATCAAAACCGGTTATTGTTGCTACGCAGATGCTTGAATCGATGATTACCACCCCACGCCCAACCCGCGCAGAGGTTAACGACGTAGCCAACTCTGTACTGGATGGCGCTGATGCAGTGATGCTGAGCGGTGAAACATCGGTAGGTGAGTTCCCGGTTATTGTTATCGAAACGATGGCTAAGATAGTACGTAACGTTGAAGACCTGGGTTACCCGTTCAACGCGTCAAAATTAGAGAATACAGACCAGGCATCTGTTAATTACCTGAGCGATGCACTTTGCGGTTCGGCGGTATATTTAGCCGAGCATACCAACGCGAAAGGTATTGTGAGTATGACGGTTAGCGGTTACACCGCGTTCGAAATTTCGAGCTACCGCCCTAAAGCAGGTACTTATATCTTTACATCAAACAAGCAGTTGCTTAACGCGCTTAGCCTTGTATGGGGCGTAAGGGCTTTCTACTACGACAAGGCCGAAAGCACCGACCAAACTATTGCCGATGTAAACAACATCCTTAAAGAAGAGCAATTGCTTAATGCAGGCGATGTGGTTATTAATACTGCTGCCGTGCCAATTGTTAAAAAAGGTAAAACCAATATGCTTAAAGTAAGCGTTATTGAGTAATAGTGATTAAAGGTTAGTGACTGGAGATTAGTTTCCGGTCGTTTATATATACAAAAGAGGGTTATGCTGAATGCATAACCCTCTTTTGTTTTGGCTATATTTTAATTCCCTCCCCCGGGAGGGTAGGGAGGGGTTAATGAATATTCGGGTGACCGCTAACCCCTTCCTCCTCCTTCCCCAAGGAAGGAATCGCACAAGCCATCGCTGCTTGACAGGCCCAATCAACCAATCACTAACCTCTAATCACCTTATTTAGCCTTTTCCTTCTCTATGTAACTTTTAGGATCAAGCGCGGCAGGTGCCCATCCCTGAAAAAACTCCATCACTTTGGCTTTGCTGTGGCCTTTACCTTCTTCCAGGTAACCCGAGTTTTGCGTATGCAGGCGGGTGCCTTTACCATCAAGCACAACAAACACCGGGAAACCGAAACGCTGCGG
>NZ_JBAZRC010000192.1:0-7582 GCF_041663085.1 Mucilaginibacter sp.
AAAGTAGAGGGTTTATATTTTTGCGGGGGAAGTGTGCATCCCGGTGGAGGCATCCCACTTTGTTTGCTATCGGCGAAGATAGTGAGCGGTGTAATAAATTAACCGTCACCCTCTTTTATAAACCTTGTCATTTCGAAAGAACAGAAGTGGGACTTGTGTATTGGGGCGACGAGAAACATTGTTCATCATGCAAGTTCGCAACTTATCGGTTGAACAAGATTTCTCCTCGTACCTCGTTCGAAATGACAAGCAAGGTTGGCGTTTTTCTCTCGCAATTCTGGTTCTTAATTAATCATTTTCTCCAGCGCCTCAATCCATTTCGGTGAATCATTCAGGCTCTCTACCAATTGAACGTGTTCGCCACCAAGGGCTTTAAACTCGTCGCCATATTCGGTTGTTACTTCGTAAACAGTTTCCAGGCAATCGGCTACAAAGGCCGGGCAAAACACCAACAGGCGTTTTTTACCTTCTTTTGCCAATTGGGCAACTATCTCGCTGGTATAAGGCTGCACCCATGGGTCGCTGCCCAGGCGCGATTGAAAACAAACGGTAAACTTCTCTTTCGGGAGGTTCATCTTATTTGCTATCAGTCGTGCGGTATCGTGCGATTGTGCCGAGTAGCACAATTTGTTGGTATCATTTAAGGTACTGCAGCAACCATCAACCTGCAGGCAGTAGCTGTGGGTATGATCGCATTTTTTTAGTTGTCGCTGCGGCAACCCATGAAAGCTGAACAGGATATGATCGTAGCTATCGGGGTTATACTTCTGCGCGTTATCGGCAAAGGTCTCTATCATCAATTCGTTATCATGAAACGAGTTAAGGAATGAGATAGTGGGGATGGTTTGCCAATCTTTTATCAGGTCCATCACCTTTTCCTGCACCGAACCGGTACTTGCCGATGCATATTGCGGAAACAGAGGGATCACCTGGATCTCGCTTACCAAAGCATCTTTTAAACGCTGTAAGGCCGATTCGATAGATGGGCTTTGGTAACGCATGGCCAGCTCAACCATGTAACCATCGCCAAGGCGCTGCTGTAAAGCTGCCTGTTGTAGTAAGCTATAATGCATTAATGGCGAACCGGTTTCTTTATCCCAGATGGCCTGGTAAAGCTTTGCAGATTTTGGTGCCCTAAAAGGCACTATAACCCCTTTTACCAAAACAGTACGCAAAGCGGCGTTAATGTCAATAACGCGCCCGTCCATCAAAAATTCGTTTAAATACTTACGTACATCCGCTGTCGACGGACTATCCGGTGTACCTAAGTTTACCAGTAAAACTCCCTTTTTTGCCATAATTTATAAGAGGTGCAAATGTAATAAAAAACACCCTAACCAATTGTGACGGCAGTCATTATTGCAAAATGATGATGCGTTATTAACCGCACGTTATTGCAATGACGAGTCGGCTATTTTTTCACAGCCCACAATTTCCACCAGGGTACCCACGGTGCATCATGATGTTCGTAATGGTACCCAAAAAAGTAGCAGCTAAAAAATGCCAGAAAATGGTTGCGCCTAAAACTGCGCGACTGGTGCTTATTATCGTGTTCGCCCTTGTGAGGCAAATACGTACCGAAATAAAACAATTGTAACGTACTTAGTAATGATGGTGCTACCCAAAACAGTAAAAGATTAGGCTGCGGGATCCGGATCTTGAATACGTTAAACAATATAGCCATCACCACAATTTGCCAAATGGACAGGTAATTACGTATAAACCTTACATACCAGCTAAAAAAGCCGCCGTTGTGGTAATCCGGGTCGGCATTGGTATGTACGTGGTTATGGTGCTGGTGGTGCTTGGTATATAGTTTTGGGTACCAGAACGAGGCATAAAAGAACGTACAGATAAATCCAATACCATCATTAATATTTTTATTGGGGGCGATGGTGCCATGCATGGCATCGTGCGCGGTGATGAACAGACCGGTGTACAGGTGCATCTGCACCAAAACAAACAGGTACAGTAGCGGATTGGTAAAATTAACCCGCCATTGCATCAGCAATATAGTTGATGTAACCCAACTGCCAATAACCAGTAAGGCAATTAAAAGACCGGTATATGAAGGTGATTTTTGCAAGATATTTTTATACAGCAAATAGCGTGCTGTTAATAGCTTTCCAATTCGGCCTTTACCTGCTGCATCAGCCACATAGGGGTTGATGTAGCGCCTGCAATGCCAATTTTATCGCCTGGGTTAAACATACTTTTATCCAGTTCAGATATAGATGATACAAAATAGGTATCGGGGTTATGCTTGCGGCAAACCTCGTAAAGCACTTTTCCGTTTGATGATTTTTTACCGGACACAAACACTATTTTGTTGAAATTTACAACAAAGGCCGGCAAATCTTTATCACGGTTGCTTACCTGGCGGCAAATAGTATCGTTGGCCTTAACCTCATAACCGCGCGAAAGCAATTGCTCTTTTACGTTGTAAAACTTCTCCATGCTTTTGGTGGTTTGGCTGTACAGCGTAAAGCTTGGGGGCAGCTCGGCATCATCCAGCTCTGCAATATCCTGAAAAACCAGGGCATCACCATTGGTTTGTCCTTGTAGGCCAACCACCTCGGCATGGCCGTGTTTACCAAATATTAGTATCTTCTCTTTATTATCGTACGATGTTTTGATGCGGTTTTGTAGTTTTAAAACCACCGGGCACGATGCATCTATCAGCGTAATATTATTCTCTAAAGCTATTTTGTAGGTTTCGGGGGCTTCACCATGCGCACGGATCAGTACTTTCTCGTTACGCAGGTTTGCCAGCTCGGCATGCTCAATAATACGCAGGCCCTGTGCTTTAAGCCGTTCAACCTCTTCATCGTTGTGTACAATATCGCCAAGGCAATACAGGTAACCATCTTCGGCCAGTATCTCTTCGGCCATATCAATGGCATAAACCACCCCAAAGCAAAAGCCCGAATCCTGATCTATAGTAACTTGTAGCTGATAATTACCCATTGTGGTACAAATTTACGTATTAAATTGTTAAGCTGAATGTAAAAAGGTTTGATGAGGTTTTTGTGTTGAATGTTAGTTGATTTTTTCTCTAAAGGGCGCAATTTATTTTTTGGTCTTTTTTCCGTGGTCTTTTTTAACCAGGGCGTTGCCTGCGGCCGGGCTTTCCGCTCATACTCGCACAGGCCTTAACCACATGGCCGGTATCCGCTTCAATCCCTAACGCGGATTTTCCATTTTCCCCGGCGTTATTGCGAGGTACGAAGCATTCTTCGATAGAAAAGTCGGTGAAACGCATATCGAGGATTATTAATGTGTTTAATTTTTCTTTAAGGAATTAATGAGCTCCCTTCGGTCGGTTGTCCACGCTACGCTCGCAATGACGGTTGTTATAATTAAAGCGCCATCACCAAATTCAATAACCCAAAAAACACAAACTCTGTTATTAACAACACCAAAGCGGCAATACTTTGCTTTTTAAAGTTAAACAGTTCAAAAATATACAGCATTATGGCACTCACCAAAAACCAGCATACATAATTTTTCAACGGGATATTGCCGGTGTTCCAATGCCAGTAATTAAACCTGATAGCAACAGGTTCTATTAAAACATCAAGCAAAACCAGTAATATGGCACCTGCAATAATTCTGAAAAAGGTATTCCTGAGTCTGCTTCGCTGCAAGGTAACACCGGTAGCGTAGATCAGCAAAAACCAGTTCACCCCTATCATTAGCGGGATGCCGGATAGTTTAACGCCAAGCGTTTCATCGTAAGCATAACTACCAAATAACCAGCCTTTATGCACTCCCACCCATTCGGCCATAAAACCCAGCCAAAATACAATAAGCATGAATATGCCAAAACTACTGTTGAGTTTATGATGGCCGAATGTAACTACCCCCAGCATCAATAGTAAATGGAACGGAACTATTTGTAAGAACAACGCTCTTGTAACTGGCACTGATAAGCCAACCAGGCCAACCACATGGAACAGTATAATAATAATGATGGCTATACGTGGTGAAATGCTCAGATCTTTCGGCCTTTCCATACGGTGGTTTTGGTAAGATATTTTTGTATTGATGTAATACCGATGAGCAACAGGCTCAGCATTTGTATTGGATGCAAAAGTAAGTTAAGCCATGCATTTTGCCCCGCTGTTAACGAAATCATAATACGGCTTAACATAATAAGCCCGGCCATCATCGCGATGAAATTTGGATTCATGGTCATGACCACTACCACCGGGCCACCGATGATAAGCAGCAGATAAATTAAAAAGCCAAATACATTATAATTAAATGCTGCTAAAAAATTCTTGCCAAACCCATTAACGGCCTCGTTATACCCCTTATACATTCTGCAACTGATCATGCCATTGGCCAGCAATGCCTCACCGTTTAGTTTGGATGCTTTTACAATTTTCATGATCTCTACATCCTCCACCACTTTATTTTTGGCCTGTTGGTGCCACTGGTAGTTATTGTAATCTTCGGCATTAAATAGCATAAACTGCCCGCTGGCTGCGGCAACGGCAGCGCTTTTAACCAGGTAAACCAGCCGCAAGGGTAGCAAGTTCAATAATATATAGTGCATCAAGGGCACTACCATATTTTCGCCGGTGGTTAACATGGTTTGGTTGGTAAACAAACTCAGCAGGCTTAACCCCCGCAGGTTCATGCGGTGGATAGCGCTATTTATTAACCTGTCCCCTATTTTTTCATCAGCATCTAAAAACAAAAAATAATTACCCGTGGCTTGTTGGGCCAGTTGATAGCAGGCAAAGTTTTTACCGAGCCAACCGGCAGGTAAAACCTCCCCTTTTATGGCTTTAAAGTTTTTGTGCGATCGGGCAAATTCTTCGCAAAGCGCGAAGGTATTGTCGGATGAGTTATCATCCAATACTATTACTTCGTAGTTCTGATAATTTTGTTGAGCTATTGATTGCAGCAAAGTAAGAATATCATCAGCCTCGTTACGGGCGGGAATAAGGATCGATACCTTATCCTCATAATGTTTGCCTATACGCGGCAATTTAGGGTTCGATAAAAAATTGAACAGCGTAACCGTAAAGCGCAGTATTAAAAAAATAAAGGTTACTAAAAGGGCTGTGATCACTTTTATACGGTTATTTTGTTTTGCTGTTGTTTGGCACTATCGTAATGTTGCTGATATAATTTTTGTGCTTCTTCCATGTTATTCATTTCGTTAATGGCCTTTAAATAAACGTTCGCTGTTGGCTTTTTATATTGCAGGTTCTCAATAAATGTTGCTGCCATTACGGTTTGGAATTCCCCTGTTGCTGCCGGCATTATTTTTGATAGCCCTTTTTCAAAATTTACCTCATTAGTAAAATTAGAATATAGTTTCCCCTGCGGGAATATCAGCACCATATTTTCCGGATCGTTCAATAATTCAACGGCATAATTTAACGAAGCCAGCATATCCCGTGAGTTTTTACTTACCGAGAACGCACCCACATATTTAAAAAAAGAAACCTTTTGTACGGTTTCCTCAATTACCATTACATGAAAGCGCTTTTTTAAAATCCGGTGGTTAATATAATACATCAGGAAACCATCCCACCAGCTAAAGTGATTGGCCAGTAAAAGCACCGACTTATTTTTATCCACTTCTACTTCATCAAACCTCACCTGCTGAAAGTTGGCTTTAACAATCCGCAGGATGTAATTGTGAAAGAACCAGTTGATAAGTTTATTTTTCTGCGGATATATCATACTTAATGCTCCACATCTATTTGCGCCTTTAACGCGTGCTGGTGAAAGGCATTTATTCTGGTAATCAGTGCATCAAAAGTCACCTCGCCGGCTACGCCGCAATCGTATAAATGAAAAAATACGGATGGTTTAAGGCTTTCAAAATAATCTATCAGTGCGCAATTGTAAACTATCTGGCAGGGGCCTTTTATATTTTTAATAAGGCGCTCAATGCCTTTCTCTACATTAATTTCGGTAGTGTGGTTTGATATCAGTTCGCCCTGCGGGAAAACCACCACCAGGTTCTCGGGGTTATTCAGCAAGCCAGCCGCGTATTGCAACGATTTGATCATCTCGCGCGATGACCGGTTGATAGAGAAGCCGCCAAAAAGATTTAACAGCATCCGCTTTTGCAGGTGGTCTTCCTGCATCATAATATACAGGTGCCTGTTAAGGTGCCAGTAAGCCAGGTAATTGCCCCAAAGCCCATCCCACCAGCTAAAGTGGTTACAAAGCAGCAATACTGAATGCCCCGGTTTTGGGGTGAATGGCGTTACCACCAGCCGGTTAAAGGCCCGGCGCATGCGGTAACGCATGTATATGGCAAACCAGTTACTAAAAAGTTTTATTCTGCGGGCGGGTATCATCGCTGTAAATTTACTAAATACTCATCCAATTGTTTGGTAACCAGCCAATGCCCCATCGCTACTTCGTGCACTTCGGCGTTTTCAATACCACCAATAAAAGGCAAAGCGGCTTTCATCGGGAACAAATTATCGTGCCTGCCAAATATCAACCTGCATTTTATGTGGTGCTGATTGATCAATGCGGCTATTTTAACGGTATCGGGTTTTAACAAACGGATGAGGTTTAGGGTATAATAAACATCCTGCCGTTTTTGTTCGGTATCAATTTCATTATAGGCTATCTGGTACAGGCTCTCATCAATAAATTTTACCTTTTTCAGGTTTTTGAGCATGGTTGGTGCCAGCCATTTGCTTTTGGTAACCGTTTTAAACATATACCGCCCCCAGGGTTTGTGCAGCAATATCTCAAAGCCTTTATAAACCGAAAGGCCATCGGGCGCCATTAGTATTACCTCGTCTATCAGGTCGGCATATTCCTCAACCAGTATCAGCGCGATGTTGGCACCAATGGAATAACCCATTACCGAGAAACGCTGCCTGCCATGCAGTTTAAACCATTCCTCCACATATTCGCGCACCATTGCCCGGGGCATACCGGCGAGTATTTGCTGCTCCTCCCACCCATTTAATTTGCTTTCTCCGTGAAAAAAATGATCGAAGCCGTAAACGTGGTATTGCTGCAGGACGGATTTTTCGAGCACGTGAAATTGCCTTCCCGTCATGCCATAACCGTGGAAGGCCAGCATGGGTTTGCTGCCAACACCGTATTCATGATAGTGTGCCTTACCTAAGCCGTGGATGTCCAAAAAGCCCATGGTGGCAATATTAAGAAAATGTTAGGTTAGTTTGGGTTTTGGTTGTTGGTTATTTAACGTCGGTTATTTAACCACAGAGGACACAAAGGGTTCACAGAGTTCATTGAGATTTTTCTTTGTGCATTCTATGGTTTTTCTCTGCATTATTTGTGGTTAAAAAAACTAATGCCGCTCTTTAATATAATTTATTATCGCATTGGTAGCTCCAACATGCTGTTTCACATAGTCTTTGGTAATTGCAGCAGCATTATCACGGGTAGTTTCATCATTCATCAATAAGCCTGCAACAGTGTTCAACTCTTCCTGGCTGCCAATACTAAACCCGGCCTTTAATTCTACCAGGTCGCGGGCTTCTTTAAACTTATCATACTTAGGGCCAAAAATCACCGGCATACCAAAAGCAGCTGCCTCCAATGTATTATGGATACCCGCGCCAAA
>NZ_JBAZRC010000193.1:0-7461 GCF_041663085.1 Mucilaginibacter sp.
AAGTCCCACTTCTGCTCGCTCGAAAGGTTTATAAAAGAGGGTGACGGTTAATTTATTACACCGCTCACTATCTTCGCCGATAGCAAACAAAGTGGGATGCCTCCACCGGGATGCACACTTCCCCCGCAAAAATATAAACCCTCTACTTTTGACGATTGGTTAGCATGCCTCAAAAACGCCGCGAACTGGTTGTTGGAGCTGGTGCCATATATCGACCCCTTGTATGATGATGATTTGCTCTCTATGCTGCGCGGATCGAGGATGCTTTCATTAACGATTAGCGACTCGATATCCTCGCCTAATAAACGGGATAGCTTAGCAATGATGTTTTTGCGGGCATCAGCAATCAATTGAGTCCAGATTTGCCCGTTATTGGCGGGTACATTGATCATCACAAACCAATTTTCGCAGCCCTCGGGGGCGTCATCCGGTTTTAATTTCGAACTGATATTGAGATAAACCGTAGGGTCTTTATAAATATCCTGCTGTTGCCAGATGTGCTCAAACTCGGCTTTATAATCGGCACTAAAGAATATGTTATGGAGATCGAGTGCAGGAAATTGCTTTTTTATCCCCCAGTAAAATATCAATGCCGAGCTGCTGCGTTCCTGGTTCAAAATTTTCTTCGGGTGCAGTTGCGGATGCTTGCTCAGTAAACGATTGTATGTAAACCACACATCCATATTAGATACCACCACATCCGCCAAAATATTTTCGCCTTTTGCACGGATGCCTTTGGCTTTACCATTAATCACAACAATTTCATCCACCTTATAATTGTAATGAAACTTTACGCCCAACTCCTCTGCCAGTTTCACCAGGCTTAGGGTGATGCTATACATGCCCCCATCAGGGAAATACGCGCCGAAATGATGCTCAAGATGTGGAATCACATTTAATGTAGCCGGTGCCTGGTATGGGTCGGAACCATTATAGGTTGCATAACGGTCGAAAAATTGTACTACACGCTTATCCTTAAATCCTGATGCATTAGCCTTGTGCATAGTACGGAACGGATCGATCTGTGGAAAACGGAATATTGACCGTAGGGTATCCCACCGCAAATAAGTTTTCAGCCTGTGCAGCGATCGTTCTAAAAACACATGGTTGGTAATGCTGTAAATATCCCGGCTGTTGGCCAGGTGTTTTACTACGGATGCAGCAGGTTCACCGGTTTGTGTTTCTATCTCTTTAACGAACTGTTTGGTATCGGCATAGGCGCTTAGGCGTGTGCCGTCCTCGTAAAAGTATTTGCAAACAACATCCAGCTTTTGGTAGGCGAAGTAGTCGGCAGGGTTTTTACCAGCCAACGAAAAAAGCTCATCAACATATTGCGGCATGGTGAACAGGCTTGGCCCGGCATCAAAGCGATAACCGTTTTGCTCGATTTCGGAGAGTTTGCCGCCCGGGTAACCGTTTGCCTCATAAACCTCAACCGTATAACCTTTAACCGCCAAACGGATAGCCGTAGCTATGCCCGCTATACCGGCACCAATAATTACAGCTTTTTGTTGAGGCATGGGGTAAAGATAAAAAGAAACCCTCGCAGTGATGGTAAAAAACTATCCCATTGCGAGCGATAGCGTGGACAACCGACCGTAGGGAGCTCATTAATGCCTTGAAGAAAAATTAAATTTATTAATAATCTCAGCATATCCTCTTGTCCTATCTAAGATTGCCACGTCGCTACGCTTCTCGCAATGACATGGTTTTTAGAAGAGCTTTACACATGTACCCCTTCAGCAATTTCCTCAATCGTCTTTTTATTGAATGCCTCCAGATCTGCAGGGCGGCGACTGGTCACTAAACCATTATCTGTTACTACTTCCTCATCAACCCAATCGGCACCGGCATTTTTAAGGTCGGTTTGCAGTGATGGGTAGGAGGTGAGCCTGCGGCCTTTCAGCATATTAGTTTCTATCAGCAACTGCGGGCCGTGGCAAATTGCTGCCAATGGTTTGCCTTCGTCCAAAAACGCGGAAGCAAAGGCTACTGCATCTTTGTTCTGGCGCAGCTTATCGGGGTTTAGTACGCCACCGGGCAATACCAGCGCGTCATAATCATCCGGACTAACATCGCTCAGGTTTTTGTCTACATCAACTTCAATGCCCCATTTGTCTTTATCCCAGGCCTTTATTTTGCCACTTTTTGGCGATACAATGTGCACGGTTGCGCCTGCGGCTTCCAATGCTTCTTTAGGGCTGGTTAATTCAACCTGCTCAAATCCTTCTTCGGTAAGTATTGCTACTTTTTTGTTACTTAAATCAGCCATAACTGTAGTTTTTATAGGTTATACATTTAGATGTATATTAACTACAAGTGGCTAAAATTTTAGTTTTAAGAAAGTTTAAATTGGCCGGGAATTTTAATTTTTTACCTTTTCGAAGTACTGACCGTTGAATTTATAGAGAATAAATTTGCCGGTGATGGCCCCTTTACTGTTAACCAATGGAAGTTTTATTGTTTTAGTCGCCTCGTCAAAGGTTATGGTTGGCCTTAGCTCAATGGCTATATCCACCACCGAAAAGAAATCGTAGTTATAGCTTAGCTTATTGCGTAACCCGGATTGGGTCTTTATCAGTTTTATATCATCATTAAGCTTGCCGTTCTCTATAGCAAATATTTTAATGCCGGTACTTACGTCTTTAGTTGAATATATGCCATTATATATCCCCAGGTAGTATGTTTTAGCACCATTCTTAAAAGTATAAAGATTGCTGTAAAAAGGCACGTAAACATCCGCGGTAGTAGTATACAACAAGGCCTTTGTTGTTTGCCCGGTTTTGTATTGCATTAAGTTAGAAAAATCGCGCATGGTACCGCCCATCCATGTTTCCCATGAATAGATTCTGAACAAGCCATCACCTGATGTAAAAATGTCCATATGCGCTTTTTTTAAAGCGGTAAAAGGCTCTGTTATGGTTGCCGGATATTTAACTGTGTAGTTCTTTAATTTAGCTTCAAAAACGTCATTTGCTGTTTCAAGCGAGTCGCTTGCGCCATCCGTACCTTTGCGTTGCAAATGGTCCCAATACTCCAGTTTATTAAATGAGCTGAGTAAGTCGGCCTCAATAGCCTTTGCGCTTTGCGCGAATGAAGTTACCGACATAAAGCAGCCGGCAACAAACAATAATATTTTAACAGGTTTCATTGAAATAAAAATAGGGATAATCATCAG
The DNA here is from genome assembly GCF_041663085.1 of Mucilaginibacter sp. Classification (GTDB taxonomy): domain Bacteria; phylum Bacteroidota; class Bacteroidia; order Sphingobacteriales; family Sphingobacteriaceae; genus Mucilaginibacter. The sequence continues at coordinate 3,179 of NZ_JBAZRC010000193.1, forward strand.
ATCATCCCTATTAAATATGTGGTAAAAAAACTAATCTCTAACTACGCCTCTACAGCCTGCCCAATCAAGTTTTTAGCTGCCAAATACTCGGCAATTTGCACGGCGTTGGTAGCAGCGCCTTTACGCAGGTTGTCAGATACTATCCAGCAGTTAAGGGTGTTGTCCTGGGTTTCATCGCGGCGAAGGCGCCCAACAAAAACCTCATCCTTATCATGCGCATCAAGCGGCATTGGGTATTTCAGGTTTGCAGGGTCATCAACCACAACAATACCCGGCGAGTTTGCTAAAAGCTCGCGTACCTCGCTCAGGTCAAAATCGTGCAAAAACTCAATGTTTACAGATTCTGAGTGACCACCCATAACCGGGATGCGCACGGTAGTTGCGGTAACTTTAATGCTATCGTCGCCCATTATCTTTTTGGTCTCCAATATCATTTTCATTTCCTCTTTGGTGTAACCGTTCTCGGTAAATACATCAATCTGAGGTATCACGTTCAGGTCGATGGTGTAAGGATAAACCATTGGCCCGTCGATGCCTTTACGCTCATTAAAAAGTTGTTCAACCGCTTTAACGCCGGTACCGGTTACCGACTGGTAGGTTGATACCACCACGCGTTTAATTTTATATTTATCGTGCAGCGGTTTTAAGGCCACTACCATTTGTATGGTTGAGCAGTTTGGGTTAGCGATGATCTTGTCATCAGCTGTTAAAACATCAGCATTTACTTCGGGCACAACCAGTTTCTTGGTGGGGTCCATACGCCAGGCCGATGAGTTATCAATAACGGTAATGCCGGCTGCTGCAAAAAGTGGAGCCTGCTCTAACGAAGTGCTGCCGCCCGCGCTAAAAATAGCTACATCGGGCTTCATCTTTATCGCATCCTCAACAGAAACCACCTTAAACTGCTTACCCTTAAAAGTAATTTCTTTACCAATACTTTTAGCGGAAGCTACGGGAATTAATTCTGTAACGGGGAAGTTGCGTTCTGCAAGAACCTGCAACATTTTAGTGCCTACCAGCCCGGTGGCACCTACTACTGCGACTTTCATTTTTGTTATGTGATTATATAAATAAACTAAACTCCAAATATGCGAAAAATTTTCGTTTTATTCACCAGTTTGTCTACCAATTTAGTCTATAAACCTTTGTTTTGGTAAAAATTAAAGGTTTTCATGCAAATTTTTACCTTTGTAGCCAAACCCGTGATTGCATGAGCGAAAAGATTTTAGTAATAGGCGCCAATGGGCAAATTGGTACCGAATTGGTAACCGCGTTAAGAGGCATTCATGGTGCCGAAAACGTTATAGCATCAGATATAAACAGCCCTAATTATGCCATCCGTAACAGCGGCCCGTTCGAGTTTGCGAACGTGATGGATAAAGATAACCTGCATCATTTATTTGAAAAGCACCGCCCCACACAAGTATATTTATTAGCAGCCATATTATCTGCCGTAGGCGAACAAAAACCCAAAATGGCCTGGGACCTAAACATGACCGGCCTGCTGCACGTGCTTGATTTTGCCGTGGAGTTTAAAACCGCCAAAATTTTCTGGCCAAGCTCTATCGCGGTATTTGGCCCGCACTCGCCACAATATAATACGCCGCAGTATTGCGTAATGGACCCTAACACGGTTTACGGTTTCAGCAAACTGGCCGGCGAGCGCTGGTGCGAATATTATTTTGAAAAATATGGTGTAGATGTTCGCAGCATCCGATACCCCGGCCTAATCGGCTGGCGTGCCAACCCGGGTGGCGGCACTACCGATTATGCTGTGCATATTTTCCACGAAGCGTTAAAGCAGGGAAAATACCAGGGTTTCCTGTCATCGCAAACGGCTTTGCCCATGATGTATATGGATGATGCCATCCGAGCTACTATTAGTTTGATGGATGCCCCGGCAGAAAGCATTAAGATACGGTCAAGCTACAACCTTGCCGGTATCAGCTTTACACCCGAGCAGCTGGCCGAAGAGATAAAGAAACACCTGCCCAATTTTGAAATGAGCTACACAGATAACGACCCGAGGCAGGCAATTGCCGATAGCTGGCCAAAATCGATAGATGATACACAGGCGCAGCAAGACTGGGGATGGGCTTTAGAGTACGATCTTCCGAAGATAACGGAGGACATGCTGACAAACCTGAAAAAGATTATTTAAGAAAACAATATTATATTCGCTGTGTCCATGGTTTATAGTTCATGGACCCTGGACAAAGAAAACAATATGGGAAGAGCATTTGAATTCCGTAAAGAGAGAAAATTTAAGCGCTGGGCTAAAATGGCGGTGCAGTTTACCCGTTTGGGTAAAGAGATTGTAATGGCGGTTAAAGCCGGTGGCGGAGACCCCAACACTAACTCGCGCCTGCGTACGGCTATCCAAAACTCAAAGGCGGTTAACATGCCTAAAGATAGGGTAGAAGCTGCTATAAAACGCGCTACCAGCCGCGATGAAAAAGATTACGAAGAAATTGTATACGAAGGATACGCGCAGCACGGTGTGGCTATATTGGTAGAAACTGCTACCGATAATCTTAACCGTACCGTTGCCAACGTGCGCAGCTATTTTACCAAATATGGCGGCACACTAGGTAAAACCGGGTCGCTTGATTTTATCTTCAGCCGTAAATCGGTATTTACATTTGACCCGGGCGACCGCGACCTGGAAGAACTGGAATTTGAACTGATTGATGCCGGCCTTGAAGACCTTTTTGTGGAGGCCGACGAAGAAGGAAACGACGTAGCGGTTTTACACACCGCTTTTGAAGACTTTGGTAAAATGCAAAAAGCATTGGAAGAGATAGGTATCGAAACCAAATCGGCCAAGCTGGAGCGTGTTGCACAATCAAACATATCGGTAACCGAAGAGCAGTCTGTTGATGTTTTCAAGATCATTGACCGTTTAGAGGAAGACGATGATGTGCAGGCCGTTTACCATAATATGGCGGAATAAATAACCGCGCAGCATTGCGAGGTACGAAGCAATCTCCTGACTTTGCAACTGAAGCGACCTTTTTGACTTTTGAATTTTAACTTTTGAATTAATACACCATGCCACTATTCTCATCAAGCAAGCAGGAAAAAAAAGTTAAGGTAACCTTTGCCAATGGTTTGCTTTTTGTAGAAAAACCTGATGGTAAACAACAGGCGTTCCCGCTGGAGTGGTTTCCCAAACTGATGAACGCTACAGATGAGGAGCGCGAGGACTGGAAACAAACCCCAACCGGCATCCACTTTAATGCGCTGGATGTGGACGTTGCTTTGTAGAATATAGAATCAAGAGTAAAGAATCAGGAACCAGGATTTAGTTTGTATCTTGATTCTTGGCTCTTACATCTAAATAACACATGACTTTCGAAGAGTTTTTTAATAAGAAGCGGATAGACCTGGTTGCCTTAAGGGCAGCAGAGCCGGGCCTGTTTGCCGAATTTGAAAAGCACTTTACCCAGATGGGCGAAAAAAGCTTCGATCATACCAAAAAATACTGGTTCAATAAATTAAGGCTGCAATACCACCTGGCACCCGCGCTTAAGCCGGAGAAAATACACCAGGAGAACCAGCTTGCCGAACAAACCATTGTTGAAACTTTAACCGACAACATTGCGGTACCATCTACAGGTTTTAAGCCAAGGTTTAAACCGGGTATGGTAAGTAAACCGGCAGAACCTGTTACCGGGCAAAATGATGCCCCGGCTATTGAACAACCCGCCACGCCGCAAACCGAGGCATCGGCAGAGGCTGCCGCACCGAAACCCGGCTTTAAGCCACGTTTTAATGCGAAGATGGTAACGCCAAAACCTGCGGAAGCGAATGAAGCAAAATCAGAGCAGGAACCTGCTGCGGAAACAACTCCATCGGAAGGTACAACACCGAAACCCGGGTTTAAACCGCGGTTCAACATGAAAATGGCCGCGCCAAAACCTGCAGAAGCAGAAGGGGTAAAACCGGAAGCTGAGCCTGCCGCAGAACCGGCACCATCAGAAATTACAGCACCAAAGCCAGGCTTTAAGCCGCGTTTCAACATGAAAACGATGGCAGCAAAACCAACTGAGACTGCTGAAGAAAAAGCTGAACCAACTGCTACAGGAAATAAGCCGGCAGATGTGGCAGAAACACCGCCACCTGCAGAAACAAACACAGCGCCAAAGCCAGGGTTTAAACCACGTTTCAATATGAAAACGATGGCGCCGAAACCCGCTGAAGCCTCTGAAGGGGAAAAGATAGTACCCGAGCAAGCCGCCGCTGAAGATAAACCGGCAGATGTGATAGAACCAATGCCACCT
>NZ_JBAZRC010000194.1:0-7352 GCF_041663085.1 Mucilaginibacter sp.
GCCGTAACAGGTAAATTAACCTCTTCATCTTTATAGTAATCTCTGTCAAATGTCGCCCGTTTCCCTGGGGGTAGGGGCAAAGTATGCCCTCAATTTTCAAGGCATTTTAAGCCCATATAAGCCATTATGATTTTCAGAGCAGTTATGGGTCGTCAAAATATTTACGGTCGAAACTGGGGCAAATTCAAAAATCAATTAGTGTACTGAATACTAAGTACGACTAAAGTTGTAAACATGCCATATATTCGCTTTAATTTCAAGTTTTAAACTAAGACTTGAAATTACATTAAAAATATATGAATTTGAAAATCAAGTATATATATAGGTTATAGAATGTAATAGTACAAATAAAAATCATCTTTTAAAATTCCAAATACTAATTATTTTAGCACTTGTTTTTATAACTCCTTAAAATAGCACTTATATGTCTATAAATGAGTTTATTACAATAGGTTAAATAAGGTAATAATTTATACAGGTAAATACGCCTAAAATTCAAAGCAATGTGTACCGAACTAAGGAAATAAGATTTTATCAAAATTGGCAGGAGTAGCAAACCCGCATACAGAATTGAATTTTCAGCAGGGAAAAAGCGCTTAAAATTAACGCTATCCAAATCACACCTTGCCATCGTGATGGCGAAAAGGCGGCAGAAAAATTTGTAACAGAAAAATATGAGTAGCAATTTTTGGCGATGAAACCTCCAACTTTTTTTGGGGAAAGGATTGACGCGGGAACCATCGCCCCGATCTGAATTTCGATCTCAAAAAATCGCAGATGGTAAAAACACCCATTTTTAAAAAAGATTTAAAAACCGCATATTGTAGAAACCAAACCAGGAGAAAATTTTATGAGTATCAAAAATATTATCGCGTTAGTAATTGTGGTGCTGCTTACCATCGTCATCATGCAAAATACCGACGAGGTGAAATTCACCATTTTGTTCAGCACTGTTTACATGTCGAAGGTTGCTGTGTTAACAGCTGTATCGGTAGCTGCCTTTATTCTGGGCGTGCTGGTTGGCAGGCCAAAAAATAAAAAATACAACATCAGCGAGCATTACGATGACCTGCACCAGGGCGAAGACAAAAATACACTAAGTGACGAAGACAGGGATTATATCAGTAGGGATTAGAGTGGCAAAAACCCAAAAAAAGACCGTAAAAAAACGCCCTTAACTATTCTTCAAACGCCCTCAAACGTTTTCAAACATCCTGGTTGGTTTTTAAAAGTATGGAAATGCCGGCTTTGGAAATTTGGCCGCTTCCTCTTTTTTCAGACGTTGTAAAAAACCTGGTTAAATTCTTCCATCGCTCCCAGGTTTGGCGTCTCCTCAAAAATGCCAAAAACCGATGCCCCACTCCCGCTCATACTCGCGTATATGGCACCATGCTCGTATAGTTCTGCTTTTACGCCACGTATAACGGGATGATCGCGGAAAATGTGCCCCTCAAAATCATTCTTAATCTGCCCTCTCCATGCCGTTAAGGGCATTTTTATCTGATCGTATAACGATTCACGAACCGGGGCCGGTTTTACGCCCCTATACGCCTCCGCGGTCGATACATGCTCATCTGGCATCACCAATACAATTTTATAAGCTGAGAGGTCAAGTTTGATATCTTCAAACTCATCTCCCTTTTCAAACGCGAACACCGGCCTGTTGCGGATAAAGAAAGCGCAATCGGCACCAAGCTGCCTGGCGTAGTCTTCCATCTGGTCGGCCGACAAGCCAAGCTCAAAATTCTGGTTCATCAGTTTGATGAAGAACGCTGCGTTTGAAGAGCCTCCGCCAAGCCCCGCACCTATCGGGATATTTTTGTGCAGATGAATTTTTACCGGCGGTACATCGTGATCTTTTTTGAGCAGACGGTACCCCCTGATGCAAAGGTTATCCTCAAGCCTGCCCGGGATCTCCAACCCCGATGATTCGAAGCTCAGTTTGTCTGCCTCGATCACCTCCAGTACGTCGTTAATTTTAATTGGATAAAAAACGGTTTCCAGGTCGTGGTAACCATCAGGGCGGCGGGCAATAATATTGAGGCCTATATTTATTTTTGCGTTCGAAAATTCTATCATCTGGAAATTGATTAACACCCGATGTATTTTTGCACATCAGTAGGATACCAAAAATAGATTATTTTTCTTTGTCTCCGACAAAGGTCATTGAGTCATTCGCTACGCTGTCATTGGGTCATTGGCCTGGTGTAAAAAAATGACTCAATGACTCAATGACAAATTAACCCACTAACAAAGTAAAATGAAACAGTACCTCGACCTGATGCAGCATGTGATGGAGAACGGAGCGCAAAAGCATGACCGCACCGGTACAGGCACCTTAAGCGTATTTGGTTACCAGATGCGCTTTAACCTGCAAGACGGCTTCCCGATGGTGACCACCAAGAAGCTGCACCTGAAATCAATCATCCACGAGTTGATCTGGTTTTTAACCGGCGATACCAACATTCAATATTTAAAAGATAACGGCGTTCGCATTTGGGACGAGTGGGCTGACGAGAACGGCAACCTTGGCCCGGTATACGGTTACCAGTGGCGCTGCTGGCCAAAACCCGATGGCGGCCACATTGACCAGATAACCCAGGTGGTAAACCAATTGAAGAACAATCCCGACTCACGTCGCATTATGGTATCGGCCTGGAACGTTGCCGATGTTAACCAGATGGCCCTGCCACCCTGCCATAGCCTGTTCCAGTTTTATGTGCAGCCGGCCGATGCTTCGAAGGGCGAAACACGCGGCAAACTATCCTGCCAGCTTTACCAGCGCAGTGCCGATATATTTTTGGGGGTGCCTTTCAACATTGCATCATACGCCCTGCTCACCATGATGATGGCCCAGGTATGCGATCTGGACTACGGCGATTTTATCCACACCTTTGGCGATGCCCATATCTACAACAACCACCTGGAGCAAGCCCGCCTGCAATTAAGCCGCGAGCCAAGGCCGTTGCCCACCATGAAGATCAACCCGGATGTAAAAGATATCTTCGATTTTAAGTTTGAAGATTTTACGTTGGAAAACTATGACCCGCATCCGCACATTAAGGGGGTAGTTGCGGTTTAGTCATTGGGTCATTGGGTCATTGGGTCATTGGGTCATTGGGTCATTGGGTCATTGGGTCATTAAATGAATTTGAAATTTCTAAAAGAGTTTGTTTCTTTATTACTTATCGATTTTTATAATGAGTAATAGAATAGAAGATTTAGAAATTTACACCTTAGCAGATAGTTTTTCGAACAAAATATGGTTCTTGGTTTTAGAATGGGATTACTTTGCTAAAGATACTGTTGGCAAACAAATTGCAAGATCGGCGGACTCTATCAGTGCTAACATTGCAGAAGGTTTTGGAAGATTTCATTATAAGGAAAATAAAAACTTGTGTTACTTTAGCAGAGGATCGTTAATTGAAACAAAGGGGTGGCTCAATAAATGCAGAGTGAGAAACCTGATTAGTGAGGATAAATACAACGAACTTTTAAAGGAATTAGAAACCATCACCACAAACTAAATATTTACATCAAATATATCGGGAAGAAAATAATTGAGCAACCAAGCAATGATTCATAAAACCGGTGCACTTTGTTATCTTAGGATTTGTTATAAACTGAAAAGGTGATGGATACTATTGAAATTAAAAAAGCAATTGCAAAAATACTTGATGAACTTCCGGAAGAAATCTTGCCTGATGTATTAGCGGAAATTACAAAAACCAAAGAAGCTGTCGCCCGTGCTCAACGTGGTAAATTTGTTAAAGAAATTATTAAAGAGGACTACGAATTACTAAAAAGACTTTCTGATTAAATTACCTGAGTTCAGTACATTGATTGAGCCAATCAATTACCAATGACTCAATGACCCAATGACTCAATGACAATAAGTATTATAGTAGCCATCGCCCAGAATTACGCCATAGGCAAAAACAACCAGTTACTTTGGCATATGCCGAATGATCTGAAACATTTTAAACAGATCACATCGGGCCGTACCATAATCATGGGGCGCAAAACGTATGAATCGGTTGGTAAGCCTTTGCCCAATCGCCGCAATATTGTGGTTACCCGGCAGGATATTGAGATCCCCGGCTGCGAGGTTGTAAAATCAATAGACGAGGGGCTGAGCCTTTGCGCACACGAGGATGAGGTATTTATTGGCGGCGGTGCCGAGATCTACCGGCAGGCGATGGATAAAACCGACCGCATCTACCTGACCATTATTCACAAGGATTTTGAGGCCGATACGTTTTTTCCCGAAATTGACTACCTGAAATGGGATGAAGCAAGCCGGGAATATAATGAGCCTGATGAGAAAAATCCGCTTCCCTACTCATTTATCACACTAAACCGGCTCTAACAAAAACACAGATTATTTTGTTTCAATTAAAAATTTCATGCTTGTGAAATTTTATTAGATTTGCCATCTTATTTAAAAAGCTTATAAACTAATTAATTACATATTTTAATTCGCGATGCAAGGTAAAGGGGTTATTAAATTTTTCGCCATTCTGCTGGCTGTGGTATGTTTATACCAGCTTTCATTTACGTGGGTGGCACACAAAGTTGAGAATGATGCCAAAGTGTATTCAAAGGGCGATTCTGAAAAGGAGAAAGCCTATCTCGATTCTGTTTCTACACTTCCGGTGTATCCGGTACTCAACCACACTTACCAGTATTGCCTTGACAGGGAACTTGCCCTGGGCCTGGACTTAAAGGGTGGTATGAACGTTACGATGCAAATTTCGTTACGTGAGCTGGTACAATCATTATCAAACAACAATGCCGATGTTGCATTTAACCAGGCGATGGTTAATGCACAAAAAAGAAGTGTAACCGAACAAAAGGATTACATCACACTTTTTGTTGATGAGTATGAGAAACTGGCCCCAAATGCCAAACTTGCTGCCATATTTGCCAATAGCAACAATCAGGACAAGTTAAAATACAATTCATCAAATGCCGACGTTGAGGCTTATCTGAAAGATCAGGCGTCTACCGCTGTACAACAATCATACACTGTACTGCATACCCGTATTGATCAGTTTGGTGTAACACAACCAAACATTCAGCTACAAAAAAGCACCAACCGTATTTTGATTGAATTACCGGGTGTTAAAGAGCCGGAGCGTGTTCGTAAACTTTTACAAGGTTCTGCAAAGCTTGAGTTTTATCAAACTTTTGATAATACCGAGGTTTACGGCTTACTAAACAACATTAACGGCTTGTTAGCCGCAAAAAATAAAGCTGCTGCACCTAAAAAAGACACATCGGTTAAAGCTGATGCCGCCAAAACGGGCGCAACAAATACTGCTGCTAATACTTCAAAAGATACTTCGGCGGCCGCAAAACAAGCGAGTTCATTATTAAACAAGCTTAAAAAAGCAACTACTGATGCAAAAGATTCTGCAGGCTTAAACAATAAAACGCAGATAGCCGCTCAAAACCCGCTATTCGCAATTTTATCGCCGGCCACTTACCAGGACCAGGCAGGCCAGCCGCAATTAAATCCAGGCCCAATTGTTGGCTATGCTGCCGTTAAGGATACTGCAAAAGTTAACAACTACCTGCACAGTGCCGACATCAAATCGGTTGTACCGCAAAACTTAAAATTCCTTTGGGGTGTAAAACCTATCAAAAACACAAAGGTATTTGAATTATATGCCATTAAACTTGCTGGTGCCGAAAACGGCCCGGTACTTTCTGGCGATGTTATTAATGATGCCCGTAACGATGTAGACCAATTAAAAGGTGGCTACGAAGTTACCATGTACATGAACCAGCAGGGTGCCCAGAAATGGAAAAACATTACTGCTGAAGCATCTGCAGGCGGCAACAAAAAAGCTATAGCCATTGTACTTGATGATAACGTTTACTCGGCCCCTAACGTTCAAAACGAAATTTCTGGTGGTGTATCATCAATATCAGGCGGTAACTTTACCCTTGAGGATACAAAAGATTTAGCCAACGTATTAAAAGCAGGCCGCTTACCGGCACCTGCCCGCATCATTGGCGAAGCTGTTGTTGGCCCGTCATTAGGCCAGGAAGCTATCAGCGCAGGTTTATTATCTTGCATATTGGGCTTAGTGGTTATCCTTATCTTCATGATTGCTTACTACAAACGTGCAGGTACTGTAGCTGTAATAGCAGTATTAATCAACGTATTCTTCCTGATGGGTGTGTTAGTAAGCATCCGTGCGGTACTAACCCTGCCGGGAATAGCTGGTATCATCCTGATATTAGGAGTTGCCGTAGATGCCAACGTATTGGTTTACGAGCGTGTACGTGAAGAGCTTGGCTTAGGTAAATCTATCCGCATTGCCGTTGCCGATGGTTTTAAACATGCTTTACCTTCTATCCTTGATGCCAACATCAGTACATTCTTAACAGGTGTTATCTTATTCTTGTTCGGTTCGGGCCCTATCCAGGGTTTTGCAACCACCTTGATGATCGGTATCGTAACTACCTTGTTCTGTTCACTATTAATTTCAAGGTTGATATTTGAATTTATGCTTGAAAAAGGCTGGGATATCACATTCTCTCGCCCATGGAGCTCTCATACCTTCAAAAATGCTAATTATGGCTTTGTTAAAAACCGTTTTAAATTTTATGCCTTCTCTGGTATATTCATTTTAGCAGGTTTAATATCAATGGCAACCCGCGGTTTTAATTACGGTGTTGACTTTGGTGGTGGCCACACTTACATTGTTAAATTTACAAAGCCGGTTACTACCGAGCAGATACATGATGCTATTGATGCAACGCTTGGCCGTGGTACCGAGGTTAAAACCTATGGTACTGATAACAAAATGAGCATCAATACCAACTACCTGATCAACGACAATGCACCTGATGCAGATGCAAGGGTACAGGAAGCTTTAATAAAAGCACTGGCCACTAACCCGGCTACTAAAATTGAAGCAAAACAGATAGAGGCTCACCAAAAAGTTGAGGCTACCATTGCAAACGAGGTTAAGGCTTCTGCAAAATGGACTATCATTTTGGCTATTATCGTGATCTCTGCTTACATATTAATCAGGTTCCGCAAATGGCAGTTCAGCCTTGGTGCGATGGTTGCTACCGCGCACGATTCATTGCTGGTGCTTTCGTTCTTCTCATTGTTTAAAGATATCCTTCCGTTCTCTTTAGATATCGACCAGGCATTTATCGCTGCGTTGCTTACCGTTATTGGTTACTCTATTAACGATACGGTAGTAGTGTTTGATCGTATCCGCGAGTTCCTTGAACTGCACCATGCTAAAACTGATGACCCTAAAGAGGTTATTAACCACGCAATTAACAATACGTTAAGCCGTACCATTATTACTGCATTTACTGTGGTA
>NZ_JBAZRC010000195.1:0-7174 GCF_041663085.1 Mucilaginibacter sp.
CGACTGCTCAGTTCGCGAATAGATCCTTCGCGAAGTTCAGGATGACAAACACCAGGGCTACCCTGCCATCAATCGCCTTATCAACTCGGCGCTTTGCTTGTTACCTTCTTCCAGCCTGCCTTTAAAAAAGGCTTGTACCTCGTTAAAATGTTTCTTGTAGCCTTCCATGTCGCCGTAGCCAATAATTGCGCTCCACTCCCGCACTGCCGAATGAAACTCCAGATCATCACCGCGGATGGTTTTATCATACAATGCGGTTTCTATCGATTCTTCGAGCAGCTCTTCATTCTTAAACAGGTATTCGGCAATACCAAGACGTAACCTAAACGGTGGTGTTTGGCAGATGAGGTTATCATACGGGTTTACGCCCAGGTGGTACCAGGCATCAACCATGCTTAATATACTGAGGTGCGAGTTTGGTTTTTGATGATCGGCATTTTGCGATAACGAAAACTCCCTCATTACGCTATCATTAAGCATAATGGGCTTGCGGCTCTCATGGAACACAAAATCGCGCGCGCGGTATAACCGTGCCTTAAACTCTGCCGCTTCCTCTTTGATCATCAGCTTAAACAACTCAGATTCGGACATCGCGTATTGCCTCACCTGCTGCCGCGCGTATGGGTTAAGGATTGCCAAGCCGGCATACACGTGCGCTTTATAACTAAATATACGCAGGGTGGTCAGGATCTTTACATTATCTATCCCGCCCACATAAGAAGCGTTCTCCCAGGGGAAAAAACCGGCAGATTTCCACGCTGTACCCATACTCTCGAAACCTACGTGTGTTACCGCCTGGGTATCGGCCACTATTTTATCGTGCTCGTGGTAATGTTTTATCTCAACAATATCAGTCTCTACGGCTGTAAACAAGTCCAGCATACGTTTGTAAGCATCAGGCTCACTACGGTGGTTTATCAATATTAGTTTTTGGCCTTTAGGTTCAAAACCCGGCCCATGCATAGCATGAAACGTAATGATCTGCGCATCTACAGGCAGGTATTTTTCAAATATAGCTATCTCGGGGTGTTTAACCGAAGTTTGCCCGGCTACTATGGCGCCGTACTTAGTTGCAGGCCCGTATTGGGCCACTACTTGTTCCAGCTTATCGGCCTCAACCGAGTAGATGATCAGGTCGCTTACGCGCGATACATCTTTCCCATCATCCATCAGGGTAATACCCAACGGGTTTAGTTCGTTTTCCAGTCGTTCCCGGTTAATGGGCATATCGCAACCGCATACTGTATAACCCGCTTTTGCAAAAGCTTTGGCATACAAACGGCCCATATCGCCCAAACCTATAATACCTATCCGCATAGTATAAATTAAAAAGGCTAATATATGCTTTTGATAATTACACGCTATAATATATAGTTAACATCTTTTTTATACCTTACAGATGCTTATTGTAAAGATAATAGTGATGTTTGCGCTATATATGAACAATATTTATAAACTTTAAAGTAATTTATTACGTTAAACATATTGTACCAACTTTAAAAACACTACCCTATCCTATAATTCCCCCCGAACCTAATATTTATATGATGAAGCTTTTTAAATTACAGACACTACTAATAGCATTAATATTAAGTTACAGCGGCTTTACTTACGCACAAGATACTACCAGAAAAGCCGCTGCTGTAAAAACAACTGCTGCAAAACCAAAATATAACACATATAAAAAACCGGTAACGCCAGCTGTTACGCCCCCGGTTAATGCGGCGGCAACAACACCTGTACAGCAACGGCCACTTGCCCCTGTACAACCCGCTGCGCCGGTAGATAAAAGCTTACGCGGGCAATATCAATATTTACTAACCAAAGTATATAACTATCAGCAGCCACTGGTAGCTGCTTTATTTAAAAATTATAACGATACCCTTCGTATAACGCGCAAGCAGTTAACAGAAGCAAAGGCTACACTTGCAGAGCAAACAAAAACCATAGATACACTAAAAGCGTCAGCAACTACAAAAGACCAATCCCTTGCCCAGTCAAAAGCAAAGGTTGATGAGGTAAGCTTATTGGGTATGCCGCTTTCAAAATCAACCTACAATTTAATTATGTGGGGGCTTGTAATAGGCTTCGGCGTTATAGCTGCTATTGTTATTGCCCGGTCTGGCAGCCACAGCCGCGAGGCCAGCTACCGTATTAAGCTTTATAACGAACTGGAAGAGGAGTACAAAGCGTACAAAACCAAAGCCAACGAAAAAGAAAAGAAACTTGCCCGTGAGCTGCAAACCGAACGTAATAAAAACGACGAACTAACCGGTAAAGGATAAACCTTGCATGAAAGCTTACCTGTTTGGCTGGAACCCCGTTAAGTTTAAGTGGGAAAATATTGACGCTGATATAGAAAAGCTTAATACTACCGGCAAATTAGTAGATAACTGGAGCGTTGCCAGCCATAAAACCATCCAACCCGGCGACAGGGCTTACCTGGTACGCTTGGGTCCCGAACCAAAAGGCATTTTCGGCTCGGGACACATTGAATCTGAGCCTTACCTGGCATCCCGCAAGGGGCGCATCTACCACCGCATTAACATCAGCATTGATGTTTTGCTGAACCCCGAAAAAGAACCTATATTAACTTTTGATATATTAAAAACAGGCAACCTTGCCGAACAAACCTGGGCGCCACAGGCATCGGGTATTTCCATCAGGCCGCATTTGGTTGATGAACTGGAAGGTGTTTGGCTTGATTTTTTAGCTAATAAGGAGGACTACCTATGACAACCATAAAACCCATGTTCAGGATGTTTGATTATGATAAAGCTATTGAGTTTTATGTGGACTGGCTTGGCTTTAAAATCGACTGGAAACACGGTGTAGAAGGCGTGCCTGTTTATATGCAGTTGTCATTAAATGATATACAGTTCCATCTGTCAGAGCATCACGGCGACGCCAGTCCAGGTTCCCATTTTCGCGTTGAGAACTTTACAGGTTTGAGAGCTTTTCATGAACATCTGATAGCCAAACATTATAAATATAACCGCCCCGGTTTAGAAGTGCCCGAATGGAATACCGATTCGATAGAGATGACGGTGAACGATCCTTTTCTAAATCGCATCACTTTTGTTGAGGTATTGAAATAACAAGTCGCAAACGCCCCCTTAAATTGTCGTTTTTGCGCATTTGCAGTATAGCTTTGCGCCCATACCTTTGGATAAACAAAACAATTCAAAAACATGGCAACTCAAATTTTTTTAAACCTACCCGTTAAGGACCTCGATAAGTCGGTATCGTTTTTCACCAAACTTGGTTATACCTTTAACCCGCAATTTACCGACGAGAAAGCAACCTGCATGATCATCAGTGATACCATTTATGTAATGCTGCTGACAGAACCTTTCTTCCAGACCTTTACTAAAAAAGAAATTGTAAATGCCCATAAAGCTGTAGAATGCAGCATATGCTTATCTGCCGAGAGCAAAAATGCCGTTAACGAAATGATAGACAAAGCAGAGGCAGCGGGTGCTACTATACCTAACCCGGCCACCGATTACGGCTTTATGTACCAGCATAGCTACGAAGACCTTGACGGCCACCACTGGGAAATTGCGTGGATGGATCCAAATGGCATGCCGCAGCAGCAGGGGTAAACCAGTTTTGATAAGGCGCCATTGCGAGGGTAGCAATCTTTGAGCTATAAGCCTGTAGAAGATTGCTATGCTCGTAATGACGGGCTGATTAAACGCAAAAAGCCATTCTTTTTCAAGAATGGCTTTTTTTATAGATCTTCCGGTACAGTTATACTTTTATCTCCACTTCAACACCGCTTGGCAATTCAAGCTTCATCAGCGCATCTACAGTTTTTGAGTTTGAGCTGTAGATATCCAATAAACGCTTGTAAGAGCATAATTGGAATTGCTCACGTGCTTTTTTGTTAACGTGTGGTGAACGTAAAACAGTGAAAATTTTCTTTTCGGTTGGTAACGGAAGTGGTCCGCTAACTACAGCGCCTGTTGGCTTTACTGTTTTAACGATCTTCTCGGCTGATTTATCAACCAAGTTGTAATCGTACGATTTTAATTTGATCCTGATTCTTTGGCTCATGTTATTTGTTTTAATGATGATTTCACCGATTTACTGACGATTTCACCGATTTGTTAATTGGCCACCCTAAGAGCTATTTATTAGGTATGGCTGTTATCTTAAAATCACACCGGTCAATCTGTGAAATCACAAATCGATCGGTGTAATCATTTTCCTAATTACGCGTTTTGAGCAGCTTTTTTGCCTTTTGCTTTGGCAACTACTTCTTCCTGTACGTTACGTGGTGCTTCAGCATAGTGATCAAACTCCATGGTTGAAGTAGCACGGCCAGAAGTGATAGTACGTAACTGGGTTACATAACCAAACATTTCTGAAAGTGGTACAGTTGCTTTAATTACCTGTGCACCTGCGCGGCTGTCCATACCTAATAGCTGGCCACGACGACGGTTCATATCACCGATAACATCACCCATGTTTTCTTCAGGGGTAAGGATCTCGATCTTCATGATCGGCTCAAGCAATACTGGTTTACAACGTGGCAATGCCTCGCGGTAAGCCATCTTAGCAGCTAACTCGAAAGATAGCGCATCTGAATCGACCGCGTGAAACGAACCATCAATTAAGCGTACTTTTAAGCTGGTTAACGGGTAACCTGCTAATACACCGTTTGCCATTGAAGCAGCAAAGCCTTTTTCTACAGATGGGATAAACTCACGAGGGATTGAACCACCGCTAATTTCGTTCACAAACTGTAAGCCTTCTTTACCTTCGTCGTTTGGTGATAATATAACTTGTATATCAGCGAATTTACCACGGCCACCGGTTTGTTTCTTGTATGTTTCGCGGTGTTGTATAGTACCTGTGATTGATTCTTTGTAAGCTACTTGTGGCGCACCCTGGTTAACTTCTACTTTAAACTCACGTTTTAAGCGGTCCATGATGATATCCAAGTGAAGCTCGCCCATACCGCTAATTACAGTTTGGCCGGTTTCTTCGTCAGAGTTTACACGGAAGGTTGGATCCTCTTCAGATAATTTACCCAAAGCCATACCCAATTTATCAACGTCAGCCTGAGTTTTAGGCTCAATAGCCAAACCGATAACCGGCTCAGGGAAGTTCATCGACTCCAACACGATAGGGTGTTTCTCATCACAAAGTGTATCACCTGTTTTGATATCCTTAAAGCCTACTACCGCAGCAATATCACCTGCACCTACGTTAGGTATAGGGTTTTGCTTGTTAGCGTGCATCTGGAATATACGAGAGATACGCTCTTTGTTATCTGAACGCATGTTGTGTACATATGAACCAGCCTCAAGGTTACCTGAGTATACGCGGATAAAGCACAAACGGCCTACGAAAGGATCCGTCGCGATTTTAAACGCTAATGCTGCAAATGGTTCTTTTTCTGATGGCTGGCGGATAATTTCTTCGCCGGTCTCAGGGTTTGTACCAACAATACCTTCAACATCCATAGGCGAAGGAAGTAATTCCATCACATAATCAAGCATGGTTTGTACACCTTTGTTTTTGAAAGATGAACCACAAACCATAGGCACAATTTTAGCATCTAACACTGCTTTACGCAATGCATCTAAAATTTCGCGCTCGGTGATTGATTCCGGATTATCAAAGAATTTCTCCATCAGGCTCTCATCGTAATCAGCAACTGATTCCAATAATTTCTCTCTCCACTCGGTTGCTTCCTCGATCATATCCTCAGGGATAGGCACTTCAGTAAAGGTCATACCTTTATCATGCTCATTCCAAACAATACCTCTCCAATTAATTAAATCAACAACACCTTTAAAGTTCTCTTCAGCGCCAATTGGCAATTGAAGCGGAACAGCGTTGCTGCCTAACATGCTTTTTACCTGTTTAACAACGTTTAAGAAATCGGCACCAGAACGGTCCATCTTATTAACGAAACCTATACGGGCAACGTTATAGTTGTTTGCAAGCCTCCAGTTGGTTTCTGATTGTGGCTCAACACCATCAACGGCAGAGAATAAGAACACCAAACCATCAAGTACACGTAACGAACGGTTTACCTCTACGGTAAAATCCACGTGACCCGGGGTATCAATAATGTTGATATGGTATTTCTGGCCTCTGTATTTCCAGTCGATAGTAGTAGCAGCAGATGTAATGGTAATACCACGTTCCTGCTCCTGCGCCATCCAGTCCATTGTAGCTGCACCCTCGTGTACCTCGCCAATTTTATGGCTAACACCCGAGTAATACAGAATACGCTCTGTAGTAGTGGTTTTACCGGCATCAATGTGAGCGGCAATACCTATGTTTCTTGTATATCTTAGATCTCTTGACATTTCAGTTTTGATTTTTTGATTTCGCTGATTTATTTAATGATTACACCGATTATGCAATCATAGCAAAATCGGTGTAATCCAAATATTAAATCGGTGTAATCCTTTTATTTAGAATCTAAAGTGAGAGAACGCTTTGTTAGCCTCGGCCATTTTGTGCGTATCTTCTTTCTTCTTCACGGCAGCGCCTTCACCTTTAGCAGCAGATATGATCTCGCCGGCTAATTTCTCCATCATGGTTTTTTCACCACGACGACGTGCATAGCTGATAAGCCATTTCATACCCAAAGCAACTTTACGTTCAGGGCGAACCTCTGTAGGAACCTGGAAGTTTGCACCACCAACACGGCGGCTTTTTACTTCAACAGCAGGCATTACATTGTTCAAAGCTTTTTTCCAGGTATCTAACCCGTTTTCGCTTGTTTTTTTCTCTACTATCTCAACTGCATTGTAGAATATGGTGTAAGCGGTAGATTTTTTACCATCAAACATCATGTTATTTACAAACCTGGTTACCAAAATATCATTGAATTTTGGATCAGGAAGAAGGATTCTCTTTTTCGGTTTTGACTTTCTCATTTTTACTATCCTCCTTTAATTATTTCTTTTTACCTTTTGCTGGAGCCGCTGCTGCTTGTCCTGGTTTAGGACGCTTGGTTCCGTATTTAGAACGACGTTGGTTACGACCGGCAACACCAGAAGTATCTAACGCACCACGGATAATGTGGTAACGTACACCCGGTAAGTCTTTAACACGACCACCACGGATCAAAACAATAGAGTGTTCCTGTAAGTTGTGGCCTTCACCAGGGATGTAGGCGTTAACTTCTTTACCATTTGTAAGGCGC
>NZ_JBAZRC010000196.1:0-6797 GCF_041663085.1 Mucilaginibacter sp.
TTAGATAATGTTAAAATAGTGGGTACGTCAGATATATCTGTGCTGATATTAGGAGAAAGTGGTACAGGTAAGGAATTGATTGCGCAAAGTGTTCATCGATTATCAGAGCGCAAAGAGAAACCGTTTATAGCAGTAAATTGTGCAGCTCTTCCGGCAAACCTTATCGAGTCGGAACTATTTGGCCATGAAAAAGGATCATTTACCGGGGCCACAGACAAGAGGATAGGGAAATTTGAGCAGGGAAATGAAGGCACTGTTTTTTTAGATGAAATTGGTGAACTGCCCTTGGAATTGCAAGTGAAGTTGCTAAGGGTTTTGCAAGAAAAAGAAATAGAATCGGTAGGAGGACGAACAAAAAAAGTAGATGTACGAATAATAGCGGCGACCAACAGGAATTTGGAGGAGGAGATAGCTGCAGGCAGGTTTAGATTGGACTTATATTATCGTATCAACATTTTCCCTATACTATTACCGCCTTTGCGCGAACGCAAGGAGGATATCGTAGCATTGGCTAAGCACTTTGTAAATATATATGCCCGAAAAGAGAAAAAAGAGATTACCGGGGTGGCGGATCATGTGATACAAGCCATGATCAATTATACTTGGCCGGGAAATATCAGGGAACTGGAAAACACGATAGCCAGGGCAGTATTACTTACCAGTGGGCCAATTGTTAACTCGCTGAAGTTATCGGGACAAAATAAAGTGACTGAGACGGTATCTAACGGCCGAGTAAAATCCCTGATAGATAATGAACGGGATCATATTCTTTTTGCACTTGAACAGTGCAGTTGGAGGATATATGGACAGGGTGGTGCGGCAGAACTACTTGAACTTCACCCATCTACATTAAATTCTCGGATAAAAAAATTGGGTATAGAAAAAAAGTATGCTAAAAATGAAAACGGTTAATACCTATTTTAATTTGAGCCTAATAAAGCGAGCCAACAAGCATAACAATTTTCCCGGAACGCGAAGGCCAACCATCCACGTTTATTATTCAGCAACCATTGGTTAAATGTGATAGTAAAGCAGTTATAAATTCTTTTTAGCGATAGCATATACCATTTGTGCTATATCTTGCACTTCGGCCGTACGTTCAGATAAGTGCATTCCGGCTATAAATTCTTCCGTAGCTGCATGCATTGACTTGGAATCTATGCCCGGTGTTACTGTATTAAAGCTGATGTTATATTCCCCAAATTCGGCCGCAAGCTGTAATGTAAGGGCGTGTACTGCACCTTTGGGTGCAAGAACTGCTGCACCTGGAGCGCCTCCCCGTATTGGGTTAATTAATGGCATGCCAATATTAATCACTATGCCTTTGCCTTGCTTAAGCATTTGTGGAATAATACCCTGCGTGATCAAAAAAGGCCCTTTTAAGTTAGTATCCAAAAAACGGTCGAGATAACCTTCATCTACGTGAAAGAAAGGCTTAGTCTCAAAAACACCTGCATTATTCACCAATACATCAACCGATCCGAATTTTGCCACTGCTGTAGCTAAAAGCTTTATTCCGGTAACCCTATCACTAACGTTGCTCGCTACAACCGCCAAATTTCCGCCACCGCCAAGTTCGTGAAACAACTGTGTTATTTTATCTGTATTTACTGAATTGAGCACTACATTATCTCCCTTGTCTAAAAAAAGTCTCGCTATTGATTTCCCTATACCCGATAATTCACCGGCAACAACTATCGTTTGTTTCTTCATTTCGGCCTAAGTAAAGCAAGATATTTCAGGATGGTGTGTGACCTGGATCACATTCGGAAAGAAAAAAAATATTTAATAGTTACCACATAGGTACTACAGCCGACTAAGTGTTTCTCTTGAAACCCCTAAGTATGCTGCGATCAGGTTCTTGGGGACTGTATTATATAATTCAGGATATAATTTCAAAAGTTCTTCGTAACGATGCTTGACGTTATTATTCATAAAGGACAAAAGCCTTTTTTGTGCGGCAACGTAGCCTCTGTTGGTTCTCCACCTGAAAAAGTGCTCCACTTCATGTATTTCATTGCATAACTTTTCCCTATCGTTATTACTTAAACAAAGCACCTCGGTATCTGAAATGCAATCAACGTTTATAGTAGCTTTACTTTGACTGTATAAGGCATTGTAATCGGAAGCCCACCAGGTTGGCATAGCAAACTGAAGAATGAACATTTTCAGATCATCGTTTATAAAGAAGGATTTTAAGCAACCGGAAATCACGAAATATTCACAATTCACAACATCCCCATCAGTAATTATGGCCTGTCCTTTTTTAAAATCCTGCTTTTTAAAATGTGAAAAGAAATATTCAAACTGTTCCTCAGTAAGAACGGCTGTTTTAGTGATATGACCTTTTAACAATTCTTTAGGATCCATAAGTTGCGGTGACCAACAATAGTATAATTTTTAAAGATAAATATTCTTTTAAAAATTGATGGCATTACTATGATTGATTTAGAGACACGAACAAGGTAAAGTAAAATAAAATTTGGACCCTTTATTTATCTCGCTTTCCAACCAAATGTCACCATGATGTTGCTTCAATATTTGTTTTGTTAAATATAAACCAATTCCATATCCCTTAACTGGTTTACCGCTTACCCGCTCCACTCTGTAAAACCTGTCAAATATTTTTTTCTGGTCAGCTGGTCTAATACCCATTCCATGGTCTTGTATCTCTACCTGAAGGTAATTATCTATTGTTCGAAAATTTATATTAATCACATCTGTTTGTGAAGAGTATTTTATGGCGTTGCTCAGCAGATTTTGAATTACCTGGCAAATTTTCTCCCTATCAGCAAACACCATTACGACTGCAACGCGCTTAAGCAGGAGAATATAACCCGGATATAAGAGACGCAGGTCATCTATTATCTCTTCAAATAATTCCTTAATGTTAAACATTACCGGCGAGTATTTGATTTCCCCCGCTCCTATTGCAGGCGATTCCAGATAACACTCGATCATGTTGTTCATTTTTTCGATTTGTAATCCGGCTTTCTTCAGCATCTGCCAGGTAAGATGATTATCCGGATTACCAATTTCACGTTCAAAAAGCTGGATATATAGTTTAATAACAGATAGCGGTGATCTCAAATCATGGCTTACAATCGCCAGGTGGTCTCGTTTTAAAAGCTCAATCCGTTTCCTGTCCGATATATCTTCAATTAATCCATGCATTTGAGGTAAAGTATTCGATCTACTGAAAGCGGTTGTCCCGGTTATCCTAAACCATTTAGGGTGAAGATTATTTGACTCGATGACTGGCACTTCTATATCAAAAGAGGCATAGGTTTTTAATGCCAGGTAAAAGCTTTCCGATACCTGCCTGCTATATTCCCCAACTACAAGGCCCATCAGGTCGCTTTCCTTGATCTCTCCACCGCTTAAAGCCGGAATTAACTCCCTGCATCTGCTACAAACCATCAGTGAATTCGTTAAAAAATCAAAGGTCCAGATTCCGGATCTCAAAGAATTTATAGCGAACTGCATTCGTTCAACTTCATCGCATGGTGAATGTTCGCTATTTGTATGAAGCTGTATGGATGATATTTTTATGTTATGCCCGGTTACATACGTTTTCGGAGATCCTAAAAATAGAGTACTATTGTTGTTTTGCATTGTGAGTTGAATAAAAATTCAGGCGTATTACCTGGCCAAAATCAAATTAATCAAGCGATGGTATTCCGTCTTTTTTAGCCGGTCGAATTACCTGGCTAAAAAAGACAGTTGCACCCGATCAAAGGCTGAAGGCATATGCTACCCGCAATCCAAAGAAGTTACTCGATTTACCTGTTTCATAAAATTTAGTATTGCCTTCAAACCTAAAGCCTGCATCTATATAATTTTTGGCACCAACAGGAAGTAAAACCCCTACCTGGGGTGCATATACAAACGAAGCAGATTTTTCGGCCTCATTATTATTTGTCAGGAACGACGCCCCAGCTTCTCCCTGTACATAAAATATTTTCACAGGGAAATATTTCAGGCCCGCTTTTACCGGAATAAGGTGAATGTCGTTCAAACCGGGACTATTCTTTGCAAAAATATTATTGTACCCACTATTCAACGTGACGTATAGCTGGTTGCTGATTAGCGGGAAGTCGGCTTGGGCAGACCCTCCAAAACTCCACCTATAGTCCCTTCGTAACGATCCGACAGGAATGCCCGCGTCAACACCAATACTAAGCCGGATCCCTGATCCATAAGTTTCTGTTTTGTTGTTAGATTGAGCTTTTACATTGTGTCCCAGGAAAGAGAACATTACTAGTGTAATAACACCGATTTTAATTGAATTTTTCATGATTGTTTATTTATATTAAAAAAACTGTTAAGTGCTACTTTAAATGAGTGATGAGTATACTCATGGCTATTCTGTAAAGCGTTTTTAGAGTCCGAACGATCAACTTTACGCCCATTATAGAAAGCGGGGCATTTGAAGAGTTATTATTTTGATCGCTGATAGTTTTAGGGGAAGTAAGCGATACATATAATATTGTTATGATGCATGTTGCCATCGCCATATGCGTAACTATGTAGACTGTATCCATTGTCTTGATTTTAGATTCATGATGAATAATTGATGGAACACTTTCTCACTGATTCCTTTTGTGTTCGCCATACCAAGCGCGTGCCACATATTAAATTATTGATTACCAGATACTTGATTTTAAGTCAAAGATTTTCCGATGATTTAATTTCGTTAATTAACATTTTTAGGAACGAAATATAAAGGCTAAGAAACGGGTGTTGCTTATCCGGTAATGGTCCGCTTGATTGCCATAGCCGGCTGGTCACCCGTAGATACGACAATTAAACTTACCCTTGATTGGAAAGCTTTAGGCATAAACCCGGCCGAAGCTACGATTACGGCCCCGGTCATTAAGAATTTCCAGGCAGCTGCAATTACTTTTGCTAAGGGTAAAGGTTGATTGCTGATAGTGCAATAATGGTAACGATTAAAAGTCATTTCGCACCGTTAAATGATTCATTGAGTAAAAGATTTTTCGATAGATAACTAACACATAATTGGACAGTTAAGACAAAGGTTCATTACCCTAGCTCTCCGCAGATTATCATATCAAAACATCATTAAGCCCGTAAATCGTTAATTTAAGGGCTTTTTTGTTGCTTCTACTCATTCAAATCATGCGTAAATGCTCAGAAACTCCATTGAGTTATTTATTGAATAGTTGTATCCCAAAAAAACTCAACGAAAACTCTATATTAAAATGATAATCAACATGTTAAATTAATAAACATCATGATTTAAAATTTCTTCAGATCGATATTTGTTAACCCATATTTTAGTTAATTATGTTGGAAAAAAGCTTCGGGCTACTATTCTTTATGAGCAAACCCAAAAACTACACGCTGAATAACGATCAGTCTGTTCGATGTTTGGAAGGTGACAATTGTTATAACGATGACCGAACTATCATCAGACTAGTTAACCACAATGTTGATATATTCATTAACCAGCATAGCTTATCTTTATTATGGAAACCATAAATGGTGATAAAGTGCTAATGACACTTCCTGGGAATGCCTTGAGCTAAGGTTAAAATTGTATTGGACGCGCAGCGGATTGAGCCTCCAAAATAGCTTTCTATATAATTTACGTACTTTTGCAGAAGCAACATTAAAAATTATTTATGTTTATTAAGTTTTTCGATTATATCGATATCTTAAATAATTATCGAAAAGCCAAAATATCCAATCGTAATTTTCTTATAATCCTGGCTATTCTGGTTGGCATTCTTGCAGGTATAGCAGCTGCAATTCTAAAAAGCCTCACTCATCATATCGAAGAGTTTCTGCAAAATGGCTGGCAATGGAAGTATAAATATTATGTATATCTTCTATCACCGATGATCGGGATCCTGCTTACTGTTTTATATATTAAATATTTCATCAGAAAGAGCAAATTTGAAACCGGGCTTACGCCTCTTTTGTACGCTATTTCTAAAAAATCCAGCAGGATTGATACACATAACGTATATTCTCAAATTATAACGTCAGCCATTACTGTAGGATTTGGTGGCTCAGTTGGACTGGAAGCTCCAATCGTTACCAGCGGTTCTGCAATAGGGTCTTCCCTCGGGCGTTTTTGGGGACTTTCTTATAAAGAAATCACATTACTGCTAGCCTGCGGTGCTGCGGCCGGAATTGCTGGAGCTTTCAATAGTCCGATAGCCGGTATTGTATTCGCGATTGAAGTACTATTGCCGGAGTTCACTATTCCGGCTTTTATTCCCCTTTTACTTTCCGCTGCAACCGCTGCAGTTGTTGCCCGGCTTTTTTACACACAACAATTGTTTATTTTGGTTACCCACGGCTGGGAAATAAGTTCGCTTTTCTATTATGTATTGCTCGCTCTGTTGATTGGCTTGTTCTCTATCTACTTCACTAAAGCTAACTATTTTATCAAAGGTCTCTTTTACAGAATGCACGGCATTTATAAAAAGATTTTGTCAGGCGGACTTTTATTGGGGGTAATGGTGTTTGTGTTTCCTACGCTTTATGGAGAAGGCTATATTACCATCAAACAATTATTAGCCGGCAATTACCTTTCTGTAATTAATAACAGTATTTTCTCTGATTACCATGATATTCCCGGTGTAGTTATACTTTTTACTGTATTCACTATTTTCGCAAAGTCAGTTGCAACCCTGGTAACACTGGGTGCAGGCGGAAACGGGGGGACTTTTGCGCCGAGTTTGATTATGGGCGGGCTAATAGGTTTCATATTTTCATTTACTATTAATCTAACAGGTGTCATTCATCTCAACACCACAAACTTT
>NZ_JBAZRC010000197.1:0-6712 GCF_041663085.1 Mucilaginibacter sp.
TAATACCTGGCTTGCTGCCGGTAACGAGGTTACCTGGAACATGGTACACTACGATGTGCAGCTGATAGGCGGTATTGTATTGCACCAGGGTAAAATATCTGAGATGGCAACGGGTGAAGGTAAAACTCTGGTAGCCACGCTGCCTGCATACCTTAACGCTATTGCCGGGCAGGGTGTACATATTGTAACCGTGAATGATTACCTGGCCCGCCGCGATAGCGAGTGGATGGGCCCGTTGTATGAATTCCACGGCTTATCTGTTGATTGTATTGACAAACACGAGCCAAACAGCGAAGAACGCCGTAAAGCTTATTTGGCTGATATTACCTTTGGTACCAACAACGAATTTGGTTTCGACTACCTGCGTGACAATATGACACGCAGCCCCGAAGAATTGGTGCAACGCAAGCTGCATTATGCCATGGTGGATGAGGTGGACTCCGTGTTAATTGATGATGCACGTACACCGTTAATTATATCGGGCCCAATACCACGCGGCGATGAGCACGAGTTTTATGAATTAAAACCACGTATAGAGCGTTTGGTTAACGCGCAAAAGGCGTATGTTAACACCGTTTTAAACGAAGCTAAAAAAGCTATAAACGATGGTAATACAGGTATTGATGATGGCGGTTTAGCTTTATTACGCGCCCACCGCGCCCTGCCAAAAAGCAAGGCGCTGATCAAATTCCTGAGCGAAGGGGCTAACCGTACAGTACTGCAAAAAACCGAAAACCACTACATGCAGGATCAGGGTAAGGAAATGCCGAAGGTTGATTCTGAGCTGTTCTTTATCATCGATGAAAAAAATAATTCGGTTGAGCTTTCTGAAAAAGGTATCGAACTGATCACTGCATCGGGCGAAGACCCTAATTTCTTTGTGATGCCTGATGTAGGTACCGAAATTGCCAATATTGAAAAATCTGATCTTCCGGCCGAACAAAAAATAGCCCAGAAGGATGAACTGATGCGCGATTTCTCTATCAAGTCAGAACGTATCCACTCGGTTAACCAATTGCTCAAGGCTTATACCTTATTTGAAAAAGATACCGAATACATCCTTGATGAAGGTAAAGTGAAAATTGTTGATGAGCAAACCGGCCGTGTATTAGATGGCCGCCGTTACTCTGACGGGTTACACCAGGCTATTGAGGCAAAAGAAAACGTTAAGGTTGAGGATGCAACGCAAACCTTTGCAACCATCACCCTGCAAAACTATTTCAGGATGTACCACAAGCTTTGCGGTATGACTGGTACTGCCGTTACCGAAGCTGGTGAGTTTTGGCAGATATATAAGCTGGATGTGGTAGAGATACCAACCAATACGCCAACCAGCCGTGCAGATATGCAGGACCTGGTTTACCGCACTATCCGCGAAAAATACAATGCTGTTGCCGATGAGATTGTGAAACTAACACAGGCCGGCCGACCGGTACTGGTGGGTACAACATCGGTAGAGATCTCGGAATTACTGAGCCGTATGCTTAAGCTACGCGGTATAAAACATAACGTACTGAATGCTAAAATGCACCAGAAAGAGGCCGATATTGTGGCCGAAGCCGGGCAGGCAGGCACCGTTACCATTGCTACCAACATGGCAGGCCGTGGTACGGATATAAAACTGGGCGAAGGTGTACAGGCATCTGGCGGTTTAGCCATTGTTGGTACCGAGCGCCATGAATCGCGCCGTGTTGACAGGCAGTTGCGTGGCCGTGCAGGCAGGCAGGGCGATCCGGGTTCATCCCAGTTCTTCGTATCGTTAGAGGATAACCTGATGCGTTTATTCGGGTCAGAGCGTATCTCAAACCTGATGGTACGTATGGGTATCGAAGAGGGCGAAGTTATTCAGCACTCCATGATCTCAAAATCTATCGAGCGTGCGCAGAAGAAAGTTGAAGAGAACAACTTTGGTATCCGTAAGCGTTTGCTGGAGTATGATGATGTGATGAACTCACAGCGTACCGTTATTTACGCGAAACGTAAAAACGCATTATTTGGCGATCGCCTTGATGTGGATATCAGCAATACTGTTTTTGATGTTATTGAAGATGTAGTAACCGAATATAAAGAGAGCAATAACTTTGAAGGTTTCCAAATGGAAGTTATCCGTTTATTCTCTGTAGATACCCAGGTTAACGCTGAAGAGTTTGCAGGTACAAGCATTGCCGCATTGGTTGACAGCACATTTGCAGAGGTTACCGACTTTTACAAACGCAAAGCAGAAGCCGTTGCTCAACAGGCATACCCGGTAATAAAAGATGTTTATGATACCCGTGGCCAATACGTAGAGAACATTGTAGTTCCTTTTTCTGACGGCATACACGGCTTACAGGTTTCAGTTCCGCTTAAAAAAGCGGTTGATAACAAAGGTTTAGAGGTGTTTAAATCGTTCGAGAAAAACGTTACACTTTACCTTATTGATGATGCCTGGAAAGAGCACCTGCGCGAAATGGATGAGTTAAAACAATCTGTACAGAACGCGGTGTACGAACAAAAAGACCCACTGTTAGTTTATAAGTTCGAGGCGTTTGAATTGTTCCGCCAGATGTTAGCGAACGTTAATAAAGAGCTGGTTAGCTTCCTGTTTAGGGGCGGTATCCCGGTTCAGCAAGAGCCTGAGCAGGTACGGGAGGCAAAACCTCAGCCAAAGCTTGATCTGAGAAACATGCGCACCTCAAAACCCGAGCTTGTTAGCGAGGCTAACGGTATGCCAATGGACGATACCCGCGAAATACAAAAGCCAACCCCGGTAAAGGTTGAGCAAAAAATTGGCAGGAACGACCCTTGCCCATGCGGTAGCGGAAAAAAATACAAAAACTGCCACGGCGTAGGGCAAAATTAAGAACATAAAGTCATCCTGAACTTGTTTCAGGATCTCTCGGGACGGTTGACCAACAGACAGCCGACTTTGTATGTGGGATGCCGAAACAAGTTCGGCATGACAACGTTTGTTGAATAAAAATAACATGAAAAAAGCAATATCTGATACTCAAGTGCCTTTAAGCCTCATCAGATATTGCTTTTTGTTTTTACTGCTGATATTATCATCAGCAACATTTGCCCAGGAGAGGGGTAAAGTACAGGTAGTGGCCCCGTCATTGTTTGATACCCTTTTAGCTAAACGCGCGGCCCTTAACAGTAAAGTGAGCGGCGGCGGCGGCTCGGCAACAGTCTACTCATCTTCATTTGGTTACCGCGTGCAGATCTACAGTGGCAGCAACCGCGTTGCAGCCTATAATGCACAGGCAAAATTCAATAAAGAGTTTCCCGAAATGCGTACCTATATTGTGTACCACGAACCGAACTTTAAGGTACGTGCCGGCGATTTTCGTACACGTATTGAAGCCGAACGTATGAAAGAACAGTTAAAAGTATGGTTTCCGATAATGTTTATCATATCAGAAAAAATTAATCCACCCAAAACGGTTATCACTAATGATTAAAGAAAAGATACAGGCTTTAGCAAAAGATATTTTTAATGATGTAGTGGCCAACCGCAGGCATTTGCACTCACACCCCGAGCTTTCTTTCCACGAGGTAGAAACATCAGTGTTTGTGGCAAATAAACTGGAAGAACTTGGGCTGGAATACCATAAAATGGCTGATACCGGCCTGGTAGCGCTAATAAAAGGCGATAAGCCATCTGACCAGGTGGTGGCCCTGCGTGCCGATATGGACGCGCTGCCTATTACCGAGGCAAACGATGTGCCGTACAAATCGCAAAATCCGGGTGTTATGCACGCCTGCGGGCACGATGTACACACCTCATCGCTATTGGGTGTGGCCAAAATATTAACCGACCTGAAAAGCGAATTTGGCGGCACCATCAAACTGATCTTCCAACCGGCAGAAGAGAAACTTCCCGGCGGTGCAAGCCTCATGATACAGGAAGGTGTATTGGAAAACCCAAAACCAGCCGCTGTGATTGGCCAGCATGTGATGCCGCTGATAGATGCCGGCAAGGTTGGTTTCCGTGCGGGCAAGTATATGGCATCAACCGATGAACTTTATGTTACTGTAAGGGGCAAGGGGGGGCATGGTGCGCAACCGCAACAAAATGTAGACCCGGTTGTGATCACCGCTCATATTATTACGGCATTACAAACCATTGTGAGCCGCTCTGCGGATCCTAAGAGTCCGTCGGTTTTATCGTTTGGTAAGGTGATTGCCAATGGCGCTACCAATGTGATACCAAACGAGGTTTATTTGGAAGGAACTTTCCGTACCATGGACGAAAAATGGCGTTCTGAGGCCCATATTAAGATCAAAAAGGTCGCCGAAGGAATTGCCGAAAGCATGGGCGGCAGTTGCGAGTTTAACATCATGAGGGGATATCCTTTCCTGATCAACGAAGAAAAACTTACTGCTAAAACCCGCGCCAATGCCGAGGATTATTTGGGCAAAGAGAACGTGCTCGACCTTGATATATGGATGGCCGCAGAAGATTTTGCCTACTACTCGCAAGTGGCCGATTCGTGCTTTTACCGTTTAGGCACCCGTAACGAAGCACGCGGCATCACTTCATCGGTACATACCCCAACGTTTGATATTGAAGAAAGCGCGCTGGAGCAAAGTGTTGGCCTGATGGCTTACCTGGCTGTTAAACAGTTGGGGAATTAGTTGATAGGCCATAGACGGTTGTACACGGGGAACAGTATGAACAAAAGGATACTCATAGCTTTCTGCTTTTTGCTCTCCGCTTTCAGCTCTTATTCACAGCAAATTCCGCGCTTTAACCCGGATACTATCCGAACTATCGTGATCGATTCGCCGGTAAATATTGTGTCGCACAAGCTGCGCGCGCAGGATTTTATTGATGCGGTAATGGCCGATACCGGCTTTTACAAAGCGTTTCAGAATATGAAACTGTATGCTTTTACTGCCGAGAACCGCATTTTTAGCTATGATAAAAAGAATAAGGTTAATGGCAAGATCTACCGCCGCATACTACATAGCAACCAGGCCGGTAAGCACAAGGTAGAATACACAGCCAAAAGCGATAGCGGCAACGTTTTTAAAAAGAACGGCAAATACCAGTTGTACACGGTAGAGATGTTCGATTATATTTTCATGAACGCCTACAATTCCGGGTTTGTAAAATCTGAAGGTACAGGCACGGCAAACAAAGGAAAGAATGAAGGCTACAGGGCCAAACTGAAAACGCTGGTATTTACACCCGGCCGTAAGGTGAGCGGCATCCCGTTTATCAGCAGTAAAACAGAAATTTTTGGACCCGAGATGCGGCAGTTTTATACCTACGAGTTTGCAAGGGGCAAGTATTTGGACAGCATCCCCGTATATCGTTTTAAAGTTATCCGCAAGCCCAGTTCAGCACCGGATGATGTGGTGATACAGGAAATGACAACCATTTTTGATATGAATAATTTCCAGATCCTGGGGCGTTATATCGACATGAAATACAGTAATATGCTGTTTGATTTTAACGTGCAGATGGATATCGAACTGAACAGGTTTAACGATCAGCTACTGCCCGTTAAAATAAGTTACCAGGGCAACTGGAATATTCCCTTCCATAAGGAAGAGCGCGCCAGCTTTTTGATTGTGCATAAGGATTATAAGAGGGAGTAATCCACTAAGCAGTCGCTCGGCTCCAGCCGGGTGGCCATTATTACAAGGCCTCTGGCCAAACCTTATTGCACTGCGGCGGGACGCCGCTTAATACAGGTCAACTCGGCTGGAGCCGAGCGAATGCAAAAAAGATAGGAATATCGGATTTAGCCAACACCTAACGCCTCTCCGCCTCTTCCTTGATCACCTTATTCCGCGTAATCAATAATCCGGTCATATATTTTTTCAGGAACAACCAATTGGCCAGTTTTCCTAATATGCCTAATGGCGATTCAAACACAAACACATCCCGCATAATGGTTTGCTTATCATCCCCGGTAAAATAATGCTCATGGCGGAAGCTTTTAAAAGCACCTTCAACCAATTCATCTGCAAAGAAAGTAGGCGAATTAAAGTCAGTAATTATTGAGGTAAGGTTTTGCCACACGCCAAAATGTTTTGCCCGCCAGGTAACGGTTTCGCCCAATTCAATTAACCCGCTGGTTCGGCCTGCAATAGCCCTCTCACAGGTGTGGGCGGTAGAGGCTATGTGGATATCAATATCCCTGGCAATGTTAAAGCAACGCTGGATAGGGGCATTGATGTGTGTAGTTAATTCTATTGTTGGCATCTCACTGGCAAATTACAAAAATGGAGTGGAGATAAAAAAAAACGCCGATCATAAATAATCGGCGTAATTGTAAAAATCGTATATATCTGCGGTTTAAAACTCCGCGTTCTTAGGGAATCTTGGGAAAGGGATCACGTCGCGGATATTGCCCATGCCGGTAACAAACAGCACCAAACGCTCAAAACCTAAACCAAAGCCCGAGTGCGGGCAGCCACCGTAACGGCGGGTATCCAGGTACCACCAAAGCTCATCTTTAGGGATGCCAATCTCGTCCATGCGTTGTTCAAGCTTGTCTAAACGTTCCTCCCGCTGCGAGCCACCTACAATTTCGCCGATGCCCGGGAAAAGGATATCCATAGCGGCAACGGTTTTTCCGTCGTCGTTTTGGCGCATGTAGAAGGATTTTATCTCTTTCGGATAATCCGTCAGGATCACCGGCTTTTTAAAGTGTTTCTCAACCAAATAACGCTCATGCTCGGATTGCAGGTCGGTACCCCATCCTTCAATCAGGTA
>NZ_JBAZRC010000198.1:0-6705 GCF_041663085.1 Mucilaginibacter sp.
GTTTGCGCGTCGTTATATGGTATGGTTGGGTTCAATTGTTAGTTACAATAATTATCAGCTGAATAACACCATTAATACTTGGTTCACCTTTAAGAAATTTTAACTCTTTAATTTTTTCAACCTCCAGATTATATAGTTCTTTTATTTTCGACTCTCCTTGTATCGGCGCACCATTTACTACATATAAAAAGTTATCGTCATTGTTTTTTTGTGAATTCAGGCACGATTTATATTCAATTGACAACCCGGAAAATTTTTCCTGATATCGTTTAATAGCAAACTTTTTGGTTATAAGAATAATTGCACCATCATTAGCATCTTTTCCGTATAACTTAAACGCGTCAAACGGTTTTAATACCTTAACATCGCAAATATCTGCCGGTTTAAACTGGGGCTGTACTTTTGAAAGTCGCTCATCAATTATATACAATGGTCGGCTTTTCGATGATATGATTGGTGCATCATGTATCATAAATATGGTATCACTAATTTTCTTTTCAGCCTGCCCAAACGCACTAGCCGATCCAAAAACAAACAATATCAAAACCAACTTCTTCATCATCAATTCGAGGGTTGGTTTAGTTCAATAGTTACGGTTGCCGGTTTTCGACTTTTACGCGTGCCACTTGGACTTGTAAAACTCACCGCTTTAATATCAGCTTTGCTGGCCAGCTCAAAAAGCTGCAGCTTGTCTTCGCCGGTTAGTTCATTGCCATCAGGCATTATATAGGTTACAGTAAGATCCTTACCCTTGCGCGAACGAATGTAAGTTTTGTAAGCTTTTGATAGCGTGCCAAATTTCCATTGATACAGTTTAGTGCCGTATTTTTTGGTAGTTACATTAACCGTAGTATCGTTCTGTGTAGCGCCCACAAATTTTGGTTGTATCAACGTATCAATCTTCAGGATGGTTTCCGGGTCGATATCTGACACCTTACCATAGGTAACCTCTTCATTAAGTACAAATGCTTTTTGATTTGGCTGTTGCTTTGGCAATGGCAGCAAAGTACCTGGCAAGTCGGCAGGTAAAGCTTGTTTAGTTTTGATGATCAAAGCACCGGCAGCAGCTTTTTGCCCGTACATCATTTTGGCACCCTTGCTTTTTACAACCGATATATCCAGGATATTTTGGGGTTTAAGATCTTGCAGGCGCCCATTGTAAACGTTGTCGTTTACCAATACAAACGGGCGGTCCTTTTCGTCAGGCGGGTCGGTTAGCACCAGTTTTTTTGTAATGCTATCCACCCTAAAAAATGGGTACGTAGCGCGTTCCTCTTCCTCAACAGGTTCTTCTACACGGGCCTCCCCTGCGCTAAGGCGATGTCTTGATGAGCGTTTTTTAGAATGCTTAGCTGTGCTCTTTGCCTTCTTTTTTGTTGCATGCTCCTTACGTGTTTGCGCAAAGGCACACACAGAAAGTAACATCAGCAATATTAAAAGCAGTTTTTTCATTGTTAATCTTTCAACTGGTTAATTTTATCCGGATCAATAGTTTTGTACTGTCGATATACATTCAATATAATAGCCAACGCAACAGCAGTTGTAGCAGCGGCCAGTACAATAGCAAACAGGGCAAACATTTGCCCGCCGTTGTTTATACGGTCATACTTACCAAAAGCTACCAGGTTTAATACGGCAGCGTTCAACATTAGCTCAATGCCTATCAGTATTTGTATGGCGTTCTTTTTTGATACAATAATGAACAGGCCGATGCAAAACAGCACCACGCTTACTATCATAAAATCATTAAGGCCTATCATGCTTTCGCGCCCTCCTTGCGGGATAAGTGCGCAGCACCTACCAATGCTATCATCAACAAAATAGAGATCACCTCGAAAGGCAGCAAATAGCGCGTCATTAAACTAACACCGATGTTATTGATAGTACCGTTTACCGGCACCACATTCTTTGTTGCGATAGCAGCTTTTACCCATGGCAGGTTATTTACATCAGCTTTAAAAACCACGTTCAGCATTACCACCAAAAACAGGGCGGCCAATAAAAAAGCCGGTAAATTCTTCAAACTGATATATGGTGTGGTTTGTTGTTGTGCGATGGCCAGCGATTCTTTACCCGAGAGCATAAAAGCGAATAATATCAGCACCAATATTCCACCTACATAAATAACTATTTGGGTAACGGCTACAAAATCGGCCAGGGCCAATACATAAAGGCCAGCGAGGCCAAACAGTGTTACAAAGAACATGAAGATGCTGCGCATCAAATTTTTACCCATGGCCACAACCAATGCCGAGCCCAGCGTTATAAACGCCATTAAGTAAAACATAATCTGTACTAAGTTCATACCCCGCCCTCCTTCGCTTTCATGGCTGCTAATTTTGCGGCTTGTTTTTCGGCTTGTTGCCTTTCCAGCAGTTCGCGCTTTTCGGCAGCAAACTCGGGCGACATATCCGAAAATTCGTAGTTCAGGTCTTTCAGTTCGAATACCGTTTTATCATACTGGTTGGTCATAACAATGCACTCCGTTGGGCATACAATTGTGCATAAGCCACAGTACATGCACTTGGCCATGTCAATATCAAACTTAGCCGCGTAAAGCAGTTTTTTCGATCCGTCGGATGTTTCGCCAATTGAACCTTCGGTTGATTTTATAGACTCAATATCGATGCAGTTAACCGGGCAAATTTTGGCGCATAGGTCGCACACAATACAATCGTCTATCTCCACATCCAGCTGGTAGCGGCCCACTTCGGGCACAGGCAATTCCTGCTTTGGGTATTGTATAGTATTGGTATTGTTTTGCTGGCTGAAGTAATTATCGTTTGTTATAGGCGTAATATTACGTTTGGCATTTGAGGCAAACAAAGCCTTTATGGTAAGGGATAGCCCCTTCCATGCCGTAGTAAAACCGTTTATTGCCTTCTTTATCATTTTATTTTTTTGGATTTCACCGATTAATTGATTTAACCGATCATACCTTTTTTGTATTCCTAATCTCTAATCACAAATCTCTAATCTCTAACTATCACATTACCCATAAACGCCATATACCTGATATCAGCATACATAAAAACGCCAGCGGGGTTAATATTTTCCAGCACAGGTTCATTAATTGGTCAACACGCAGGCGTGGCAATGTCCAGCGGATCCACATTTGTACACCTACCAATAATAAGGTTTTTATCAATATCCAGATAATGCCCCATGCGGTGCCGGTTGTCCACGTTGCCAAAGTTACCGAACCAATGTTTGGTAACGGCGTGTTCCATGCACCTAAAAATAAGATCACCCCCACCATCGATACCAAAAACATCATCGAATATTCGGCCAAAAACACCAGCGCAAACTGCAAACCGGTAAACTCGGTATGGAAACCCGCCACCAGTTCAGATTCAGCCTCAGGAATATCAAAAGGCGCGCGATTACTTTCGGCCAGCGACGCAATGAAATAGATGACAAAAGCCACCAGTAAATGCGGCGCCTGGAAAATATTCCAGGATAGGATACCCCCTATTTGCGACACATCCCAAAAGCCGAAAAACTTTGCCTTATCGGGCGATAGTATGCCCTGCTGCATGGCTATATCCTGCAGGTTAAGTGTTTGCGCTATCATCACTACAGAGATCAATGCAAACCCGGCCGGAATCTCGTACGAGATAATTTGCGCGGCTGAGCGCATGGCGCCCAGTATAGAATACTTATTATTAGACCCCCAACCTGCCATCAGTATGCCAAGGGTTTCGATAGATATGATAGCGAAAATGTAATATAAACCGATGTTGATGTTTGCGGGGATCAGTCCGGGTGCCCAGGGCAATGCCGCAAAACCAAGGTACACGCCAATGAAGATGATGATAGGTGCTGCCAGGAACAATATCTTATCGGCCGCAGCCGGGATAATGAGTTCCTTTTGTACCATCTTAAGCATATCGGCCAATACCTGAAGGGTTCCGTATTTACCTGTTTCTGTTGGCCCGAGGCGGTGTTGTATAAACGCGCTCACTTTACGCTCGGCATATACGCCAAACATGGTAAACAGGCCTACAAAAGCAAATAAACCTGCTGCTACAATGAAATATGTAATGTAAAAATTCAAGGGCCGTTTACGTTGGCTGCAAACTTAATAAATGCTAAGGATAGTTGACTGTTTTGGTAGTGCTTTTTTAGAATGATTTTAAAGAGGGAACCGTTAAATTCAACAATTTGTTTTGGGCGTTGCCTGCGGCCGGGCTATCCGCTCATACTGCGCAAGCCTTAGCCACAAGGCAGGTATCCGCTGCTATCCCTAACGCAAAACCACCACTTTGTCATGCTGAACGTAGTGCATCTATTTGTCGACATGCAAAGTTCGCTAATAGATCCTTCGCGATGCTCAGGATGACAAGGAGGAGAATGCACGTTTCCGTAGTTCCGTGTCAGACAAACAGCTTCGGGCGAAAGCGGGCAGAACGATGTTGGCCTTGTGCGTGGTAAGGGCATAGGAACTTTTGCGAAAGCAAGGGCAAGAGTGGGCGGAGCTGGCAAAAGATTCCAGCCCGTGGTTCTGCCCGGTTTGCAGGGTAAAGGCCATGTGCGCAAAGAAGCCTTTTTGCTGACTTGATTTTTGGTTACTTTGTATCAAGACAAAGTAACAGCCATCCCGCGGCAATTGAGCGGGCCGATGTTTATAGTGGTACACTTAGCATAAGAAAATTTATCAGGAGATTGCTTCGTACCTCGCAATGACGTGGCGGGAGATGAGTCATCCACATATCTGATCAACACCCCTCCCGTACATCAACAAACTCACTTTTTACCTGGTTACCAAAAAACAGGGTTGCATGATGGTCAAAATCCGGGGTATCGTCAATAGTGGTATAAAAAGCCCGGTGCCCATTTTTACTGAGCCGCTGTTCCATCTCAGGATGGCGTTGCAGATAATCAACCAGGCTGGTGGCAACAATATCACCTTGGGCAACAACCTTAATATTGGCAGGGAGGTGGGCCTTTATCTTATCCTGCAGTAGCGGGTAATGTGTGCAGGCCAGTAATATGGTATCAATATCGGGTGATTGCTGCATCAACTGATCCAGATACAATTTTACATAATAATCTGCCCCGGGCTTGTTGTATTCGCCGTTCTCTATCAGCGGTACCCAAAGCGGGCAGGCTTGCTGGTAAACTATCAATTTAGGAAAAAAGTGTTCTATCTCTAACAGGTACGAGCCGGATTGTACGGTGCCTTTTGTACCCAACACACCAATTTGTTTGGTTTGGGTATAATTGCCAATAACCTCGGCTGTTGGGAGTATTACACCAAGCACACGCTTATCTGTATGCAAGCCGGGCATATCCTGCTGTTGTATAGTGCGCAGTGCTTTTGCTGATGCAGTATTACAGGCAAGTATTACCAGCGGGCAACCTTGTTTAAACATCCATTGCACACATTCCCATGTGTACTGGTGTATGGTTTTGAACGATCGGTTGCCATAGGGGGCACGCCCGTTATCACCAAGGTATAAATAATCATAACCCGGCAACTGCTCTACAATAGAACGGAACACCGTTAAACCACCTATACCCGAATCAAATACCCCTATTGGACCGCTTGATAACATACTAACAAAAATAAAAAAGCGCCCCGTAATAGGGGCGCTTTCTAAATAATTTAATTTTTAGATTATTTTAATCCTAATTTAAGCTTTACAGCCGGCATCAAATCATCTCCCGGAGGCGAAACTAATAACTGTGTTTGAGCAGTATTAAGCACATAGGTAAAGCCTTTTTCTTTAGCAACAGCGTTAATAGCTACATTTGCTTTATCGGTTAATGGTTTGTAAAGTTCACTGGCTTTATTATCTACCTGCTGTTGTGCACTGGTTTGTAAATCCTGTATGCGTTTTTGAATATCCTGTAGCTCAGCCTGTTTTGTTGAACGGACAGCATCGGTCATTTTTTCCTGTGTAGCCTGGTATTCTTTACCTTTATTCTGAAGCTCAGTATTCATGGTAGAAAGCTGATCAATAAATTGCTTTTGATAAATTTCAAGCTGTGATTTAACAGTATTAAATTCAGGCATTTGTTGTACAAGTCCCTCGAAATTGATATAGCCAATTTTTGACTGTGCCTGGGCAAAGTTGCCTGCAAATAACATTCCTGCTGCAACTAAAGCAACTTTAAATAGTTTTTTCATTTTTGTTGTTCTGTGTTTAATAATAGTCCTAATATATATATAATTTTTATTTGGCAAATACTCCCGGCTTTAAACCTAACCTTGTAACCACCTCATCGCTTTTATTATAACGCGGGCTGGCATACAACATGATCACTTCACTGTTTTTGTCAAATATCATATCAAGGCTTTCGCTTTCGGCAACTGCCTGTACAGCTTTAGACACCCTATCCTGAATTGGTTTAATCAGCGCTGTACTTTTCTTAGAAAGTTCACCATCCGGGCCAAAAATCTGGCGCTGATAATCTTTAGCTATTTTCTCTTTATCAACAATTTCCGCTTCGCGGCGTTTGCGCATATCAGGGGTCATTAAAACCTGGTCGGCCTGATAGGCTTTGTACAAACGGTCAATTTCCTGAAAACGGCTATCAACATCTTTCTGCCATGATTCTGATAACGATGCCAGTTGCTTTTGCGATGAAGCATATTCGGGCATGTGTTTTAAAATATAATCAGAATCAACATATGCAAAGCGTTGCGCCAACGCTGCTGTGCAGGCGGCAAAAGTAAAACAAAGTATTAAAATTATCTTT
>NZ_JBAZRC010000199.1:0-6459 GCF_041663085.1 Mucilaginibacter sp.
ATAACCTATACCCTCTGTACCGCCGGTTAAAAAAACAACCTTATCTTTTAGTATTTGCATAATTTTTTGTGCAAGCAACATCAATATTGTTTTATACAACAATACCACTGCTTTATATTATTTCTGTTTGTGCCCCGTATTGTTTTAGTATGATCTTTACAAAAAGCCCTGTGCTAGTTTACTGATCAATGTTATAATTGGTTCGCTTTAATACGGTGACCAAATTTAGTTTGCGGGTAAAAGCTATCTAATAGCCAATTCGGTTATTTTAATGGATAATTCTATCAATATTAAAACGGCCGCAAAATAATTTGTAAAAAACTATTCTCATTATATCAAAATAAAGCTATTTTTAACCTAACCAATTGGCAGCTACGCCAATCCTAATGGAATATTCTATTAATTATTGTAAACTAAGCTATGGGTAACTCTTTTAAAAGAAAAGATGGTTTTGACGGTGAAAAACTAATTAGTATACCACAAAAGGTATTAAAAGAGTATGTTAAAAGATATCCCGCTTTATTTAATATCTATATAACCCAAATAGGATATTTCCCTAAAGCTTCTTATCATTATAAAGAAAGGCGCCGTGGTTGTGATGACAACATACTCATCTATTGTATTAAGGGCAAAGGCTATTATGTGATGGATAAGAAGAAATTTGAGGTTACCCCTAATCAATTCTTTATTACCCCTAAAACAGAAGTTTACATGCGCTACTGGGCCGACGAAGAAGACCCTTGGACAATTTACTGGGTGCATTTTACTGGTGATGATATTGAAAATTTCAACAAGTCGTTAAATATTGGTGAATTTAAAGGACCGATACAGATCCCTTTTAATAATAAGGCGCTTGATATATGGAACAACATTTATCAAAACCTTGAAATGGGTTACAGTATTGAAAACTTATGCAATGCCAGTTTTTGCCTGTATAATTTAGTGGCAACCTTTTTGTTTCCGCACAAGCATATCACCAACAATGAGCAAAGCAGTGCGGAAGATATTATCACCTCAACCATCATCAACATGAAGGATAATATTGAGAAGAAAATGACGGTAGAAGATATGGCCGGCCAGCACAAATTATCCAGCTCGCATTTTTCAAGTTTGTTTCGAAAGGCTACAGGTATGCCCCCTATTGACTACTTTATCCACCTAAAAATGCAGAAGGCCTGCCAGTTTCTGTACGCCAACGAGGCTAAAATAAAAACCATAGCTATGGATTTGGGTTACGATGACCCGTATTACTTCTCAAGGGTGTTTAAGAAATACATGGGCATGTCGCCAGAGCAGTACAAACTAACCACAAACGTACGCACACAGGTTTAAATATGTTAAGCCCCCTCCCTGCTGCTTATGATTCGTATTGCCAACCGGTAATATATTTCCATCTTTTTAAGAGGTATATTTAAGACCTATAACTCCTTTATGAGAAAGATTCATGCAGCGCCCTCGGCTTCGGCTATGTACAGGTTTTCTGATGCATCAAAGGTAAGTACGTCTACTGGAATTGCATCAGCACCGGAAAAACTTATCTACAGATAATCGCCGGGATTAGTGAGGTAAGTTCCAGGAAGGTATCACCTTCTATATGTTTTTCATTTGCGTTGCTGGGAAATAATGTATCATCTGTGGCGTTTCGAAGTAAAAAAAATAAAAAAGCTGAACAGGCTTGCCTTTTTATTCTCTTTTTAATTACATATCTTTCAGCAATAACACCTACTCCTTATTTCTACATGAAAAGAAAACTATTAGTACTGCTAACCTTCGCACTACCTTTAACACTTTTATTTACCGCTTTTACTGATGACGACTGGCTTAAAACTCTGATAACCAATATTGATAAATGGCGGGAAGAACATCCACAGGAAAAAGTCCACTTACATTTAGATAAGCCTTTTTATAGTATTGGCGATGATATTTGGTTTAAAGCTTATGTGGTAAATTCCGAAAAAAATGAGCTATCAACCCTTAGTAATGTGCTTTATGTAGACCTGGTTGATGAGCAGGATTCTGTTCACCAAAGTTCGGTTGTGCCACTTAATAATGGTTTAGGCAACGGCGATTTTAAGCTTACCGACTCGCTGGTAAGTACGGGCAAATATCACATAAAGGCCTATACCCGCTGGATGCAGAATTTCGGTGATGATTTTATATTTAACAAAGACATTGTAATTGGCGATGCACGTACGTTTACCAACGTATTAGCCAATGCCAATTTTAAATTCGAAGCCGATTCTAAAGTCAAAACCAGTATTACGTATCTAAACCTGGCCGATAAAAACCCAATGTCGGGTAAATCTGTAAAATACGTTCTTATATCGAAAGGCCTAACGCTATCCAGCGGCAAAACGGTTACTGATGCTGAAGGAAAAATCACTCTGGAAAAAACCATAAGAAGCCAATATGTGAATGACGCTTATTTAGAAACTGAGATTTTTATGGATAAAGACAATTCCGTAAAAAGGCGATTTTCGGTAGTTAACAGTATGGATAAAGTTGATGTACAATTTTTCCCTGAAGGGGGCCGCCTTGTTAATGGCATCAGGTCAAAAGTTGGGTTTAAAGCGCTTTTGCCTAACGGTTATGGTGCCGATATAACGGGGTCAGTTGTAGATCAAAACAATCAAACGGTAGCCGAATTCGAATCATCACATGCAGGTATTGGCGTATTTCCGTTACAACCGGTTGCGGGTAATAAATACACAGCTGTTGTAAAAGATGCCTCTGGCAAAGAAATGCGCTACCCTATATTGGTTGCTGACGCTGAGGGTTATGTGCTCGCTATTAATAATACGCGTACCGACAGTATTTCTATCCTCATATCGGCAAGTAAATTATTTGTGGGCAAGGCGGCGGCTTTGATCATGCAGCAAAACAATGTGATTAAATATGCTATAAAAGCAAAAATAGATCAGCCTTATGTTAAAATAAATGTAGCGAAAAGCCTGTTCAATACAGGCATATTACAGGTAACACTATTATCGGCCGAGTCTGCACCCGTAGCCGAGCGGTTAGTTTTTATAGAACGGAATGATCAGTTAAAAATGAGCATTACCAGTAATAAAACAGCTTATGCCAAACGCGAAAAAGTGCAGATGCAGCTTGCCTTGAACGATGCTGACGGAAACCCTATACAAGGCAATCTGTCAATTGCTGTTACCGATGCGAATAAGGTAAAGATTGATGAAGACGACCAGGTAACCATCTGCTCGAACCTACTGCTGACATCAGACCTTAAAGGCTATATAGAAAAGCCAAACTATTACTTTAACCCCGCAAACCCCGACAGGGCAAAATACCTTGACTATTTACTTTTAACCCAGGGATGGCGTCGTTTTAAATGGGCCGATGTAAAAGCCGGCAAAACCGGTGATATAACTTATCAGCCACAAAAAAGTATAGGTGTAAGCGGTACTGTAACAACTATTGGCAACAAACCTATACCAAGTGGAAAACTGACCCTGTATGGGAATACACCGCAAGGACCGCTTTTGGTAGACACCCTAACCGACGACAAGGGTAATTTTGTGATAGATGGCTTCAACTTTACCAATGATGTAAAGTTTGTTGTGCGTGCTAAAAACGCAAAAGGTAAAGATAGGGTGCGCATAGCATTAAACAGGGTACCGGTACCAAAATACAATTCATACAAACTGGGTAATGAAGATGCTACATCCAATAATTTTATAGATTATTTAATGAACACTCAAAAAAGGTTCGATCAATTCCCTGGAGGCACACCGGGCAGGACTACCATGCTTAAAGAAGTGCTTATTAAAGATAAAAAAGCTGGCGCTACTAATAGCGTAAAAGGGTCTAAGGCGTTGGGATTAAACGGTGCAGATGTAGTTTTAAGTAAAGAACGAATGGTTAGCTATACAAGCTTGCTACAAGCTTTTTATGGTGTGGCGGGTGTAGAGGTAAGAAATGATATAGTTTACCGGATTGGCAGGGTAACGTCATTAACAAGACCCAGAGGTGAACCGATGACGGTGATGGTAGACGGCATGACCATTGACCCAAGTACCTTAAAGGATATTTCGCCACAGGATGTTGAGGGTGTTGAATTGTTCACATCGGGCGCAAGTACGGTAATATATGGCGATGCCGGGGTTTGGGGCGTTATCCAGATCACCATGAAAAAAGGCGGGGACATGTACAGATTACCCATCACTTATCTCGACCGTATTTTGGTAAAAGGCTATACCCCTCAAAGAGATTTTTACTCACCTGCCTATGACAAGCCAAATGACAGAGATGCAGAAACCGACCTAAGATCGACCATTTACTGGCAGCCCAACGTTGTTACCGGGGTAGATGGCAAAGCAACCGTAAGCTACTTTACTGCCGATGAGCTGGGCACATACCATGTTATAGTTGAAGGACTTAATTTAGATGGCAAACTGGCACGGCAAACTTATGATTTTAAGGTAGGAAATTAATTGCCACCACATTTAATTAAGCCCCGTACCACTTGCTGATACGGGGCTTTTACCTTGCAGTCATATTCCCCCTATTTTTAATAGTACAACTACAGGGTATATAATAACCTTACAGCTCGCCAGTTTTTCAAGCAATAAAGTTTTTGCAGCAAATAACCTTGTACCGGCAATATTGCTTTATATAAAGTAACAACCATTTTAAATCATGGTCAATACTACATATGTACTATTTGAGGTATATTAGTGCGTTGGGAGACATATTTAAGGCTGATAAAAAAAAATTGATGTTAAACTTTTGCAAATGAATTGGTTAAACAAACCCTTACAAATTCTTTTAAAAAAAGTTTGCACACCTACACAAAAAAGCTACCTTTGCAATCCCAATCGGGATGTAGCGTAGCCCGGTATCGCGCCACATTTGGGATGTGGAGGCCGCAGGTTCGAATCCTGCCATCCCGACAGAAGCGATACCAACCAGTATCAAAAAGCCTTTAAATCTATGA
Source organism: Mucilaginibacter sp. (assembly GCF_041663085.1). GTDB lineage: Bacteria > Bacteroidota > Bacteroidia > Sphingobacteriales > Sphingobacteriaceae > Mucilaginibacter. Next base: position 4,952 of record NZ_JBAZRC010000199.1, read on the forward strand.
TTTAGAGGCTTTTTTGTTTTATTACAGCCCAATTCATTCAAGTTATATTAAGGAAAATGTGCCCTATTCGGTGCCCCAAATTTAAAATTTATATTTGGGCACCAATAGCATATTAAGTATTTGATAGTCAATTGATTACTTAGTTTATTTTGATGGTTTTTAGTACCCTTTGGAGTGCTCTTAAAACCCCGGCAGATTGCCCCCATTGCAAAAGCCGCTAAAGACCGTCAATCTATTGCTATTTGTAACTTAATAATTGACGAATATGAAAACAATGAACAACACCTTTGGCGTTATCTTTTATCTTAGAAAGTATAAAACCACAAATGACGGCAAAGCACCTATCTATGCGAGAATTACCGTAAACGGCAGCAGGATTGATCTATCTGTTAAACGCACTATTGAACCGAATAACTGGAATGCCAATAAAGGTATGGCGAGAGGCAGCAGGGAAGAAATTGTAAAACTCAACAACTATTTGGAGCAATACCGTTCCGGCATTGTAGAAAGCTATCAGGGGCTTTTGCTGCAAAAGAAACTCATTACCGCAGAATTGGTAAAGGATAAGTTTACCGGGGAAGATCAAGCCGAGTTTACACTTTGCAAGTTAATGGCGTACCACAATACTGAGCAGGCGCAGGTATTGGAGCCGGGAACGATGAAAAACTATTATACAACACAGAAGTATATTAAGGAGTTTGTTAAAGAAAGGTTCAAAACCAGCGATAAATACCTGTCTGAGTTGACTTATAAGTTTATTACCGACTTTGAGTATTACCTGCGTAACAGAACGCCGGAGAAAGGGCAGAAAGCGCTTAATAACAATGGCCTGATGAAACACATTGAAAGGTTCTGCAAAATGGTCAATCTTGCTGTCAGGTTAGAATGGATAGACCGCAACCCTTTTCACGCTTACCAGTTGAAGTTTGACAAAGTAGAGCGGGAATACCTCACTAAAGCAGAACTCGGAAGAATAGAAGTTAAAAAATTTAATATTAACCGCTTACAGGTTGTTCAAGACCTCTTTATTTTTAGTTGCTATACAGGACTGGCTTATATTGATGTGTTTAACCTAACCCCGGCTAACCTGATAGAAAAATCTGAGAACGACATTTGGATCATGACCAACAGGCAGAAGACCAACGAACCTGTGAGGGTGCCTTTGTTGCCCAAAGCCTTAGCGATCATTGAAAAATATAAGGGGCATCCGCAGGCACTGGCCGAGGGTAAAGTGTTACCGACACTAAGCAATCAAAAGCTGAATAGTTACTTAAAGGAAATAGCCGATATGTGCGACATTACCAAACCGCTCACTTTTCATATAGCCCGGCATACATTCGCCACTACAGTAACATTAACTAATGGTGTACCTATAGAAACCGTAAGTAAGTTGCTTGGGCACGCCAAACTAACGACCACGCAGATATATGCTAAGGTGATAGAAAGTAAAATAAGCGACGATATGGCACAGCTTAGGAACAGATTACAAGCGTGATAATTGGCAAATA
>NZ_JBAZRC010000200.1:0-6335 GCF_041663085.1 Mucilaginibacter sp.
CCATTCGGGAAAGCTTGATGAAAGAAACGCTCTGTTTGGTTGATTTTAATGGTGATTTCTGCAAGTGGCGGGTAGGGGAAGGTGTGAGAATGAATACAGAAAAATCTGTATTATGGTATGCGTAAATGTTTTGGCAGATTAAACCAGAACCACGTGCAAATTAACGCCGATTTTGCAGACGTAAAAGGCATACCAAGGAGAGACGCTGATCCACAAGATATGGGCGAGTTGGGATCTCGTTTCAGATCTTTGTATATTTAAATCCAATAATGAAACACCTAAAAATCTACCGAATCATATCCATTGTAGCTTATTGTGTGATCATATTGAAAGGACAAATGATAGGGCTACCTTTTTTGCTTTGGCTTGTCTTCACGATTTTTGATTTCGGTAATATCAATCAACTATTTGCGTTTTTGGCAGTATTGGGGTTGATACTTATTTCCCGAAATTGGAACAAAACCAGGACACAGAAAATCCTGCTGATTGATTTTGTTTGTTTCATGCTTTTAACAATTCCACTCATCAGTCGTTTAAATGCGGTGCCTTTAAGTATGTTTAACTATGGCGCTTTTATTATTCCAATGGCAGTCTTTATGCTGTGCAGTCTTATATCATTAGTATATTCTTGTAAACAATACTTGGTTATCCAAAAGGACGTGTAGAAAGTAGAGGGTATAACTATAATGATTAATAAATTACAGCACACGCGGCACGCGTGTGCCAGCAGGGGTATTCGATCGGCATTTGAATTCTTTGGCCTCACTCGATATCCTGAACTTTGAGCAACTCGCTCAATATTCTTTTACCATCCTCATTCCCAGGGTTCAGCGCTATCGATTTTTTATACATCAGGATAGCGTCTTCCTTTTTACCACTGTCTTTTAGCAATTGGCCGTAGCTATCATACGTGTTAAAGCTATCAGGGAAAATAAAGGTGGCCAGTTTAAATACTTCGAGCGCCATTTCGCGGTGACCCGGGAAAGATGACATGTAGAAAAGGTTATAACCAAGATCGTTCATCTCGCCTTCGTTTAAATAGTAGGCTGCTTTATCGGCTTTGTTTGCATTAAAAATAGTAGCGGCGTGGTCGGCACCGTGTTTCAGCAGCGCGGTGCCATAAAGCGTTACCAATGATCGGCTGGTTCTGAATACCATAGGTTGTTTGTTGTTTAGCAATGATAAGGCGGAGGTTATGAACCGCCCAAATTCGCTTCCCGCCGTATTGTCGAATCCGACGATGGTTTGACTTTTTGCCAGGTTATGCAGATAAAAGGTAGCCAGGCCGAACATAAAACCGCCATGCCCAACAGATATGCCGAAAACGGGTTGGTCAAAAATTTCCCAGCCCAAACCATACCCCATTTTTCCTTCGCCGTCCATAGTGTCCATCCGGTTATCGTAATACACAATTCCATTATTGAGTTTAACGGGAGTCATTGCTTGCTGCATAGTGCTTGCTTTAAGCAGCTTCCTGTTAAAGTAAGCCTGGTCAAACTTCAGCATATCCGTGGTGGTGCTCATTACATTTCCCTGCCCTGTGGTGCTGCTGTTATTGTAGGTCAGGTATTTGAAACGCGCGATAGAATCAACCGCTACAAAGGCAGAGTCATACCCCGGGTGCGGTTTCATTTGCGGTTGGGCAATTAAACCCTCATGCTTTTGATTAGGCGTGGTGATGTAGGTATCTTTCATCCCTGCCGGCGCGAAAATGTATTTTTTTAGATAGGATCGAAGCGACATGCCGCTTGCTTTTTCAATCAGAAGGGCCAGTAAATTATATTCGGTATTACAGTAGCGAAACTCATCGCCGGGTTTAAAATACAGCCCCCGTTGCCATTTGCGTAATTCGGGCAGTACATTGCGGTTGGTAATAACCGTATCCGGGAACTGTTTTACGAGGTCTTCAAATAGTTCAAGGTCGGGAAGGCCGGAGGTATGCGTCAGTAAATGGCGGATCTTTATATCCTTATAGGGGAAACCAGGCAGATACTGAACTACAGCATCATCAATACTGAATTTACCTTTATCCCTTAATTGCAAAACAGCCGTTGCTGTTATCACTTTTGATATAGAAGCCAGGTTAAAATGCGATGCAGGTGTGTTCAGCGTTTGTGTGCTAAAATCCGCATAGCCCGAAGAAAAGTTTACGATGGGCCGTCCATCATCAGCCACTAAAATATTACCGTTATGCTGCCTGCGTTGCCCAAGTTCTTCAAAATAAGTGTTGATAGGTTTTGGCTGAGCCGGTAAAAGTACCGGGCATAACCATAACATGCATAAAAAAGGGAAGTGTAATTTCATGATCGTTTGTTTTAAGTTTTGGCCAAAGTAAGCGGCAAGGCAATTCATAGCCGCAGACATAGTTAAACTGCCCAAACACCTCGATAAACAGGGCTTTGCCTCCTGTACAGGTAAGCTCAAATTGTGATAACTTTGATTTTATGAAGAAAAGGGTACCCTTATTCTCTTTTACGTTTTTAGTTTTTTACGCGCTGGTTATTATTGCCAGGCAATTGCCCGGCTTGATACATGGCCGTTTTTCTTTTGGCGAAGGTAGCCACAGCCTGGCCGAATGGCTGCAATTTACAGGCGATATCCTGATCTATTATCTGCTTGCGTTGGGTGTATATTTATTGTTATGCCGGTTTCATCCCCGCAGGCAATACCTGCAACTGATATTTGCCGTGCCGCTTATTTGTATAGCGGCCTATTTTTGCTGTTTATTTTGGACAAGGGCCTTTGAAGATGCCCCTGTGCGAATGAGCCATTATTTTCAGATGGTCATTATCCCCATTAGTGCGCAGGTATTCTTCGCGGCTATATTTTACCTGATTAGGTATGCGCAGTATAAAGAATTACAGCAGGTAAAACTGCAGTTGCAAAACCGGCAAACCGAGCTCTCTTTCCTTCGCTCGCAGATCAATCCGCATTTTCTTTTTAATCACCTCAATAACATTTACGCGCTGGTGTATGAGCAAAATGCCCAGGCCTTACCTGCCATATCCGGGCTGTCGGAGTTGTTACGATATATGCTGTATAACAGCAACGAAACTGTTCTGCTAGGTACCGAGATCAGCTATATTGAAAAATATATTGCCTTACAACAGCTCCAGTTTGAGCCCCCATCTATGATAGAGGTGACAAGAAAATGCGCTGATGAGGTCGCTTATATTCCGCCGCTGTTACTGATCTCCTTTATAGAGAATGCATTTAAACATGGGCAGGTGAGGGCAAAAGAACCCTGGTTGAAAATAGACATAAACAGTGATGCAAAACAATTGAATTTTAGTTGTGCCAATGTAATTGGTACAACTAAAAAAGATGCCACCGGTGGTATTGGCCTTAACAATGTGAAACAGCGGCTTAACCTGCTTTACCCTAATACTCACCGGCTGGAAATTACCAATGATGATAACCTGTTTGTTGTAAAATTGCAATTACAGTATGGAAAATAAACAATTGATACGCTGTGTTGTGGTGGATGACGAGCATCCGGCTACCCGGTTGTTATCCGGTTATATTAAAAGAACGCCGGGGCTCGAACTTATACTGCAAACAACGAGTGCGCTTGAAGCCCTTGGGTCCATCACAAAAGGGTCGGCAGATTTGCTGTTGCTGGATATACAGATGCCGGAGATGACAGGTATTGAAATGATGGAATTGCTGAAAAACAACCAGGCTAAAGTGATACTCACCACAGCCTATATGGAGTATGCGCTGGAAGGCTATAAATATGATGTGATAGACTACCTGTTGAAGCCCATTACCTTCGACCGTTTTTTGGTTGCCGTTGCTAAAGCCAAACAACGAATTGGCGCCTTGCTGCCACAGCAATGTTCAGGATACCTGCTGCTCCGTACGGAATACAAGATTTACAAGACCGATTTTTCTACCATCCTGTATATCGAAGGTCTTGGAGATTATCTGATATTTTACCTTACCACAGGGAAATTGCTGACACTGGAAAGAATGAAAAATATAGAACAAGCACTGCCCGGTAAATGCTTTTTACGCGTACACAAATCATATATCGTTAATATCAGGAAGATCGATTATTTTGAAAAGTGCAAGGTCGTAATTGCCGGGCAGCATTTGCCGGTTGGCGATACGTATAAAAATGCTGTTAAACAAAAACTGGGCTGGTATTAATGTATGCCGGTAATCAAATATTAATCAATCTTAGTGATCCGGCCAAATCCCGAAAAATGGCTGTTGTTAATTGTTGCTGCTCCTGAATATTGTAAGTCCCCTCGCTGGCGCACGCGTGCCGCGTGTGCTTTAGATGGCTAATCAAGCCCTGCTCTTTTTTTTAGAATCCCACCAATGCATTCCACCCCGGATCAGGTAATATCCCAAAATAACAGGGTAGATAATAGGTGCGTTTTTAAACAGATCTGAAATTGCAGCCAAACAATATAAAATTGCCAGTACAGGTATCGCTATAATAATTAGCTTGAGATATCGCTTTAGTTTCTTTTTTCTTTCCTTTTTTTGATATTGCTTAATAAAAGATTGATTGATAATCTCTTGCTGTATCTCGTAATTTTTCAACTCTTGAATAACCCCCGCGTTTACCTCTTCCCACCGGTTATAATTGTCGAGGGTGAAAGGTTCGTAAATCAATAAAAAGTTATGGAGGTCCGACTGTAGCTGTGTTAAATCGGGTAAATAATATAAATTATAATCATAAAACTCATAGATCTGATTCACTTCGTAACCTGTAAGGGCATCGTAGTTTGGTAGCCTGCCCACCATGGTCGCTGTATCTTCAATGGTCAACGTATTGTTGTCGTCTGTAAAACTCCTGTATACACAGCCTAACAGCACCCTTGTACAGATAGGGTTATCTGACGTCACTACGTGCCGGTTAATTACCTCAATAATTTCATTTTTATTGCCGCTTAGGGAGAGTTCGATAAAAAAGTAATTCGGCTCATCATGCGCCATGATCATCTCATCAGCCCAGACAATTACTCTTGCGGGAGTTATAACACCTGTTTTTACCCCAAGCCCAAAGGTTTCAAGCAATAATTGATAAGGTGATAACTGATCGGTAGGCATGATTAATAGTATTAAAAAGTTTGCTTATATGCAATAGTATTCTTCTTATTCAATAACACACCCCTAACCCCTCTCAAGAGGGGAACCATGGCGGTTAAACCCCTCCCTGCCTTTGCGCGCTCCTTCGACAAGCTCAGGATGACAGCCGCACCCTCCCGTTGGAGAGAACTTTTCAACTCCCCCTTTAGGGCGCCGGGGGGCTAATCCTCCGGCTTCTCCCGCGCATCTGCCATCCTCACTATCCGAGGCTCAAATTTGGCCAGTACCTCCACCAGATCCTGCTGCGCGGCCATTACTGTGTGGATATCTTTGTAGGCCATTGGGGCTTCGTCCATATCGCTGCCCATTAGGGTAATGCGCTTGTCTATCAGGTTGGCGGCAATAGCGGCCGGGTCTAAGGTTTTAAAGGCCGCGCTACGGCTCATTAACCGCCCCGCACCGTGGCTGGCAGAGTTAATGCTGGCCACATCGCCTTTACCGCGCACCAAAAAGCCGGGCGTACTCATGCTGCCGGGGATTATGCCTAACACACCTTCGCCGGCCGGGGTAGCGCCTTTACGGTGCACCATTACTTCGGTACCATCGGCCAGTTGCTCTTTCCAGGCAAAGTTGTGATGGTTCTCTACCACGGCAATGGGTTTAACACCCAGCGCACGGGCTATTTTATTATGGATCTCGTGATGGTTGGCACTGGCGTATTCGCCTGCCAGGTTCATGGCTATCCAGTATTCCTGTCCTTCGTCTTTATCCAAATCTAACCAGGCCAAATGTTTGGCTTCGGCGGGGAGTTTGGTTTTGGTCATGGCTATTTTGCTGTAATGGTTTGCCACCGTACCGCCAAAGCCACGAGAGCCCGAGTGGGACAGGAGCGCCAAATAGCGCCCGGCAGGGATGTTGTTTAAAGCATCATCACCTATGGTTAGCTCGCCCCATTCCACAAAGTGGTTGCCGGTACCACTGGTACCCAGTTGCGCGTAGGCTTTATCTTTAAGAGAACGGATCACCTTGGTTTCGCCCCATGCTTTGCTATCAAATAACGAGCTATCAAAGTACGATTTGGTGGTACAACCCATCCCGAAGTAGGTATTATCAACCAGTATGTTCTTCAGCTTGTCGGTTTCGGTATCCACGGCTTCGGCAGGCAGGTCGAATATGCTTAAACACATCCGGCAGGCAATATCCACCCCAACAGCAAAAGGTATAATGGTATTGGCCGTAGTGGCCAGCACACCGCCAATAGGCAGGCCGTAACCCTGGTGCGCATCGGGCAT
>NZ_JBAZRC010000201.1:0-6290 GCF_041663085.1 Mucilaginibacter sp.
ACTTGGCAAAACGCCATATATGGAAGGTAGTGTGGGCGTTGAAAACATCTTCAAATTCATCAGGGTTGATGCAGTAAGAAGGTTTACCTACCTGGACCACCCCGGCATTGCCCCGTGGGGAATACGGGTAAAGATTAAGTTTGATTTTTAATATGTTTAATTTTATTTATTTTTATAACTAATGGAACCACAAACATCAGTACGCACAAGTTTGCAGCTGGGGATATATAAAATTATCGACCCATTTGTAAAACTCCTGATAAAAGTAGGGTTAACGCCTAACGCGGTAACCTCTATTGGCTTCGTTTTAAATGTAGGCGTTGCAGCCATATTTATTATAGGTGCCGAAGACGGTAACCGCGGCGATTTTAGCTACGTAGGCTGGGCAGGTGCATTAATACTATTTGCAGGCCTTTTTGACATGCTCGACGGGCAGGTGGCCCGCCTGGGTAACATGAAATCTGTTTTTGGCGCCCTGTACGATTCTGTGCTTGACCGCTACAGTGAATTGATCATGTTTTTAGGCATCTGTTATTACCTTGTTGCCCACCATTACTTCTTAAGCTCCATATTTGCGTTTATAGCGCTTATTGGCTCAATGATGGTAAGTTATGTACGCGCCCGTGCCGAAGGCCTTGGGGTTGATTCTAAAGGCGGCCTGATGCAGCGCCCCGAGCGTGTAGTAACCATTGGGTTATGCGCTATTGCCTGCGGTGTGGCATCATCATACATTGGCGGCGATTACAAACTGTACGTACCGGGTATTAAATGGCATGTTTTCGAAACCATGTCTATCTTTACCTTCCCTATCACCATACTTGCGGTATTAACAAATTTAACAGCCTTTAAAAGACTGGTAAATGCCAAGAAGGCATTGTCTGAAAAAGAAGAATGATCAAATCCCCGTTAAAGCTTTTACTGGTACTATTTGTAGTTTTTACGCTATCAGGTTTTAACGCGGCAGCCAATGCCCATAACCTACATAATATAAAACAAACAGATACCACGAAAGTACGAACGGATGAAAATGGGCGGATCTATCCAACACCGCCTGCAAATGCAAATCGTTTATTTTATTTGCAGCGGTCGCCAAATATCAATGCCCTGTCATATGATATCAATATCGATGAAAAAACAGGCAAACCGGATGAGGACTCGCCCATTCATATCTACTGGCTTCAATATGCAGAAAAAAATGGCGAACCATCTGAATTAACGTTTATACAGCGTAAATTTGCCTACGGTTTAACATCAAAAGCATTGGGTAACGATAAGTATGATATCAGAATTATGTCATACAAAAAATTTCCGCTTACTTTAATGAGGGCTGCCGACGGAAAATATCATATCTTCGCAACTGTGGCCAAAAAACAGATCGTGCTTCAGAATATTTTTATTCAAATTGATGGAGGTTCGATGTGGTCACCAAATATTGTTTTTATAGAAATGAAGGGTACCGACCCTGTTACAGGAAAAGAGGTTACAGAACGTTTTAAACCTTAAGTGTTATGGCTAAGAATTTTGTTTCAAACTCACAGGAATCTGTGAGGATGTTTAAGAGTAGTTTTTTAGAGAGTTTATCAAAGGTGCATTACTTTGTGCCTATTATAATTTTTGTACCGGTTATTTTAGTTTCCAGCTACTTTGCTTACGACAGGCAAATTGGTGTAGGTAACTACATCTGGCTGTTTTTAGCGGGCCTGTTTGTATGGACGCTTACCGAGTACGTTATGCACCGTTTTGTATTCCACTTTGTACCAAAGGCTAAATGGGCGCTGCGTTTACACTTTATTTTCCACGGCGTACATCACGATTACCCAAGCGACGCAAAACGCCTGGTGATGCCACCATCAGCAAGCATACCATTGGCCACAGGCTTTTACTTTTTGTTTAACGCTCTGTTGCCTGCAAACTATATTTTTGGCTTTTTCCCGGGCTTTATTTTAGGTTACCTGGTTTATGATATATCGCACTATGCCATACATCACTTTAACTTTAAAGGATCGTTCTGGAAAACCATAAAACAACACCACATGCTGCACCACTACCAGGACCCTACCAAAGGTTACGGTGTAAGTTCCCCGCTATGGGATAAAATATTTAATTCGGATTTCATTAAAAAGCAGAATGGCTAACGCTGTTGACGGTGATATACAGGTCAATGCAAAAAGTATAAGCATTGTTACCGGTATATCTATCGCATACTTCATCTTATCTATCTTATTAGTTGGCTTTAAAACAGACCAGCTGATTTTGATTGGCATATTTAACGTGTTATTTTACGCATCGGTAATAACGCGCAAGTTTATTTTGGGCTTTTCTATCTTTATCATTTACTGGGTGATATTTGATTATATGAAGGCGTTCCCTAACTATAATTATAATGATGTTGCCGTAAAAGGATTATACGATGCCGAAAAGGGCCTGTTCGGAATAAAATTTAACGGTACCATGCTTACCCCTAACGAGTACCTGCGCCTTAAAAGCACAAACTTTATTGATGTAGCAGCCGGTATTTTCTACCTGTGCTGGATCCCCGTACCGCTTGCATTTGCCGCATACCTGTTTTTTAAAAATAAACGCCAGTTTCTGTACTTTTCACTAACCTTTGTGTTAGTAAACATGCTTGGCTTTGTTGTTTATTACGTATATCCGGCAGCACCGCCGTGGTATATACAGTTTCATGGCTTTAATTTTCACCCGCTTACACAAGGCAACACCGCCGGCCTGGCACGGTTCGATAAATATTTCAACATCAACCTGTTCAAATCCATCTACTCAAAAGGGTCAAATGTGTTTGCCGCAATGCCATCATTGCACTCATCTTACCCGGTTATTGTAGTGTACTATGGTATTAAAAACCGCCTTGGCATTATCAATTGGTTTTTTGGGGTTGTAATGGTGGGGATATGGTTTACTGCCGTTTATGCCAGCCACCATTATGTGCTTGATGTTATAGCAGGAATTTTAACTGCAACATTAGGCATCATGCTGTTTAACTGGGCGTTATCTGCATCGGCCAACCTCAACAGGTTCATCAATCGTTACGAAAGCGTCATCAGGTAAAACAAAATTCTGTTATAGTGTACATTACCATGTACTAATATTTAACTGTTAATAAAACTTAGCAGTGTCAATATCTATTTATTAAACTGTAAGTAGCTATAAATCAAACAAATTATACTATTAGCAATGTTTATTGTAAATTGCACGCCCCACAATATTTATATTAAATAAACGGGCATAAAATTTGATTGGAGTATAACATACATATTGATATCTGTTTGCAGATGAAAAAACTTTTTATACTGATCACATTTATATTAGCCGCTACTACATTTGCCGCGCATGCAGATGATGTTGACAAAAGCAGCATAGACAGCCTTAAGCAAAAATTACAGCTTACTACTAACGATACCCTAAAAGGCGCTATATATACCCAAATTGCAACCGAGTACCTTAAATTTGATAAACAGCCTAACCGTAATGTAAGGGCCTATTACCAAACAGAAGCTATCCATTATACTTTATTGGCCCTGCATAATTATAGCTATTATGAAGATACCACAGGTATCCGGTCAAGCTTTGATGACCTGGCCAGGGTTTATATAGCACAAAAAAAATACAGCCAGGCCAAATGGTTTACGCTGCAATCAAACAAAATATCGCGCCAGGTAAAAGACATACCCAACATTATTAGTTCATTGGTAAAGCTATCGGCCATAAAAATGGAACTGGGTGAATATAAAATGGCTGCACGAGATCTGAATGAAGCCTTAAAATGGTCTACCGCTAATAATATGCCTGCTTTAGAAGCCGTGGTGCAGCAAAACTATGCCTATCTGTACAACCGCCAAAAAGATTATGAAAAAGGCGACGCCTCAGAAAAGCGTGCTACTGAGATAGCAGCACAATTGCAACGCGATGAGGAAAAAGGTGTAATCATTACTTTTGATAACACCCCTGTAAAAGATAAAAAGCCTGCGGTTATCAAAAAAAAGAAACCGGTAGTCGCCGCAAAAAAGCCCTTAAAAACGGCGGCAGTAGGTAAACTGGCGTCGTTATAACCCTCAAAAATACTTTCTGAAATTTACGCCATGGTTTATATATAATTAAACCATAATACGTTAATAGTGTCTTAATTATCGACATGAAGAAATACATTTTAGGCGTTTTATTTTCTATAACCGTATTGGCATTCAGCTCGTTTATTTTAATAAACAGGGCTGATGACAGCGCTTCCTTTAAACAGGAGTTTTTAAACCTGATCAATAAAACCCGCGCAAAAGGCTGCAATTGCGGCGATACTTATTACCCGCCTGCACCACCTATTGTTTGGAACAGCGATTTAGAAGCAGCAGCCAAAGGCCACGCAAAAGATATGGCACGAAGAAATTACTTTAGCCACGAAAGTAAGGACGGCCGAACCATGAACACCCGTATTGTTACTGCCGGCTATATATTTAAAGGCTGGAAAAGTTTTATGATTGGCGAAAATATTGCCTTTGGGCAAACCAGTATCCCCGAGGTAATGGCCGGCTGGTTTAAAAGCGAAGGCCATTGTAAAAACCTGATGAACCCCGGCTTTAAAGAAGTAGGTGTTGCCGAAAACAGCAAATACTGGGTACAAGACTTTGGCGGGCGCGAGGCGTTTAGCGAGGAACAGCAGCGGCTTATAAAAAGCGGTAAGTACCGCTTGATCCAAAAGAATTAACTATTCTCTTTACTCTCTGTCTTCGGTGTTTTTGGAGGCATAGGGCCACGAAGGTGTATAACCAGGCCGTTTAAGAAATTACGCAGCAGCTGGTCTTTACATTGTACATAATTGGGATGATCTTCGCTACGGAATATAGCGCTCAACTCAGTTTTAGTAGTACGAAAATTAGCCAGTTTTAATATTTCAACAATATCATCATCGCGAAGGCTTAGGGCCACACGCAGCTTTTTCATTACCTCGTTATTACTCATACTGCAAATATAAAGATTGTTTATTAGTTAGGATGCAAATTCAAGTTTCGCGTTCCACCATGCGTTCCAAATGGGAAAAAACGAAACAGCGCCTATTCGGCAATATTCAACATAATTACTGTAAACAACATTTTAATTAACAAACACCTAATTTAAGATATTTGATCAAAGCGGTATAAAAGGGGCGTTTTAAAGTCGTTTTAGGGCGTTTTAGGGCGCAAAAAAAATCACTAGAATTCCTTTAATTATCCTCCCAACCCATCAGCTGCATTACCCGCTTAAACTCCGGCTGTAAAGGCGCTTTTATAGTTATCTCCTCTCCGGTAACCGGGTGCATAAATGTAAGTTGTGATGCGTGCAATAGCATAGTTTCCATTTCCCAGGTTTCTTTAAAAAACTTATTCTGTTTATTGCATCCATGTGTGCGGTCGCCAATAATAGGGTGAAATATATGGGCAAAGTGTTTACGCAACTGGTGCATACGGCCAGTTTCCGGCGACGCCTCAATGAGTGAATATCTTGATGTTGGATGCGCGCCGAACGGCAAATCAAGCTCGGCCCTGTTGAGGGTTACATATCGCGTTAGGGCCTCCTGTAACGTACCATTCTCTTTACGCAAAGGGTAGTCAATCTCTTCAGCATCGGGTGTGTATCCGCGTAATATAGCCAGGTATTTCTTTTTCACCCGGTTTTCCATAAAAGCCTGTTGCATGGCTATCTCGGTAGGTTTATCAAAAGCGAAAAGCAGTACTCCCCCCGTTTTTCTGTCGATACGATGAGCGGGGTTCACCTTCTTCCCTATCTGGTCGCGCAGCAACTGCAAAGCAAATTCTTCGGCATCGGCAGCTATAGATGATCTGTGTACCAGCAACCCGTGCGGTTTATTTATAGCAATAAGGTTTTCGTCTTGATATAGGATGTCGAGCATGAATAGGAACTGTACTTTTGTTCACTAAATAGCATGAACAATTTTATTTAATATGTTGATTATAAGTAAATTATAAATAACACTGCTGTTCAGGCAGTGAACGTGAACACGCAATAAATGCTAGCCTATTGCAAACTGAAACTGCCCGGTAATTTGGTTAAGCACCTGGCTTTCGCCGGCAGCAACCGGCAATGGATCTATCACAAAAACCGGGCTTTCCTCATATCGCGAAGCAACACTGATATGCGTATCACCGGCATGCCCGGCAAACATTTTCAGCGCCAGGTCGGGGCAATTATTATCTTTCGATAAATGCGCCAATAATACGTGGCTCATGTAGCTTGGTTTATGCTCAATAAACATATCAAGCGCCTGTTTATTTGATAAGTGGCCT
>NZ_JBAZRC010000202.1:0-6086 GCF_041663085.1 Mucilaginibacter sp.
TGTAGCTATAATGGTTGATAACGATATGGTATTGCCCGATGTAAAACTGGTAGCCAAAGTAATGATGCTAAAACCGGTAACCATAGGCACTGCCCAGCGATGGAAACAGCTGAACGAGTTTAAAGCACAGTTTTTTGGTAAATCGGCCTTTGCAATGCAATGCAAACTCAAAAATCCCGAAGTTTTAGAATTGTATTATAGTAACCACCAATTAAAACTTACAGGCCAGTCTGACGAGTTTTTGGAAATTGACAATAATGCTCTTGGTTATAAATTAAAATACCTGCTTAATAGCTTTGTACTGGATAAAGAGGCCGGGCAGGTTGCCTACGAAGGCTCGGTTCTGTTTGAAGAAAAAGCAGGTACGCCGGCTGATAGCCTCCGCTGGAAAAAGAACCGCTTAACTGTTTATAATGGCTCGGTAACGCATTTTTTGCGACAAGTATTAGCCGGGAATGTCGAGCAGGATTACCAAGTGCGTAATTATTGCATAGCATGGAAAGATGTAACAACCGGGCAGTTTGTATATGATACCCTGGGGGTAACCGATTATGTGCACCGTACAGAGCGGCGGGGAGTATTTGCCATGAGCAATAATGATAAGGTAGAGGTTTATTATTTTAAGCCACGGTACTCGCCGGGGTTTGGCTTTGTGGATAGAAGCAAACGACCCGGTACACGGGTTGCCACCATAAGTTTTATTGACAAATATTTATTGTTTGATAGCAATGGTACAATTTTAAACCCGCTGGGGGTGCGTTTTGACCAGGCGTGGGGTGTAACCAGGGTGGCCCAGCTACTACCCATAGATTACCGGCCGCCTGTAGATAAACTATAAAACTGTAATGATTATGAAGTACCTGGGTTTACTATTGTTTTTATTACCTTTTACCTGCTTTGCACAATTAACCATTAAGGGCAAAGTTATTAGTGAAGCCGATGGTAAACCCATACCCGATGCCAGTGTATTCCTTAACAACGAAACTATTGGTACAAAATCTGCTGATGATGGATCGTTTGTATTGAAAAGTTTAAACGCGGGCCAGCACGATCTGATAGTGAGTGTAGTGGGATACGAGGGTTATCACAAAACCTTGATGATAAATACCAATATTGAGTTGCCGGATATTAAACTACTACCCAAAACCATGATGCTGGGCGAGGTAAAGGTAGGTGTTGATGCCAAACGAGAAAAAAAGTTAAAAGAGTTTAAAGAACAATTTTTAGGTGCGTCGGCCTATGCCAGCCAATGTGAGATCCTTAATCCCGAGGTTTTAGATTTAAAATACAACCGCGACGAAAGAATCCTTACCGGTAATTCCGACGATTTTCTGGAGATTGCCAATAACGCCCTGGGATATAAGCTAAAATACCTGATAGCAAATTTTGTGATGGATAAACACGAAAGCAAGCTAACCTATGAAGGATCGGTGTTGTTTGAAGAAATGGAGGGCTCCGATTTTCAGCTAAAGCAATGGAAAAAGAACCGCAGGGATGTTTACTTTGGTTCAACAATGCATTTTTTGCGCGAGGTATTAGCCAACCGTGTGGATAGCAATTATGCTGTAGAGAGTAAAAGGGTCATCAGTAGTTATTCATCAAGCAAAGGGTTTTCATCTAACCGGCGCGAATCAAGTGATGTATTGCGCCCTGTTGATTATGTACATCCTACCGAAAAGCCCGGCATATTTGCATTGGGCTACACTACCAACCTGGATGTGTTTTACAAACCACGAACAGCAAATGGCAAGGCAGCAAAAGTACACCCGCAATACGCAACCGTAAGCTTCACCGACCCATACCTTTATTTTGATACCAACGGGACTATTTTAAACCCCATGGGGGCTGTATTTAGCTATGCCTGGGGCAATAGCCGGGTAGCACAATTACTACCAATAGATTATTGGCCTGATGGTAAATAAACCCACAAAAAAAGCCCGCTTACAATTTGCAAGAGGGCTTTGTATTTTAAGAAAAAGTAATTACTTCTGTTCTTCCTCTTGTTTTGGTTTGGCGTCATCGTTTTTTTTGTCGACAACTTTTATTTCGTTGGCTTCTTTGTCAAAGTCAACCATCAGGGTATCGCCTTCGGTCAGTTCACCTTTCAGGATCTCTTCGGCAATTGGGTCTTCCAGGTATTTCTGGATGGCGCGTTTAAGCGGCCTTGCACCAAACTGCGAGTCGTATCCTTTTTCGGCAATGAACTCTTTGGCGGCCAAAGTAAGCTCTATCTTGTAACCAAGGCTGTTTACACGGCCAAACAAGAAACCTAATTCGATATCGATGATCTTGAAGATCTCGTCTTTACCTAATGAGTTAAACACAATAACATCATCAATACGGTTCAAAAACTCAGGGGCGAAAGCGCGTTTCAAAGCGTTCTCTATCACACCACGTGAGTGTGAATCAGCCTGTGTTGTTTTTGCGCTGGTACTGAAACCTACACCCTGGCCAAAATCTTTCAGTTGGCGTGCACCGATGTTAGATGTCATGATGATGATAGTGTTCCTGAAATCAACCTTGCGGCCTAATGAATCAGTTAACTGGCCTTCATCCAATACCTGCAGCAGTATGTTAAATACATCAGGGTGGGCTTTCTCGATCTCATCCAGTAATACTACCGCGTATGGTTTGCGGCGTACCTTTTCGGTAAGCTGCCCGCCTTCTTCATAACCCACATAACCCGGAGGCGCACCCACTAAACGTGATACCGCGAATTTCTCCATGTACTCGCTCATATCAATTTGTATCAGCGCGTCTTCGGTATCAAACATAAAGCGTGCAAGCTCTTTAGCCAACTCGGTTTTACCCACGCCCGTAGGGCCCAGGAATATGAACGAGCCGATAGGCTTTTTAGGATCTTTCAATCCCGCACGGGTACGTTGTATGGCACGGGTAAGCTTTTTAATAGCATCTTCCTGTCCAATAATTTTTGTGCCGATGGTATCGCCCATAGCAAGCAGCTTGGCGCTGTCGGCCTGGCCAACACGTTGTACCGGTATGCCGGTCATCATGCTTACTACTTCGGCAACGTTATCTTCGGTTACAGTGTAACGTTTTGATTTTGTTTCGGCTTCCCAAACAGCTTTGGCCTGGTCAAGCTCTTCAAGCAAATGTTTTTCGGTATCGCGCAATTTGGCCGCTTCCTCGTATTTCTGGCTGCGAACCACTTTGTTCTTCTCGATCTTGATCTGCTCAATTTTTTGCTCGATATCCAAAATTTCCTGCGGAACGTGGATATTGGTGAGATGGACACGAGAGCCCGATTCGTCCAGGGCATCAATAGCCTTGTCTGGTAAAAACCTGTCGGTAATGTAACGGGTAGTTAAGGAAACGCAGGCATTGATAGCCTCGTCGGTATAAGTTACACCGTGGTGCTCTTCGTATTTCTCTTTAATGCGGTTCAGTATCTCAACAGTTTCATCAGGTGTGGCCGGTTCAACCATTACCTTTTGGAAACGGCGGTCTAA
Source organism: Mucilaginibacter sp. (assembly GCF_041663085.1). Lineage (GTDB taxonomy): Bacteria > Bacteroidota > Bacteroidia > Sphingobacteriales > Sphingobacteriaceae > Mucilaginibacter. The sequence goes on from NZ_JBAZRC010000202.1 coordinate 3,471, forward strand.
AGCGCCATCTTTCTCGATGTACTGGCGGTACTCATCTAATGTTGTTGCACCAATGCACTGGATCTCGCCACGTGCTAAAGCCGGTTTAAACATATTTGATGCATCAAGCGAACCCGATGCGCCACCTGCACCAACTATAGTATGGATCTCGTCAATAAATAAAATTACATCCGGTGATTTTTCAAGCTCGTTCATTACGGCTTTCATACGCTCTTCAAACTGGCCGCGGTATTTGGTACCTGCAACAAGCGATGCAAGATCAAGCGTAACCACGCGTTTGTTAAACAATACGCGAGATACTTTACGTTGTACAATACGCAATGCCAAACCTTCGGCAATGGCACTTTTACCAACGCCCGGTTCGCCTATCAGGATAGGGTTATTCTTTTTACGGCGCGATAATATTTGCGATACGCGTTCAATTTCTTTCTCGCGGCCTACAATAGGGTCAAGCTTGCCTTCTTCGGCAGCTTTTGTAAGGTCGCGGCCAAAATTGTCAAGTACCGGTGTTTTTGATTTAATGTCAGAAACTTTTTTAGGCTGGGTGAATGAATCATCCTCTTTAAAGTCGTCATCACCACCTGTTGATGAACCCGGCATTTCATCGGTAACATCATTTTTATTGGCTTCCACTTCGCTTTTAAATACCTCGTAGTTAACATTAAACTGCATCAGTATCTGCGAAGCAATGTTATCCTCATCACGCAGTATAGACAGCAACAAGTGCTCGGTGCCTATCACATCGCTTTTAAAGATCTTAGCTTCAAGGTAGGTTATCTTCAAAACCTTTTCGGCCTGTTTGGTTAACGGGATACTGCCAATATGTACATTAGTGCCAATTGTTCCTTTTACAGCATCCTCAACAGCACGGCGTAGTTTAGCGGTATCAACGGTTAGCCCTTTTAATAGTTTAATTGCCACACCATCGCCATCGCGAATAAGGCCAAGCAAAAGGTGTTCAGTTCCAATATAATCATGGCCAAGGCGCAACGCCTCCTCCCTGCTGTACTGTATCACATCCTTAACCCGTGGCGAAAATTTAGCTTCCATATATACCTTTCTGATTATGATCGTCCTAATCTATAAATTTGTTTTTATCTGTCAAGGCGATTGTTATAACATTTATCAACAATATTGCCAACTTTTTAGCTTTACTGTAAACAGACAATTTAATGATATAAGGCCTGTTAAAATAAAACCAAAACAACCGGAATTTTATTCCTGAAACCCACAAAACGCCTTGAGTACTAATATTAAATGGTTAAACTTTTATTATTTGATAAGATGATCATCAAATAGTTTAACCCGGTTACGAGTTATATTAAACTATTATAACAAAGCAGGGCAAATAGTCATTCTATATATGACAATACGGCATGCCTGGTGGAAAGGTTGCTGCAAATACCCGCGCCTTTAACAAACCAAGCGATTTACATTGAAAGATACAAATTAAGTGATGAATTAATGATGAAATTTATTCACCTGTCCACATTTCAAGTTATATATTTGCTCTCCCTAAGTAAAAAGGCGCAAATTTATGGCAGACGAAAAGATCATATTTTCAATGGCAGGGGTAAGCAAAGTTTACCCACCTCAAAAAACAGTATTAAAAAACATTTACCTATCGTTTTTTTACGGCGCTAAAATTGGCGTTATCGGTTTAAACGGTTCAGGTAAATCGTCATTGTTGAAAATTATAGCGGGTATTGATAAGACAAATATAGGCGAAGTGGTGTTTTCACCAGGTTATACCGTTGGCTACCTGAGCCAGGAGCCAGAACTTGACCCCGACAAAACCGTTAAGGAAATTGTTGAAGAGGGGGTTGCCGCTACCACTGCACTGCTTAAAGAATACGAAGAGATAAACGAGAAATTCGGTCTGGAAGAATATTATAGCGATGCCGATAAAATGGATAAGCTGATGGCCCGCCAGGGCGAATTGCAGGATCAGATTGATGCTGTGAACGCCTGGGAACTGGATGTAAAACTGGAACGCGCTATGGATGCCCTGCGCTGCCCTGAGCCGGATACTAAGATTTCGGTACTATCAGGTGGTGAACGCCGCCGCGTGGCTTTATGCCGCCTGCTTTTACAGGAACCGGATGTTTTATTGCTTGATGAGCCTACCAACCACCTGGATGCTGAATCAATCGATTGGTTGGAGCAGCACCTTAAACAATACAAAGGGACTGTTATTGCCGTAACGCACGACAGGTATTTCCTTGACAATGTTGCAGGCTGGATCCTGGAGCTTGACCGTGGCGAAGGTTTACCATGGAAGGGGAATTATTCCTCATGGTTGGAACAAAAATCGAAACGTTTGGCGCAGGAAGAAAAAAGCGAAAGCAAACGTCAGAAAACGCTTGAACGCGAGCTGGAATGGGTGCGCATGGGGGCAAAAGGCCGCCAGGCAAAGGGAAAGGCGCGTCTGTCAAACTACGAGAAACTGGCCAGTGAAGAAACAAAGGAAAGGGAAGAAAAACTGGAGCTGTTCATTCCGCCTGGCCCCCGTTTGGGTAATATCGTTATTGAGGCCAATGGCGTTACCAAGGCCTATGGCGATAAGGTATTGTTCGAGAACCTTAACTTCTCATTGCCTCCCGCAGGTATAGTAGG
>NZ_JBAZRC010000203.1:0-6076 GCF_041663085.1 Mucilaginibacter sp.
TTGATAAACATCACCACGCTGAGGTACCAGCTGTTTGGCGATAAACCGCTGTAAGCTTTTTTGTATAGGTGGATTATTGACACGGGTTAGGGACGGTTAGATTAGCAGCCTCAAAAATAGTATTTGATTTTGCGTGTATAGATTAAATGTGAAAATATCTAAATTTATTACTTAAACCAGGCACGATGAATGTTACCGAAATTATGGCCGAACTGCAGGCAAAGGGCAGCGAAAGCATCAAAAAGATATTGCTGAAACATGGCGTTAAAGAACCATTCTTCGGGGTTAAGATAGAGTACTTAAAGCCGATACAAAAAAAGGTTAAAAAGGATTATCAACTGGCAAAAGACCTGTTTGCCACCGGTAATGCTGATGCCATGTACCTTGCGGGCCTGATTGCCGATGATGAAAAAATGACCAAAGCCGATCTGCAAACCTGGGCAGAGCAGGCCGTTTCAAACAACATCAGCGAATACACCGTGCCATGGGTAGCAGCCGGTAACCCGCATGGTTTTGAACTGGCGTTGGAATGGATCGATAGCCCGGTAGAACATATTGCCGCCAGCGGTTGGGCTACCCTGAGCAATATTGTAGCGCTTAGACCGGATAGTGAACTGGATATAGAGAAATTAAGAGCTTTGCTTAAAAGGGCCGGGCAGGATATCCGCCAGTCTGAAGATAGAGTGTGTTATCATATGAACAGCTTTGTAATTTCGGCAGGCTCTTATGTAGCGGCTTTGGCTGATGCAGCCATGGCTACGGCCAATAAAATAGGCGTGGTAACGGTTGATAAAAATGGCACAGCCTGCAAAGTGCCCGTAGCAACCGAATACATTAAAAAAGTATGGGATAAGCGTGGCGGCATTGCGGCAAAAAAGAAAGATGTTAAATGCTGATGCTCGTAAAACCCTGGTCTAAGTTTTCAACTTAGACCCAAAACAAATCAAGCTTTCAGCTTGCGAAACAAATAAACAATGGGTAGAAAGTACAAGTTTCACGAACACGATAAATTATATTTTGTAAGTTTTGCCACGGTAAATTGATAGACGTTTTTATTCGCAGACAATATTGTGATATTATAGTTGAAAGTCTAAAGTACTGCATGGAGAATAAGGGTTTAAAAGTGTACGCCTGGTGTATTATGTCGAGTCATGTACATTTGATTATCGGCACAGAAAATGGCAATCTCTCCGATATTATGCGGGATTTGAAACGGCACACCGCTAAAACTATTCTAAAAGCCATTGAAGGTAATATACAAGAAAGCCGGCGCGACTGGATGCTTTGGATGTTTAAACGTGCAGGACAACGGAATAGCAATAATGAAGAGTATCAGTTTTGGCAACAGCATAATCATCCTGTGCAGCTTTCCACTAACGAAATGATGGATCAGCGGTTAGATTATCTACATAATAATCCTGTTGAATCCGGCTGCGTTGAATATCCTCCTGAATATTTATACAGCAGCGCTAAAGATTATTATTTAGAGCAAAAAGGATTAATACCAATAATATTGTTAAGCTGAAAGCTTAACTCATTTTGGGTCTAAGTTGAAAACTTAGACCAGTATTTTAATCTCCAATCACTAACCTCTAATCTCTACAACTTCGAATTCCTGTTCCTCAGCCAATGATCTGCTAAAACCAAAGCGGCCATAGCTTCCACAATAGGTACAGCGCGTGGCACTACGCAAGGGTCGTGGCGGCCTTTGCCGGTAATTTCGGCAGCATTGCCTTCGCCATCAATGGTTTGCTGGTTGTGCATAATGGTGGCCACAGGTTTAAAGGCTACCTTAAATTCTATAGGCATGCCATTGCTGATACCACCCTGTATGCCGCCCGAAAAGTTGGTTCGGGTACCTACGCTTCCGTCGGCGTTTTTGATGAAAATATCGTTATGCTCTGAGCCGCGCATTTCACTGCCGCTAAAGCCCGAGCCAAACTCAAAACCATGTACGGCGTTGATGCTGAGCATAGCCTTGCCCAGGTCGGCGTGCAGCTTGTCGAAAACCGGGTCGCCGAGGCCAACGGGGGCGCCAATGATATGGCAGCTTACTTTGCCGCCAACTGTATCGCCCTGCTTGCGGATGCTGTCGATGAATTCAACCATTTCGGCTGCTGTAGCCGGGTCGGCACAGCGCACAATGTTTTGCTCGCGTGTTTCTAAAAATTCGGCAGCGCTTTCAATAAACACATTTGGTGCATTAATGGCGCCTACGCTGCTTACGTGGGCCAGTACCTCTATGCCCTGTGTTTTTAATAAAAGCTTGGCTAAGGCGCCCGCAGCCACACGTGTAGCGGTTTCGCGGGCTGATGAACGGCCGCCGCCACGATGATCGCGGATGCCGTATTTGGTGGCATACGTATAATCGGCGTGTGAGGGGCGGAACACATCCACATTGTGGCCGTAATCCTTCGAGCGCTGATCTTCGTTGGGGATGATCATGGCGATAGGGGTGCCCGTGGTTTTACCCTCAAACACACCCGACAGGATCTTCACCGTATCACTCTCTTTACGCTGTGTGGTGATCTTTGATTGACCCGGTTTGCGTTTGTCCAGTTCGCCCTGGATGTATTCCAGTTCTACATCAAGCCCGGCCGGGCAGCCATCTATAATGACGCCGATAGCCTCGCCATGCGATTCACCAAAAGTTGTTATCCTGAATAATTGACCGAATGAATTACCTGCCATGGGATTTTAGATTCCTTTTTATATGATGTCATTGCGAGCGTAGCGCGGCAATCTCGTCGCATGCAAGTTATGCATTGGCTACGAGATTGCCGCGTTGCTATCGCTCCTCGCAATGACATATTGGTTTATTTTCTTAAACTTTTGCGCTTACTTTAAACCCTGCCTTTTCCAGATCCTTCCAAAACGCCGGGTACGATTTCTCAACCACGTCGGCATCTTCAATTTCCAGTTCGGGTATCAGTATGGCCAGCGGCGCAAAGGCCATTGCCATACGGTGATCATCATAAGTGCTTACAAACATACGTTGCGGAATTTGCTTTTCGCTGCAATCCAGTTTGTAAACCTGCCCTTTTTCTATCAGCTTAACGCCAATTTTTGCCAATTCGGTTTGCAGGGCTAAGATCCGGTCGGTTTCTTTAATTTTTAAAGTTTCCAGCCCGGTAAAGCTTGCATCGTGGCCAAGGGCCGCACATACCACAATAATGGTTTGCGCCAGATCGGGGCATTCTTTAAGGTCAAAGATCTTACGGAAAATGGGTTTCGGCTCCTTGGTTAAGTACACCCCGCCATCTTTAAATACCGATGTGATACCAAAGTTAGCCATCAGCTCGGTGATAACGCTATCGCCCTGCAGGCTGTATGATGTTAATCCCGGCAGGAAAAGTTCGGCCTCGTCGCTTAAAGCGGCAATAGAATACCAATATGATGCGGCGCTCCAATCAGGTTCAACAAGCAGCGCTGTTTCGGCAAACGGTTGGTTTTGTATGGTGATAACATTGTCTGTCCAGGTATGCTGTATGCCTGCCTGCCTGAGCATGGCCAAAGTCATTTCAACATACGGGCGCGAAGTTAACTCACCCTCAATCTCCAATCTTAAACCTTGCGGTAAGCTTGATGCGATAAGCAGCAATGCGGTAATATACTGACTGCTGATATCGCCTTTAATGCCGATGTGATCTGTTTGTTGCTGAAAACCGCTATGTATTTTAATGGGAGGGTAGCCCTCGTTATTTACATAATCGATCTCTGCACCTAGTTTGCGCATAGCGTCTACCAAAATCCCGATAGGGCGCTGTTGCATCCGCTCGGAACCGGTAAGGGTTACCTCTTCGCTTTGCAAGGGAAGGAATGCTGTTAAAAAGCGCATGGCTGTACCCGCGGGACCTATGTTTATAAGTCTTAAGTCTTGAGTCTTAAGTTCTGAGTCTTCCGGACTTTCGACTTCAAACTGCTGACTTAAGACTTCTTTCAGCGTCACCGCATCCGCAGCATCCGACATGTTTTCGACCTTTACCTTACCACCGCTCAGCGCTTCGATAATAAGGGCACGGTTACACTCACTTTTTGAACCGGTGAGTTGTACCGTACCGTTTACCGTTTTACCTTGTTTGGTAAGTATGATGTTATGTTTTGCCATAATTACATCGATTATTATGATTGCATCTTTTTAGCGATCAGTAACTAATCACTAATCAACCAATCACTAATAACCTATCTATGCGTGTGTCAATTTTTCGGCAGGTGCTGATTCCTGGCCTTCGTTCATGATCTCGGTTTGTTTACGGATTGATTCGCTGTGCATCAGCTCAAGCAATTTCTCGGTAAACTCGGTGCTTAGTTTTAGCGCTTTGGCGTAGTTGGTACGTTTCTGCAAGATCTCGTCCCAACGGTTTACCTGTAAAATGGTAATGTTGTTGTCTTTTTTGTAGTTACCTATCTTCTCAACAATCTTCATACGCTCGGCCATTTTCTGGATAACCAGGTCGTCAATTTTGTCTATCTGGTTACGCAGTTCGGCCAGTTTATCGTTTAATTCAGCACCTTTAACTTCGGGTTTACGTAAAGCCAGGTGATCAATAATTTCTGACAAAGCAGCAGGGGTAACCTGTTGCGCAGCATCAGTCCACGCAACGGTAGGGTCGATATGCGATTCTATCATCAGGCCCTGCATGTCAAGGTCTAATGCTTTTTGCGAAATGTAACCTATCAGATCGCGGTTACCGGTAATGTGGCTTGGGTCATTGATGATAGGCAGGTTTGGTACCAAAGTTTTTAAAGCGATTGCAATATCCCACATCGGTTCGTTACGGAAAGCCGATTTTTCGTATGATGAGAAACCACGGTGAATAGCCGCCAATTTGGTGATACCTGCGTTGTTGATACGCTCTAAAGCGCCAACCCATAAAGAAAGATCGGGGTTAACCGGGTTTTTAACCATAACCGGTACATCAACACCACGTAAAGCGTCGGCAATCTCCTGTACGGTGAAAGGGTTAACGGTACTGCGTGCACCAACCCAAAGGATATCTACACCTGCTTTTAAGGCTTCTTCAACGTGTTTAGCGGTAGCCACCTCAACAGCGGTTGGCAAGCCGGTTTCTTCTTTAGCGCGTTTTAGCCACTCTAAACCAATGCTGCCAATACCTTCAAATTCTCCGGGGCGGGTGCGTGGTTTCCAGATACCGGCACGCAGGGCGCTTATTTTGCCGGTTTTTGCTAATAAATGTGCGGTTGCAACTAACTGGTCTTCAGTTTCGGCGCTGCATGGGCCGGCAATTACAAGAGGCTCCTTGCCCGATTTATTGATCCAGGAATTAAGGGGCTGTATGTTTAAGTTATGTTTCATATCGTTTTTTGTGTAGTCCGGAAGTCGGGTGCCCGAAAGTCCGGAAAGTAATTTTTTGTTGTGTTATTTAATTGTTATGTTTTTGATTTTTTCCTTTCGGGCTTACCGACTTTCGGTCATACCGGCTAATTCTTTATAATCTTCTTCACTCATCTTTCTGCTCGTTTAGTTTCTTAATGTTGATATACCGTTTTGTTTTCTCGGCTTTTAAAGGCTTTGGTGTGGTATCTTCTTCGTAGCGCTGATACTCGCCCAGTATGTTAAAGTTGTGTGTGTACTTCAATATTTGGCGAATGGAATTATCGTAATGTTTACTTTCTTTCCATTCAATGTCTACATAAAAATTGTATTCGTTACGCTTACCTAAAACCGGCATACTTTGAATTTTGCTCATGTTTACCTCTTCCTGCGCAAAAATGTTAAGCACTTTGGCCAGCGCGCCAACCTGGTTGCTCACCTGGAAACATAACGAGGCCTTGTTTGGGTTGCCTTTCTTTTTAGCATTCTCATGCGTGGTGAGGATCAAAAAGCGGGTAAAATTCAGCTTGTTCGATTCGATGCGGCGCTCTAACACATCCAGTCCGTATAGTTGTGCGGCTAAGGTGTTTGCAATAGCAACGGTATCGGTCAGTTGTTCATCGCGGATGCGTTTTGCACAGGCGGCGGTATCATTACTTTCAACAATTTTAAGGTGCGGGTACTCGTCAAAAAAATCAATACACTGGCGAATAGCGATAGGGTGCGAGGTTACGTATTTAA
>NZ_JBAZRC010000204.1:0-5908 GCF_041663085.1 Mucilaginibacter sp.
AAACGGATCTTTTTTGTTAAAAAAGTGCTCGTGTTAACTTCGCGCGGTAGTACTTCTGAATAAGCGGGGAGTAATAATACGTCGTCATAGGTTAATCCTTCGGCGACAAATTTGGATGGGTCTAACTGCATAGCAAATAATTATTTGGAGTTATTATTTGCCGGGCAAAGCTAACAAAATTTATGGGATTTGAGAAGGAGAAGTAAGAATCAAGACGCAAGAGTCAAGAATTTTACATTTCGGAGAAATATCAGGACAAAAAACGATAGTTAAAATAGTAAGAGTCAAGAACCTCTTGATTCTTGACTCTTACATCTTGTTTCTTATTTTAATCAATACTTCCCTACAATCACTTTATAAAAGTTATCAAAGTCGAAATATTTATTAGCTAAAACTTTCAATTCTTCGGCAGTGATATTTTTTACAGTTTGGGTGTAGCGTTCGTAATAATCGTAATCCAGGCCGGCGAAGTACAGGTTCTTGAATTTATCCGCATGCGACATTACATTCTCCAGGCTGCCTAAAAGTGAGCCCAGCATATAAGTACGTACCAGCGATAATTCTTCATCAGGGATCAAATCTGTTTTTAACAGGGTTACCTCTTTCTCTATTTCGCTTACTGCGGCTTTGCAAACATCTGCGCCAACTTCCGACGCGATAAAGAACGAGCCGGTTTGTTTAAACGACTGCATACCCGAACCTATACCGTAAGTATATCCTTTATCCTCGCGGATGTTAGTCATCAGCCTTGAACCAAAATAGCCGCCCAATACGGTATTTAAAACCTGCATCCCGGGAAAATCAGGATGCGTACGGTTTATAAAAGGGGTCCCTATGCGGATGGCTGATTGCAGCGCGTCGGCTTTTTCAATATATACAAAGCGTTCCGCAGACGGTTGCAGATCGGGTTGTGTGGTATCGGCAGTTGTGGTTACCTCGCCCCAGGCGCCTTCAAATGTAGCGGTAACAGCTTCCAGTATCTGCGGATCGGCTTTGCCGGCTATGATGATATTACAATTGCCCGGCTGATACATTTGTTTAAAATTTACCAGCAGGTCTTCCCTCTTCAGCGATTGAAAATCTTCGGGCTGCGCGGCGAGGCCGTAAATGGTTTCGCCATACAAAGCCTTGTTAAATTCGCGGCGTGCTACAAAATCATTTTTCTGCAGGCTTACCTGCAATTTTTGCTGTTGGTTGCGTACATAAGTTTCCAGTTCTTTTTGGGGGAAGATGGAATCCGTCAGGATATCTTTTACAACCGGCAAGGTAGCTTGCAAATGCTTGGTAAGCGTAAAAAGGGTTACCTGCGAGTAGTCGTAACTATAATCAACCTGCAAAAAAGCACCGTAAAAATCAATCTTATCAGCTATTTGCGCAGCGGTTAGTTTGCTGGTACCATCGGTAAGCATAGTATTGACCGCCACATTAAGCAGCGGTTTTTTGGGCTCAAAACGCGAGTTTTGAAAGATCCATTCTATCCGTACCAGATCCTGGCTACCCGAATTGAAGGTAAAGATCTTACAGCCATTTTTTAGTGTGCTGCTTTCCGGGTGGATCAGGTTTATATTTTCTACCCCGTTAAATTGTGGGGGTGTATGTCTGTCAAGTTTAGTCATTTGTCATTGAGTCATTAAGTCATTGCCTTGTTGGATCATCTCCTGCATTTGGCTCGGACAATTCTGCTAATTCTCTATTTCTGTTAATTCGGATTCAGATGCCTCCACTTTCTGCGCTAAATAAACAAGCGTTGATGAGTTCTCTTTTCTGAAGATTAGATTGGCATGGTCGTTTATCTGCTGCGCAGTAACCGCCAAAAATTTTTCCGATTCCTGGTTAAAATCTGCGGCATCCCCCATTAACTCATAAAAGGCCAGGTTCATGGCTTTATCTAAAAGCGACATTTCTGAGAACACCAGGGTCGATTCTGTTTTGTTCTTCACTTTGGTCAGTTCATCGGCGGGTACGTCTTCTGTTTTTAGCTTTTCAACCTCTTGCCAAAGTGCCTGTTCGGCTTGCTCAATACTTACGCCTTCCAACGGTTTTCCTTCAAGCACAAACATACCCTTATCAAGGCTGCCTGTTATGTAGGCGTGTACCTCGCTAAACAATGGCTTATCTTTAACCAGGCTGCGGTACAGACGCGATGAATTACCACGCGAAAGGATATCCGACATCAGTTCGACAGCATAGTAGCTCTCATCCAAACGGCCCTCCATCTGGAAAGCGATATAAACATCATTCAACGGCACTTTAGCGGTAACCGTTTCACGGCGTTCCTTTTTCTGGGCAGGTTCCTGCGGCAGGTTCCGTACGTACTTATCACCGGCAGGTATCGGGCCAAACCATTTTTCAGCCATGGCCCTTACATCTTCGGTCTTTACATCACCGCCCACAACCATAATGGCATTTTGCGGGTTGTAATGCTTTTTAAAGAATGCTTTTACATCCTCTATTTTAGCATCCTCTATATGCTTAATGGTTTTACCGATGGTTGCCCAACGATACGGGTGTTTTTTGTAAACCATTGGCCTAAGCTTTAACCAAACATCGCCATAAGGCTGGTTCAGGTAACGCTGTTTAAACTCCTCTATTACCACGTTTCGCTGCACCTCAAGGCTTTTCTCGCTAAAGGCGAGGCTCAGCATGCGGTCGCTCTCCAGCCAAAAGGCGGTCTCCAAATTGGCCGATGGGAGGGTGATGTAATAGTTGGTGATATCATTGCTGGTAAAGGCGTTGTTTTCGCCGCCTACACGCTGCAAAGGGCCATCATAGTTGGGGATGTTTATAGAGCCGCCAAACATCAGGTGCTCAAATAAATGCGCGAAGCCGGTTTGCTCGGGGTTCTCATCACGCGCGCCAACATCATACAAGATGTTCAGCACGGCCATCGGGGTTGTATTATCTTCATGAACAATAACCCTCAGGCCATTATCCAGTGTAAATCTATTGAATTTAACCATGTAATAACGATTAATTAACGTAGGCAAATGTATAATTTTTGTTATCCCGTGGTGTAGAAATGGAGTAAACTTTTTTAACGCTCCGTATATATGACGTTTAATACGACCTAATTGTTACGCTTAAACGTACTCCTGTCAGCTATTTACTTCTATTCCTGATAGTATAATTTCCATAATATGCTTACTATAAAAGCAGGTAGATAAAAGTTTTATAATTTTATATGCCAATGCTTACTAACGATCAACTTATAAAAGAATTAACCGTTGACCCTACCAAGGGTTTTATAGAGCGACTATCGGTAACGTTAAGGGAGCAGCATTTTAATATCGATCAGCTGATCGACCTCACTTTTCATGCTGATGCGCAGGTAGGTTTCCGTGCAGCATGGCTGTTAGACACCACCATACTGGCCTCGCCCGAACAATATGTTAACAACCTGGAATATTTTGTAAAACGAATGGGCCAGGTTACCAATGCCAGCTGTAAACGGCATTATACCCGCATTATGATGCACCTGACTGCGCCAGATGCCCCCGAGCCAATCAAGGCAAAAATGTCTTCTATAGATATGGAAATTGTGGTAGAACAATGCTTCGACTGGATTATAGACCCAAAAGTAAAAGTAGCTGTTAAGGTATTTGCTGCAGATACCTTGTTTAATTTATGCAGTCGATACGATTGGATAAAAGAAGAACTGGCCAGCCAGGTACAATTTATGATGCGCGATGGCGGCGCGGCCATTCAATCAAGAGGGAAGAAATTGCTTGCAGCAATTAAAATTCAAAAGTAAAAAGTCAAATTCAAAAGCTTATAAGTGATTAGCTCTGTTTTAACTTTTTACTTTTGAATTTTGAATTATTCCGTAGGTCTGTCGCTGCCGTGCAGGTTATCGCTTACCTGGTGGTGGTGCAATTTGGCCGATATTGCTGATGAACTATCATCCGCATAAGTACCGTAAGCGTTTATCAGGATCCCTTTCAGGTTATACTTTGGTGAATTGATGGCATATACTATCGACATATCCGACGGGTTACTTTGCCCCTCGAAACGGTAGAACTCGTCTATCTCAAAATCATCGGCAGTCATATGTATATCCTTTGACTTATCGTCTATAGTATCGCCCTCTAGGCTCAAATTTGCGGTATATCCTCTTTTTGTAAGGTCGTTAGTGGCATCCACTAATGTTTCAAAATTTTTCATGGTAGTAACGTTTATTTTGGTGTGATAACGATTGTACATGAATAACCACAAAGCCTAACCGTTGTTTTGATAATAACCGCATATCATAAAATTATAAAGCCTTCAACGTATTATCTTTAAGTTAATACAAGCAGCCAAATAATAAATGTATAACCCTTTATTTCCCTATTATTAATCTTTATAAAATATTTTAAAAACTATTGGTAAATATTTAAAAACTCCGCCACTTGTTAATAAATAGCAGAAAGGAGGTTTGATTCTATTAAAAGAAAATATAAGATACCAGGCATTAAGCTGTAAGCCAAGCCCTTCAGGGCATACACAGTAAAAGCACATCTGAATATTTTAATAATTTATTAATCATTAAACCATGAGAAAACTTTCATCTATCCTTTTAGCAGCACTACTGTTTACTGCCTGTCAAAAAGAAAAAGCAACAGTAACCCCTCCTGCTACATCTGCCAAACCCGCCGGCGAAGTTGCTGTTACTCCCGAATCAAAACTTAAAACCAACGCCACCATTAACTGGAGCGGCTACACCTGGAACGTAAAAGCCCCCACAGGCACAGCAGGCCCCGGCCCCAATTACTGGAACCCAGCCAATGTTTGGGTTGATGCAAACGGCTGGCTGCATTTAAAGATCTCTAAAAACCCATCAAATAATCACTGGGAATGCGCGGAGATCTCAAGCACGCAAAATTTTGGCTATGGCACCTACCAATGGCAAATTGACGGGCCTATCGCCACGTTCGATAAAAATATTGTGCTTGGCCTGTTTGATTACTCGGGCAATGATGGCCGCGACGAAATTGATATTGAGTTTGCAAGATGGGGCAACTCGGCATGGCCAAATTTAAATTATACCATATTCCCCAAAGCCGGCGACCCGCCAACCCCTGCAAGTTACTCTACCGAGTTTACCTCGCCGGGCGGCACTTATACCACCCACAGGTTTAAACGCACATCAACCAGCGTGGTATTTAAAAGCCTTTACGGCTTTTATAACGACGACACTAACCTGTTCCTGACCAAAACATTTAACAGCCCGGGTACTTCTATCAGTACTTTAAGTATGCCGGTATTGCTAAATCTTTGGTGCTTTAACGGCCTTGCTCCATCAAACGGGCAGGGTGTTGAGGTGGTGATACATAACTTTAAGTTTACAGCTTTATAAATCCTCCTCTATAAAAAAGGCAAGCCGCATTACATGGCTTGCCTTTTTATGAAAAATTATTGCAAATAATAATGTTTTATACAGTTCAGCCTGTCGTCCAGCTCATAAACCCATGGCGTTGCGGTGGGGATATCAAGTTTGGCTACATCTTCGTCACTCAGGTTCTCTATATATTGTATAAGCGCGCGAAGGCTGTTGCCGTGGGCACAAATAATAACCTTCTTATTCTCGCGTATAGCCGGCACAATGCTTTCGTGCCAAAAAGGCAATGCCCTGTCCATGGTTTCGCTCAGGTTTTCGGTAAGGGGTAGTTCGCGGTAAGTCAAATCATTATACCGCAGGTAATTGCCCGGGAAGCGGTCGTCCTGCTCAGTAATAGCAGGCGGGTGTTCATGCGGGTCGCGGCGCCACTTATGCACCTGCTCTTCGCCATATTTCTCAATAGTTTCGGCTTTGTTAAGGCCTTGCAAGGCCCCGTAAAAACGTTCGTTTAACCGCCATGATTTATGCACCGGGATCCATAACGCATCCATCTGTTCCAGCACAAAATGCATGGTTTTTATACTTCTTTTT
>NZ_JBAZRC010000205.1:0-5789 GCF_041663085.1 Mucilaginibacter sp.
CATGTAAGTACTACAGATGTGAGTTTTAACGCTAAAGACAGCCAGCTGGAGGTGATCTGTACTATTTTTACCGATGATTTTGAACTGGCGCTCGAAAAGCAATTTCATTCTAAAGCGGATCTGGCCAAGCCAGAGATGCATGCCGCCATGGATGCATTGGTAAAAAATTATATCAACAGCCATTTGCAGTTAAAAACAACAGGCGCAGCTTTGCCCCTGTCGTACATCGGGTTTGAGATAAACCGCGAGGCGGTGAATGTTTACCTGGAATCGGGCAAGATAGCTACCCCCAAAAAGATAGACGCGCAGGTAACCTTATTGCAAAGCCTGTATGATGATCAATTGAACATTGTGCACATGACTGTTAACGGCACCCGCAAAAGCACCCGCCTTGATGCGCCCAATAAAACGGTGACGCAAACTTTCTAACAGCACGTACCCACCCACAAAAATATTCTATATTTGCGCAAATATTGTTCTCGTAGTTCAATGGATAGAATTATGGCCTCCGAAGCCGTCGATATGAGTTCGAATCTCATCGAGAACACTTTAAACAAACCGTCTTAATTAAATTTAAGGCGGTTTTTTGTTTTAGGTCGATTTCAGGTATACTTGTAAAGTCGAATTCAGTTACCTTACGCTACACTATCATCATGAAAATTAAATTGATCCTGCAATTGGCTTTGGCCGCTTGTTCGCTTAGCGCGCTCGGGCAAGGCAATAATAACACTATTGCTGTTTATGCGCAAGCCAAAGCGCCTTTACGCCAAAGTCCTTACATCGAACTGCCGCTTGGGGCCATAAAACCCGAAGGCTGGCTGCGCGAGATGCTGATCCGTCAGAAAACGGGCGCTACCGGCAACCTGGATAAGCTTTATCCGTTGGTTATGGGCAAACGCAACGGCTGGCTTGGCGGCGACGGCGACCTGTGGGAGCGCGGCCCCTACTGGATAGATGGCTTGCTGCCCCTTGCCTACATCCTGCAGGATAAAGCGCTGATAGCAAAAGTAAAACCCTGGATAGAATGGAGCATAAAAAGCCAGCGGCCTGATGGTTACTTCGGCCCCGCAAATGACCTTGGCCCTGAACCGGGCATACAACGCGATAACGCGCAGGACTGGTGGCCCAAAATTGTAATGCTAAAGGTATTGCAGCAATACTACTCGGCCACAGGTGATAAAAGGGTTATCAACTTAATGACAAATTACTTTAAGTATCAGCTAAAAGAGCTACCCACGCACCCGCTTGACCATTGGACATTTTGGGCCCGCTACCGTGGTGGCGATAACCTTGCTATGGTACTATGGCTATACAACCAAACCGGCGATAAATTTTTGCTTGACCTTGCCGACCTGGTACACAAACAAACCTTCGATTTTACAAACGCTTTCCTGAATACCGATCTGCTATCAACAGATAACAGCATCCATGGTGTAAACCTTGCCGAGGGTATGAAAGAGCCTGCCATTTATTACCAATACCACCCTGAAGCAAAGTATACCGATGCCATGAAAAAGGGGTTTAAAGACCTGCGCAGGTTTAATGAATCGGTACCGGGGATGTTTGGTGGGGATGAATCACTACATGGCAACAACCCTACACAGGGATCTGAACTTTGCAGCGCGGTTGAGATGATGTATACGCTGGAGAATACGCTGGCCATTACCGGTGATTTAAGTTACGCCGACCATTTGGAGAAAATAGCATTCAACGTAATGCCTACGCAGATTGATGAGAATTTTATTAACAGGCAGTATTTTCAGCAGGCCAACCAGGTAATGCTTACCCGCGCTGTACGCAATTTTGACATCAACCACGATGGTACAGACGTTTGCTTTGGCTTGCTTACAGGGTACGCGTGCTGCACATCAAACATGCACCAGGGCTGGCCAAAATTTGCGCAGAACCTTTGGTATGCTACGCCTGATAAGGGACTGGCAGCTTTGGTTTACTCGGCCAATGAGGTAAAGGCTTTTGTGGGCAATAACACCGAAGTATCCTTCAAAGAGGAAACCAACTACCCTTTTGATGAAACTATAAAATTCACTTTTAGCAGTAAAAAAAGCGTTTCGTTCCCGTTGAGCTTGCGCATCCCTGAGTGGTGCAGCAAGGCATCCATCAAAATAAATGGTGCCGATTACCAGCAGCCCTCCGGCAACCAGATAGTAAAAATAACCCGCGAGTGGAAACACGGCGATGTGGTTGAATTATCCCTGCCAATGCATGTATTTAAAAAAATTGGTTATGAAAATTCTATTTCGGTGCAACGCGGCCCGATAGTTTACGCCTTAAAAATTGGCGAAGAAGAAAAGGTTGTTAAAACAGGTAAGGATTCGATAGATTATGGCATCAGCTTTACCGAAATACGCCCAACTACCCCATGGAACTACGGTTTGATAAGGGTTGCAGATAACAAACTGGCCGACAGCTATAAAGTGGAAAACATACAAGCAGTTAGCGCCAACCCATGGACGGCTGCCAACGCCCCTATCCGGATCAAAACCAAGGGCAGGCGCATCCCCTCATGGGGCTTGTATAATGAGTCGGCCGGGCCATTACCGTTCAGCACCATCTGGAATTTTGAGACCGCTAAAGAGGAAGAAGAGCTTATTTTGATCCCCTACGGATGCAGCCGTTTACGTATAACGCAGTTCCCGGTGATTGATAAAAGGTAGAATAATTAGGGTAACCAATTAATTACCCTACCTTTACCCACACACATGGAAGAAAGAAAATATTTAACAACCTGGAGAAAATACATCCCGGTTATACGCCTGCATCTGAAAAGAAGCCTGAATGAGGATCAAACTTTTAAACTGAACATCACCGATTTTGAATCGGCCGGCGACAGGGGAAAATCAGGCTATACCTTTAGCCTGGCTATGGAGAACGGCAAGGTAACCAACAACATAAGCGGATCTGCTGTAGCCCGCGACTTGTACGAGGCCCTTAAAACCGATGATGCGATCAAAGAACTGATCCAGGATAAAAACATAAAAATAAGTGTTGGTAAAACCTTTATGCTCAGTATAAAAACAACAACCGTTTCTTCTTATAAATAAGAAATAACGATATAAAATAAGAAAAGCCGTTTACATTACGTAAGCGGCTTTTTTGTGTTTATGGGTGTTCACGTTCACTGCCGTGGCCGGCGCGAACATCTTGAGCAATTTGATAATCAGATATTTGACAATTTATATTTTCAAATATTCAGTGAACACTTCAAATGCCGTTACCTGAAAAATTATTTCTGTAATGCCGGCTGGAAATGCGAGCTAATCGCTATCCTGTTCCACGCGTTTATGGTGATAATGGCTATGATAACCTGCCCTACATATTTGGCACCCAAAAGTTCAACCGCCTTATTGTAAGTATCGTCAGATACTCCCCCTTTGTGGATGAGTGTGGTTTCTTCTGTTAAGGCAAGTATAGCCTGTTCTTTTTCGTCGAAGAATGGGGTATCTCTCCAGGCGCTTAAAGTGTAAATACGTTGCTCGGTTTCGCCTAATTTGCGGGCATCCCTGCTGTGCATATCCAGGCAATAAGCACAACCGTTTATTTGTGACGAGCGCAGTTTGATCAGTTCTTTGTGCAGAGGTTCTATCTCGCTGCCAATTACAAAGTTTTCTAACGCCATTACTGCTTTATATGCATCGGGTTGTGTCTGTAAAATGTTTGTCCTTTTCATGATCTGTTTGTTTTTTGTTAGGACAAAGTTGCAGATAAACATCCCCTCGAAAAATGAACTGAGGTTAAGAAAGTGAGGAGAGATAAAAGAATCAAGAGCCAAGAATCAAGAAAGTATTTCGCGCCTCTTTTGTCTTGATTCTTGACTCTAAAAGTCCCGACTCTCTTACTTCCCTTTCTTCGCTCTTATCCTACTTAAAAACTGCGGGGTAAAGCCCAGGTATGAGGCCAGCATGTATTGGGGCACGCGCTGCACAAAATCGGGGAACATGTCCGTAAAATAATGGAAGCGTTGTTCGTCGGTTTGGTTAAACAAAAAACCTATACGCCGTTGCGAGGCTATGAACGCCCTTTGCATGGTTAGCCTGAAGTAGGTATCCAGTTTGGGGATCTGCTCAAGCAGGGGGCCTTTATCCCTGTTATGCAGCAACAATATCTCTGATGCCTCGATGGTTTGGATATAGGTACCGGCAGGCACATGGTTAACAATACTGTCGTGGTCGGCAATCCACCAGTTCTCTAAGGCAAATTGCACTATCTGTTCGTTCAGTTTGGCGTTTACATAATACTGCCGCAGTAAACCGCTCAACACAAAATACTCGCCTTTGCAATGCTGGCCGGGTTCCAGTATAATTTCTTTCTTTTTGAATTTAAGCAACTCCATACTATTGCACAGCAATTGTTCTTCCTGAGGAGTAAGCTGCACCTGGCGTTTTATATGTGCGAGTAATTGTGGATACATTGGTAGCTAATTTAAATAATCCCGGGGTATATCCACCTTTTAAAAAGCTTTTTCTCCCCTTTTAAGCGCTATCAACAAGAAATATATTTACCTCAATATCAAACCTAACCTTTAAACACGATGACCCCAATTATTGGAGAAATACGAATGGTGTCCTTCAACTTTGCCCCCGAATACTGGTTTCCTTGCGAGGGGCAGGAATTTAACAAACACATGTACCCCGACCTGTATGAAGCTATTGGTACCACTTATGGTAGTGATGGCAAGGATTCTTTTAAACTACCCGACCTGAGAGGCCGTTTACCCATGCACTTTGGCCAGGGAGAAAACTTATCTGATTACCCCATAGGTAAGCCTGTAGGAGATGAGTTTATTACAGTGCGTAACAATACCGGCCGCCCGGAAGAACCCGCTACCTTTAGCCGCGCGCCCGAAACAGCTGTCGTTAATACCCAGCCTTCGCTTACAGTTAATTTTATTATTGCCTACATGGGCGCTAAACCTTAACCTTAAAACAAAAAAATCATGGATCCATACATTGGCGAGATAAGAATAGTTCCTTTTGCAACCGCCCCAAATGGTTGGGCAGCATGTAACGGGCAACGGCTACCTATAAGAGGTAACGAGGCGCTATATACCATACTTGGCACCACTTATGGTGGTGATGGCCAAACTTATTTTAACCTGCCCGATATGCGTGGCCGTGGCCCGATAGGTATGGGGCAAGGCCATGGGCTCTCCAATTACAGGCTTGGCCAAAAAGCAGGTACAGAAAAGCCTGTAACCAATGATGCAGATGCGCAGAATGGCGTGGGCGTGTTACGCACCAACGGCATACCCGATAGGGACCAACAGCCAACTATTAACGGCACGCACTCTATTATACAACCTTCACTACCTTTAAATTTCATCATTTCGCTTAGGGGTATGTACCCTGTACGCGATTAAACTTAAATTATTTGTTATGTATCACTATTATGGCGATCAGTTTATTGGAGAAATAAGAATGTTTACCGGGAATTTTGCACCCAAAGGCTGGGCCTTTTGCGATGGGTCGCCGGTTAGCGCCCGGCAAAACCCTGGCCTGTTCACGCTATTGTATGACAGGTACGGGAGCATTAATTCCGAAACCGTTAGATTGCCCGACCTGCGCAGCCGCGTACCTATACACGGCGGCATAGGCAATAACCTGTCCATTCCTTATGAAACAGGTAATTACGTGGGCACCGAAACTGTATCGGACTTTAAAGGCATAAATTCACGGTACAAAGCCCAGTCGCCAACCCAGTTTACGGCTATGCCGGCAAACCAATCGCTTATTCAGCCTGTGCTTACGGTCAACTTTATTATCGCCTTAGAG
>NZ_JBAZRC010000206.1:0-5761 GCF_041663085.1 Mucilaginibacter sp.
TCGTTATCGAAAAACGCCGATCATCAAAAACCAAACTCGCACCTTAGTATATTAAGCATGGTTGATGCCTGGTACCACCTGGGCGTAAACCCGTATGATAACCTGATATGTCAAACACCGCCGTTTAGGTTACGGTTAGGTATTGCCGAATACTTATTTAAGAATGAAGAGCTGCTGGAAGAATCGATAGAAACCGCATTGTATGATAAAACCATCCGCGGGGATGATCTGGAGTTTCACTCGGCAGTGCGGGAGTGGAGCGCCATCATCGGCTACGGCGACATGGAAGGCTACAAGAAACATTTTAACGAGGTCCAGGCGTTCTTTAAAGGCAGGCTGGAAGAAGGTAACAAGCAAAGCGCCGAGTTGATAAGGCGATTGATGGCAGGGTAGCCCTGGTGTTTGTCATCCTGAACTTCGCGAAGGATCTATTCGCGAACTGAGCAGTCGCCCGAATGCATGTCGGCAATAGATGCTTCAAACTTTCAGTATAAAAAGAGGGTGATTTGCGTTAGGGAGTGCAGCCGATACCGGCCCGCTTTTAATGCCTGTGCGCGTATGAGCGTAAAGCCCGGCCGCAGGCAACACCCACAAATTAAATGATGCAATGATATAAAAAATGCTTCGCCCTGATCGCGTATACTTTAGTACGGTTAATCCTGATAAAAAGCCGTTGTAATTATTCCTTTTCCGCTTAATGCATCTCCCACAAAACCAAGTATTTCCCTTTACCGAATATTTATTTAAAAATAACTTGATAACTATTTGAAAATTAATGTAAAGTTTCTATCTTTGCCGTCCCTTAAGGGGGAAATAATATGCCTTGAACGAAGCCCTACTGCTTCGATGGGCACAAATAAAATAAAGAAAATGTCAGGAATTATTGGTAAAAAAGTAGGAATGACCAGCATTTTCGATGAGGCAGGGAAAAACATTCCTTGTACAGTTATCGAAGCTGGCCCTTGCGTAGTTACTCAGATCAGGTCTGTTGAAACAGACGGGTATGCTGCTGTTCAGTTAGCATATGGCGAGAAGAAGGAAAAAAACACCTCTGGTCCGTTAAAAGGCCATTTCCAAAAAGCCGGTACTACTCCAAAACGTAAATTAGTTGAATTTAAAACTTTCGAAGACGAGAAAGCTCTTGGTGACACAGTTACCGTTGAGATCTTTGCCGCCGGCGATTACGTTGATGTAGTAGGTACTTCAAAAGGTAAAGGATTTCAGGGTGTTGTAAAACGTCACGGTTTTGGTGGTGTGGGTATGCAAACTCACGGTCAGCACAATCGTTTACGTGCCCCAGGTTCATTGGGTGCCTCGTCTTGGCCTTCACGTGTATTTAAAGGTATGCGTATGGCTGGTCAAATGGGTAACGTTCGTGTTAAAGTGCAAAACCTTGAAGTGGTTAAAGTATTTGCAGAGCAAAACTTAATCGTAGTAAAAGGTTCAATCCCCGGAGCTAAGGGTTCATTCGTAATAGTGGATAAATAAGATGGAAATCAACGTATTAAATCTATCAGGTAAAGAAACAGGTGCCAAGGTGCAGCTGCCTGAGTCCGTATTCGGAGTAGAGCCTAACGATCATGCTATTTACTTAGATGTAAAGCAGTTCTTAGCAAACCAACGCCAGGGTACGCACAAATCAAAACAACGTAATGAAATTGCAGGTTCGACCCGCAAATTACATAAACAAAAAGGTACTGGCGGCGCCCGTGCAGGTAGCATCAAATCTCCATTATTTAATGGTGGTGGTCGTGTTTTCGGTCCGCAGCCACGTGATTACAGCTTTAAGTTGAATAAAAAACTTAAATCACTGGCACGTGCATCAGCCCTATCATACAAAGCAAAGGATAACAATATATTGGTTCTTGAGGATTTCAATTTTGATGCCATCAAAACCAAAACATATGTCCAGATGGAAGCTGACCTTAATGTTACTAACGATAAAACGTTATTAGTATTAGCAGGTGTTGAAAACAACAATGTGTATTTATCAAGCAGGAACCTGAAAAAAACTAAGGTAATATCTGTTGAGCAGCTTAACACTTATGATGTGTTAAACGCCGGCAAACTTATCTTAACCACAGGCGCTGTTAAAACTTTGGAGGAAGCATTAGCTAAGTAATTATGGAAATTTTAAAGAAACCCTTACTTACTGAAAAGGTAACTCAATTAACTGAGAAGCTTAACCGTTATGCTTTTAAAGTTGATCACAGAGCTAACAAGATTCAGATAAAAGGCGCTATTGAGGCTATGTATGGTGTTAACGTTACAGCAGTTAACACAATGAAATATGTAGGTAAACTTAAAACCCGCAACACAAAAGCAGGTGCAGTGTCTGGCCGTGCGGCTACATACAAGAAAGCCATCATCACGCTGAAGGATGGTGAAACAATAGATTTTTACAGCAATATATAATATAAGAAATGGCAGTAAAGAGATTTAAACCGGTAACACCGGGTACCCGCTTCAGAATTGATGTTATCAACTCGGATATTACAACTAACGTTCCTGAAAAATCGTTGGTAGTATCAGCTAACACCAGATCAGGCGGACGTAACCACAGCGGTAAAATGACTATGCGCTACCTTGGTGGTGGCCATAAACAAGCATATAGGTTAATTGACTTCAAAAGGAATAAATTTGACATCCCTGCAAAAGTTGCAACTATTGAGTATGATCCGAACAGATCTGCACGTATAGCCCTGTTACATTTTGCTGATGGTGAAAAACGATACATGATCGCTCCGGAAGGCTTAACAGTTGGAACTATAGTAGTATCTGGCGAAGGTGCAGCACCAGAGGTTGGTAATACCATGCCTTTGAAAAACATCCCGTTAGGTTCTATCATCCACAATATAGAGTTAAACCCAGGCCAGGGCGGTGTATTAGCACGCAGTGCCGGTACTTATGCCCAACTATCAGCACGTGATGGTAAATATGCCATCATCAAATTGCCTTCAGGCGAAACACGTATGATACTGTCAACTTGTTTGGCAACTATCGGTACCGTTTCAAATGGCGAAAAAGCAAACGCTGTGTTAGGTAAAGCTGGCCGTAACCGTTGGTTAGGCCGTCGCCCAAGAGTTCGTGGTGTTGCCATGAACCCGGTAGATCACCCTATGGGTGGTGGTGAGGGTAGATCATCAGGTGGTCATCCACGTTCACGTAAAGGTTTGTTAGCCAAAGGTTACAAAACTCGTGACAAGAAAAAAGGATCAGATCGTTACATCATTGAAAGAAGGAAGAAATAATAATGGCACGTTCAATTAAAAAAGGACCTTACATAGATCATAACCTGGAAAGAAAAGTTCTGACCTTGAATGATGCAAGTAAAAAATCAGTTGTAAAAACATGGTCACGTCGTTCCATGATCTCTCCTGATTTCGTTGGTCATACATTCGCAGTACACAACGGTAATAAATTTATCCCTGTGTACGTAACAGAAAACATGGTTGGTCACAAGTTGGGAGAATTTGCACCAACCCGCACATTCCGCGGTCACGCAGAAAAGAAAAAATAAGGCATGGAAGCAACAACTAAAATCAAAAAGTCTGTATTGATCAGGCAACAGAAAGAAGCGGCTAAACTCGTAGTGGGTGGCTCTTCAGTTGCTAAATTACAGAACTGTCCAACTTCACCACGCAAAATGCGTTTGGTGGTTGATCTGATCCGTGGTGAAAACGTTGAGAAAGCGTTATACATCTTAAAATTTACAAACAAGGAAGCAGCTATACGTGTAGAGAAACTTTTGTTATCAGCCATTAAAAACTGGGAAGCAAAAAACGAAGGCAAACGTGTTGAGGATAGCGCTTTATTTGTTAAAGAAGTATCAGTAGGTGGTGGCCGTCAGTTAAAGAGGTTACGCCCTGCACCACAAGGTAGAGGTTTCCGTATCCGCAAACGTTCTAACCATGTAACTCTTATTGTGGATAGTAAAAACGATAACAACTAATTTGAAATGGGACAAAAAGCACATCCAATAGGTAACAGGTTAGGGATCATCCGCGGTTGGGATTCTAATTGGTTCGGTGGAAATCACTATGCCGACAAATTAGTTGAAGACGAAAAGATCCGCAAGTACTTATCAGCACGTATAAACAAAGGCGGTGTATCTAAAGTAGTTATAGAACGTACTTTAAAACGCATCACCGTAACTATCCACACTGCCCGTCCGGGTATTGTAATAGGTAAAGGCGGCGCCGAGGTTGATAAGATCAAGGAAGAGTTAAAAAAATTAACAAAAAAAGATGTTCAGATCAACATCTTCGAGATAAAACGCCCTGAGCTTGATGCCCAGTTAGTTGCCGAAGGTATTGCTAAACAACTTGAAGCACGTATCTCATTCCGTCGTGCCATGAAAACTACAATTGCTTCAACCATGAGAATGGGTGCTGAAGGGATTAAAGTGATGACATCAGGCCGTTTAGGTGGCGCTGAGATGGCACGTACCGAGCAATATAAAGAAGGAAGAATTCCTTTGCACACATTCCGTGCTGATATTGACTATGCTTTGGCAGAAGCCTTAACTACTTATGGTAAAATAGGTGTTAAAGTATGGATCTGTAAAGGTGAAGTTTACGGCAAACGCGATTTATCTCCAAACATTGGCGGTACAAGCAGCGCAAGCGGTAAAGGCGGACGCCCTGAAGGTGGCGCAGGTTTCGGCGGACGTGATAATGCACGTGGTGGCGAAAGAGGCGGCGAGCGCAGAGGTGATCGTAAACCAGGTGCCGGTGGCAATAACGACCGCAGAGGCGGTGGTGGCCGTCCAGGTGGACCAGGTCAAGGTGGTGGTAACCGTCCAGGCGGCCCGGGAAGAAGATAATAATAATTAGAAAAGACATATCCGTGAGGATATAAAAGCTTAATAAAATGCTACAGCCAAAAAGAACGAAGTTCAGAAAGATGCAAAAAGGCAGGATGAAAGGTTTAGCCACTCGTGGTACTGAACTTTCATTCGGATCTTTCGGTATAAAATCACTCGAAGCAGCTTGGATAACAAGCCGCCAGATCGAGGCTGCACGTATTGCTGTTACACGTTTCATGAAACGTGAAGGCCAGGTGTGGATCAGGATATTCCCTGACAAACCTGTAACCAAAAAACCAGCAGAGGTACGTATGGGTAAAGGTAAAGGTGCTCCCGAGTATTGGGTTGCAGTTGTACGCCCGGGCCGCATGATTTTTGAAGCAGAAGGTGTGCCTTTAGAAGTTGCAAAAGAGGCTTTACGCCTTGCAGCACAAAAGTTACCTGTGCAAACCAGATTTGTAACACGTAGGGATTACGTAGAAGCATAAACAAGTTAGCGGTTTTAAGTTCTTTTTATCAGTTAGATATTTGAGCTTGGAACTAAAAACTCAAATAACTAATAAAGAAAATGAAGAACTCAGAAATTTTAGAGCTTTCAACCGAAGAATTGGCAGCAAGACTGGGCGAGGAAAAATCAACTCTTACTAAACTGAAATTTGCTCACGCGGTTTCGGCTATTGAGAACCCAACACGTATCACAAAGGTACGTAAGGACATTGCTCGTTTAAATACTGAATTAACAAAGCGCAAGGCGGCGTCAGCTTCTGAACAGAATTAATTTTTAAGCGTCGGAAAACAATGGAAAGAAATTTAAGAAAAACACGTACCGGCCTGGTAGTAAGCAATAAGATGGAAAAATCTATTGTGGTTGCTGTAGAGCGGAAGGTGAAGCACCCCATCTATGGTAAATTCGTAAAGAAAACTACCAAATTTATGGCTCATGACGAAACTAAA
>NZ_JBAZRC010000207.1:0-5691 GCF_041663085.1 Mucilaginibacter sp.
GATCCGTAGCCATATTTGATACCTAAGGTACGAAAACCAGACCCTCCTTTAAAATACTCCCGGATGATCGATGACTTATTAATTGTCTTTTTCATTTGGTGACTTTTTTGTCAACCTATTTCAGGACGAGACACCCCTATGCCGGTTCAAGTTTAGCGTAACGTAACCTGGGCCTAAATGATGTATGCTTTCAGCTTACGCAAGCAGAATGCTTGCTATTAATCAATACTCCATCCACACAGGCGAACGTTGTAGCAGATTAATTTTCCCATCTGCACTGTATAGAGTTATAATGCTATATTCTCTATTGTAATCAGCAAAAAGAATTGGGCTTGAAACAGATGTTTCAAAAACTATATTCCCCGATTTGCTGATAACCCGTAAATGGCCACCATAATCTGTAGAGTAGATGTAGTCATTTGCATCAAAAAATACACTGGTGATGCCAAATTGATTTGCAATCGACTGAGTTATGCCGCCGGTAGTATTCCAAATTTTTATTGTCTTATCAGTACCTTCATAACTTCCGCTTACCAATAATGATGAATTAGAATTAAGATCTATAGTTCCGATGTGTCCTGCATGCCCTGTAAGTGTCCTCTCTATTTGTAAAGAGCCTAAATTCCAAAAACTAATGTTATTATTATTTCCACACGATATCAACTTAGTATCATTGTCATAAAATAACAGGTCGCGTATATTATGATTGTCTGTTGTTAATTTGTACTTGAGGGTCATAGAAGGAAAATTATAAACTAATATCTTACTTCCCCCAGTGCCGCCTACAGCTAATAAAGTACCTGATTTATTAAATGAAAGGCAAAAGGCGGCCTCCATACCTGTGGTAATTGTTTTATAAAGTGTATGTGTGTTAATATTCCAAATTTCAACATTACCATCCTGAGCGCTGGTGGAAAGTATATAATTATTATCTGTTGAGAATTTAACGCTGTAAGTACCTTCTTTATGGTTAGTAGTAATTGTATTCATTGCACCATTAACGCGGTTTACCAAAACAATATTTTTTGAGTAGTAGTTTGACGTTGCAATAAGATTTTTTGACGGAGACAGCGATATTTGGCCCTCGACAGCACGTTCCCCATTGTAAGTTTCAGTTATAATATAACGTTTATCATTATAATATGCCTTTTTTATGTTTGAATACGCACTGGTGTTTTTATTAGAATACGCCTTTACCCTAAAGGCGTAACGCTTATTAATCTGCAAATTATTAATTTTATAACTCAGTGCCGGAGAGTCTACTTTGGCCAACTCTACAAAATCACCATCGTTTATCGCTTGTTCTATAATATAACCTTTTTCAAATTGTGAGTTATCATTCCATGAAAGATTAATTGAGTTTTCAGCAGAAAGTGTGAAGCTTAGTGTTGGGGCCGAAAAGTTCAGCTTTATAGCAGCATTGTTAGAATAATCGGTTTCGATGAATTGATTGATAGCTTTTACTCTATAACGATATTCAGTGTTTACTGCAATCGTGTTGTCAATATACGACTGTGTATTTTTACCGGGTTCGGCAATTACAACAAATGCCTGGCCATTTTCACTGCGTTCTAAAACAAATTTTGTCTCAAGAACTGAATTATCCGTCCACGTTAATTTTACTTTGGAGTCATCAATTGCCAATGAAGTTAAAACGGGTATTGGCAGCTCAAGTCTGACAGAAGCCTCTTCTGAAAACGAAGTTTCTGCAGATTTGCTTTTAGCACGTACCCGATAAGTATATAAAATATTCGGTACAACCTTGCTATCATTAAACACCGTATCATTTGCCCCTGTCTCTTTTACAACCTTAAAAGAACCTGTTCCATCTTTGCGCTGCAGTTCAAAATAAACTTCCACATTACTATTGTCCTTCCAATTAACCCTTATAGTAGAGTCGCTGAAAACACTTGCTTTTAACTCGGAAGGAGTAAAGAATTTGGGCTCTTCAACTACTTCAGGTTTTTCTTTTTTACAGCCGGAAAAGAATAGTAGTAAAATTATAAGGTTAGTACTAATAAAAGCAATTGATTTTTTGTGGCTCATGGTTTAGGGTAACACAACAAATATAATAGAAATATAAACGAACAGCCACAACATATGGGGAGATTATTTCTATTGAAAAATTTGTGCATAATGAAGTATCTACAAAACCTAAAGGTTTAAATTTAGCGTGGTGTAACTTTCAACTTCGACCAGTATTGGACTTGTAGATGACCTGCCTAAATGTTGTTGGTGACAACACCAACAATGGCGAAAAAAACGTCACCGCGAGCGTAGCGTGGCTATCTTCGACATGCTTGTAGCAGACTTTTCTATCGAATTGCTTCGTTCCTCGCAATGACGTGGTGGCTATGTGTGTAAGATTACATCCATCGCTGGCGCACGCGTGCCGCGTGTGCCTAATAAATTACATCCCCAACTGGTTCATTACATATTCAAATACAAACGTCCAGTTTTCAATGGCTTGCTGGGTGCTTTGGCCGCTGCCGTGGCCGCTGTCAAAATCCATGTGGAGGATGATGGGGCTGGTTTGGCCGGGGTTGTTTTGCAGGGCTGCTACAAACTTTTTGGCGTTCATAGGGTCAACACGGGTATCGTTAGCGCCGGCGGTTACCAGCATGGGCGGTACGTTAACACCTGCGCGGATGTTTTGGTATGGCGAGTAACGCAATAACCAGCGGAACTGCTCCGGGTCTTCTGCCGCGCCGTATTCAGGGATCCAGTAACGGGCTATCAGGAATTTGTGGTAACGCAGCATATCCAGCAGCGGCACTTCGCATACAATGGCTTTAAACAGATCGGGGCGCTGGGTTGCCGCGGCACCCATCAGCAGGCCGCCATTGCTGCCACCCAGGGCAACTATCTTGCTTTCGGTGGTGTATTTTTCTTTGATCAGCCATTCCGCGCAAGCGTAAAAATCGTCAAAGCTGTTTTGCTTTTTGGCCAGCATGCCGTCAAGGTGCCATTTCTCGCCAAACTCGTCGCCACCACGGATGCCGGGTTGTACCACAATACCGCCCGCCTGGATGAACGGCGCGTAAAAGCCAAAATATCCCGGTTTAATACCCGACTGGAAGCCGCCGTAAGCCGTTAACAATACCGGGTTGTTACCATCCAGTTTAATATCCTTGCGGTGAACCACAAAGGCAGGCACGCGACTGCCATCTTTACTGATATAGAATTTTATCTCTCCGGTAATTTCGCTCATATCAACAGGCAGTATCCTTTGATAAAACAGCTTCCATTTATAATCTTTCGGCGAGCAAACGTAGGTTTTTGGGGTGGAGGTAAAAGTTACCAGCGATATGTATAATTTATCTTCCTCGCGATCATAACTCATGCCACCAACACTGCCTTGCTCGGGCAGTGGCACGGGGCGCAGTTTTTTACCGTTCAGGTCGTAAATGGTTAAGCGGCTCTGGATATCCTTTTTATCCTGGATGATGATGCTGTTTTTGGTGACCGCATAGCTCTCCATAACGGTGCTGCTTTCGGGGATAAGCGTTTTCCAGTTCTTATATTCCGGGTGCAGCTTATCGGCCACCATCAGCTTGCTGTTTGGCGCGTTATCATTAGTCTTAATATACAGGCGGTTGCCGATAGCCTCGGGGTATGCCTGGAATTTTTTACTGTTGTAGATCAGCTTACCATCTTTAAGGCTACCCGTCGGGCGGATCTTTACACTGTTTGAATAGAAATCGCCTTCGCCGCTAAAGGTTACATCGCTGTAGCGGTTATCGTATATAAAAAAGCTGTTTTGGGCGTCTTTGGTAGTACCCGCAAAAGTGGCTTTTTCAATCGGGTCGCCAACTTTAAGGTAGTATGTTTTTAACGGGCGTTGCTTATCCACGTCTTCCTGGCTGCGCAGGGTAACGTAGGCGTGCTGCTGGTCCTGCGCCCAATCGAACCCGCTGGTGTTTTTGATAGGGTCGTGAATTTGCTTACCGGTGCGGGTATCAATAAAGTAAATGGTGTTTACCTCGGCACCGCTTTTTTGCGCGCTTATGGCGGCACGTTCGCCATCATAAGTGTAGCTGGTACCACTGGTCGAGATCTTGCCGTCGGCATCCAACGCAACCGGGTCCCATATCAATATCTTTTTGCCATCTATGATAGTATAGATCTTATATTGTTTATCGCCTTTCTTTTTCACGGTTTGGAAAACGCGTTTGCCAACCGTATTGAGCGGGCCCTCGTAATCCATATTCAGGTAAGCGGCTATTTTCTCTTTCAAGTCGGGGTGTACCTTTTGGGTTTTGGCCAGGTATTCAACACCGTAATCGTGTTGTTTTTTTGTCCATTCAATAACATCCTCGTTCTTCTTGTCTTCAAGCCAGCGATAGTTATCGGTTAGTTTAACACCATGCAGCGTATCAACAACGGGTATAGCTTTGGTTTTTGGCGGATCGAATTTTTGCTGTGCGTTTGCAGCCATAGCGGCGGTAGTAATTAGGGTGAGTAGCAGGCCTTTTTTCATTGAAATATGGATAAGGATAATGAGCTAAATATAGGGATTGTAGTTGTTGGTAGCAACAGCGGGAAATGATTGGAAGAAATAAAGCAGTAGGCAATGTGCTATTCCAGAGAAATAGCACATGATATAACAGAGGAGCTATTGGGCATCTTACATTCCCTCCCTGGGGAGGGGTGCGATGGTTTGTGTAGTGGCAGGGAGGGGTTTATACGTGATGCATGTCGCACAAACCCCTCCCTGCACCCTCCCGTTGGGAGGGAATCGCACAAACTCTATCAGAACATCCCCGCTGCCGTTCACAAAATTATATTTCAAACGCCACGTAACCTTTATACCTGTTCTTTCATCTACAAAATAAAACCAGTTCACTATGAAAAAAGTTGCCATTATATTATTGTCGGTATTAAGCGGATTGGCCTGCTATGCACAAAATACACAGGAAAAACTTAGCGATAATAAGCTAAAGACGCGGCTCGATTCGTTGGTTAACAGCACGGTTTCGGCTTTTATGAATGATAGTTCCCGCGTTGGTCTTTCAATTGGCATCATAAAAGATGGAATTTCATTATTCTATAATTACGGCACAACAGAAAAAGGTAAAAGGCAAATACCAACGGCTAATTCAGTTTACGAACTTGCCTCTATAACTAAAACGTTCAGCTCGGCCTTGCTTGCAAAGGCTGTTTTAGACAAAAAGGTAAAGCTCGATGACGATATACGCCTGTATCTTGATGGGAAATATCCAAATTTAGAATACAAGGGTGTTCCTATTAAACTAATTAATCTTGCTAATCTCACCTCGGGCTTACCCAACTGGATGCCCGATAATAAAGACCTTTTCAGTAAAGCTAACCCAGATTCTATTCCTTATATTCTGGATGCCATACATAAAAAATACAGCCGGGCCGATCTTTACCGCGACCTGCATCATGTAAAACTGGATACAGTACCCGGCTCTGTTACCAGGCATTGCAATACCGCAGCTCAGTTGCTTGGATATATTATGGAACGTGTTTACGGAGCCCGTATAGACCAACTATTAAAAAAGTATTTTGCTGAACCGCTAAAAATGAGAAATACTGCCTTTTTAGCCGATGGGAAGCTTCCCGCGGCACTTGTAAAGGGTTATGATGGCAAAGGCCGGGTTATGCCCTTTATTGTTTGGGAAGACCTGCGGGTGGCGGCAAGCATCAGTTCGACGACTTCGGACATGT
>NZ_JBAZRC010000208.1:0-5518 GCF_041663085.1 Mucilaginibacter sp.
TGTTTAGCGGAATGTATTTAATTTGTTACCATTGCTTTCTCTCCTTAATTTTAAGTATACATATTCATAAAGTTTACTTAATCTAAACTTAGTTTATAAATAATAAACAAAGTTTAGTATTGCTAAATAATCTCTCACAAAAATTATTTAGCGCAATGAAACATTTTTACCCCAATTTAAAACGGCTTGTCATGCTTTTTGTATGCTGCCTTTCTCCCATCATTTTGTTTGCACAAACAAAAATTACAGGTACTGTAAATGATGAGGCCAAACAACCCCTGCCAGGTGTAAGTGTAATGTTAAAAGGAACAAGCCTTGGCACAACTACCGATGTTTACGGGCGTTTTATTATAACCGCAAGCCCCGGCCAGGTATTGGTATTTAAGTTTTTAGGCTTTGCCCAGCAAGAGGCTGTGGTAGGTACCGGTAATAGCATGGTTGTAAACCTGCGTGGGGATAGTAAAACCCTGAACGAGGTTGTAGTAACCGCGCTTGGTGTTAAAAAAGAAACCCGCCGTGTTGGTTACGCGGTGTCTACCGTAAATGGTGAAGATCTTACCCTGGCACGCGACCCTAACCCAATTACCGGCCTTATTGGTAAAGTGGCGGGTTTGTCAGTAGGCCCATCGGCCGAACTGTTGGGCGCGCCGAATGTAAGTATTCGTGGTAACAGCATATCCTTATATGTAGTAGATGGTTTTCCTATTAATACAGATACCTATAACATCAGCCCCGATGATATCGAATCTTATACGGTACTAAAAGGCCCTGCTGCAGCAGCGTTATATGGTAACCGGGCATCGTACGGGGCTATTTTAATAACAACCAAAAAAGGTAATAAAAACAAAAAAGGGTTAACGGTTGATATTAATAGCAGTACCGTAATCAACTCCGGCTTTTTGGCTTTCCCGCGGGTGCAACATAAATATGGTGCCGGCGAAAATACTTTTTATGAGTTTGTTGATGGTAAAGGTGGCGCACCCGGTGGTGTAGATGCCGACTATGATATTTGGGGCCCATACTTTAACGGGCAATTAATAGCACAATATGATAGCCCGGTTATTAATGGTGTACGCCAGAAAACGCCTTACACGGCCCGTGGTGCAAATAACCTGAATAACTTTTTGCAAACAGGTTATCAAACCAATAATAACGTTGCTTTAAGTGCTAATGGCGATAATTATACTATTCGTTTATCAGCTTCACAACAACATCAGTCCAGCTATATACCTAAACAATATCTGGATATTGCCAATGCAAACATCTATGCATCATTTAACCCAAACCCGCGTTGGAAATTTGAAGGTAACGTAAACTTTAGCCGCCAAACTACTGACAATTTCCCGGATGTGGAGTATGGCCCAAATAGTTTGGTATATAACCTTGCTATCTGGACAGGTGCCGACTGGGATGTTAACGCACCCGATATTAAAGCTATTTGGCAACCGGGTAAAGAGGGGGTACAATCGCAATTTGCTGAATACACCCGCTACCATAACCCATGGTTTATGGTAAACGAGTGGACCCGCGGACATTACAAAAATGATGTTTACGGATACATTTCGAGTAACTTTAAGATCAATAATAACTTAAACGCTACGCTGCGCTCGCAGATAAATACCTACAATATTTTACGTACCGAAAAAATGCCGTATTCGGCACACCCTTACGGGCGTGAAGGTAACCAGGGCGATTACCGCGAAGACAGGCGCGACCTGTTTGATAACAATACAGAATTAATGGTGAACTATGATTACACTATTAAAAAGTTCCTGAACCTTTCGGGTTTAATAGGTGGTAATATGCGTAACCTATCGTACAAATCAAACTGGGCATCTACTGATTATTTGAACGTGCCTGAAGTGTACTCATTCAGTAACTCAAAAAACCCTACACAGGCCACAAGCTTTAATTCGGATATGCGTGTGTTGAGTGCATACTACTCGTTAGATGCAACCTTTGGTAAATATGCCACCATATCAAGCACCGGCCGTATCGATAAGTCATCGGCTTTTCAGGTACCAACAACTTACTACTATCCAAGTTTATCGGTAGCTACCGTGGTGTCTGACTATGTTAAAATGCCCGAATTTATTTCTTTCTTAAAAGGCAGGGCATCGTTTTCCAATATCCGGTCAGATGCTACTTCTACAACAATAGGCCCTGCTCCTTTCAGTTCAATAACTGTTTTTGGCGGTAGCACAGGCGCATCATTGTTTAACAACCCACTGGGTTATGGCAGTACTTACCGCTCGCCTTATAACGGGCCCGATTATTCACTAATCACTTCATATTCTATCAGCAAGCCCTATAACAGCCAGGCTGCGGGTTATGCCTCAGATTATTTATATCAGAACGGTATTAAAACATCAACCCGTGTTAACTACGAGGAAGGTTTTGATATTAAATTCTTACAAAACCGTTTAGGTTTTAGCGGTACAGCATTCCAGTACATTGATGGTCCGCGTATATTACCTAATACAATTTCAACAGCAACAGGTTATACTATTGAATACCTAAACGCTTTAAAAACCCGTAAAACCGGTTATGAAGGTTCATTATCTGGTACACCTATTAAGGATTTGAGTGGCTTTACCTGGAATGTATTAGTTAACGTTTCAACTTTTAAAGAGATCTATAAAGAACTGCCTAAAGACCAGGATACTTACGCTACCTTTTTTAGAGCCGGTGACCGTACCGATAAATTATACGGTACCGCCTTTGTAAGAACACCAGATGGAAAGATCATTAACGACGAAGCCGGTAAGCCGCTAATAAACCCGGTAGCACAGTACCTTGGTAACGAAAACGCCAAATATGCCTGGAGTGTTTATAACAAAGTGCAGTACAAGAGCTTTAGTCTTGGTTTCCAGTTTGATGGTTCGGTAGGTGGTGTTATTGTTGATTATATGCATAATAAAACCATGCGTGGTGGTGCCAATGCAGAAACCGCAGAAGGTGCACTAGGTGCAGCACGCTATCAGGACTGGGCCAACTTTGGCAAAACCGGTTACGCCGGCAGCTACATAGGCGAAGGTGTACATGTATCCAATAAAGGCAGTGATAATAAACCTGTGCCAATTGAGTACGATTCGCAAACCGGCGCTGTTTTAAATTACGATAAATTGAAATTTGCCCCTAACACTAAAAAAGCTTTTGTGCAGGATTATGTAAGTAAATACTACGCCGCTGATGAGGCCAACCTGATGAGCAAAACATTTTCGAAACTGCGCGAGGTAACCTTTGGTTTCGAGTTCCCTAAGCAAATGCTTCAAAAAACATTTATCCAAAAAGCTTCGGTATCCATATACGGACGTAACCTGCTGTATTTCTACAAGGACAAACGTTTTAAAGATGTTGACCTTGACCAATACAACTACGCAACGGCTTCAACCGGCTTGCAGTCGCCAACTGTTCGCAGCTATGGCCTTAACCTAAACGTATCATTCTAAAAGCTGATAAACAGTACAATCATGAAAAAGATATTTAAAATATATGTATTACCGGTAGTGATGCTGCTAACGGTAACAAGTTGTAAAAAAAGCTTTGACGAGCTTACTAAAAATAATAACGTGCCTAATAACGTACCGGCTTCGTTATTATTTAATGGTGTGCTAAATCGCCTTGCCGATTTGCCTGATGGCCAGAAAGAGATATACGATCAATACTACCTGTATAACTACGATTATTATGGTAACAACCGCTACGACCTTGGTGGCGGCGACGATTATTACACCACATTAAAGAATGTTGTAGCCATGGAAAAACAGGCGGCGGCTACCGGCGGTGGTGCCATAAACCCATACGAAGCGTTGGGCAAATTTTTTAAGGCATATTGTTTTAGCAAAATGAGTTTTGAAATGGGCGATATACCCATGACTGAAGCTTTAAAAGGGTTGGATAATCTGGAACCCGCCTATGATTCGCAAAAAAAAGTTATGCTGCAATCGTTAGAGTGGCTGGAGAGTGCTAACGACGACCTGGGCCAGCTAATTGCAAAGCCAAATGACTTTGGTACAGGCGAAGGCACGATATTAAAAAACGACATTTATTTTAATAACGACCTTAAAAAATGGCAGAAGGCTGTGAACGCGCTACAGATTCGCCTGCTTGTTCAGCTGAGCAAAAAAACAGATGACGCCGACCTTAAAGTAGCTACGCGCTTTGCCAATATTATAAATACCCCTGCAAAATATCCGTTAATGGAAAGTGCTGCAGATAATATGCAATACGTGTTTTTGATCCCTAACAACTTTTACCCCCAAAACCCAAACAATTTTGGCCAAAGCGGATCAAGGAAAAATACATCATCAACCTATATAGATCTGTTAAAGCAGTTAAAGGATCCCCGAGTATTTGTTACCGCGGAGCCATCACGCGACCTGGTTGACAAGCAGCACAAAAGCCCTACCGATTTTGCATCATTTGTTGGTGCCGACCCGGGAGGTGATCAGGGAGATATGTATAATGATGCCGGCTTGCAGAAGTATTCGTTTATTAACCGTAAACACTTCTTTTCCACTTTTACGGGCGAACCAAGCATACAAATTGGTTACCCCGAACTGATGCTTAACATTGCAGAAGGCATTAACCGCGGCTGGGCCCCTGGCGGCAATGCCGAAACCTATTATGTAAACGGCATTAAAGCGTCGTTAGCTTCTTATAGTATACCGGAAACCGGATCGTTCACAGCTTACTTTTATCGTCCGGGTTCAACAGATGTTGCTACACCTGGTAACTACGATACCTTCTCTATCCCGGTTAATTTTAACACCTACTATAACCAGCCACTTGTAAAGTATACAAATGATGCTGCCGGTTTAACCCGCATTTTACAGCAAAAATATCTCGCCTTATTCAGGCATTCGGGTATTGAGTCGTATTTCACTTACCTGCGCACCGGTGTTCCTAACTTTACTACAGGCCCGGGTACCGGCAACAGCGGCAGGATAGCCAAAAGGTTTAAATATCCATCTGCCGAACGTACCGCAAATGCTAAAAACTACCAGGCTGCGCTTGATGCACAATTTGGTGGAAATGATGATATTAACGGCATCATGTGGGTGCTGAAATAAAATAATAACCCTGTGTATGGCCGTTAGCAATAACGGCCATACTTTTTTATAAAACCTTTATGAAAAAAACATTTTTACTGATAGCAGTTGCGCTGCTGTCAATACAATCATTCGCGCAGGTACGCAAAACCAAAAACCTGATAGTAGTAACACTTGATGGCATGCGCTGGCAGGAAGTTTACCGCGGTGCAGATTCGGCGCTTATTAATTCAAATTTTACCAGTGATAAAGACGAGGTGCGGAAAAAGTACTGGGCTGCAACACCTGCAGAACGCCGCAAATTGTTGTTCCCGTTCTTATGGTCGGTAGTAAGCGGACAAGGGCAGCTGTATGGTAACCGCGATGCAGGCAATAGAGATGAACTTGCTAATCAGTACCGTTTTTCGTACCCGGGCTATAATGAGATATTTACCGGTTTTCCGGATGTAAGGATGAATACCAAT
>NZ_JBAZRC010000209.1:0-2688 GCF_041663085.1 Mucilaginibacter sp.
CGCGTAAGGTACGTGCCTCGGCTACCATATTGGTTTTATCAGCATCACTTAACCCGGCAGCATTAATGGTTGGTATTTTTTGTATGGCCAGGTTTGTTGCGCCTACACCTAAATACATTTGCTGCCACCAGGTATCAATGTAAAAAGAGGTGTTATTGTAAATCAGGGTTTGAAAATTCACAAATCCGGTTTGCCCAAGGTCGCTGTTGGCCTTACCTGTCATAAACTCCATCAAATTCCAGGTGTTACCACCGTATGATGAGGTTTGCCCGGTAAGTAATCCCTGTAAATTTTGGTAAGACCCATTAGCTAACGCCCTTGCCACTTTTGCGCTCGACAGGTTAGCATCAGGCGTTAAAAAGTTTGAAGGTTTTTCTTCCAGGAATTTTTTGCAGGAGCATGTAAGTAATAAACACGCCACTATTAATATATTTTTTAATGTTTTCATTTTAATACGATTTTAGATGATTACGGTTAAATCCTTCACTACTGTATTGCTATGCGTTTTAATCATAAAAAAATTTTTAAAACCCAACCTGCACACCCAGGTTCCATATACGTGGACGCGGGTTAGCAAAGAAATCGATGTTTTGCGAAAACGCCGGGTTATTACCATAGGTTTGGTTAAAAGTATCAACCTCTGGGTCATAACCGGTGTATTTTGTGATCACAAACAGGTTTTGAACACTTGCGTAAATACGCAGACGGTTCATGTTCAATTTTTTCAACGATGTACTTGGGAAACTGTAACCTAATACAAAGTTTTGTCCGCGTATAAATGAACCATCTTCAACCCACCAGGTATCAAAATGCGAATCCTGCGCATATTTGTAATTACGCACCTGAGATATCATCGTATTTTGATTGGTAGGTGTCCATCCGTTTAATACAGTAGCTAAACTGTTGGATATGGTTTGCCTGTCTTCGGCAGAGTGTTTGAAATTGGCTGCAGTGTTTACACCCTGTACAAAACGGATATCAAATGAAAAATCCCAGTTTTTATATCTCATGGTACTGTTGATGTTACCAGTCCATTTTGGGTTTGAATTGCCAATGATGCTGTAGTAGTTACTACCATCGGGGTTGTAAAGGTATTTACGATCGCCAGCTTTTAAACCATGTTTGGCGGCTTCAGCTATATCGTCGGGCGAATCGCTGTAAGTACCAACTCTTGTCATCCCATAAAATGACCCGATTGGCTCACCTACGCGTATTACATAGTTTTCACCCAGGAAGTTTGGACCGGGAAATATGTCTGCATTGCCGTCATTTAGCTTGGTAACTTCGTTTTTGTTGGCTGCAAATAAGAAATTTGTTGACCATTGGAAATTATCGGTCTTAACGTTTACCGTATTTAAACTAAGTTCAACACCCGTGTTTCTCATCGAGCCTACGTTTTTGTAAACATTGGCTGTGGTGAAACCGGCAGTCCATGGAATAGGTGTCTGCAATAAAATATCGCTGGTGTTTTTGATGTAGAAATCAGCATTCAGGCTTACTCTATCACCAAATAATCCTAACTCTAAACCTGCATCAATCATTTTGGTTCTTTCCCATTTCAAATCAGGGTTACCCAAATAGCCGGGCAGTAAACTTATAGCCGCCGCGCCGTTTATAGCGGTTTGGTTAGTTGATAGCTGAGCAAGGGACCTATATGGACCAATTTCCTGGTTGCCTGTAACACCATAGCTGGCCCTTACCTTTAAATTTGATATGGTTTTGCTATCTTTCAGGAAGTCTTCCTGAGATACCCGCCATGCCACACCCGCTGAAGGGAAGAACGAGTATTTGTTTTTGTCGCTAAACCTTGATGAACCATCATAACGGCCTGTGGCGGTAAATAAATACTTATCATCAATATTGTAGCTAATACGGCCGTAGTATGAATTTAGCTGCCCTGGCTGATACCCGCCCGGTACAATGGGTACGCCATCAGATTCGGAAGCGCTTTTAACTGCACCGGCACCTAAGTTGTTATATTGGTAAAAATCATCAATAAAGTTTTGTGTTTCTGCTCTTACCCTTTCATATACATCCTGGCTGAAAGATATACCAAGCAAAGCCGTTAATTTTTGGCGGTCGTTGATCTTTTTGTTCCAGGTAAGGTAACTTTCAGATTGCCAGTAGTAATTGGTGTTTGCGTTGATATTAGCTACCCCGCCCTGGTCGGCAGATAAATGCTGCAGCGCTAATGATGAATAAAAATTATTTTTTTGGCTTCGCAGATCATACCCCAGGTCTGTTTTGAAATTCAATTCATCCGAGATCTTAAATAAAAGATAAACGTTACCTACTATTTGCTGGGTATTGTTAATGGTATAGCGCTCGTTGGCAATTTGTATAGGGTTTGGCGCGCCTTCAAGGCCGGCAATATCAAAATTCCCTGCCCAGTTACCATCCGGATATTTTACCGGTACTATTGGCACCTCTTCAGTTACGGCTCGTGGTACGTTCAAACTACCATTGCCATCAGTTACCAAACGCTGCCTGCTGGCTATTGCATTAATACTACCACCTATTTTTAACCAATCTTTAACATCGTTATCCATCGTCATTTTAATGGAGTAGCGTTTAAAGTTTGATGTTGGTGTTAACCCATTTTGGTTTAAATAGCCCAATGATAAGCTATAAACAGATTTTTCACTACCACCCTGAATATTTAATTGATGGCTTTGTGAAAACGCCGGT
>NZ_JBAZRC010000209.1:2698-5512 GCF_041663085.1 Mucilaginibacter sp.
TTTCCCAGTTGGTGTTATAAATAGGTTTGTTATTGTTATCAAATAATAATGGGAAATTGGCATGATTTAACTCCTTGGGCGGTGTTTGTACTGTACCTGTTGGGTCAAATTTTGCGCCGTTAGCAAACGATTGATTATAGATGTCAACAAATTGCTGTGAGTTAAGCGTTGGTAAATGCCTGTACAACTGGCTTATGTTTGCATTTGCCTCGTAGCTAATAGTAGCCGGGCCTTTTTTACCACGTTTGGTGGTAACCATAATTACCCCGTTAGCGCCACGCACCCCATAAATGGCTGTTGATGATGCATCTTTTAACACTTCAAGAGAAGCAACATCATTTGGGTTGATGGAGTTTGGATCAACACCAACAACACCATCAACCACATACAGTGGATCGAGATTTGAGTTGATAGAACCAATACCCCTGATACGTACCTTGGCTGCTGCACCTGGTGCATTACTGTTAACGCTTACATCAACACCGGCAACCTTGCCTTGTAATGCCTGCGATAAATTGGGCACGGGTTTATCCATCAACTGCTCGGCCTTAACTGTGGTTACAGCCCCGGTAAGGTCAGATTTTTTTGCCGTACCGTAACCAATTACCACTACCTCGTTTAATGCTTTCGACTCTTCGGTCAGCACTACATCAATGTTTTGGCGGTTGCTTATAGCTACTTCCTGGCTGTTATAGCCAATAAAGCTAAATACCAGTGTGCCGTTACCATCGGGTACGGTTAACTTGTACTTACCGTTAGCATCGGTACTGGTACCGGTAGTGGTACCTTTTAATTTTACGTTTACGCCGGGCAGCGGGCCTTTAGCATCGGTTACCGTACCTGTTACGTCTATTGCTTTAAATTCGGGGGTGTTATCAGTGTCCTTCTTTTTTACTACAATGGTTTCCTGGAAAATTTTGTAGGTGAGGGGCTGATCTTTAAAAGCCTCATCAAGCGCCCGGGTTACCGAAACCGAAGCAACATCGATGTTAATACCACGAACCTTTGATACATCATTTTTATCATACATAAAATGATAGCCTGTTTGTTTCTCTATCAGGCGCAGAACTTTCTCGACAGAGACGTTCTTTTGGCGCAATGACACAGTCTGGCTGAATGTCTTTGCGCTCACATTGGTAAGGGCTGCAATTATTAAAATAGCAGTGAATTTCATAACCAATATTATTTTGGATAGTTTAGACCATGCCAACGGCACAGCCTTAGAATTAAAATTCATAAGTTTGTTGTGTTTGGGTTAAACATTAAGTTTCAATTCGTCAAATTGCAACGATTATGGGGCCCAGGCATTTAGCCGGGAAAGTGGGTCGAAACACTTCCCGGTTTTTTTATATGCTTTTATACCGTGATGCAAAGCAAAAGGTATAAGCCGGCCACCGTACTGAGGTTAACTTGCGGGGTGTATTTTTTTCATCATAAGTGGTTTTTTGTGAGGTGAATAATTGATGTATAAATAGTATTGTTTTTTGGCTGTTTATATTTAATATACAATAATGTCTTTCCCTTCAATTTTAAGGTCGACACCTGTATACTTTAACATGTTCAGTAATTCTGATGCTTTTACATTGCGCGATATGTGGCCGTTAAACTCCCTTGCCGGTACACCTTTTTTGTAGGTGATATCAACATCATACCAGCGTGCTGCCTGGCGTAGTATCACATCTATACCTGCATCTTTAAACTGAAATATTCCGTTTTTCCAGGCGGTTTCGTCATCCACATCAACATCGTTTATCACTTTGTTTTGGCCTGTTTTGTTTATTTGTGCTTGCTGGCCCGGTTTTAACCTGGCGCTGAAGCCCCCGCTGGTTATATTAACGGCACCCTCAAGCAGGGTGGTTTTCATAACAGCTTCATCATCATAAGCCATTACGTTAAAGTGTGTGCCTAAAACTTCGATATCGGCATGGTTGGTTTTAACCCTGAAAGGCATAGCCTTATTCTTGGTGACTTCAAAATAAGCCTCGCCGGTAATTTCTACCTGCCTTGTTGTACCTGTAAAATATGTTGGGAAGCGTAATGATGATGCTGAGTTAAGCCATACGTTTGTGCCATCGGGCAGAATAACCTGGTATTGCCCGCCTCGCGGGGTGGTAATAACATTTATTTCGGGTGCTGCTTTTGTATTTGCTGTACCAGCGGCGTTATAAAGCAACTGCCCGTCGGCTG
This sequence comes from Mucilaginibacter sp., assembly GCF_041663085.1. Taxonomy (GTDB): domain Bacteria; phylum Bacteroidota; class Bacteroidia; order Sphingobacteriales; family Sphingobacteriaceae; genus Mucilaginibacter. The sequence continues at coordinate 4,886 of NZ_JBAZRC010000209.1, forward strand.
TTTTTTTAATAAGGGTTGAGCCTTGTTGCGCCAACATGCCGTTTTGGGCATTATCAAGAATTATAGTTTTGCCATTGGCCAGGGTAAGTATGGCTTTATTGCCGCCCGGCAGGGCATCATGTAAGGGGCGCTTTGCTTTTACAAGCGTTGTTTGCTGTTGTTTGCGCGGGTGATGGTGGGTGTAAATACCAAGACCTACAAAAAGCAGTATCATAGCAGCGGTAGATATTTTTGCCCATAAAAATATATTATTACGCGGCTTTACATTTTCGCCGGATGCGTCAGCGCCTAAAATTTTGCTGAGCATTGCGTTTGTTTTATCAGCGTTGAACAGTGCGGCGTTGGGCTTCAGATCGTCCCAGGCCTGGCGTATCAATAAATAGAGTTCTTCATCGCCCGCGCCGTCGTTTATAATAGTAAGCAGCTCGTCGCGCTCCTGCGCAGTGGCCGTTTTACTATAATATCGCTCAAAAAGGTATCTTAACCTAAGCCTGGATGTATTCATTAAATGTTGTTCAATAATTGGTAGTTGTACAAAAGCCGGGGGGCTTTTTATTACATGACACCAAACGCAACAAAAAAGGGGGTATGGCTTTTAAAATTTTTTTGAAAAAAATGCGGAAACCA
>NZ_JBAZRC010000210.1:0-5484 GCF_041663085.1 Mucilaginibacter sp.
CTGAATATCCATTTGCCAAAGGCGCGCTTTGGCAGTTAGGTAGCCCTGCACGTAGTATAGGTCGTGGTCGTTCTCTGCAAAAACATGGGGCACCATATTCTCATCATACCTGATGGTTACCTTACCCTGCAGGCCGTTTAGCTTTAGTTTTTCGGCAGGGATGATGTTCTTGCTTTCGGCATTTTGCCAGAAACCTGTTGACGGGTTCAGGAACTCGCCCAAAGGTGGTACATCGCCAAATTTTGTTTGTAACGCCCAGATAAACACGGCGGTAATTGCTATAGAAAAGATGGCCTTAAATACTTTCATTGAAAATAATTAATGAATTAGTGAATTAGCGATCGAGTGAATTTTCGAACCTTTCGGCTTAACCTTTTACCTCTTCAGCTTAAACTAATATTTTACGGCAAGTTACGTAAAGGCTAAAGATTTGGCAACTTTTAAAAAGTTACCAAATCTAAAAAGCTACCGTATCCTGATGCTTGCGTGATCTGCGTTTTTTATATGGCTTATTAACTTTCTTTACCTTCTTTTCAACCCGCTGGGTTTTCTCTTCCTTCCTAAAATTCCAGGGCGGGGTTGGGTTCTCGTCTTGCCATAAACCAAGGCGGTTTTGGCGGGCCTGCTGCTCAAGCATGGCCAGTTCCATACTTTTTGAATAGGCACGGTATTGCCAGGCGTAGCCTTGTTTCACCAATTCGTGGTTTACACTGGTGCCGTTCTCTAATACAACCTCTCCTACTGTACGGCCATAGAGATCGTGCTGGTTACCAACCAATTTCACCATTTTGCCAAAGCACAGATCTGAAGTAAATTGTTTGGCTGCCTGCCCAAAGGCCTGGCTTTTTTCGGGGCAATCCACCTCGGCAAGTCGAACGGTAATACTTTGGTTATCGGGCGATAGCAGCACCATAGTATCACCATCTTTTACGCCTACTACTTTGTATAGTGTTTCGTTTTTATTACAACCTAGAGAAATGATAAGAACTAAAAGGTAAAGGAGTAATGACTTTTTGAGCATAGGGCTAAGATATAAATTTGTGTTATTTAACCACAGAGGGCACGGAGTAAAAACCGCAAAGAGCACAGAGATTTTTAAACAAATACATACACATATGCTGCCGCAAGTTTAGCGTAGCGTAACTTGTGGTATGGTACCCGGCAAGCTTTCAGCTTGCGTCAGCTGAAAGCTGACTTTGTGCACGCCACGAGCTGAAAGCTCGCGGCAGCGGCATATTAAGTTTTTTTGAGAATGAGGCAAAAATAAGAAGCACAGCTATTACTTCCCCAATTCATAATCTACCGGTAACAGGTCGGCTATGCGGAGCGTTCCCCAATAACCTTCAATAATGCAATTTTCAGGGGTAAATATTACACCGTTACTATCAAAATAGGTATAAGGCTCCCTAAAGATAATATAAGAAGTCCGCTCATTTGAGCTATTCTCCTTATGTCTAAAATTGATCATGATGGGTTTTGAATAGCCTAAGGCATAAACGCCTTTTTCATCAGTACGTTTTACGTATTCTGCCGTTTTTAATGGTTCTTCACTACCCCTTTGTTCATTCGTCGGCAGCTTTGATTGCCCTATCCAATAATTTAAGGAATCCCTGCTGCCGAATGCCGAGGGGTGGCTTCGTATGTATTTAACTCTTTCATATATCAGGCTATCTGCCGGGCGTCCCGGGGTTGGCTTTCTGTATAGTCGGCGGACGATAAATTCATTTAAAGGCATAGCATCGGCTATACAGGCACGTAAAAACTGCAATTCCGATCCTTTGTAGGTCTCCACCCGTTTGTTTATCCAGTTGGCTTCCTGTTGTGGCGTACCATTAATAGGTTCAAATACCGATGAGCCTGTATAAGCGGCTACTCCATCCCTCGGGTCGTATAAAAACGATTTAAGCAGGTACCTTATGCGATACCCCAATGTTTTGTTTTCGATCACCAAAAAGTCAGACGAGGTTGCGGTTAGTTTATCACTGGCCTCATCAAAATTAAACTCCAACAGTTCGGGGTTCAATAGCCTGCAACTCGTGGCGTTTTTGGTGCGGCCCAAAAACTGTTCTTTAAACATACGGATGTATCGCTCGCGTTTCAGGTCGCGTTTAGCCCTGCCGGGCCTGATCTTAACCTCGCCAAGCTGGCTTATCTGGGGTACCAGTTCAATATCGGGCATTTGGAGATTGCTGTACTTTACCGAGACCTGTTTGTGGTATATTTCATAACCTATACATGATACCAGCATGTCGTACTGCCCGTCTTTTACATAGGTTAACTCATACGTCCCGTCATTTTTTGTTATTGTACCTACTTTCGAATTACTCAAAAACACGCTCGCCGCAGCAATTCCATTTTTGTTATCTGTGCTGATAACTTTACCGGTAATGCTAATTTGCGCGAATGAATATGCGGGAATAGTAATAAAGAGTAACAAGAACAGGGATCTGTACATACCCAAATGTATTAAGTAAGCGCTACAATTGAGCTACAATCTGGTAATTTTTCAACTACAAAATAGTGTTTAAGTACTACTCCCTATTTCCCGTGTAAACTCCAGGCGTTACCATCCGGATCTTTTACGGTAGCGAAACGGCCCCATGGGGTTTTGTCGGCATTGCCAACTGTTATGCCTTTTGAGGCTATTTCTTCTATAGTTTTATCCAGGTCATCGCATTTGATCACAAAGCCTTGTATGCTACCAGGTTTTAACTCAGGGAACCAGTTTACCAGCGTAATGGATGTACCACCATCAGGCAGGCCCAGTTGTATCCAGCTTGCACCGCCCTGGTATGGCCCTTCTACAATAAGTTTAAAACCCAGTTTAAGGTAAAATTCTTTAGCCACATGCTGATCTGTTACCGGGATAGATATAAGTTCGATAGACCTCATCACATTAATTGGTTTTAATTGTTATGCTTGTGTAATAACAACTTGTATCAAAAATAAAGCTGATATTTGTAAGTTCTATAATTATTAAAATTTTTTTGAGATGGGTAAATTCACTGTACCTGATAAAGTGCTGTTTGTATGTACAGGGAGCAAATGCGCTAAACGCGGCGGCAAAAGCATGTATAAAACTGCCGAAAAGTTTGCCAAATATAGTAAGGAAGATATTGAGGTGATACGTATAGAATGCACAGACCGGTGCGATTGGGCACCGGTCTGTACGTTTTCTCCGGGGAATATCTGGTTAAAAGAATATTCAGAGAAGGATGTTTTAAAGCTGTTGTTAGCTAAAGATTAAGCTTCGCTGTCGTATTTAATACCGCCAACGTGCTTATCAATCTGCCATCTGCCGGTACCCTCTTCGCCAATAACCTCGAACAATTCAAGCGCACGGCGTGCTTTGTATTCTTCTTCGCGTTGCTCTTTCAAAAACCAGTTTAAAAATTCGTTGGTTACAAAATCCTGCTCTTTTAAGCAGCGGGCATAAATATTTTTGATTGATTGCGTTACGCTGATCTCCTGATCAAGAGCTTCCTCAAATACCTCACGGAACGAGTTGTACTCCTGTTTAATGCCGGTTACATCAGGCGATATAGCGTTGCCGCCCATATCTAAAATGTATTTGTAAAATTTTAGCTGGTGCTGTCTTTCCTCTTCTGCCTGTTTAAAAAAGTAGTCGGACGAGAAATCGTAACCGTTACGGTTACACCACGATGCCATAGCTAAATATATTGATGAAGATGTTGCTTCTTTCTTAACTTGCTGGTTTAAAAGCGCCTCTACTTCGGCAGAGATCAGGCTTTTGATACGGATAAGATCTTTCATGGATGATAGTATTTTAGAACTATTTAAACATTGCAATAAACATGCCGACTTAAATAGTTATACAATAATACCTGTATAAACAGCTATCGAAGAAAATAAAGACAATATGAATTCAGTCTAAATTACTAAAGGGCAACACGATACAAGCGGTCTTGTATAATATTGTTTAGCTGAAGCATTACAAACGTACCTTCCAGAATTTCTTTCAGGGCGATAATTTGTAAAAGGGTGAGGATGTAAGTGTGGTCGCAGGCGCAGATAAAGATGATCTCTACATCAGGGTCTTTCGATGAATCGAGCAGTTTGGCTTCGATATCAACATTGTAAACCGCTTTTTTTAACTTAAGCAGGCAACGGTAATCAAATTTGGCAACTTTACCGGCAAAATCAACATACCAGCAACGTTCAGCATCACACTGATATACGGCGCCGTTTTGGGTGCTGAATACATCTGACCAGGTACTTGTTTGCGAATCTGTTGTTAATGTTGTTACCATTCTATGCCACAAAAGAACGGACTATTTATAATTAATCCAAATAATGTTAGTAATTTATTTATAATGATTATTAACAAGGCAACTTATAACTTTACCGCCATGAATATTAAAGCCTGTATTTTTGATCTGGATGGCGTAATTGTAGATACCGCCGTATACCATTATAAAGCATGGAAACGCCTTGCCAACCAAATGGGCTTTGATTTTACCGAACACCAGAACGAACAGCTGAAGGGCGTAAGCCGCATGGCTTCGCTGGATCTGATACTTGGCTGGGGAAACATCACCAACAAAACCGAAGCTGAAAAGTTGGAACTGGCAGCCCAAAAAAACGAATGGTATACCGAAATGATAGGCCAGATGACGCCCGCCGAAATACTGCCCGGTGCCCGCGAGTTTGTACAAACCTGCCGAGACGCGGGTTTAAAAACAGCTATTGGTTCGGCCAGCAAGAACACCCCTACCATCCTGAATAAATTAGAATTAACACATTTGTTTGATGCCATTATTGATGGTAACAGCGTAAGCATCCCAAAGCCTGATCCGGAAGTGTTTTTAAAAGGAGCCGAAGCGCTAGGTGTTGCCCCGGCAGCCTGTGTGGTTTTTGAAGATGCCATTGCCGGGATAGAAGCTGCGATAAACGGCGATATGAAAACCGTAGGTATTGGCTCGCCGGAAACATTGACTAAAGCAAATATTGTGGTAAGCGGTTTGGATAAGATGAGTTTGACGATATTGGCGGAGTTGTAATAATTTGAAGTTCGCCCCCTCAAGCGTCCACGCTTGAGGGTATAAATATTGTGAGCGTCCACGCTCACGTGTAGTGCTCAAGCGCAGACGCTTGTATTATTCTTAGTGTAAAGCGTGGACGCTTTACACGGCGCAAAATTTATATTATGAAGCTGAAACTTTTTGTATTGTGCCTGTTTATTTCCGCTATAGCATTCGGCCAAAAAAAGTCGGTGAAGATCAGCATCACACATTTAACCAAAAACTTTTACGTGTGCACATCATACGGTTACCCGGATGATAAATCGCCCGCATACCCGGCTAACAGCTTATTTGCGGTTACCGATAAGGGTATTGTTCTGGTTAATTCACCATGGGGCGATGAACAAACCCAACAGCTAATAGATAGCGTTAAACGGCGCTTCAACAAAAGGATAATCTTTTGCATAGCTACTCATTTCCACGATGATTGTTTAGGCGGATT
>NZ_JBAZRC010000211.1:0-5292 GCF_041663085.1 Mucilaginibacter sp.
CGTAACGCCCGAAACAGCCGAGAATATTAATAAAACCATTGCCAAAACAAAAGCCACGTATTCTATAGTGCAGGATAAGGGCTACAACATTATGAAAAGCTATGGCGTAAACTATATTATGGATGAAAGCACCGTTAACAAATACAAAGGTTATGGGTTAGATATGACCAAAGCCAACGGCAATACCGACAATGTTTTACCCGTACCCGCTACGTATGTAATAAGCAGCGCAGGCAAAATTGCCTTTGTACATTTTGATAAGGATTATAGTAAGCGTGCATCAGTAAAAGATATTTTGGCGGTGCTTTAATAAAACGGCACTTATTTACTAATTTACTCAGGGTTGCTTATGCGGCCCTGAGCTTTTTATTTAGCTATCATGAAAAAATTACTACTCTTTCTTCTACTATGCTCCGGCGCTGCCATCGCCCAGGAGAAAAATCAGCAAACCTTAAAATTCGCTATTGCCGGCGATGTGGAGAAGGAATCGGTCATCACGCTTGATTCGCTTAAACAATATGCCATCAGCCCTATTGGCGATATCAAAGTAACCGACCATACCGGCGCTTTTAAACACCAGGACGATCAGCTGAAAGGCATCTTGCTGAAAGATGTATTATCGCACACCAGGTTTAAAACCAGCAGCCCCAAACTGCTGAGCCGCTTCTATTTTGTTTGCACAGGGATAGATGGCTATAAGGTGGTTTATTCCTGGAACGAGTTGTATAATACTGAAGTTGGTAACCATGTGTACATCATCATGGAAAAGAACGGCATAAAGGCCGACAAAATGCCTGAAAGCATGCAAATGACATCCGCCACCGATTTTAAAACCGGCCGCCGGTATCTGCATAATCTGGATAAGATAGTGGTATCACAAGTACAGTAGATATGGCTGTTGTATATAAAAACATGGGGCAAACAATCACTGCTTCGCAAGCCCAAATGTTAAAGCACTATAACAAGTTGTACACCAATAGTAATGGAGAGATAACAAAGGATGAAACGTATTTAGATGGGGTACTTGCAACGTTAAGTGTCTACAGGTACCACCAATCTGAAGAATCAATAGTTAAAGAGCTGACCAAATTAAATCTGGCTTCCTTTGGAATTAGAACGATTGAAGCGTACGGGTCTTACAAGATTATTCGTGAAAATATTTATCGTGAAAACCAATTTGTTTGTCGGACTAATACATTGGAAAACGAACAAGGAAACACTATTTGTTTTGAGGAGATAGATTCGGTTACGGATCAACCGCTATATGAATACACCTCGAAATATCTGGGCGAATATGTAGATGAACAAAGTGTCTATTATTGTTGGTTTCATTATAAAGAAGATGGAAGTTTAAACTATTGCGAGTTTAATTATATGCATGATTATGACAGCGATGAGTTTAGAGAGGATCGCATATCGTTTATCAAAGATACGTTCATGTTATCTGATGCCATGTTTGAATATTATCTAACCGCCACCTTTCTACCCCCGTTATAATTTTCCCAACACCTACGGTGACAACACCAACAAGGGCGAAATCCACCAGGGTTTCATTGCCGTTGGCTGAAGCCAACGGGATAGGCCTATCTAACTATTTTGGCTTTAGCCAAATGCTTACCTCTTGTTATTTAATATGGAATACTTTTCTTTAAGCTAAATCATGGTTAACCTGCTTTTATCCAAATTTTAACTTAATTTATTCATTGTCAATTAGTTATATGTAGGTTAACCATGAATTGTGTTAAACTATGTTAACCCAATACCTATTAAACATCGCTTATCCCGACTCAACGTTAACTACCCAATCTCCAATTCATCCCCGCTAACCCCATCCAGTTCCTGCGGGTTATGGCTTACAATTAGCGTTGTTGTGCCAAGTTCGGTAAACAGTACTTGCAGGTCTGTTATCAATGCTGATTTCATCTTCAGGTCCAGCGCCGAAAAGGGCTCGTCCATTAAAAGGAGTTTGGGTTTGATGGCCAGCGCACGCATGATGGCCAGGCGCTGCTGCTGCCCGCCGGATAAATGATCTGGTTTGTGGGTGGTGAATGTTTCCAAGCCACCTATGGTCAATAAGCGGGTTATCCATTCCGCATCAACGGTCGCGTATTCTAAATGCTGCTTAACGGTCATGTTGGGGAATAGGGCGTAATCCTGGAAAACAAAGCCAACGCGACGCTGCTGCGGGGGCAGGTTGGTCTTCTGCGAGGCATCAAACCAGTTAGTATCATTAGTTTTGATGATTCCGCTATCAGGCGATATCAACCCCGCTATCATTTTAAGCAAGGTTGTTTTCCCTGCACCAGATGGGCCGGTGATACGCGTGATGCCGCCCGGTAAAAAAGTTTTTTTTATCCGCAGTACCTGTAAGCCATTGTAGGCTTTTAGTTTTTTCTCAATCTCAACTGCTATCATTCTAAGGGGCTTTTTACCTGGTATTTGTTATAAATAAACACACTTAAAACCATCACAAACGTTATGGCGAACAGTATAAGCGAATAGTTATTGGCCGATGCGTAATCGCGCTGCTCAACCGAATTGTAAACGGCAATGGAGGCAACCCGCGTAACGCCGGGGATGTTGCCGCCTATCATCAGCACCACGCCAAACTCGCCAAGCGTATGCGCAAAGGTTAAAACAGTTGCGGTTAATAATGATGGTTTGATGTTGGGCAGCAGTACATGCCAAAAGGTTTGCCATTGCGTTTTGCCAAGCGTGTACGATGCCTGCGATAGCGATGCCGGTAATTGCTGAAACGCCGATTTAACCGGACTGATCATAAAAGGCATACTGTAAATAACGGATGCCAAAACGAGGCCTTTAAATGAGAACACGAAATGCACATCAAACGTTTGTTGTAACCAGTGCCCCAGCCCATGCTGCGGGCTAAACGCCAGCAGCAAATAAAACCCCAACACTGATGGCGGCAGAACCAAAGGCATGGTGATGATAGCTTCGATAACGATCTTCGCCAACGACCGCTTTTTTGACAGCCACCAGGCCAGCGGTAAGCCAATCAGCAGCAATATCAACGTAGTGATAGCCGCTAATTTTAGGGTGAGCCAAATTGGTGAAAGATCCATTAGTTTTTGGTATGATAGCCGTAGGCCTTAAATATGGTTTGGGCGGCCGGGCTTAAAATATATTGGTAAAACTTTTCGGCAGCGGTGTTTGCCCTGGCATGCTTTAGCAATACCATAGCCTGTTCTATCGGTGCATATGTTTTCTCGTCTATCAGTTTATAGTATAACTGCGGCTTTTTGGCACCATCCTTTATTAAAGATAGCGTAGTGAAACCTGCCTGCACAACACCGGTAGTTATATAGGTATTTACCTGGGTAATGCTTTCGCCGAAAACGATCTTATTTTTCACTTTGTCATAAATACCTGCTTTGGTAAGTGCCTGTTGCGCGGCTTTGCCGTATGGCGCAATGGCCGGGTTGCCAATGGCTATTTTTCGAATGGTATTGCCCTGTAAAAGCTGGGCCCAATGGGTAAGATCAGGGTTTTGCGTGCTGCAGATGATGAGTATGCCTTGTGCATAAACAACAGATGGCTTTAAGGTAAACCCATCCTGTTGCAGGGATTGCGGGAAGTCCTTATCAGCCGATAGGAACACATCAAAAGGCGCCCCATGGCGAATCTGTGTACTCAGGTTGCCGGATGCGCCCGATATTACATCAATACTTACGCCCGTGCGGATTTTGAAATCTGCTTTCAGGTCTTTCATTACGGGTTGCAGGTTGGCCGCTATAGCTACAGTTACGGTTTGCGCATTCACCGAGAGGGATAAGACGCAACTTATAAAAAACAGCAAAAACGTTTTGATGAATAGTTTGGTCATCCTGATGGTGTTGTTTCACAAAATACGTAATATTGGCATATAGGTACAAATGCTAAATGATAATAGAATATCAGTTACATTTGTTTAACGCGCTTTGCCAATTGGCGTATATACCAAACACCTTTAAATAAATGAAAAAACTCATCACAACCATGCTGCTTTGGGCTGTAGTAATATTTACCGCAGCGGCGCAGGCACCCCAATTCATCACCGTAAAAGGCAAAGAAATAATAGGTGCCAATGGCAAGCCATTCTTGATCCGCGGGACTAACCTGGGCAATTGGCTGGTACCAGAGGGATATATGTTTAAATTTAAAACGGTTAACTCGCAACGCTTAATAAACGAAGCCCTGACCGAACTGGTTGGCCCCGAAGAGATGAAACTTTTTTGGCGCACTTTTCAGGATACCTATATTACCGAGGGGGATATTAAATTCCTGAAGGCATCGGGCATGAACTCTATCCGCATCCCATTCAATTATAAATTGTTTACCTACGAGGATTATATGGGCCAGAACAACCCTAACCGCGGTTTCGAACTGCTGGACAGGGTGATAGGCTGGTGCAAAAAAGCAAACCTGTACGTGATATTGGATATGCATTGTGCCCCCGGCGGCCAAACCGGCGATAATATCGACGATGGCAACGGTTATCCGTTCCTGTTCACCAGTGCGGCAAGCCGTAAGCTGACTTCAGATATCTGGCGCAAAATAGCCAACCACTATAAAAACGAAACCATTGTGATGGGCTACGATCTGTTGAACGAACCCATAGCACATTATTTTGATGTAAAGGCCCTTAACCCGCATCTGGAGCCTACGTTTAAAGAGATAACTGCGGCAGTGCGCACGGTTGATAAAAACCACATTGTATTTATTGGCGGTGCCCAGTGGGACAGCAACTTTAAAGTATTCGGTAAGCCGTTCGATAGCAAAAGCGTTTATACTTTCCATAAATACTGGACTGATGTTAAACAGGATGTGATACAGGAATACATCGACTACCGCGATAAGTATAACGTGCCGATATACGTTGGCGAAACCGGAGAGAACACCGATGAGTGGGTGAGAGATTTTAAGATCCTATGCGAAAAGAACAACATCGGATGGCATTACTGGCCATATAAGAAACTGGATAACCAGAAAGGGATCACCAGCTTTAATGAGCCCGATGGTTACGATGAGATCATTGCCTACACCGAAAAGCCACGCGGCAGTTTCGAAGAGATCCGTAAGGCAGCCCCCGCCGACAGGGAAAAAATTAGGAAAGCCCTTTGGGGATTTTTAGAGAACAGCAAGTTTGCAAATTGTATCCCTAACAAAGGATATATAGAGGCGTTAGGGTTAAAGGTGCCGGGGAAGTAGATTATTTATCTCAACTTGTCATTTCGAACCCTCTGGGGCGGGGCGAGCTTGGGGAGGGTGAGAAATCTTATACGCCTAGCTATT
>NZ_JBAZRC010000212.1:0-5193 GCF_041663085.1 Mucilaginibacter sp.
ATACCCATTATCAGGCGAGGGCTTACGGCTCAAATAATCAATATAACCATATACTTTTGCAGGCTCTACAGGTCTCCAGTCGATAAGTATAGCATCCTGCTCGCTAAAATTTTCAATATTGTACATTTCCACTTTCAAAAACTCACCCGGCGAATAATTGAATTTACCTAAATACGCATATTTAACACTCCCATCAGCCGAGGTCTTAATAGACGAGGGCTGCCTCCATCCAATAATTTCCTGCTTATTGTTTTTGATAACCCGATACAGATAACTACCTGCTTTTTGTTCCGAATCGATGTTGTGTGCAATGATCTCTACGGATGTTGTACCATCGATCAAAATACTGGTAAACTCTTGCCCGTTGTTATGTTGTTCTAATCCCTCGTAAATTTTGCTTTTACCCCCCTGCTCAAAACGCACACCTATGTTTTGTTTGCCCAGCCAGTTAAAATAATAATGCTCTGCTGATAATTTATTAAGGCGTACCTGTTTCCTGTAATGAGCCATTTGTTGTGGAGTAGCATTGTTTGTATCAATATAGGTATTGCCTACAAGCACTTTGCCCCTCATATACTTCTCGTACGTGGGCAGCTTTTGTGCAAAAGCATAGCTGCAAAATGCCACGAGGCATAAAATGATCAATATGGGTTTAGAGAATAGCCGCTTCATTATTTTGGTGTTAAGTTAATATTTGTTTGTTGATATAAAACTGCACTCTTTACACATGCTGCACAATCATCAAACAGTATCCGGCCGCGTTGCCTTAGTATATGGCATTTTTGCTTTGTATTAATTTTATTGCTACTGGCTTAAACCCACATAAAACCCTAAATTTGCCCCTGCAAAAACATACTATCAATATGAGTTTCAGAACCGAACATGATACCATGGGCGCGGTACAGGTACCCGCCGACAAATACTGGGGCGCGCAAACAGAGCGCTCACGCAACAACTTTAAAATTGGCCCCGAGGCATCAATGCCAAAGGAAATTATAGAGGCATTTGCTTTCCTTAAAAAAGCAGCGGCCTACACCAATACCGACCTGGGCGTACTGCCTGCCGAAAAACGCGACCTGATAGCACAAGTGTGCGATGAGATACTGGAAGGTAAACTGGAGGGCGAGTTCCCACTGGTGATCTGGCAAACGGGATCGGGCACACAATCAAACATGAACGTGAACGAGGTGGTTGCAAACCGATCGCACGTTTTACAAGGTAACAAACTGGGCGAAGGCAAAACCTTCATCCACCCGAATGATGATGTGAACAAATCACAATCATCAAACGATACCTATCCTACCGCTATGCATATTGCGGCATACAAAATCCTGATCGATGTAACTATCCCGGGTATCGAGAAACTTCGCGATACTTTAAAGGCAAAAAGCGAAGCGTTTAAAAGCGTGGTAAAGATAGGCCGCACCCACTTAATGGATGCTACGCCGCTTACCTTAGGCCAGGAGTTTTCGGGTTATGTATCACAACTAAACCACGGCTTAAAAGCCCTACGTAACACTTTCGACCACCTGAGCGAACTTGCCCTTGGCGGTACTGCCGTAGGTACGGGCATCAACACACCAAAAGGTTATGATGTGAAGGTTGCCGAATACATTGCTAAATTCACCAACCTGCCATTCATCACTGCCGAAAATAAATTTGAGGCCCTTGCCGCGCACGATGCTATTGTGGAAAGCCACGGTGCGTTAAAGCAAATTGCGGTTTCATTAATGAAGATAGCTAACGATATCCGTATGCTGGCTTCAGGCCCGCGCTCGGGTATCGGCGAGATCCACATCCCGGATAATGAGCCGGGTTCATCTATCATGCCGGGCAAGGTTAATCCAACCCAAAACGAGGCGGTTACCATGGTTGCCGCGCAGGTAATGGGTAATGATGTTGCCATCAGTATAGGCGGCTCAAACGGCCATTACGAGCTGAATGTATTTAAACCGGTTATGGCGGCAAACTTCCTGCAATCGGCACGCTTAATTGGCGATGCATGTGTATCCTTTAACGACCATTGCGCAGTGGGCATTGAGCCAAACTACGACGGCATTAAAAAGCACCTGGAAAACTCATTGATGCTGGTTACCGCCCTCAACCCGCATATTGGCTACGAGAACGCGGCAAAAATTGCCAAAACGGCACTTAAAGAAAACAAATCGCTTCGCGAAGCTGCTGTTGGCCTGGGTTACCTAACCAACGAGCAATTTGACGAATGGGTACGCCCCGAAGATATGATAGGGAGCTTAAAGTAAGAGCCTCACCACAACCCCTCTCCTTTTGGAGAGGGGCTTTTTTATTTTGCCATGCAAAAACGCCATTTCTTTTATTTCTTAATTTGTTTACTAACTGCAAACTGCCTGCTGCAAACCGCCTGCAAGTTTAACCCCGATATGCAAACGCCGGGCGAGAGCTACCTGCAGGGCGAATGGCAGCAGGATAGTGTAACAATGCAGAAGCAATTGGTAAATTATTCTTTATATAACCTTAAGTTTAATTGCGATTCGTTTTTTGTGCAGATCAAAACTTTCAGCAAAGCAAATACAGGCGCCGACAGCTGCACCAAAAGCGGCCAATGGACAGAATACGCCAAAGGCGTGTACGACCAGAAGAACGACACCCTGCATGTACGCGGCTTGTTCTGCAACCCCGATTATAGCTATAAAGACCCAACGGGTTGTTTCAGGTCGGGTGTGTATGAAGAAAGTTTTAAAGTGGTCAAGAAAACCGATTCTGTAGTTCAATTCAATCCAACATCAAGCGTTATAGCATTTAGCGCGCGTTTAATAAAAAGAAGTACCTGTACACCAAAACCATTGTAAAAAACATGAAAACCAGCATTTTCAAAAAACTCTTATTAGGCATAGCCATTATTTACCTGCCGGTACAAACTATGGCATGGGGCACAAACGGGCACCGCATCAGCGGACAAATTGCCGATAGCTATCTTACCCCAAAAGCCCGCGCGGCCATCAAAGCCATCCTGGGTAATGAATCAATAGCCATGACCAGCAACTGGGCCGATTTTATTAAGTCAGACCCGCAATACAATTATCTCTATAACTGGCATTTTGTAAATATGGATAAAGAATACAGTTATCCCGAGATGCAGGAATTTCTAAAACAGGATACTGCCACAGATGCTTACACTAAAATTAATTTTTTGGTAGGTGAACTGAAAAAGAAAAATCTTACTAAAAGTAATAAGCTACTTGCACTACGTATGCTGATTCATCTTGTTGAAGATATTCACCAACCGATGCATACAGGACACTTGAGTGATAAAGGTGGAAATGATATTAAATTGATGTGGTTTAATAACCAAACCAATCTACACTCGATATGGGATAGCCAGCTGATAGATTTTCAGCAATTAAGCTATACCGAATATGTGAGCTGGATAAACCATCCTACCGTTTCGCAACGTGCCGAATGGCAAAAAGCGCCGATCAGCCAATGGTTGTTAGAGTCTAACCATTTAGCTGCAAAGATCTACGCCGGGGTTAAAGACGGTGATAAAGTTAATGTTTACAAATACAATTTTGAATACATTGGCACCTTAAACAATCAGCTTGTAAAAGGTGGTGTTAGGCTGGCCGGTTTGCTGAATCAGATCTTTGGCGCATAAAGAGCAGAAAGCTAAAAGACCAAAGCGCAAAGCAGCTTTTAGCTTTCTGCTTTTACCTTTAAGCTTAAAAAATGAAAATATTAATGGTTTGCCTGGGCAATATTTGCCGTTCGCCGTTGGCGGAGGGCATTATGCAGCACCTGGCAGATAAAGCAGGACTGGATTGGCAGATCGACTCCGCCGGTACCGGCGACTGGCATGTTGGGCAAGGCCCAGACAGGCGCTCTGTTAAGGCCGCAGCTAACGAAGGCATAGATATCAGCAAACAGGTTTGCCGTTTGTTCCGCACGCAGGATTTTGACGAATTTGACCTGATACTGGTGATGGACAAAAGCAACTTAAGCAACGTACTTGCCATGGCCGGTAACGATGAACACCGCAAGAAAGTTAAAATGCTTTTAGGTGATAAGATAGTGCCCGACCCATATTATGACGATGCCCAGTTTGCCCCGGTTTTTAAACTGATAGAGGCCGGATGTAAGGAGATCATCAAAGAATATTCGTAAATTAGGCTTGGCTTTTTAAACCCTATTCCCCTTATCTGTAATAAATGAATACTAAGATAGTTATGATCCTGAGCGCCTTGTTCCTGGCATTAGCCGGTGTGGGCCTCATGTTTTTTCCGCAAGAAATAAACACCTATATTGGTATCGGACCAAACAAATATTTCGCCCTTGTTATTCAGATTTTGGGAGGGCTTTATTTTGGTTTTGCAATGATCAACTGGATGGCGAAAGGCACCCTTATTGGTGGCATATACAACAGGCCGCTTGTTATTGGTAATCTTGCCCATTTCTTTATCGGGGGCATTGCCTTGGTAAAGGCTGTATTAGCAGATGCTAACATGCCCGTGGTTATCTGGGTGTTGGCTGCTATTTACTCATTGTTTGCCATTGTGTTTGCGCTATTATTTAATCGCCACCCAAATGTGCAGGCATAAGATAATACCGTATATTAAATTTTATACATTAACGTTTTATAAATTATGAAAAAGACACTTTTAAGCCTGATACTTGTGTTATCCATAGTAATGGCAAAGGCCCAAAACACGGCTATCGATAAAATAACTACATCATACATCGGTGTAAAAAACGCATTAGTAGGCAGCAATGCTGCATTGGCAAAAAGCAAATCGGCCGATTTGTTGGCGGCGCTTTCCGCACCGGTAAAAGGTTTGCAGCCTGCCCAGCAAAAGTTATTAAGAACTTATCTTGATAAGTTAAAATTTGATAGCCGCCACATTAGCGAGACCAGCGTTATCGATCACCAGCGTGAGCATTTCGAAAGCTTATCGAAAAATATGTACAGCCTGTTATCGGGTTTAAAACTAAACAGCACCACCGTTTACCAGCAATATTGCCCCATGAAAAAGGCAGCTTGGTTAAGCGAATCGGAAGATATCCGCAACCCATACTACGGCGATGATATGCTGGAATGCGGCAAGGTTACCGCTACTATTAAAGCGGCGAAGTAAAAGCATTTAAAGTTAACCACAGAGTTAGCAGAGATCTTTTACACAAAGGGCACAGAGATTTAATATTCTCTGTGCCCTTTGTGCT
>NZ_JBAZRC010000213.1:0-5120 GCF_041663085.1 Mucilaginibacter sp.
CATCAGCCGTAAAACCCGTTTTGAGCTTTACGCCGGGGCAGATAACCTGCTTAACCAAAAATACAGCCTGGGTAATGATTTGAATGCGGTTGGCACCCGTTACTTTAACCCTGCACCTTTGAGAAATTACTTTTTTGGGGTGAATGTGAATATGTAACTTCTTCGTCACTTCATTGCGATAAGCGTAGCGACATGGCAATCCTCGACATGCATGTCGCCTACTTTTCTATCGAAGATTGCCACGCTATCGCTCGCAATGACGTCGTGGTGAATAAACAATAAAGGCTGCCTTATGGCAGCCTTTATTGTTTATTGGATTTTTAGATTTGACAATTTTTTAAAAGTTGTCAAATCTATTACAAAGCCGGTTCCTGTTTATTCTGTACCTCGGCTACATTACCGCCACGCCCTTTTGCATCAAACGCGCGGAACTTAATAATGCCGTTTGCCGGGACAGGTTTTTCATAAACAGGGCTGTTGGCATCCGGCTCTTTGCCGTTTGTTGTGTAGCGTATAGTCATCCCCGGGAACTGGATATTGCTTTTGTATTTGCCATCTTCTAAAATAACACCCGGTTTAGGGATGCGGAAATTGTAACCCCCGTTGTAAAATGCTAATCTTGGCAGCTCGCGTTTACCTAATATATTCAGGAATTTGCTCCAGTCGGCGTTGTATAATTCGCGGGCTTTTGTGGTATCGCGTTCTGTGGCCCATGCCGGGTTTTTTGCCCAGGCACGCTCTGCCAAACCGATCAGCTTAGGGAAAATCATGTAATCCATCCGCTCGGGTGTTTTTACGGTTTCTGCCCAAAGTGCACCCTGCAAGCCTATAATGTTGGTTTTACCGTAATCGGTAAGGCGTTGTTTGCCTACAAACAGGTTGCGGTTTATCGGGCGGCCGGTCTTATCAACATCGGCGTTTTTAAAGTAATCGTAAGGGATAAAAGAGAAGAACTTATCTATACCCAAAAACGCCCCCCAGTAGTAACCCGGCTCGTCGTACGATTTATAGTTGGCCATATCAAAATACAGGTTGGTTACACAGGTAAGCACTGTTTTGTAACCGCCGTTCGCCAGCTTGTAAGCCAGGTCTTCCTGCCCGTCGCCAAGTACGTTGTTCCATACATCAACCTGCATCTTCTCTCCCAAAAACTGTGGGTTGGGCACATAGGTATTTTGTCCGTCAACCTGGGTTTTGCGCAGGGCCATTTCTTCCCAGCCGGCTAAGCGGATGTTGCGTTTCTTCAAAATATCATTAACCTTGCCGTAAAAGTAATACCACAGGTCGCCGGTGTTTTGAATGTCGGGGTTGCTGGCTTTTAAAGCCAAATAAGCCGGCGATTGCTCCCAAACATGCGCTGGCACCTCATCGCCACCAAAATGGATAGCAGGCAACAGCGCACCAGCTTCTTTATACATGTTCACTAAATCGCCAACTACGGTTTCAATATAGTTATAGGTTGATGGCAACGACACATCAATCACGTTATCATTCCAGTATTGTACCGAACGATAGTCGGATTTATCGTTCATATCCCGCAGCAGGTTACGTTCGGCACCTGCTTTATCACCGGCGGCAAGTAAGCGGGCGTAACGGGCATCCATCGCTTTAATAGAGGCGCGGGCGTGGCCGGGGGTTTCAATCTCTGGTATTACGGTTACGTGGCGCTCGGTAGCATATTTCAGTATTTCTATATAATCTGCTTTGGTGTAAAAACCTGTACCGGCTTTATTGTCAAAATCGGGTCCCGAACCATGTGATGCGGGTAGGAATGCTTTGCTATCCAGCGTATGACCGCGTTTTGAGCCTACAGCGGTCAATTCAGGTAACGAAGGTATCTCTATCCTCCAACCCTCGTCATCTGTTAAGTGCATGTGCAGAGTGTTCAGCTTGTAAACCGCCATCAGGTTAATGAGTTTAAGCACCTGTTGTTTGCTTTGAAAGTTACGGGCAACGTCAAGCATTACGGCGCGGTATGGGAAACGCGGTTCGTCTTTAACATTGATGCAAGGCACCGGAATACTGGCCTGCGCTTTCATCCACGGCGAGGCAGAGATAGAAGTTTTGAACGACTGGATACCATAGAACAATCCCGCAGGTGTTGATGCCGTAATGGTCATATCATTTGGGGTAACATTAAGCGTATACGCTTCCGCGCCCAGTGTAGCATCCTTCTTAAAAATAATCTTTTTATCGGTTGATGTACCTTTTAATTTACTGCCTAAAAGTTTTTCGATACCAGTTATAAAATAGGCTTTCTCTTTGGCAAAAAGTGGATCGCTTACAATGCTTACCGTATTGTTAATTACAAAATTACCTGCATTTTCTGTGTAGCTTAATGGCGTTGGGATAATTTTTTGCAGTTGCGATACCGGGATATCCTGGATAATCTTGTTCTGATTATACAATATCTCGGGGGTAATTAAGCCCTGGTAGGTTGGGTTAAAAGGTTTGATGCTAAAATCGCCGGGCCAGTAACCTTTGGCCGGTTCGGCATCCCACACAAAATATGGGCCTTCAATGGCGTCGGTAAAATTCACCACAATATCCTCGCACAGGTAGTCGATACGCAAACTCTCGCCGGGTTTTATTTCTTTGAATTTATCGTTGGGGGTAATGCTGTATAAATCGCCGTTTACCTGTAATACTTTGGCGTTACCGCTAACTGCATCAGCAATAAAATTACGCGATGAGTTAAAGTAGATCTTCCAGCCACCGGCAGGTAAGGTTTGTTTCCCCTTATTGGTTATGGTTAAAGAGGTAAGTGCTTCATGTTTGTTCTGATAATTGTTATCAATTACCTCCCAGCTCAGGTGTAGGTCTTTAATATCAAAAGTTGGCGCATTGGCCATCACAGCTACAGCCTTAATATTAACTGCAACAAACAATATTAGGGTAAGAAAACGGCGCATTGGTTTAAATATTTAGGGTTTGGTTTATTGGTTCTTGCAAAACACTTTGTCAGTCTGAGCCTGATTCGGGACATATACGACACAATATCGGTAAATGGTTCGATAAGCTCACCATGACACTCTCTTTGAATATCATTTAAACGCTTTGCGTGGAACAAAAAATTTCACGCACCGTAAATATAATAAATTTAAGATGTAGAAATACTTTTTAAAATATTTTCTAAAGTGAGAATTTTATCCAACCTTCACCTTCGTAGCCAAATGCAAATTGCTTTGGATGGATGATCTCGGCCAATATCTCTACCGAATCCACTATCCTTGGGCCGGGGCGGTTAAAGTAGTGGTTGCCATCGGCAATATAGATGCGGTTATTTTTTACGGCCTTTAGCTCGTTAAAGCCGGGTTGCTCTAATATAAGGTTCACCTCGCGCATGGTACGCTCTATGGAAAATCCGCAAGGCATCAACAGGATAATTTCGGGGTCGCTTTCGCGGATGCTATCCCAGCTTACATAAGGCGAATGCTTGCCCGCCTGCGCCAATATAGGGATGCCACCTGCAATGCTTACCAGTTCGGGGATCCAGTTACCTGAAACCATCATGGGCTCCAGCCATTCTATACAGGCAATGGTTGGCTTGTTCTCCATAAACTTTAGCTTATGGCGGATGATGTCGACGCGTTCGTTCAGGTCTTCCAGCAAACGCTCACCCTCTGCTTCCACATTTAAGGCTTTAGCAACGGCAGCTATATCCGTAAATATATCATCAAGGCTATTGGGTTGCAGGGAGATGATCTTTGCCTGATTGTCCAGATAGTTTTCCAGTGCCTGCTCCACCTCGGGTAATGATACCGCGCAAACCTCGCACTGTGCCTGGGTAATTACCACATCGGGCGACAATTCTTTAATTACCTCGCGTTTGACGGTATAAACCGATAATGCTTCGGCCAGGATCTCTTTAACCTTTACATCGATATCCGCGCTGCTTAAACCATCAGGAAAGTTGGCTTCAGAACATACGGGTAAGCTTTTTACACTCTCGGGGTAATCGCACTCGTGCGAGCGGCCAACCAGGTTACCTTCTAATCCTAATGCACAAACTATCTCGGTAGCGGCGGGTAATAATGATATTATTTTATGAGCAGACATATTGAGTGCAAATATGCGAAATATAGAGGCAATTTTGTTAAAGACGCGAAGTATAGCATCCCTACAGAGTCGGACATGTAGAGACGCGATACTTCGCGTCTCCAGCCATGCAAAGAGCAACGGTATAATTACACCCCTGATATTATTTGCCCTTTAAATATTATCTTTACACCAATGATATTCCTAACCTTTTTTATCGGGGTAATAGCCAATTTTATAGGGTACATCCCCCCCGGTAACATTAACCTCACCCTGGTACAGATCACTATAAATCGTGGTATTAAACAGGCACTGCAGTTTATTATCGCTTTTAGTTGCGTAGAGTTCTTTTTTACCTACGTAGTAATGCAGGGCGCTAAATGGCTCTCTGAAGAGGTTAGACTGGATACCATCATCGACTGGATTATGGTTGTACTATTCGGCACACTGGGTACCATTACCTGGTTAAACCGCAATAAACCGCCAAAAACCACTTATAGCAACCACGCCAGCATCAAATATGGCATTTTACTTGGCTTCCTTAACCCCATGCAGATCCCCTTCTGGATGGTGACAGGTACTTACCTGATCACGCACGAATGGATAGAGGATGGCAGGTTAGCTCTAATTATCTTTAGTATTGGTTCGGCAGCAGGCGCTTTTATCGCCCTGTTTTTATATGCCAAATTTGCCAAATATCTGCAACGCAAATTTGAACTGAGTGCACGCGTCATTGACATTAGTATAGCCATACTGTTTTTTGCTTTTGCGGCTTACCATGTGATTAAGCAGGTATACCTGATGTTTTTTAAGCACCGGTAATTTATTGGTGACAACACCAACAAAGGCGAAGCACCATTAAGCCTTCCGATCTTTAGAAAGGGATTCGAGGTGACAAGACGGAACGCATCAGTTATTCTGGTTGAGCGCCTGCGTTTTTGTATTGATATTCCAGATCTTCTCTGCCTTGCGGCCTATTAGCCAGAACGACAAGGCAAGTATGGCGAAGAAAAGTGTTTTATTAGTATGATCCCAAAAATATTCGAAGTATTTGGTGTATAGGAATATGATAAGAAAAGTAA
>NZ_JBAZRC010000214.1:0-4999 GCF_041663085.1 Mucilaginibacter sp.
TAATAACGACCATATCCAAACTATCCTGAATGGCATAGCCCATAAAAAAGTGCTTTGTATTGATTATATAGCCGGTTACACACAAACCAAAACCAACCGGCATATCGAGCCCGTAGGTATTTTTTATCTGGATAGCTTTTGGCACCTCATCGCTTTTTGCCGAATGCGGGAAGATTACCGTGATTTTAGACTAGACAGGATACTTGACCTTGCCGAAACCGATATTACGTTTGATGGTAAGCACCCTACACTTAAGGATTATATTGCCCAAACCGCATCAGAGCATAAACTGGAAACTATTGTGATAAGGGTTGATAATAAAATTGCCCATTATATAAGCGCTCAGAAATACTACAACGGCTTTGTATCCGAAAAGCAACACAGCACCCATGTAGAAATGACCTTCCTGACCATATCTGCAGAGGGGTTTGCCCGTTGGTTTATGATGTTTGGCGATCAGGCCGAAATTGTTAGTCCGCCGACGGTGAGGGATAGGATAGTTGAATTGACAGAGGCTGTTTTAAGGCGGAATGGGGTAATGGTTTAATTCAAACCCGACCGTCATGCCGAATTTATTTCGGCATCTCTCAGGACATTTCACCCACTTGCATGCGGGATGCTGAAATAAATTCAGCATGACCTTTCTATTTTCCCTGCTGACATACTGTTGTCAAAACACCTCCTTTCTTTGTGGCTAAGTTTTTGTGTTTAATAAATTACTGTTATGGCCATTAAATATTTCATAGTAGTTGTATCAAAAGATCATTTAGCCCGTGGGGTTGAAGGTGGTTTTATGCAGGCAAACCATGGTAAGGAAGCGCCGCTTAAAAAACTAAACCCCGGCGATTGGGTTATATTTTATTCGCCTAAACAAACTTACGGTGGTAAAGAACCGCTACAGGCGTTTACAGCTATTGGGCAGGTGAAGGATGACAAGATCTATCAGCAGAAAATGAGTGAGGATTTTATGCCTTACCGGCGCGATGTTGATTTTTATAAATGCACTGAAACACCAATTGAACCATTAATACCCGAACTGCATTTTATTGAGAACAAAAAGGCCTGGGGATTTAAATTCAGGTTCGGTTTTTTTGAGATAAATGAAGCCGATTTTAAAACCATTACCTCGGCAATGATAACAGGTGAACCAACAATTACCAAACAAATCTAAATATATAAACATCATGGAAAAGCTATCATTATCAACCAAAATAGACATAAATGCCCCTGTGGCAGAAGTTTGGAAAGGTTTAACCGACCCGGAGATCGTAAAACAATACTTCTTCGGTACCAATGTAAAATCGGATTGGAAAGCGGGTAGCCCCATTACCTTTAGCGGCGAGTGGGAGGGAAAGAGTTACCAGGATAAAGGTAATATACAGGAAATTACCCCCGGTAAATATGTGAAATACAGTTACTGGAGCAGCATGGGCGGTACCGAAGATAAGCCCGAAAACTACGCGAATGTAAGCTATACCCTGGATGAAAATGATGGCTTTACCACCTTAACTGTTACCCAGGACAATATTAAGGATATTACCTCCAAAGAACACTCTGAACAAAACTGGCAAACGGTTTTTGGCGGGTTAAAAAAGCTGTTGGAGAAATAGCCGATCGCTTTATATTATCTTTATTAAAGCCTAATTATTAAAAACTTATCATATAAAAATGGATCATGAAATTGAAAACCTGCCGATGTTTTACATTGCCGGGTTAGCCGTACGAACGATTAACAAAGACGGACAGGCTGCTAACGATATAGGCAGCCTTTGGCAACGCTTTACACAGGAAAACCTTTCCGAAAAGCTGGATGAAAGGGAAGGCAATGAGCTATACTGCGTGTATACCGATTACGAAAGCGACCATAACGATTATTACACTGCTATACTGGGTTGCAAGGTAACATCGATAGAATACCTGCCCGAAGGGTTTGCCGGCAAGGCTATACCGGCAAGTAAATACGCGGTGTTTACACCCATTGGTAAATTCCCGGCAAATATTGGTGCTACGTGGCAATATATCTGGCAATCAGATCTCCGGCGAACATACACCGCCGATTTTGATGTATATGATACCACAGATAAAGCTTTTGAGGATATTGAATCGAAGGTTTATGTGGCGGTAGATTGAGCAATAGCGTTCACGTTCACTGCCGTGAACACCGTGAATTATTATAAATCGCTTGTAATCAATTTGTTGAAAATTGGCTACTGGCAAAATACTGTCACCATTAATTCAGGATAATAGTTTAGCGGGCGAAGGTCATCCTTTGTCCGCTTTGCTCACTTACCAGCTTACCGTTTTCATAAACCAAATTACCCGATACAATAGTGCTTACTACACTGGCCTTAAATGTACTCCCCTCAAAAGGCGACCAGCCGCATTTGTAGAGAATATTGCCTTTGTTAACCTGCCATGGGCTGTTCAGGTTTACCAGTGCCATATCGGCCCAGTAACCTTCGCGGATAAAACCGCGCTTCTCTATCTGGAAGATGGTAGCCACATTATGCGCCATTTTTTCGGCAATCTGCTCTAATGTTGTTTTACCGTGATGATAAAGCTCGAGCATGGCGGGCAGGGCGTGTTGTACCAACGGGCCACCGCTTGGTGCCTGCAGATAAGGTTGTGATTTTTCTTCGATGGTGTGCGGTGCATGGTCGGTAGCTATCACATCTATGCGGCCATCTAAAATAGCTTTTAGTATCTCGTCGCGGTCGGTTTCGGTTTTAACGGCGGGGTTCCATTTTATCAGGTTGCCTTTTGTCTCGTAATCGGCATCGGTAAACCATAAATGATGGATGCAGGCTTCGGCAGTTATCCGCTTATCAGCCAGTGGAATATCATTGCTGAATAAGTTTGTTTCTTTAGCTGTAGAGATATGCAGGATATGCAGGCGTGTATTGTGCTTTTTAGCCAGTTCAACCGCCATTGATGACGACAGGTAACAAGCCTCGGCGCTACGGATTTTTGGGTGAAGCCTCACCGGGATGTTTTCGCCAAGCAACTGTTTGTAATGTTCCAGGTTGCTTTTGATGGTAGCCTCATCCTCGCAATGGGTGGCAATCAGCATGGGCGATTGGGCAAAGAGGTGTTCAAGCGTGGTGGGGTTATCTACCAGCATATTCCCTGTTGATGACCCCATAAAAACCTTTACACCGCAAACGTTTTTGGCATCGGTACGCAAAACCTCGTCAAGGTTATCATTTGATGCACCCATAAAGAACGAGTAGTTGGCCGGCGAGTTTTTCGCCGCTATATCGTATTTATCCTGTAGTAATTGTTGGGTTAGGGTATTGGGCACAGTGTTGGGCATCTCCATAAATGAAGTAATACCACCAGCCACAGCCGCGCGCGACTCTGAAGCAATATTACCCTTGTGGGTAAGCCCCGGCTCGCGGAAATGCACCTGGTCGTCTATACAACCGGGGAACAGGTGCAGGCCTTCGGCATTGATCTCCTTATCTGCTTTAGCATCAATACTGCCGGCTATTTTTTCAATAAAGCCGTTTTTAATGAGCAGGTCGGCCTGGGTTTGCTTTCCTTCGTTTACTATTGTTGCCGATTTGATGAGGATACTTGCCATGTAGCAAAGATAAGTGTTTAGAGTAGAATCAAGATATAAGAGTCAAGAACCAAGACAATATCTCATATCTTAACTCTAATAGTCTTGTATCCCTCACTACTTCCCGCCGAAGTAATAATTTACACCAAAATTAAAGTTGTTGTTCAGGCTGGCGTTTACATAGCTGCCATGGCTCAGGTAGTTATACTGGTAACTGATATTACCAAAGCCCATATTTAAACCAACCTTTGGCGTAGGGAAAAATACCACATTTGGCCCTGCAAAAGCCGCGAAGTGGCCATCTGAAAAATTATTGGCGTTGTGTGCGGTGCTTACGCCCATTTGCGGGTAAATACCAAACTTATCTGTAAACATGCAGTAGTAACGCAGGTTAACAGCCAGGCCAACAATATCGGTGTGGTATTTATGGGTATAGCTGTAGTTATTTGCTGTGTTTGTGCTGGAGTAAAAGTTTGAAACCTCGGTGCCCGATACCCTTGAGTAGCCCGGCTGTATACCAATAGCCCATTTATCGTTCAAAAAGAAACCAAACTCGGGGCTGATGTTAAAGCTTACAATATCCTTGTTAAAATACTGTGTGGTGCCGCTATCATAATTAAAGTTTTGCACGGTACCATCCTGGTTGTAACTAAAGGTGAAACTGCCGCCAAGGTATTTCTGGCCTTTGCCGGTTTGCGCTGATGCTGTGCCGAATGTAAGAAGTGCTGCGAATGTGATAAGTAAAAGTTTTTTCATGTATTGAATTTATGTGGGGCGAAGATATGATTTGAGGCTAATACGGGGAAAGATAAGTATACGATACAGGTTCTGTAGATATAAGATGAAATGAAAGGAGAGGGGGCATGGTGAGCGTGCCGAACCATTAGTGAGAAGTATAAGTCTTCGACATGCTCATACTGACAAGTGTCTTACCGCCATTGCGGGTTTTACTCACCCCGGCTACGCTACGCTGGCCGACCCTCTCTGCTGCGCAAAGAGGGTGAAGAAGTTAAAAAAAATTTTCTCCCACTCTTTGCGCAGCAGAGAGGGGGCAGGGGCTGAGTTAAACAAAAACCTTATCTTTGCGGCTATGGCTGTAACTTTTGAAGATTTTAAATTTAACCGGCAGATACTAAATGCAATTGCCGATGCCGGTTATACCGAAGCTACGCCTATCCAGCAAAAAGCTATCCCGCCTATCATGAACGGGCAGGATGTAATGGGTATTGCGCAAACGGGTACGGGTAAAACCGCTGCGTACGTATTGCCAATATTAATGAAGCTAAAATATGCGCAGGGCGAAAACCCACGTGCGCTTATTGTATCGCCAACGCGCGAGCTGGCTATGCAGATAGAGGAGAATATTAAGGCATTTGCGGTAAATACCGATCTGCGTGTGGTGGTGTTATATGGTGGCATTGGCCCCAAAACACAGAT
>NZ_JBAZRC010000215.1:0-4938 GCF_041663085.1 Mucilaginibacter sp.
CCTCTTGATATTAGTGCCGCATATTGTACTTGCCGCCGGCGTACTACCCCTGATATTATTAAGTTTTTATCGCGGCTTACAAATGCAGGTACAAAAACATAAGAAACTGGTAAGATGGGCGTTTCCTATATGGTTATTCGTTACAATATCGGGCGTTGTTGTATATTTGATGATCAAACCTTACTACCATTTTTAATCAGGTCGATATGAAAAAGTTAAAGTTCTTATACCTCGCATTAGTATTAGGTTTATTAGTGATAAGTGTGGTGCCTGTAAAAGCACAATGTTCTACGTGTGCAGCCAATGTAGAAACAAACTCAAAAAGTGGCGCCAAAACTACAAATGGGTTAAATAACGGTATTATGTACCTATTGGGTGCACCTTACCTGGCAGTTGCTGCCGTAGCATACATCTGGTATAAAAAATACCGCCGTAAGGATGTTGACCTTAACATGCGCAGCGAGAAGCTTAACTTAAATTAAGCGTTCGCACTTTCCTGTATTCATTTTTAATACTTCATTTCTGTAATGATAGAATCCCATACGCTTTATTTTTTAAAAGAGCTTGTTGAGAACAACAACAGGGAGTGGTTCCAGGCCAACAAAGACAGATACGATAAAGCACGCGGGAATGTGATAGAACTTGCCGCCGCTGTTATTGGCAAGCTTCATCAAGTAGATCCAAGCGTTAGTGCCGACCTTGACCCTAAAAAATGCGTAATGCGCATTTACCGCGATATCCGCTTCAGCAAGAATAAAACACCATATAAAAACAACTTTGGTATAAGCCTGCCCACACAGGGTTCAAAACTGGGTGGGGTAGAGTATTATCTGCAGATACAGCCCGGCAAATCATTCATTGCCGGTGGGTACTGGATGCCCGAGGCCGAACATCTGAAAGCCATCCGCCAGGAAATTGATTACAACGCTGCCGATCTGAAAAAGGTAATTGACGATAAAGAATTTGTAGGCCTGTTTGGCGAATTCAGGAAACAGGATCAACTGAAAACAACACCGAAGGGGTATGATGCCGATAACGAGAATATAGACTTGTTAAGGTTAAAAAGCTTCATTGTTGTGCATCAGTTAAAAGATAAAGAAGTAACAAGCGCAAATGCCGCCGATGAGATAGTTGATATGTGCAGCAGGATCTATCCGCTGAATGTTTTTTTGAAGAACGCAATTGCTTAAACACTAATCTACATATTCCATGAAATTTAAACACTTATTATTAGCCGTTCTGTTCGTTTCCGCACTGCAATCGTGCGTGGTTATGTCGCCTAAAAAGCACAAGGCATTATTAGCCGAGCGCGACTCATTAGCAACCCGCACTACCACGTTAGAAGAACAGGTATCAAAGCTAATGGCCGATACTTCACGCATTCGCCAGGAACTGGCAGGGCTAAAGGGTAACTACAGGTCATTAAACGATAAGTATAACGCCTTAGATAAAAACTATAATGCAAGTTCATCAAAAGTTAGCCAGCTATCTACTGACCTGCAAAAACGCGAAGCCCGTTTAAAAGAAGTGGAAGAAATTTTGCGCAAGCGCGATGAAGCCACAAACGCGTTGAAAGAAAAACTACAGAAAGCCCTGCTTGGTTTTCAGCAAAGCGGCTTAACTGTTGATATCCGCAATGGTAAAGTGTATGTATCATTAACTGATAAGCTATTGTTCCCATCGGGCAGTATCGTTATCGACGATAAAGGTAAACAGGCGCTTAAACAACTGGCAGCTGTTTTAAATAAAGAAGCCGACATCAATATTGCTGTTGAAGGCCATACCGATAACAAAAAGATAAAGAACCTGGGCCAGATAAAGGATAACTGGGATTTGAGCGTGCTGCGCGCAACCTCAGTAACCCGTTATTTAACCGAAACGGAGAATATCGACCCTAAAAGATTAACTGCAACAGGTAAGGGCGAGTTCCAGCCTATAGATACGGCAAACACGCCAGAAGCGCTTTCAAGAAACCGCCGTATCGAGATCGTATTATCACCAAAACTGGATGAATTGTACAACCTGATCAGTAAATAAGATAATCCATCCCGTTAATTGGATAGTCCATTATAGTAAATCCCCCACCTTGTGGGGGATTTTTTTTGTCCATATTATTTTACATTAAACGCGTTTTTTGCAGTAAATAATTATAAGCTTTTATATATTCGTAAATCAGATAACCAATTAAGCTTGCCTATAAGCTATGCCTGCAGATAAACATACATATTTACAAATACACCCGGCAGATAATGTGCTGGTAGCACTCACTAATCTTGCCGCGGGTACCGCAATTGCTTTTAACGGGCACTCATTTAACCTGCTTACCCCGGTAGAAGTGAAGCATAAGTTTACCATAACAGCACTTGAACCAGAAGCGCCCATCCATATGTATGGCGTATTGGTTGGCAAAGCCAATCAGTACATTGCCCGGGGAACGGCCTTAACGGTAGATAACATTAAGCATGCATCTGATGATTTTAAATTGGGTAACCGCAAAACAGAATGGACTGTCCCTGCAGTTGCAGAGGGCTATCGGGACAAAACATTTATGGGTTTCCATAGGGCAGATGGCTCAGTAGGTACAGGTAATTACTGGCTGGTTATCCCGCTGGTTTTTTGCGAGAACAGGAATATTAATGTTTTAAAAGAGGCCTTGTCTGCCAAACTGGGGTTTGCCAAACCGCGTGGATACGAGAGCGAAGTTGACAGCCTGGTAGAAATGTATCAGTCGGGCAAAACAGCGGCCGAAATATTAAATGCCGATCTTCAATTATCACCCGAGGGGCAATCCCCTAAAAAATTATTTGAGAACATTGACGGGATAAAATTCCTGAACCATGATATGGGTTGCGGCGGTACGCGTACCGATAGCGACACCCTTTGCGGGTTACTTGCAGGGTATATCACGCATCCAAACGTTGCTGGTGCAACCGTGCTTAGCTTAGGATGCCAGCATGCACAGGCAGCTATACTGCAAACCGAAATACAAAAACGCGACCCCAATTTTAGCAAACCATTGGTGATGCTGGAACAGCAAAAAATAGGTACCGAAAGTAAATTACTGCATGAGGCGCTGAAGCAAACCTTTGCCGGTTTAATGGAGGCCAATAAACAGCAAAGACAACCCGCCCCCTTATCAAAACTTTGTATCGGGCTGGAGTGCGGCGGGTCTGATGGTTTCTCGGGCATTTCGGCAAACCCAACACTGGGGTATTTGTCGGATATATTAGTAGGCCTTGGTGGTAGTGTTGTACTTGCCGAGTTCCCTGAGCTTTGTGGGGTGGAACAGGAACTGAGTGACCGATGCATCGATGAAACCGAAGCCATGAAATTTATGGACCTGATGCGTACCTACAACGCGCGCGCCGAGGCAGGCGGTTCAGGCTTTTACGCTAACCCGTCGCCGGGTAATATCAGGGATGGGTTAATAACCGATGCCATCAAATCGGCAGGTGCGGCAAAAAAAGGAGGCACATCGCCGGTAACGGATGTGCTGGACTACCCTGAAAAGGTAACCAAACCCGGCCTAAACCTGCTATGTACCCCGGGTAGTGATGTAGAAAGCACTACGGCCGAAGTAGCATCGGGCGCAAACGTGGTTTTGTTTACAACAGGCCTTGGTACACCAACAGGCAACCCTGTTGCACCGGTTATAAAAGTTGCAACCAACACGGCGGTATTTAACCGGATGCCCGATATTATGGATATTAATTGCGGTACCATTATAGAAGGTGAAGAAACTATCGAACAATCGGCCACACGGATGTTGGATTATGTGATAGAAGTAGCCAGCGGACGCAAACAGCCCAAGGCGGTAATATTAGGACAAGACGATTTTATCCCCTGGAAAAGAGGGGTCTCATTATAAGCTAAAAGCAGAAAGCTGAAAGTCCAAAGCTTTTACCTTTCTGCCTTTAGCTTTTAGCTCAATTTAAAATATATGTTTAGCTTAAAAAACAAACACGCGGTAATTACAGGAGGTGGCAGTGGTATAGGCCGGGCTATTTCGGTATTGTTTGCCAAACAAGGCGCTACGGTGCATATCATCGAACTGAATGCCGATGCAGCCGCGCAAACCATCGAAGAAATTGAAAGTGCCGGAGGAACTGCTTTCGGCTATACAGCAGACATTAGTAAGCAGGAGCAGGTGCTGGATGTATTTAAACAAGCCGGGCGCGTTGATATACTGGTGAACAATGCCGGTATTGCACATGTGGGCAACCTGGAGGGGACAACCGAAGCCGATCTGGACCGCATATACAATGTGAATGTGAAAGGCGCTTACAACGCGTTGTATGCCGCCATCCCGGGGATGAAGGCTAATGGCGGGGGCGTTATCCTTAATATGGCATCAATAGCAGCATGGGTAGGTATAGCCGATAGGTTTGCTTACTCCATGAGTAAGGGTGCTGTGATGGCCATGAGCCTTTCTGTGGCGCGCGATTACCTGGCTGACAACATTCGCTGCAACAGTATATCCCCGGCAAGGGTGCATACACCTTTTGTGGATGGGTTTATAGCCAAAAATTACGCAGGCCGCGAGGATGAGATCTTTGAAAAACTATCAAAAAGCCAGCCTGTAGGCCGCATGGGCAAACCCGGGGAAGTGGCAGCGCTGGCCCTGTACCTCTGCAGCGACGAAGCAGGCTTTATTACCGGTTGCGATTACCCTATTGACGGAGGATTTATAAAATTGAATAATTGAGGATGTGCGGATGTGCAAATTTCTGATGTGCAGATAGAATCAGACCAATGAACTGATGAACCAGTGAACTAATGAACTAACAATATATGAAACTGATACGATACGGCGTTGCCGGTAAAGAGAAAACCGGGGTTATTATTGATGATATAAAATACGATACATCAGCCTTTGGCGAAGATTATAACGAAGCCTTTTTTGAGAACGACGGACTGAACAGGTTACAGCAGTTCATC
>NZ_JBAZRC010000216.1:0-4933 GCF_041663085.1 Mucilaginibacter sp.
TTGGCCCAGGTATTTATTACTCATAGCAGAACATTCCAGGTGCCAGCCCGGGAAACCCAATCCCCATGGCGATGGCCACTTCATTAAATGCTCGGGCTTGGCTTTTATCCATAAGGCAAAATCAAGCTTGCCATGTTTCTCGTTCTGCCCGCCTAATGCACGGGTATTGTTCAACATATCCTCCAGGTTGCGGCCGTTTAAAATACCGTAATCCTGCGTTTGGTTGTATTTTTCTACATCAAAGTAAACCGAGCCATCAACCTCATAAGCATAGCCTTTGGCCAGTATAGCTTTCACCAGTTCTATCTGCTCAATAATATGGCCGGTAGCGGTGGGCTCAATACTTGGCGGCAACGAATTAAATATCTGCATTACGTTATGGAAATCTACGGTGTACTTCTGTACAATTTCCATAGGCTCCAGCTGGGCTATCTTTGCCTTTTTTGATACTTTGTCTTCGCCCTCATCGGCGTCGCCCTCCAAATGGCCGGCATCGGTTATATTACGCACATAACGCACCTTATAACCCAGGTGTAAAAGATACCTGAAGATAAGATCGAAAGATATAAAAGTACGGCAGTTGCCTAAATGCACATCGCTGTATACTGTAGGGCCGCAAACATACATCCCCACATGCCCGGGGTTTAGCGGCTTAAATTCTTCTTTTTTACGTGTTAAAGTGTTGTAAACAAATAATTTTTGTTCCATGTGCGCAAACTTACAATTTTAGGCGTGGAGTTTAATTTGGATGATGTTATTTTAATACCAAAACCGTACTTAAAGGATAATGATCTGACAATTTTTTTTCGATGATCTTGTACTCCCACACATCAAACTGCGGGCTGGCCATTACATAATCTATCTGGTAATTGGGGAAAGCCCCGTTATAGGTACGCCCCAAACCGGCCCCTTTTTCCCTGAAAGCATTTTTTAATCCCTTTGCCAT
This sequence comes from Mucilaginibacter sp., assembly GCF_041663085.1. GTDB lineage: Bacteria > Bacteroidota > Bacteroidia > Sphingobacteriales > Sphingobacteriaceae > Mucilaginibacter. The sequence continues at coordinate 947 of NZ_JBAZRC010000216.1, forward strand.
TTGGTTAACCGCGAAGGAAGATGGGGTATCGTTAAAATCGCCGGATATGATGTACGGGTACGGGCATTTATGGGCATGCTCTTTTATGATAAAAACCTGGTCGCTGCGTTTTTGAAAAGCTGTTTTCAATTTCCAGCCAACACGCTTGGTGCCGCTAATATCTGTTTTACCCTTTGATGAAAGATTGCCCAGGTACTTATAATCCTGCGGATCAAAATTAATGGATTGCAAATGCACGCTATACATCCGTAACACGCCCCCATCTTTTTCTACATCAACATATAAACACTGGTTGCCGCTGCCTTTAGCTGCCAGTTGCACCAGCCCGTACGATTTAATAGGATATTTAGAAAAGATAGCCATCCCGATAGATTCGCTGGAGCTGGTCATGGTAGGCTCAAAATAATAATGTTGGGCGCGCATTACCTTCTTTACAGAATCTATCATATCATACTGGCCCTTTTTGCGGGTAAAAAACTCCTGTATACCTATAATATCCGGCTGCTCCTGCCCTATCAGATCAAGTATCTCGTGCTTGGTAGATACATCGTTTTTGGCGCCGTAACGTTTAAAATTGTGCACATTATAGGTCATCAGCCTTAAAACCTTTAGGCTTGGGGCGCTGCTTGCCGATGATGGCAGGCGGATGCCAATATTATTCATCAATACATTCCAGCCTATTAATATGGTGATTGCCGACAGGCCTACGAACCAGCTTTTACGAATAAGCCAGTAAGCCATGATCAGCAGGTTTACTATAAGTAAAGGGGGGTAAGCCAGGCCAAAAAAAGCGATAGGCCAAAATTTGCGGGGATCAACATACGGGGCTAAATAACAAAGCAGCAAGGCCAGGCATAGCAAATAGTTTGTCCACAAAAATATCTTATCAATAAAGGGTAGACTTCTTTTTTTAGCCCTCATTATTGTTGCTTGCTCTGAATAAGGTTTCTTTTTCCTGCCTGGTGAGGCTGTCATAACCACTGCCCGATATTTTATCGAGGATGCGGTCAACATCCTCCTGCTTTGGCGCACCGGATGTTTTACGCTGACCACCACTGTTAGTAACCACTTTCATTTTGGGTTTGCGTTCAAATATTTTATTGATACCCAGTATCCAATCGTTTCCGCGCTGCATTTGTTTTATATAAATAAAGCCAAACAGTGCGCCGCCCAGGTGGGCTATTTCGCCGCCGGCGTTGGCACCTGCAATGCCTAAAAAGTCTATCACTATATAAAACAGCGCTATCCACTTCAATTTTACCGGGCCTATTAGTATTAACTGTATGGTATAATTTGGCAGCAGCGTAGCTGTAGCTATAATAATAGCCATTACACTGGCCGATGCACCAACTACTACACTTGTAGCTGCCGCGTTTATACTGGTAAATGCAGGGATAAGATTATAACAGGCAATAAATAACAAACCACCTGCAAGGCCGCCGAAAAGATAAAGCCCGATTGTGCGTTTATTACCCAGGTATTCCTCAAAAATCTGCCCCATCCAATAAAGCCAAAGCATGTTAAACAGGATATGGAAAATACCCGCGTGCATAAACATGTAGGTAACAGGTGTCCAGAAACGGTAAAGCAGTTTTGGCAGGGAAGCGGGCAATAACAAATATTCGTTTGTATAGGCTAATACAGCACTGTTACCAAAGCCTGTAAATAGCTGCTCAATTACGGCAACAATATTAATCCCCAGGTAAACAATAACGTTTATACCGATAAGCAGGCTAAGTTTATTGCCCGACTTTAACAGCTTGTATTGAATATCTTTCCAAAGGGTGCTCATTGTGTTTTTATATACTGTTATAAACGGTTTTTAGTAAAAATTGTTGGGTCGTTTTATGCCCCAAAGCTTAATTAATAAGAAGCCAAATAATGCCCCGCCCAGGTGGGCAAAATGCGCTACGTTATCACCCGCAAAACGACCTACCCCGGTAAATAATTCTATAGCTACATATCCTATAACTACATATTTTGCTTTAATAGGCACCGGGATAAACATGATCATCATCTCCAGGTTGGGGAACAGCATGGCAAATCCTACCAAAATACCAAACACAGCCCCTGAAGCTCCCAATAAAGCACCGCTATAAATGCCTTTTAACTCCTCTGCCCGCGCACCATACATATCATAGGCTTGCATATATTGCGGATTAGCAATTGTAAACGCCCCTGTAATAGCATGCACTTCTATTGCTTGTATCAACGTATATAAAACATAGCCCCCAATACCAGTTATAAAATAGTAATTGAAGAATTTTTTTGACCCCAATGTGTATTCAAGCATTGGCCCAAATGATACCAGCGCAAACATATTAAAGAAAATATGACCAAACCCAGCATGCATAAACATGTAGGTAATAATTTGCCACGGTTTAAAAAATGGAGAATTAAAATAATAAGCAGACAATAAGCCCTGCAAATCAATAAACTTTGCTAAGGCATAGGTTGCTATAAAGAATATAATATTGATAATAAGCAGGTTTTTTACAACCGGCGGCATATTGGCAAAAGGTGACTGCATTGTTATATATGTGTATTATGGTTTAAGCTTTATTTACTTTTCAAATCGTTCTGCTAATTCATTCAGCGTAAAGGTACTAATTACAGGCTTGCCATTTAGTGCCAGGTTTGGCATTTGGCAGGCAAAAAGCTGGTCAACCAGTTGGTTCATCTCTTCCATACTTAGCTTTACCCCTGCTTTTAGCGCGGCGTTACGCGCCAGTGAGCGGGCAAGGTTATCGCGCTTATCCAACTTTAAAACAGCAAGATTGTTTTTAAACCCTTCCAGTAACTGCTCCAGCAGTTCGTGCTCATTAGCATTGGTAATATCAGCCGGTATCCCGTCAACAACAACCGTGTTTCGGCCAAACTCGCGTATGTCAAAACCCAACGCTTTTATATCGGGCAGCAACTCTCTCAATAACTCAAAATCGGCGCTGTTTAGTGTAACCGATTGCGGAAATAAACTCTGCTGGCTTACCCCCGAGTGGTTCTCTAACTGGTGCAGGTATCGCTCGTACAAAATACGCTCGTGCGCAGCCTGCTGGTTGATGAGCATAAAGCCCGATTTGATCTGCGAAAGTATATACCGGTTATGCACCTGGAAAAACTGCTTCTCGCTGCTTTTGGTAATATCCTGCTCATTTACCGGGATACTCTGCTCCTCGTGCATCTGGTGCTGCAGGGTTTCTTCCTTCTTGCTTATTTCATACAAGGTATCCCAGTTGCGCGGGATAGCGGTGCGGTGGTCGTTACTGCTATGCGAGAATGACGGTTCCCTGTCGCTTGCTTTTTTCTCGGGCGCAAAGGGGTTAAAATTGGGGTTAAAGGCAATGCTCGGCTGCACAATCTCCTCAAAAGGTTTTGGGGTGATGAGATGGCCGATGCTGTTCTCCTGGTCAAAATCAAGCGTTGGGGTAATATTATACTTACCCAGCGAACGTTTTACCGCCGAGCGGATAATGGCGTAGATAGATTTCTCGTCCTGGTATTTGATCTCGGTTTTTGTAGGGTGTACGTTGATATCGATCTTCGCCGGGTCGATATCAATAAAAAGCACATACAGCGGGAAGGTTTCATCAGGCAATAACTCCTGGAAGGCAGTTAATACCGCATGGTTAAGGTAATTATCCTTTATAAAACGGTTGTTCACAAAAAAGAACTGCTCGCCACGGGTTTTACGGGCAAACTCGGGCTTGCCTACAAAACCACGCAGGTTTATAATGGTGGTTTCTTCCTCTACCGGCACCAGTCGCTGGTTATAATTATTACCAAACAAATGCACAATACGTTGTTTAAGCGCCGCACCCGGTAAATGATAAACCTCCTGCCCATCATGATGCATGGTTAAAAAAACCTGCGGATTGGCCAAAGCCACGCGCTGAAATTCGTCAATAATATGGCGCATCTCCACCGGGTTACTTTTTAAAAAGTTACGGCGAGCAGGTGTGTTATAAAAAGGGTTTTTGATAGAGATGG
>NZ_JBAZRC010000217.1:0-4881 GCF_041663085.1 Mucilaginibacter sp.
TATAACCGCTGCCGAACTGGGGCACCCAAAATCCCTCCCTACTCTTCATTCTACACACACCACACCTGTGCTCGGCATCACCGGTACAGGTGGTTCAGGTAAATCAAGTTTGGTGGACGAGATTGTACGCCGTTATTTGATGGAAACGGATAAAACACTGGCTATTATCTCCGTGGATCCCAGCAAACGCAAAACAGGCGGCGCTTTACTTGGCGACCGTATCCGCATGAATGCCATTAATAGTCCGCGGGTGTACATGCGCTCGCTGGCAACACGCCAGGCCAACCTGGCTTTAAGCAAGCACGTGCAAGAGGCTATTGACATTTGCAAAGCCGCGGATTATGATATGGTGATAGTGGAAACGAGCGGCATAGGCCAGTCGGACACGATGATAACCGATTATTGCGACCTGTCCTTATACGTAATGACGCCCGAGTTTGGCGCCGCTACCCAACTGGAAAAAATTGACATGCTTGATTTTGCCGACCTGGTAGCCCTTAATAAATTTGATAAACGTGGCGCATTGGATGCCATACGCGATGTGCGCAAGCAGTATAAGCGCAACCATATGCTTTTTGATGCCAAAGATGCAGACCTACCGGTTTATGGCACCATGGCATCGCAGTTTAACGACCCGGGTATGAACACCCTGTTCACCGCCCTGATGAAGACCGTTAAGGATAAAACCGGGGTAGATCTGTTAGAGAATCAAGAGGCAAGAATCAAGAGCCAAGATGGCGAATCGGAGAAGATCTATATCATCCCGCCGGATAGGATACGCTATTTGGCCGAAATTGCCGAAAGCAGCACCGCTTATACAGATTGGGTAAACGAACAATGCAAGATCGCGCAGCAGATGTTTAACATCAGGGGGACGATTGAAACCGTAAAGGCGCAATACGTTGCGTCTCCCGCCGCGCAGGTTGCCGACGCACAGGAATTTAAGACGCGAAGTATTGCGTCTCTACAGGATATATACACCCATTTAGAAGACCACCTGCATGCCGACTGTAAACGCCTTTTAAAAGAATGGCCCGAAACGGTTGCCAAATACAAGGCAGAAAACTTTATTTATAAAGTACGCGATAAAGAGATTAAACAGCCTTTATACTATACCTCGCTATCGCAACTGAAAGTACCCAAGATCTCCTTACCAAAATATGAAGCCTGGGGAGATATACTCCGCTGGCTGCTTACCGAGAATGTACCGGGCGAATTCCCTTACGCTGCCGGGGTGTTCCCGCTGAAGCGTGAAGGTGAAGACCCCACCCGGATGTTTGCCGGCGAGGGCGGCCCGGAGCGGACCAACAAACGTTTCCATTATGTATCGCTTGGTCAGCCTGCACACAGGCTGTCAACCGCCTTCGATTCGGTTACACTTTATGGCGAGGACCCGCACGAGCGGCCGGATATTTATGGGAAGATCGGCAACTCGGGCGTAAGCATTGCCACGCTGGATGATGCCAAAAAGCTGTATTCAGGTTTTGATCTTTGCCATGCATCTACATCGGTATCCATGACCATTAACGGCCCTGCACCTATGCTACTGGGCTTTTTTATGAATGCCGCTATAGACCAGCAATGCGAAAAATACATCACCGAAAACAAGCTGGAGCATTTGGTAGAAGCCGCCTATAAAACGGAGTATGATGATAAGGGGTTAGCCCGTCCGGAGTACCAGGGCGGAGCATTACCAATAGGCAACAATGGCCTTGGCCTTATGCTATTAGGCTTAACCGGCGACCAGGTTTTACCTGCCGATGTATATGAGAAGATCCGCGCTTATGCTATTGCTACTGTGCGGGGTACGGTACAGGCCGACATATTGAAGGAAGACCAGGCACAAAATACCTGCATCTTCAGTACCGAATTTGCCCTGCGGATGATGGGCGATATCCAGCAGTATTTTATACAGCAAAAGGTACGGAATTTCTACTCGGTATCTATATCAGGCTACCATATTGCCGAAGCGGGTGCCAACCCTATTACGCAATTGGCCTTTACGCTGAGCAATGGCTTTACTTACGTAGAGTATTACCTTAGTCGGGGCATGAATATTGATGATTTTGCTCCAAACTTATCCTTCTTCTTCAGCAACGGTATCGATCCGGAATATTCGGTGATAGGGCGCGTGGCAAGGCGCATCTGGGCCAAAGCCATCAAAAACAAGTACAAGGGTAACGACAGGTCGCAGAAACTGAAATACCATATCCAAACCAGCGGTAGGTCATTACACGCGCAGGAGATAGATTTTAACGATATCCGCACTACCTTACAGGCTTTATATGCTATTTATGATAACTGTAATTCGTTGCATACAAACGCTTATGATGAAGCTATTACCACCCCTACAGAAGAATCGGTACGCAGGGCGATGGCTATTCAATTGATCATCAACCGCGAGCTTGGTTTAGCCAAAAATGAGAACCCAATACAGGGCGCCTTCATTATTGAAGAGCTGACCGACCTGGTAGAGCAGGCCGTATTAACCGAATTTAAAGCCATTAATGATCGTGGTGGTGTACTGGGCGCTATGGAAACCATGTACCAGCGCAGCAAGATCCAGGAAGAATCACTTTACTACGAAACTCTTAAACATAACGGTGAATACCCCATTATAGGAGTAAATACCTTCCTGAATAAAAAGGGATCGCCTACCATTGTACCGTCAGAAGTGATCCGTGCAACCGAGGAAGAAAAACAGTTCCAAATAGCAGCATTAAAGCTTTTCCAGGAGCGCAACGCGGAACATGCCCCGGCATTATTAAAAGAGCTGCAGCATAAAGCTATAGCCGGCGACAATATTTTTGAAAGCCTGATGCAAGCCTGCAAGTATTGCAGCCTGGGGCAAATAAGTAACGCGCTTTATGCCGTAGGCGGCCAGTACAGGCGCAATATGTAACACTATAACTAAAAGTGCCGCTAATTAAGCGGCTCTTTTAGTTATAAAATTAGCCTAATGTGCGGCAAACGCACCATTTTTTGCAGCTGTACTTCCTTTTATATTCTTTCGGCCAATTATCAGGACCAATAGCGCAACAGATGATGCCCCCAGCATTATGACCGACATCGGCAACGATGACTGGCTATTGAACAAACTAACCCCAACCGATACCACCGAACCAATACACATTTGGAATGCACCCAGTAAGGATGATGCGGTACCCGCGTTTTTTTCAAACGGGGCCAGCGCCAGGGCCGATGTATTTGGGCTGGTAACACCAATGCAACACAACACCAAAAAAATCATCACGATAGTGCCCACCAGGCCAAGCACGTTTTGCAGCGAACCCAAAACATACACCGCCGAAATGATAACCATAGCAATAAGCGCAGCATTTACAATTTGCTGGCTTTTGTATTTCCTGATCAAAAAGCTGTTTACCTGGCTGGCGCCAATGAACCCTACAGATAACAGGGCGAATACCCATCCATAGGTTTTGCTGCTTATTTTATAAACCTCCATAAACACAAGGGGCGATGCTGAGATATAGGCAAATAAACCAGAGAAGGCAATACCTCCGCTTAGCGCATAAGTGTAAAACTGCGGCGTTTTTATAACGGTTAAAAATCCGTTGATAATAGGTTTGGGTTTTAGGGAGTACGATGGATCTGCCTTATAACTTTCGGGCAGAAAAAAGAAAACCGCCAGCGTTATCAGCACTGCTATAACCGTTAGGATAAGGAATATTAGCTGCCAGCCGAAGGCCGTTGTTACATAGCCGCCAACAGTGGGGGCTATCATGGGCGATGCACCTAAAACCAATATCAGTAAGGCAAACACTTTTGCATTATCCTTAACCGGGAAAATATCGCGCACCATCGCTATTGATGCCACACCGGCAGCACAACTGCCTACAGCCTGTACAAAGCGTAAAAGAATAAGCATTTGTATACTGGCCGAAAAATAGCAACCAATAGAAGCTATTATATATAAACCCAGGCCCGCATACAAAGGGGGCTTGCGTCCATACTTGTCAAGCAGGGGCCCATAAAGCAATTGCCCGGCAGATATCCCTATAAAATAACTGGATAACGACAATGCTACATTTTCGGTACTGGTATGCAGTGATCTGGCAATATCAGGGAAGCCCGGCAAATACATGTCAATAGAAAATGGACCCAAAGCGGTAAGCGAGCCCAGTATCATGATCAGAAGAAAATAGCGTTTGCTTGTCATTACCGTAAAGAAACGAAGTTTAATTGGTGGTAGGCGGTAAGGAAATGTAAAAAAGCTAAACTATTTTCTTCCTTATCCTTTATGCTTAAAATCTATTTATTCTACATATCATATAATGTTATTACTTTAGTTGCACCGGCCTCCCGGTAGTAATACAATTATAAACCCCTTCAAATTAAAAAGTAATGCTGGTTATACTGTTCTGTATAGTACTGCTCATATTATTGGTTAGCTGGGCAAAGGTTAATCCATTTCTGGCGTTTCTGCTGGTTTCTATAGCTGCCGGCTTAATGCTGGGTATCCCTATCAATAAAGTTACCGGCGCGGTACAAAAAGGCATGGCCGATATTTTAGGCGGGTTGCTTATTATTATTTGCCTTGGCGCCATGTTAGGTAAATTGGTTGCCGCCAGTGGCGCGGCCCAAAAAATTGCCGAAGTACTGGTTAACGCAGTCGGCCAAAAATATATCCAGTGGGCCTTGGTTGCCGCCGGTTTCATCATAGGTATCCCCCTGTTTTACGGGATTGGTTTTGTGCTGATGGTTCCGCTGATATTTTCGGTAGTGTATAAATACAAGTTGCCTGCCGTGTTTATTGGCTTGCCCATGATCGCTTCCTTATCGGTTACTCATGGCTTTTTACCCCCGCATCCTTCGCCGTCGGCGCTGGTAGTGTTGTTTCATGCCAATATGGCTACTACA
>NZ_JBAZRC010000218.1:0-4820 GCF_041663085.1 Mucilaginibacter sp.
CTATCTCGCGGGCGCGACTGATGTGGCCATTCCCTGTACCCTGTATACCGAACAATATTTTCATACGCGTAGAATTGCGGGCAATTTAGTAAAGAAATGTGTATAGAAGATTATTAAATGGTGAAATGATTATAATACATTGTGAAGAGTATAGTGTAATAACTTAAATGTATTCAATGATATTTAATATATTTACTTGATTCATGAATACTGTGCAGCAGACCGTAGACCTTTACGATTTCTATATTAAGATACTTGCGATAGCAATCATTGCTACACCTTTTTTCGCAAAAATTGAAACCCGTTCTAAAAAATGGTACAAGCGGCCTTCCAGGGCTGCATGGATAATTTTAGTATTAACAGTCCTTAGTTATAGAGTTACAACTAAAAAATCGGAATTAGAACAGCTTATTTCTAACAAAAGGGCGTCAGATAGTGAAAAGGCTGCAAATCGGAAAATAGCGAAGAACAATAAAGCAAATGAAATTTTTATAAAGCAGCAGCAAGACCGGGCGATTATTCAAATAGCTAAAAGCCGCGACTCGGTTGTTTTTGTGTTAGCTAAAAGCTATAATTTAATAATCGATACCACAAAGAGGGTTGTTCTACGATCAAGACAACAAAGTGACAAATTGGTTGAAAAAATGATGCAAGATAGCACTTTAAGGCAGGCAAAATATTATAGTTCTACTCGTTCTTCACTGGAATTAGACAATGTATTATTAATTAAAAAATCTAAAGATAGTATAACCGTTCAGCTTAAATTACAATGTACTGGAGCTACTGCATATAACGTGAATATTTATACTCGTGTAGGTTATGATGATAATAATATTCCACGACAAATAGGGACCGCGAATACTACGGCTGCCGATGGCGATCAAATTGGTGCGGATCGAATAAGGACAATTGAAATGACTCTTCCAAATTTAAGTAACATTTACTTTTTCTATCTTAAAGGAACGTATGTCGATAATTTAGATTTGTCTCGTCAAATTCCTTTTGAAAGATTGATTTTCTATAATCTTGACAAAAAAGTAATATATAGGCCCCAATACCTATATCTTCAATATTTAAAGCGATATATTAAATATTGGGATTAATGCGCTTCCTGTTTAAATCTTTCTAACAGGCTGCGTACATCCAGTTTGGCGTCAAGGTCTTCAGCGTCGCTTACGTCGTCCTCGTCGTTATCCTGTTTAAAATCATTGGCCTGGTATTGAAATACTTTCCACTCCTTGTTGTGGTATTCCAGCGAGGTAAGGCTTTCTACCCAGTCGCCGCTGTTTAGGTAAAGTACCGAGCCGGTTTGTTCGGTAGATTGGATCTCCCTGATCTCGGCGTGGTGAATGTGCCCGCAGATAACATAGGTGTATGCTTTCTCAACGGCCAGGTCGGCTGCGGTTTGCTCAAACTGGTTGATGAATTTTACAGCATCTTTAAACTTGGCTTTTATTTTTTGCGAGAAACTCATTTTCTCTCGCCCCAAAGCAGTAAGCAGCCAATTGGTAAAGCTGTTGATGAGGATCAGCGTATCGTACCCAACGGCGCCCAGTTTGGCCAGCCATTTGGAGTGCTGCATGGTAACATCAAACACATCGCCATGAAAGATCCAGGCTTTTTTACCGTCGATGTTCAGTACTATTTTGTCGAGTAATTGAAAGGTGCCGAGATTAAAATCGGTGAATTTGCGCAGCATTTCGTCGTGGTTGCCGGTAAGGTAATACACCGGGATGCCTTCGGTCACAAATTTAAGGATGCGGCGCACCACCTTCATGTGTGCTTCGGGCCAGTACGATTTGCTGAATTGCCAAATGTCTATAATATCCCCGTTGAGGATGAGCATTTTTGGCTTGATACTTTTAAGATATTTGAGGAGTTCTTTGGCGTGGCAGCCATACGTACCTAAATGTACATCAGAGATGATAACGATGTCGACTTCGCGTTTTGCCATTAAAATTGAGGGGCCATGTAAATAGCCGTTAAATTATAAGCGCTGGTAGCCGGTAAACGGGGATTATTCTTCCTCGTCGTCTTCATTAACCTTTAGTTCGTAAGGGCTTAGATAGAATGCACCAAGCAATACCAGTAATCCTATTACAAACAAGTAAGTAAATTCAAAATTCATCTTTCCTTATTTTTACAAATATCATATAATCAAATTATTATAGTGTTAAGACTATGTTAAATATGAAAGGTTACGTTAACACACTAAATAAACTTTAAAACAGCTTTTATGTAGACAACAGGGCTGTTTGTTAAAGTAAATTACCAATAAAGTATGAAAAGGAAGTGAAATTGAAGAGAAGGCAACCGTTATAATTACCCGTTAGAGAAATTGCTTTTGATGCGCCCCAATTGTTTTAAATGATGCTGCAAATGCACCCGGATAAATTTTAACCATTGCCCGGCGTTTAGCATACCCAGGCGGGGGTGCAGCCAGCGTGCGTTATCGGGGGCATTTTTGATGAGGTCGGTTATTTCGGTTATCTTTTTACGGGTTTTTATGATAAGGTTTTTGGCATCTTCTTTCTCCAGCTTTTTTGGAGCGAGTTTAGCAGCTACTTCTTCCGGTACTTTTAGCTTACCCGGCGGGAACAGGCCGGTGAGCATTAAATAATGGCCCCAAAAGTTCATCCCCTTTTTGGTGGGCGGGCAGTTGTTATGTGTACAACGTTCGGCCGCTATGGCCGATCCCAGGCTGGATTTCAGGATATGGTCATAAACCTCGGCGTAGCTCCATCCGCCCATTCGTGGTGTTTCAATGAAACGTTCGTCAGTAAAAGTATCCAGCAGTTCGCGGTACGTATCTAATGCGGCATCAATGGCGCGGCGCTCTTTACCCAGGTTCATAGTAGTAAAGTTAGTAATAAATTGTATGCTGTGTAATTGGCTAAGTACCGTACCCAACGGTACGGAAATGTTATTTGCTACCAACCTTTGCCCTCCGATGTGGTTATAAAATTGTAGAGAGTAGATTTAACTTTTTTCAACTGCTCCGTAGGAGCAAAAGGTAGGTTGCAAATCAGTAAAAAAGACATTTTGCGCCGTAGGTGCAATACTAATAACTAGTCTAAAGGTTTGAAAATGTATTTCTCATCGTGTTCAACTTCAAACTTTTCGAGGAAGTTTTTGTACTCTTCTAAAAAAGTTAATTTGCGATGGTGCTCTTCCTGATTGGCAATGTATTCTGCAACAGCCTTTATTTGCGAACGTGAATATGAAAAAGCACCATATCCTTCCTGCCACCTGAATTTTGCGGGAGTTAGTTTTTCCTTATTTATCCACTCGGACGATTCGCCTTTAACAATCCTCATCAAATCTGAAAGTGATTGGTCCGGCCTCAATCCAAAGAAGATATGCAAATGATCGGACATGCCGTTTATCGCAATCAACTTGTGCCCGTTATTACGGATAATGCCTGTAATATATTGATGCAGGCGCTCTTTAAAATCGGGTTGGATAAGGGCCTGGCGAAATTTTACAGCAATGACACATTGAATATGAATTTGGGTGTAGGTATTTGCCATGCTCGGTAATTCAATTAGTGCCGTACCTACGGCACGGATTTCCTCTTTTGTTTTTTGCTACCGACCTTTGACCCCGATGGGGTCAGGGTCTTTGGTATCATATTGAATAAGCAATGCTCCGTAGGAGCAAAAGGTAGGTAGCAAAGTAATAAAAAAATATAATTTGCGCCGTAGGTGCAATACTTTGTGATTTACCCCAGTTGCTTATTTTGCAAGTTAAGATATTACAACAATAAAGTTAACTCTTTTAAATGACTGATCTGCACCGCAACATCGGCAGGTTTTTCCAAATTGAAAGGGTTAAAATAGATGGCATCCATACCCACGCCCATAGCCCCGCGGATATCGGCCTCGATGCTGTCGCCAATCATTATACTTTCAGGGATAGTGGCGCCGGCCAGTTCAATGGCGTGTTTAAATATCAGCGGATCTGGTTTGTTAACGCCCACTACTTCGGATATGATCACATTCTGAAAATATCCGCCCAGGTTAGTGCCCTTTACCTTTATCTCGGTAGATTCTTTAAAACCGTTTGAGATCAGGTGCAGCGTGTATTTGCCTTGCAGATAGGCCAAAGTTTCGTGCGCATGGGGGAACAGGTTGGTTTTTGTTGGCCCCAGGTTTACATAGGCATCCTCAAAATCGGCGGGCATCAGGTCGGGCTGTACGCCCAGTTCAATAAAGGTTGATTTAAAACGTTCCTCGCGCAGTTCATCTTTTGTTATTCTGCCCAGATGGTACTCAGCCCAAAGGCGATGGTTATGGCGGGTATAAGTTTCTATGAACAGATCGGCAGAATGCAGGCCAATATCTTTTAGCTTATAAGTGCCATAAAGCTCGTGCAGGGTTTCTTCGGCGTTTCTATCAAAATCCCAAATGGTGTGGTCAAGATCGAAGAAGATGTGTTTGTATTGTTTCATTAAGAAGTAATAACGCGACAAATCTAACTATAGTTTTTCTCGCAAAGGCGCAGAGACGCAATTGCAATCTGAATTTTCTGCGTCTTCGCGTCTTTGCGTGAAATTCTCACACTTTCTCCCCAAAAGCCAGATCCCCGGCATCACCTAAGCCCGGTACTATATAAGCTTTGCTGGTCATTTCATCATCTACGGCGCAGGTCCAGATTTGTACTTTGGGCAGGTTGGCGCGTACATGGGCAATGCCTTCGGTACTGGCAATAACCGATGCGATATGCAGGGATTTTAAGTTGTATTGGGCTATTATCTCTTTACAAACCAGTACGATACTTTGCCCGGTGGCCAGCATGGTATCGCACATGATAAGTGTCTT
>NZ_JBAZRC010000219.1:0-4721 GCF_041663085.1 Mucilaginibacter sp.
TTTAATAAAATTAAGTTTACTTACAATGCCTTCAAAGCAGCTTTTAACTCTGTAACAGCAGCCGTTTTATCTGTCGATCTTGCAAAAAGATCGGCCGATGCAGAAGCTTCGCCATAATAAGCGGTGTTAGCGCTTTTGTTGATAGCCAGGTTTGAACCGTTTATGCTGATACCTGCAAATAAACCTTTACTACGCGAGTAAGAGTAAACTTCGGCCTGTAGCTTGTAGTCGGTGCTGGCAGTAGAGCTACGACCAACCGGGCCGGCTGCTGCCGATACATCACCACCAATGGTGAAATCGCCGCTTTCAACCTTAGCCAGTACGCCTTTGTTGCGGAAAACCAAAACCATATCAACAGATTGTACACCAATCTGGAAACCAATACTGCCACCGGTAAGGGTTATAAATACCGGATCGCTCCACTGGCCGTTGGCCAATTTAACCATGGCAACGCCTTGCCCGCGTTTGCCGCCAATGCCAAAACCGGCGTTGATCAGTTTAGGGATAATAACAATACCCTCATACTGTTCAATCAGCTCATGCGGGATGCTTTCTTTCATTTTGCCGAATTCTTTTAAAACCTTAGTAGCATCGTTGATTTTTGCGCTGCCTTTATCATCAGCCGGTTTTGCAGAAGCAAGTATGAAAAATGCGCTTAACAGTAACGGTAAGCTTAAAAATTTTAATGTTTTCATGGGATAGATATTATTATGAATGTATTATTTGTACAAGCAAATATAACTCCAATTCAGAATATTTATTTCGGGCACATGCTGCAGGTTATTGTAAAATTCTTTCAATCTTACATATAAAGCAGCAGGCCTGTGCGTTACGGGCATGCAGATAGTTAACATCCGGGTTTTTATTAAATATCTTTATTATCAGTTCATCAACATCCTTATCGCCCACATTTTCTGTTAAAACCATCATTTGTTTGGTATTGTAGCCAATAAGCGTTAACGGGAAGCTTTTTCTATTAGCCTTTATCTCAGGCGGGAAACGATGTACATCGCTGTATTCCTCCACATCTGCTTTGTTGATAAACACCGGCCCGGGTTGGTTGTAAGCATTCTCTATATCAAAAGGCGAATGTTTAAACAGCAGGCGGTTATCTACACCTTTTTCAAAGGGTTTTAGCGATACCCTGCATGGCCCAAGCCCGGTAGCTAATTGCTCAACAACCGGGTTGTTAAAATCATCAACCATGTTCGATTTTATCTTTTGTGCATACGCACGCGATAACGGTACTATTTTAAATGTTTTCATACACCAAATTTCCGGCAAAGCGCCGGCTGTTAAAACCCGAATCTTGCGGACATAAATCAATTATTTACATTCATCTGCATATCTTAACATCCGCATATCTGCACATCTTCCTATCTTTGCCCGTAGCATGATAAAACCCGGTAAACAACAGGTATTCGCCATAAATAATGAGCAGAGTTTTAAGGAGACCACTTTGCAGGTATTCAATTACCAGGCGGCAAACTGCAGTGTTTACAAGGCTTTTATTGATGGACTGAAACTTAACCCGGCTGATATTAAGTCGGTTGAGCAAATCCCTTTTTTGCCGGTTGAGTTTTTTAAAACACACACAGTAGTTACTTCGAATGAACCGGATGATGTGGTTTTCACCAGTTCGGGCACTACAGGGATGATCACCAGCAGCCATCATGTAACGGATGTAAGCTGGTATGAAGAGAGCTTTCGCCGTGCCTTCAGTTTGTTTTATGGCGATATAAAAGGTTATACAGTGCTGGCCTTGCTGCCCGCATACCTGGAACGCGAAGGATCGTCGCTTATTTACATGGCGCAGGACCTGATCACTCAATCAGCCAATCCCAATAGTGGCTTTTACCTGTACAACCACCAGGAACTTTATGATAAACTGCAACAACAAAAAGCAATAAATAAACCAACCCTGCTAATAGGAGTTACCTTCGCTTTGCTTGATTTTACGGATAATTATCAAATAGATTTCCCGGAGCTGATCGTAATGGAAACAGGTGGGATGAAAGGCCGCCGTAAAGAGATGATCCGCGAGGAGTTGCATAATGCCCTATGCGCAGGCTTTGGCGTTAATGCTATCCATTCAGAATACGGGATGACGGAGCTTTTATCGCAGGCCTACTCAAAAGGCGTGGGCATATTTAATTGCCCGCCCTGGATGCGGATCATCACCCGCGATACAAACGACCCTTTTACATTGGTTGATGCCGGTAAAACAGGTGGTGTAAATATCATTGATCTGGCCAATATCAACTCCTGCTCGTTCATAGCCACGCAGGATCTGGGGAGAGTGTATGCCGACGGCTCTTTTGAGGTGATAGGCAGGTTTGATAATTCGGATATCCGCGGCTGTAATTTGCTCATCGCCTAATATTTATCTAATTAGCATTAATATTATTATTTTTGCCACCTCAAAGAACAACAATGATCATGATCGACAAATTCTTACGCGACGAGCAAGACCCTAAAGCAGTTGAAAAAGTGTACAGCCGTTTGGTTGATCTGCTTACAACAGGCGAGGAAATTATATACATAGCGGTGCAGAAAAAGCCTATAGTAAACCTTTTTCCGGACTGTATCGCCATCACCAACAAACGCATCCTTTTCTTTACCCCGGCAAACCTTGGCCTATCCATCAAGTTTGTTGATTTTGTATGGAAGGATATTGTTGATGTATATACCAAAGAAGAAATTATAGGCGCCGTTTTTAGTGCCAAAACCACAATAGGTACCGAAATGGGTGTTGATTACCTGCCTAAAGTACAGGCACGTAAACTATACCAATACGCCCAGGAGCGTAAAGAGGCCGAGCGCGAAGCCCGCCGCCTGCGCGAACTGGAAGAAAAACGTGCCGAATCTGGCGCGGTAAACATCGACCATGCGTCGAATTTAGGTTTCCAGGCACCGGTACAACAACAGTCGCCTGTTGCTGCGCCAGTACCAACCCCGCCACCTGCACCTGTTGTGCAAGAGGAGCCAAAAAAGGATGAGCTTACCGAAAAACTTAAAAGACTGAAAACGTTATTCGAAAGCGGTTTGATCTCGCAGGAAGAATACAACCACAAAAAATTGGAATTACTAAGCGATTTTTAAACGATACCTAATCTTAGGTATTAAAATAGGCTTGCATTTGCAGGCCTATTTTTTTTCGGGCAATTCTATAGGGTTGTTTATTATCCGGGTGTTGGGCGATGATGATTTTACCACATTGATAGATGCTATTTTATTGGGATCGATATCGCCCATAAAAGATTTTGCCCCCCGGCGCGCGGCGGAGTTGCTGCCATGTGATGCTTTGCTAAAGCCGACAGGGTCTTTAGCCCTTGCCTCCTTTAACCTGGCCAGGTCCTGCGGGGTGGTTTTAATATCGTCTGCGGGGGGTAAAATAGGTTGCTTTAAGTTGCTGATATCCTCAAAACCATTAAACTTAAATTGCACTTCTTTTTTTGAGTCGGATGCTTCCAGTATTAAGCCTGGCAGGCCGTTAAGCTTCCACGGCCCGTTATGGAAGGGCAGGTCGGGGCAAAACCAGGCGGTATAATCGCGGCCTTTAAAATGCGCGGTTGCTTTTTGCGCGTGCAGCGCGCCAAAACTCATGGTGTCTTTCTGTATAGCCCATTTAATAATGGGTAGCGGTTCTTCAACCAGGTAATAATTAACTATCTGCTCTTCGGTGTATAGTTTTTTGTCGTTAATGTATTGGTAATACTCTTCGTTTGATACCGCCCCCGGGCTGGTAATGATAAGGTTAAGTCGGTTAGGGTCGGCAGCTGTTTTTACCTGGTTAGCAATTTGGTTGGCCATCATTTCTTCCTGTTGCTGCTTGGTTAAGCTGCGATAGGCGCTTGCATTACGCCCCAGCAGTAAAGCCATAGTTTCGGTATAAGGCTTATCCCTGTAGGTTGTGTCCCTAACATGGATAAATTCGTAGGTGGCTTTACCGATGGCTACATCAGTTTTTTGCGCAGAGCAAACCGTAGCAGAAAACAATACCGCGGCATAGAAGAGTAGTTTTTTCATGGATTTATAATAAGTGGCGTTGTAAAACTAAATATTTAGTTTAAATATACTCCAATTATTTATAAATGTATTAGCGATAGGGAGTTTAAATTAGCCTGTCGTCAAAGGTAAAGGGATGGGTATTTATGATTTTCACCTTTTTGATATCCGGGTGCCATGGGTTAAGCAGGTAGTTATATTCCTCGGGTACAACAGACGATGGCACCTTCATCATCAGGTATTTAGTTTCTTTGATGAATTGGTTACCCAGGGTTTTAAGTTCGGCAGGCGATGAGGCGTCTTGCCAATTATCGGGCAGGGATTTTATGTCGAGCGTTAAAATGCTGTTATTGGGGACCTCTACTTCGGCAACGCAAAAGTTATCGGGCAGTAAAAGTGGGGGGAGGTGTACAAGTACTTCCAACACAGCTAATGCCCGTGATGATGCCATGTAAACCATTGATTTGCCCTCGCTGTTCCAGCGCCCGCCATAAAGGCGCGCACCTGTGCCGCTTAAATCTTTAATGTAGGTGCAGTTGGCAATACGATACAGTATCATTTATGCAAAAATGCCGTGTTCAATGCGGCCAAGCTCTTTAAAAACCATATCAAACCCTGCCGAGGTATCAAGAATGGTAACAGGGGCTTCGCCTTTAAATACAAAGCTTGGCGCTTTTACCCAAAGTTTAAATTTATCCATCGAACCAAAAACT
>NZ_JBAZRC010000220.1:0-4612 GCF_041663085.1 Mucilaginibacter sp.
TGTGGTTTTGTATGATGCTTTGGTGAATGACGAGCTGCTGGAATATGCCCCCGCCGGTGCTGTTAAAGTTTATGTAGGCAAACGCTCAGGGGATCATTCTTTCTCGCAGGATAACATTAACCGCCTGATGGTTGATTACGCGCTGAATTACGGCCACGTGGTACGCCTAAAAGGCGGCGACCCGTTTGTATTCGGTCGCGGGCACGAGGAATTGAACTTTGCGGCGGAATATAACATCCCTACACAGGTTGTACCGGGCATTTCCAGCTCGATAGGTGTGCCGGGCTTACAGGGCATCCCTGTTACGCACCGTGGCCTTAGCGAAAGCTTCTGGGTAGTTACCGGCACTACCAGCGATGGCAAGATCTCGCAGGATATTTACGATGCCGCTAAAACCAACGCTACTGTGGTGGTGCTGATGGGCATCCACAAGCTGGCAAAAATTGCAGAGATCTTTAAAAACGAAGGCAAGGGCAAACTGCCTGTTGCTGTAATACAAAGTGGTACCACTGTTAACGAAAAGGTTGCAATTGGCACTGCCGATACCATTGCAGAGCTGGCTGCCCAACAAGGCATTACCTCACCTGCACTTATTGTGTTTGGCGAAGTGGTATCTTTACATCCAAAATTTGAATTGGTAAAACAAGTTTATGACGTTGTTGCGAATGGATAATGATTTAACAGAAGTTCAGGCAGATAAAGCGCAGGGTAACCAGTTGTTCCCGGTGTTCTTAAAGCTGAACAACCTGCATACCGTACTGGTTGGCGGCGGCAATGTTGGCCTGGAAAAGCTTACCGCCCTGCTCAATAACAGCCCGGCTGCTGCTGTTACCATTATTGCCAAAGATTTTTTACCCGAGGTACATGCGCTCGCGTCGCAATACCCCCTGCTCAAAATCGTCCAAAAATCATTCGCGGATACCGATCTGGATACCGCCGATATTGTTATTGCCGCTACAAATGATAGCGAACTGAATAAATATGTACGCGATTCGGCACACGACCGTAAGCTGCTGATCAATGTTGCCGATAAGCCCGGGCTTTGCGATTTTTACTTAGGTTCCATCGTACAAAAAGGCGACCTGAAAATTGCCATTTCCACCAACGGTAAATCGCCAACCATAGCCAAAAGGCTAAAGGAGGTTTTGGGGCAATCATTACCCGGCGAACTGGATATCACCCTGCAGCAAATGAGCGAGGTACGCAACACTCTATCCGGCGATTTTACGCACAAGGTTCAGGAACTGAACAGGGTTACCGCTATTTTACTCGGCCCCAAAAAAGCGCCGAGCACCAATAAGATCAAATTTGTGGTTTGGGCTACGTTTGTGGGGTTCCTGGCTATAACCATTACTGCCCTGTGGCTTAAAGACCCGGCCTTTAAAAACTACGTGGAGAATATCTCCCCGATGTTTTATTATTTCCTGGGCGCAGGGTTTGTATTCGCGCTGATTGATGGGGCCATAGGCATGTCATACGGGGTAACATCCACCACCTTTTCGCTATCAATGGGCATCCCGCCTGCTTCGGCAAGTATGGGTGTACACCTATCCGAAATTATGAGCAACGGCATTGCCGGCTGGATGCATTACCGCATGGGCAATGTAAATTGGAAACTGTTTAAAATGCTGCTGTTGCCGGGCATTATCGGCGCGGTTACCGGCGCGTATTTACTATCATCATTAGAGCATTACGCACAGTACACTAAACCGTTAGTTTCGGTTTATACACTCATATTGGGTATTGTTATCTTTAAAAAAGCTTTAGACCTTAAAAAAAAACGCACCACAGCCAAAATAAAACGCATACCGCTGCTGGGGCTTGGCGGTGGGTTTATTGATGCCGTTGGCGGCGGTGGCTGGGGTTCTATAGTACTGTCTACGCTGATAGCCGGTGGGCGTCATCCACGGTTTTCGTTAGGTACGGTTAAACTCTCCCGCTTCTTTATCGCGCTGATGGGTTCGCTTACCTTCATTACCATGCTTAACAGCTCGCATTGGGATGCAGTGGCAGGTCTCGTGATCGGCAGTGCTTTGGCATCGCCTGTGGCAGCGCGTATCTCTAATAAAATTTCGGCTAAAGCTATTATGATGGCGGTATCGGTTATCGTTATCCTCATCAGTATCCGCAGTATTTTCAACTTTTTAACCCACCTGCATTTCTAATGGCCGATACTTCTTACATATCGCAATTGGTGAACGGGAAAAACCCGGTAGATGCTTTACGTGCTTTAGCAGAGCAGTTTGCGGGCGAGATCGTATTCTCTACCAGCTTCGGCTGGGAAGACCAGGTAATATCGCACATGATCTTCGCCAACAATATCCCCATAAAAGTATTTACGCTGGAGACCGGCCGGCTGTTCCCCGAAACCTATTACGTGTGGAACCGCACCATGGAGATCTACGGTCGGCCTATCCACGCCTACTACCCGGATAATAACCGCCTGGAAGCGATGGTGAACGCCAAAGGACCAAACAGCTTTTACGAATCGGTAGATAACCGTAAAGAATGCTGCGGCATCCGTAAGATAGAGCCCCTGCACCGCGCGCTGGCAGGCAACCAATGCTGGATAACCGGCATCCGTGCCGAGCAATCGCCCAACCGCGAGGATATGAGCAATGTGGAATGGGACGAGGGTAATCAACTCATCAAGTTCCACCCTATTTTCAGCTGGACTTTAGACGATGTAAAAGCATACATCAAACAATATAATATACCCTACAATACATTGCATGACAAGGGTTTCCCGAGCATAGGCTGCCTGCCCTGTACCAGGGCGGTACAACCCGGCGAAGATTTCAGGGCCGGGCGCTGGTGGTGGGAAGACCAAAGCAAAAAAGAGTGTGGTTTACATGCAGTAACGTTAAATAATTTAAAAGAATGAGCAAATACCGGTTAGATTACCTGGACGAGTTAGAGGCAGAGGCCATATATATTCTGCGCGAAGTAGCGGGGCAGTTTGAAAAACCTGCGCTGCTATTCAGCGGTGGTAAGGATTCTATCACCCTGGTGCATTTGGCGTTAAAGGCCTTTCGCCCGGGTAAGTTCCCGTTCCCGCTGGTGCATATTGATACCGGCCACAATTTTGAAGAAACCATTACCTACCGTGATGAAATGATAGCCCGCATAGGCGAAAAGCTTATCGTAGGCCATGTGCAGGATAGCATTGATGAAGGCAAGGTTATTGAACAAAAGGGTAAAAACGCTAGCCGCAACCCGCTGCAAACTACTACCCTTTTAGATACTATTGCCAAACACGGCTTTGATGCCTGTATTGGTGGCGCACGCCGCGATGAAGAAAAGGCCCGCGCTAAAGAACGCATCTTTTCGGTACGTGACGAGTTTGGCCAGTGGGACCCCAAACGCCAGCGCCCCGAGCTTTGGGATATTTACAACGGTAAGATCCACAAAGGCGAGAACGTGCGCGTGTTCCCGATAAGCAACTGGACGGAGCTGGATGTGTGGAATTATATCCGCCGCGAGAACATCCCCTTGCCAACCATTTACTTTGCTCACCAGCGCGATTGTATCACCCGTAACGGGCAGCTGATGGCAGCATCACCATTCCTGAATATGGATGCGGATGATGTGATAGAAAGAAAGAATGTAAGGTTCCGTACCGTGGGCGATATGACCTGTACCGCGGCTGTAGAATCGTACGCGTTTGAGATTGATGACATTATTGACGAGATAGCATCATCCAAGATCAGCGAGCGCGGCGCACGCATGGACGATAAGGTAAGCGAAGCTGCCATGGAAGACAGGAAAAAAGGGGGATATTTTTAACTCACCCGGTCATTGCTTCGCTCGACCACCCTCTCTCCGCAAGCGGAAAGAGGGTCAAACAAACCGGAGCAACTTACACCCTCTTTGCGCAGCATAGAGGATCGACCAGCGAAGCGTAGTCGGGGTGAGTAAACTACGACGTAAGTAAAACAGGGCGTTTATCACACCCTTAACCCTTCTCAAGAGGGGAACTAAGATTGAATAAAAGAAAATGGATATACTAAAATTTATAACCGCAGGCAGTGTTGACGATGGCAAAAGCACCTTGATAGGCCGCCTGCTGTACGATAGCGAAGCCATCCTGGCCGACCAGTTAGAGGCCCTGCATGCATCGAACCGTAAAAACGACGACGGTACCATTGACCTTGCCATTTTAACCGACGGCCTTAAAGCCGAGCGTGAGCAGGGCATCACCATTGATGTGGCCTACAAATACTTTGAGACCGATAAGCGCAAGTTCATCATAGCCGATGCGCCGGGCCATATCCAGTACACCCGTAACATGGTTACCGGTGCGAGTAACGCAGCTTTAGCTATTATTTTGATAGATGCCCGCAAGGGCGTTATCGAGCAAACTACGCGTCACTCCTTCCTGGTTTCGTTATTGCAGATCCCTAAAGTGGTTGTTGCAGTAAACAAGATGGATATGGTTGATTATAGCGAAGAGGTGTTCAATAACATTGTTGCCGACTTTAAAAAGCTGGCTGCCAAAGTAAATCTGGATAATGTTACCTACATCCCGGTGAGTGCGTTAAAGGGCGATAATATTGTATACCGGTCGTCAAATATCAGCTGGTATAGCGGCGACAGCCTGATGCAGCATTTA
>NZ_JBAZRC010000221.1:0-4574 GCF_041663085.1 Mucilaginibacter sp.
GTATCCGCGAGTTGGGTGTTATCGACATAGAAAAAGAAGTGCTAAGCCATTTCTTCCCCGAAATGCGCGAACGGATGAACCAATGCCGTTTTAATAACTGCCGCCATATCAACGAGCCGGGCTGCGCAGTGCTTGATGCGCTGGAAGAAGGCGAAATAGCACAATCAAGATATGATAGCTATTTGAGCATTTATCATGGGAATGATACAAGGGCTTAATGGAGAAGTCAAAAGTTTAAAGTAAAAAGTCAAAAGCAACAATGCGTGCAGTAATACAGCGGGTTTCAGAAGCATCATGCAAAGTGGATGGTAACATCACCGGGCAAATTGGCATTGGTTTTATGGTTTTGTTGGGTGTGGAAGATGCCGATACAGACGAAGACCTACAATGGCTCGCCCAAAAAATAACCGGTCTGCGCGTATTTGGCGATGAAAATGGATTGATGAATAAAGGCCTTGCTGATATTAACGGTGATATTCTATTGATCTCCCAATTCACCTTGTTCGCGCAAACTAAAAAAGGAAACCGCCCGTCTTTCATCCGCGCGGCAAGGCCGGATAAAGCCATCCCGATGTATGAGCAAATGATCAAAACACTCGAAACCATCACCGGTAAAAAAATAGCCACGGGGATTTTTGGTGCTGATATGAAAGTAAGCTTAGTAAACGATGGGCCAGTGACTATTACTATAGATACGAAGGTTAGAGAGTAGAGCTTGCCGTCGCTCGGCTCCTGCCGAGTGACTATTATTACACGGCGTCCCGCCGCTGTATGCTGGTGGCGGCCGGAGGCCTTAAAATAGTTATCACTCGGCTGGAGCCGAGCGATTGCGGGGTAGGTTCCACTTCATTAATTTTACTCACCCCGACATCACTTCGTTTGTCGACCCTCTCTGCTACGCAAAGAGGGTGGGGAGAATAATCAGTTTAATTAACTACCGCTTTATTATCCTTTATAAAGCCATTCAATACCAAGGCGATAATAATCACCCCGATACAGCCAATGGCATTCAGCCACAGGTAAGCCACGGTTTCGTAATAACCCATTACGCATATTATGGCTTCGGTAATAACCGCGGCTACAAATACTGCAGTTCCCTGGATCTTTTTAAGGTAGAAGGCCACGATGAATACGCCTAATATAGTTCCGTATATGTAGGAGCCTAACTGGTTCACGGCCTCTAACAAATTACCTATTTTGCTGGCGTAAAGCGCCATGCCTATACAAACCAGTCCCCAAAAAACGGTTGCCAGGCGCGATGCGGTAACATAGCGTTGTTCGGATTGGCCGGGTTTTATAATACGCTTGTAAATATCTATTACCGTGGTTGACCCCAGCGCGTTCAACCCGCTTGCGGTAGAGCCCATGGATGCCAGGAAGATAATAGCGATAAGTAAGCCTATTAATCCTTTTGGCAGGTAATGCGTTACAAAAGTGAGGAATACGTAATTAGTATCATTCACGCTATCATTACCGCTACTTTTTTTGATGACACTGATCGCTTGCTTGCGGATGGTATCAGCCTGCGCCTCGGCAGTTTTAAGGTCGGCTTTTGCGCCGGTTATTTGCTGTTGGTCTTTGCTATCCAGTGCCTTTACTAGGCCCTCGGTTTTTTGTTTCTTTTGATCGAAAGCATCGGCATACTGTTTTTCCAGCTGATTAAATTGCGGTGCGTATTGGCTTTTCTTTACCTGCTCAACCTCGTAATTGTTAAAGAAAACCGGCGGCCTGTTAAACTGGTAAAAACTGAACACGAGTACGCCTAATAATAGTATTAAGAATTGCATCGGTACTTTTATTAGTCCGTTCATGATGAGGCCAAGCCTGCTCTGCCCAACTGTACTACCGGTTAGGTAGCGCCCAACCTGGCTCTGGTCTGTCCCGAAATAAGATAACTGCAAAAAGAAACCGCCGATGATACCACTCCAGATGTTGTAACGGTTGTTGGGGTCAAATTTCCAGTCGATAACGTTCATGCGGCCCATGTTGCCTGCCAGTTTAATGGCTTTGCCAAAGCCTACATTTTGCGGCATTAACATCACCACAAAAACACCGGCCACAAACATGCCGGTAAAAATGATGCTCATTTGCAGCAGCTGGGTATACGATACCGCCTTTGCCCCGCCGTAAACGGTGTAGAACAAAACCAACCCGCCTATAAACAGTGTAGTGTAAGTAGTATTGATATGCAATATACCCGACAGGATAATGGCCGGGGCATAAATAGTTATAGCTGTGGATAGCCCGCGCTGGATCAGGAACAAAATAGAGGTAAGCGCCCGGGTTTTTAGATCGAACCGTTGCTCTAAAAACTCGTAAGCGGTGTAAACTTTAAGCTTATGGAATATGGGTACAAACGTGATGCATAGTACGATCATGGCCAGCGGCAGGCCGAAATAGAACTGCACAAAACGCATCCCATCGCTATAGGCCTGGCCGGGGGCGGATAAAAAGGTAATGGCGCTGGCCTGTGTGGCCATAACAGATAAGCCGACGTGATACCAGGGGAGCGAGCGGTTGCCCATGTATTGGTCGATGTTTTTACTGCTGCCGCTTTTCCATACGCCGTAGGCAACTATGGCAAGCAGGGTGAAGCCTAAAACTATCCAATCGGTTAAACTCATTCAAAAGATCTTGTAATGAGCCAAAATACTAAAATTAAAAAAACCAGCCATACGATAACAATACCGTAAAACTGGTTCCAGTTTTTTATAAACGAGGGAAGGTCGCTATCCTTAGACCTCTTCACGGCCTTTCACCAGGAATTTGATGAACAGCGCTGCGGTTAATAAACCGAAAACACCACCTACCGGGATCCAGATAAAGCCTCTTTCAACAATAGCGCCTACAAACATGCCGCTAATTAAGGCAACAAGGTAATATATGTAATCGTAGTTTTTTTCTTCTTTGTGCGGGTGATGATGGTGTGACATAGTATTTTGTTAAATAATGTGCTGCAAATTTAGTGTATAAAAGTATTGATGCCTAATTGAATTGTTAGTTTTTTGGCTTGCTTAACAAATTAACAAATAACCTGTAAGCACCGGGTACACCGGCAGGCAATTCCCTGAAGAAAGCCAGCGATGTGTAAACAAAACGCCCTTTGCCAAAGTTTGTTACAATTAATGCGCCCTTATTTGGTTCCATGCCGGTATCGTTCATTTGCAGCGGAGTGCTATACTGGCTGTCAATACTGCTAACAAAATATAACCCGCGTTCCTGGATCCAGTCGTTAAAATCGGCAGCGGTTATTTTATTGGGATAATTAAGCACGGGGTTTTGCGGCTCGGTAAAGGTTACTTTGGCATCTTCCTCGGTAACGCGCTCGTTTACTACCCGGAATGGGTACGGGCCAATTTGCTTTGTTACCAAACCATTGTTGTTGTTGTATTGCACAACCAGGTTACCGCCATTTTTTACATACTCTAATAATTTTGGTTGCTCATAGGCCAGGCGTTCGTTTACGTTATAGGCACGCACGCCGGTTACAATGGCGTCGTAAACAGACAGGTCGCCGTTGATAATTTCGATCTCAGTAAGTTGGTGAACATCATAACCCACTTCGCGCAGGGCATCGGGTACCAAATCGCCGGCGCCGGCTATGTAGCCTATTTTCTTGCCTGCTGTTTTAAGGTCGATATTTACCAGCTTGGCCTGCGCCGGCGGGAAGATGGTGATGGCAGGCACGTGGTTATATTTAATATTTAATAAACCTTGCGAAAACGCTTTGCCGTTTGCTGTCGCGATAACTTCCAGGTTACTGGTATTTGGCTTATTATTGGTTGGGATAACGTTAAATGCTACCGTCCATTCATCACCTTTGTTTTTACCGGTAAAATCTATCTTTTCGGGACTGATCTTCCAACCTGCAACGGGTTTTATGCTGATACTGCCGCTGGCATTGGTAAAGCTTTTTAGTTTTACCTGCACAGTTTGCGGCTGGGTGTTATTATAGATGTATACCTTTTCGGCAATGTTAGCGGTAACGGGTGGGGCTATTTCCAGAGGTTGATAAATTTCGCCTCGGGCAGGGTCAACATATTTGAAAACTATATTACGCTCGTAACTTATTTCCTTCCCATTAAAATTAAATGTAAAAGTGGTTTTAGCAGCATTAGGATTTTCCGGAAATCCAGCTAATGTATCGTTTGGTAAGGCGTATGCACCAATTCCGTGAGGACTAACCAACCAATATGGTTGGGTTATATAGTTAGCAGGAATTTTTCCTTTACCCTCAAATTCAGCAGTTGTAATTTTATCACCAGGTAAATTATAGGCGTCAGTACCTGTTATCCGGCTTTTGCTTCTGCCCCCACTATTAACAACCAGATCATTAATGCCGGCATTATTTCTATTAATAATTTGATTAATTATAATCATGCTATCACCAATTGCATAAGATGGCTCAGTCGCATAACTCTCAAACCACAACCCTGCGCACTGCGCTATCAGGTCTTTTAACTCCTTTGTTTTTTGCTTGTGCCAGTAATCATAGCTTGAGTTGGCCACTTCGGTTAATCTTACGGTTTGGAAGGCTTTATTTGTGGCGACAGTTTGGTCAACATCGCCCAGTA
>NZ_JBAZRC010000222.1:0-4553 GCF_041663085.1 Mucilaginibacter sp.
AATAGTTTTTATGTTTTTAGACAGGTTTATACAGCACATCAGGTTCGAGAAAAGATACTCGCCCCACACGGTATCAGCCTACCAGAGCGACCTTGAGCAATTTATGCTCTTTTTAAACCCGCCCAATCAGCCGGTACAGGTTACAACCCCAACAGACATCCGCCATCACGATATCCGTAACTGGATGGTACAGCTAATGGATAACAAGCTGCTTGCACGCTCTGTTAACCGTAAAATAGCCACGCTGCGCAAATACTTTAAGTTTTTGTTGCAGGAGGGAGTAATAACTACCAACCCTGCATCGCGCATCAACACACCCAAAGTGCCTAAAAACCTGCCAACCGTGGTAGATAGTGATAAACTAACCGGTATGCTGGATGGCAAAATGGATAGTGCGGCTGATAAAATATTTACAGAAGATTTTGCCGGCCAGCGCGATAAGCTGGTTATTGAGATGCTTTTTGGCACAGGTATGCGCCTTGCAGAAATTACCGGCATAAAAGAAACAGATATTAATTTGTACGAGGGCACCATTAAAGTTTTAGGTAAACGCAACAAACAGAGGATAATACCCCTGAATCATGAACTGGTGCTACTGTTAAAGCAATATACTGAGGCAAAGAAATGTGAAAATTTTAATAACAATTCCTTAACCTTAATCGTTACAAATAAAGGAGCGGATGCATATCCCAAGCTTATATATCTAATAGTGCAGAAATATCTTTCACACATATCAACCCAGGATAAAAGGAGCCCACACGTGTTAAGGCATACGTTTGCAACAAGCTTGCTAAACAATGGGGCCGATTTAAACGCTATAAAAGAATTGCTTGGCCACGCTAACCTTAGCGCCACGCAAATTTATACGCACAATTCAGTAGAACGACTTAAATCTATTTATAAACAAGCCCATCCAAAGGCATAAAAAGGAGGAAAAATGAAAATTACAGTGCAATCTATTCACTTCACTGCAGACAAGAGATTACTTGATTTTATCCAAAAGAAAGTAGATAAGCTGGAGACGTTTTACGATCACATAATAAGTGGTGAAGTATATTTAAAGCTGGAGAACGTAGAGGATGAGGCTAACAAGATATCAGAGATAAAACTGATGCTGCCGGGTAACCAAATTTTTGCAAAAGAGAAGTGTAAAACGTTTGAAGAGGCTACGGATTTGGTGGTTGAGAGCCTTCGCAAGCAAATTGAGAAACATAAAACAAAAAAATCTATCGCTGCCGAAGCTGCTAAAAAAGCGGCCCTTGTAACGGAAGAAGATGATTTTTAGGCATATAGCAGGGCAAAATTAAAGCCCGGATCGGCAGGTTTAAAGCCTGCCGATTTTTTTTGCAAAAATATTTTGTACAGCCTTAAATTTTTGTAGATTTGCAATCCCTTTCAGAGAGGCTTTAATCAGTCTCTTGATTATTGAAAGGGTGGTTCTTTAAAAAGAAAAAATAAGCGCAATATTATTTTGCAGCCAAAACCCTAAAATACCGAAAGGTAAAATGGTAATGGCGACAATTTAAGCCTCCTTAGCTCAGCTGGTAGAGCGACTGACTTGTAATCAGTAGGTCATTGGTTCGATCCCGATAGGAGGCTCTGTTTATTTCGGAAAAGTGATACTTAGCTTCCAATTAGGTATTATGGATCCGAAATCAACAATGGGGGGATACCAGAGCGGTCAAATGGGGCGGACTGTAAATCCGCTGCTTCGGCTACGAAGGTTCGAATCCTTCTCCCCCCACTTTAAGTACTAATTGCTAAATTCTAAATTCTAAAAATTGTTTTAGGGTTTAGAGTTTAGTGTTTTAGGTTTTAATATTGCGGAAGTAGCTCAGTTGGTAGAGCGATAGCCTTCCAAGCTATAGGTCGAGAGTTCGAACCTCTTCTTCCGCTCGGGTAGTTCAATGGTTGCATGGTTCATTAGTTCATTTGTGCCAGGTGGTAAATACCAATGAACTAATTGACGAGTGAACAAATGAACTAAAAAATTAGCCGACGTAGCTCAGGGGTAGAGCACTTCCTTGGTAAGGAAGAGGTCATGGGTTCAAATCCCATTGTTGGCTCAGATACTTTTAATATAAGTACATTACGTTTAAATAAATTAACCTACAAATAAAAAATAATCATGGCAAAAGAAAAGTTTGACCGCAGTAAGCCGCACTTAAACATCGGTACAATCGGTCACGTTGACCACGGTAAAACAACCCTTACCGCAGCTATCACTAAAGTATTAGCTGACGCAGGTTTATCAGAAGCACGTTCATTTGATTCAATTGACTCTGCTCCTGAAGAAAAAGAGCGTGGTATCACCATCAACACCGCTCACGTTGAATATTCAACTGCAAACCGTCACTATGCACACGTTGACTGTCCGGGTCACGCTGACTATGTAAAAAACATGGTTACTGGTGCTGCTCAGATGGATGGTGCTATCATCGTGGTTGCTGCTACTGATGGTCCAATGCCTCAAACTCGTGAGCACATCCTGCTTGCCCGTCAGGTAGGTGTACCTTCACTGGTTGTGTTCATGAACAAAGTGGATATGGTTGATGATCCAGAATTATTAGAATTAGTTGAAATGGAGATCCGTGAATTATTATCATTCTACGATTTCCCTGGTGATGATATTCCGGTTATCCAAGGTTCAGCATTAGGCGGTCTTAACGGCGATGCTAAATGGGTAGCTAAAATTATGGAGTTAATGGATGCTGTAGATAGCTACATTCCAATTCCTCCACGTTTAACTGATCTTCCTTTCTTGATGCCTGTTGAGGACGTATTCTCGATCACTGGTCGTGGTACTGTTGCAACTGGTCGTATCGAGCGTGGTGTTATCAACTCAGGCGAGCAAGTAGATATCTTAGGTATGGGTGCTGAGAACTTAAAATCAACCGTAACAGGTGTTGAGATGTTCCGCAAGATCCTTGACCGTGGCGAAGCTGGTGATAACGTAGGTTTATTACTACGTGGTATTGAGAAAACTGATATCCGCAGGGGTATGGTTATCTGTAAACCAGGTTCAGTAAACCCACACACTGATTTCAAAGCAGAGGTTTACGTATTATCAAAAGCAGAAGGTGGCCGTCACACTCCATTCTTCAACAAATACCGTCCACAATTCTATTTCCGTACAACTGACGTAACCGGTGAAATTTCATTGGCAGAAGGTGTAGAAATGGTTATGCCAGGTGATAACGTTACTATCACTGTAAAGCTAATCAACGCTATCGCTATGGAAAAAGGTCTACGTTTCGCTATCCGTGAGGGTGGTAGAACAGTAGGTGCTGGTCAGGTAACTGAAATATTAGCATAATTACAATACCCTTAACTGGGTAGCAAAACGGTTAATTTTGTATAAAGTACCGGGGCTTTTGTCTCGGTACTTTATTCACAATAAGCAAATACAATACAATTCTTCATTTTTTTGGAGATAGTATACACGGGAATAGTTCAACGGTAGAATAGAGGTCTCCAAAACCTTTGATCAGGGTTCGAATCCTTGTTCCCGTGCATAAGCAATTAATAAAATGGCAGGCGTAGCTGAATATATTAAAGAATCATACATTGAGTTGACCGAGAAAGTAACCTGGCCAACCTGGAGAGAGTTGCAAAGCAGCGCCGTATTGGTGTTGGTAGCTGCAATTATTATTGCTATGCTTATTTTTGGTATGGACCAGATAATCGGCTATTTGCTTAATCAGTTTTATACATCACTAACCTAATTATATATAATAGATGAGTGAGCAATTAAAGTGGTACGTAGTTAGGGCCATCAGTGGTAAAGAAAAAAAGGTAAAGCAATACATAGATGCGGAAGTAAACAGGTTAGGTATAACACACCTTATCCCGCAGGTATTGATCCCTACCGAAAAATACTACCAGATGCGCGATGGAAAGAAAATCGCTAAAGAGCGTAATTATTTCCCGGGCTATGTATTAATGGAAGCCGCGCTTGACGGTGAGTTAGAGCACGTTATTAAGAACATTAATAGCGTTATTGGCTTTTTAGGTGATAAGCAAGGTAACGCTATCCCTTTACGCCAGGCCGAAGTTAACCGTATTTTAGGTAAGGTTGACGAGATGAGCGCACAAGGCGAAACCATGAATGTACCATATTACGTTGGCGAGAACGTTAAAGTAATGGATGGTCCTTTCAACGGCTTTAGCGGTGTTATCGAGGAAGTTAACGAAGAGAAAAAGAAATTAAAAGTAATGGTAAAGATATTTGGGCGTCGTACGCCGCTTGAATTGAATTACATGCAGGTAGAGAAAGAATAGTTTAGACAAGAGATATGAGCTTATAGATTGATGAAACATCTAAGGGTCATATTGATAGCGCTAAACAATAAATATAACAATATAAAGGTTTGAATAACCTGGTACGAGCCTCAAATCTCCTATCTAACATCTCAAATCTAAAGATCTTAAATGTTACTTAGCTTCCACTTACTAACATTGAGTTATAATTAAAACAAATCAAAATGGCAAAAGAAGTCGGTGCGATGGTAAAGCTACAAGTGAAGGGCGGCGCTGCAAACCCATCTCCACCA
>NZ_JBAZRC010000223.1:0-4539 GCF_041663085.1 Mucilaginibacter sp.
ATGATAAACCTCCTGCCCATCATGATGCATGGTTAAAAAAACCTGCGGATTGGCCAAAGCCACGCGCTGAAATTCGTCAATAATATGGCGCATCTCCACCGGGTTACTTTTTAAAAAGTTACGGCGGGCAGGTGTGTTATAAAAAAGGTTTTTGATAGAGATGGATGTCCCGGTATTGGCCGAACAAGCTTCCTGGCTGAGCACTTCCGACCCTTCTATCTGTATACAGGTACCCAGTTCATCCTCATGCCTGCGGGTTTTTAGCTCCACCTGGGCAATAGCGGCTATAGAAGCCATGGCTTCGCCCCTGAAACCCATGGTACGGATGGCAAAAAGATCTTCGGCCTTGCGAATTTTTGAAGTAGCGTGCCGCTCAAAACACATGCGCGCGTCGGTAAGGCTCATACCACAGCCATTATCAATAACCTGTATCAGTGATTTCCCGGCGTCCCTTAATATCAGCTGAATTTTATCGGCACCGGCATCTATCGCGTTCTCTATCAATTCTTTTACTGCGGATGCAGGTCGCTGCACTACTTCGCCTGCGGCAATCTGGTTGGCAACGGCATCCGGTAAAAGCTGTATTATATCTGGCATTAAAAATATTTCCCTTCTGCGCCCGAAAGAGGCGTGTCAATTAAGACGCTAAATTAATTATTTGATTGCATAACTTTACCGTTACATACTTGTATATACTATTTACGTTAATAATATTTACATCTACCTGTTTATTAATACCATATGAAGAAACTCTGGCCGGTGCTGTTTTTACTCCTTGCAGCATGCAAACAAAAAGAATATAATGCCGATCTGCTTGTAAAAAATGCACTTGTATATACTGTAGATAGTACCTTTACCACCGCCAATGCCTTTGTGGTGAGTAGCGGCAAAATATTAGCCGTAGGCAATATAGATACCCTGGAAAAACAATATTTAGCCCGCGAAGTAATTGATGCCGGCGGCAAAGCGGTTTACCCCGGTTTTATTGATGCCCACGCGCATTTTTACGAATACGGTTTAGGCCTGCAGGATGTTAAATTGGTTGGCACCAAAAGCTGGGACGCCGTTTTAGATTCGGTAAGCAGTTACTCGCGCCACAAAACCGATGGCTGGATCATAGGCAACGGCTGGGACCAAAACATCTGGGCCAATAAAGCATTCCCCAACAAAGCCAAGCTTGATTCGCTGTTCCCTGTACGCCCGGTATTACTGAGCCGTGTTGACGGGCATGCTGCTATTGCCAACCAGGCCGCATTAAATATTGCCGGTATTAAACCCGGGCAAAAAATAACCGGCGGCGAAATAGAGACCGTAAACGGTAAATTAACCGGCATACTGGTAGATAACGCTGTTGGGATTGTTACCCGCAAGATCCCCGCCCCAACAGAACAAATTACCCAGGCGGCTTTACTGGATGCACAACGCAATTGCTTTGCGGTGGGGTTAACCACTGTAGATGATTGCGGCCTGCCTTATACCATGGTAAACACCATTGCCGCATTACAGCACAAAGGCGACCTTAAAATGCGTATGTATGTAATGCTTGCCGACCAGCAGGAAAATTACGATTACCTGTTTAAACGCGGCGCATACAAAACGCCAGGCCTTAACGTACGCGCGTTTAAAGTTTATGCCGATGGCGCACTGGGTTCAAGAGGAGCTTGTTTATTGCACCCATACTCCGACCAGAAAAACTGGAGTGGTTTTTTACTAAGCAGCAAGGCGCATTTTGAGGAAGTAGCTAAAAAAATTGCGGCTCATGGTTTCCAGATGTGTACTCATGCTATTGGCGATTCTGCCAACCGGGTGATGCTGAAAATTTATGCCGAAAACCTGAAAGGCAAAAACAACAAACGCTGGAGGATAGAGCACGCGCAGATCGTATCACCTCAGGATGTAAAATTGTTTGGCGATAATAATATTATCCCATCGGTGCAGCCTACGCATGCCACATCTGATATGGTGTGGGCTGCAAAGCGCCTGGGCGCCGAACGTTTAAAAACAGGCTATGCCTATAAAGACCTGATGAAACAAAACGGGTGGATCCCGCTGGGGACGGATTTCCCGGTAGAAAACATAAACCCCATGTACACGTTTTATGCTGCAACAGAGCGCAGGGATTTGAAAGGTTCGCCGGATGGAGGCTTCCAGATGGAGAACGCGCTTAGCCGTACCGAAGCCTTGAGAGGCATGACCGTATGGGCTGCCAAAGCAAACTTTGAGGAACACGAAAAAGGCAGTATCGAAGTAGGTAAGTATGCCGACTTTGTGATACTTGACCAGGATATAATGAAGGTAAAAGGCAGCGAATTGCCCAATGTTAAAGTTTTAAAAACATATATAAATGGTGTTAAGGTTTATGAGAAAAAATAGTCGGAATTTATACATCCTGCTGCTATCCGGTTTTGTACTTTTTAATTCTGCCTGTGCGCAAAACCCACCATTTACGGGTAAAGCTTATATAAAAGAACAGCTGCTTGTTGAGCAGGCAACCGTATTGCTCAATAACGGGAAGCAACTTATCCCCCTGCAAAACCTGGACAATAATAAAATTGCCAGCATCCATTTTTCAGCACCCTACGCGGTTGCGTTTGATAGCCTGCTTAATAAATACGCGAAAGTTAATGCCATAAACGGCAATGATTATTTGGGCACAAAACCCTTTGATATGCTGGCGCAGGATACCAAATTTTATAACACGCTTATCCTGCAGCTTACCGATGCCGAAGTGAATAACCCGCAGATCATCGGCTTTATTAACAACACCCAAAAGTTAAAAAACGTTGTTGTTTCATTTATCGGCAATAGTTCATCACTTATTAAGCTGAATGAGGTTAGCTCGCCGGTAATCTGGTCGGCAAGGGTATCGCCGGTGGCAGCGTTATACAGCGCACAGGCAATTTTTGGCGGCGTTGCCATAACGCAACGGCTCACCAAAACCTATGCACCTAAATACACAGCTAACTCGGGTTTTTTAACCTCTAAAACCCGCCTGCAATATACTGTGCCCGAAGATGCCGGCATCAATGCCGATAACCTCAAAGAAATTGATAACATTGCCAGCGAAGCTATTGCCAACCGCGCCACACCGGGATGCGTGGTTTTAGTGGCCAAGGATGGCAAGGTGATATTTAACAAGGCCTATGGTTATCATATGTATGATAACGGCATTGCCGATAAGATAACCGACATCTTCGATATTGCATCCATGACCAAGATCTCGGCTACCACTATGGAGGCCATGCAGCTTTATGACCAGGGGAAACTCAATCTCGATTCGACCCTGGGCACGTATATGCCCATTACCCGCAACACCAATAAAAAAACGCTGAGTGTGCGCGAATTGCTGGAACACCAGGCGGGGTTGATACCAGATATTTCTACTTTCGAGGTGATCAAACCAACCGACCATAGTACCGATTCATCAGCGGCGTACCCAACCAAGGTAAATGATAACTATTACGTGCGTAAAAATTACTTTGAAGAGGTAATGCTGCCTGCTGCACTGCGTTCGGCAGTTAAAACCCGCGGGCAATATGTGTACAGCGATGTTGGGATGATATTTTTGCAACAGATAGCCGAAACCATCACCGCCATCCCTTTAAATAAATATGTGCAGGATAAGTTTTATACCCCGCTGGGGATGCAAACGGCTGGTTTTTTACCGCTTTACCGGTTCCCGGCAAACCGCATCCCGCCCACCGAAGATGATAAAAAAGATCGTAAAACCCTGATAGACGGCTACGTGCACGACCCAACCGCGGCCCTGATGGGTGGCGTTGCCGGGCATGCAGGTGTATTTGCCAGCGCCAATGATGTGGCTATACTTTACCAGATGATGCTGAACCGTGGCACCTACGGCGGTGTGCAATACGTTAAACCTGAAACGGTTGACCTGTGGACATCCAAACAATCACCCGTTAGCAGGCGCGGCCTGGGCTTCGATCGCTGGGACCCCATTGCCGACAGGCATTACCCATCAAAGCTGGCCTCAGATATGGCTTACGGGCATACCGGCTTTACCGGAACCTGCGTGTGGGTAGATCCGAAATATAACCTGGTATATATTTTCCTGTCAAACAGGGTGTACCCAAACGTAGGTAACAGGTTAGGCAGCCTAAATATACGGCCGCGCATACAGGATGCGGTTTATGAAGCGATACAGAAAGGCTTGTAAAAGGCTTTAAACCCGTCAGATAAGAATGTATTATCAGCGCTTATAAAACATAAATCACTGATAATAAAACACATACTATAACTAAAAAACACAAAGCGCTGATTACAAGGCAAATGCGCGCGTTCACAGGCGTTCACGGCTGTGAACGTGAACACTTTGCATTTACCAGGTCGTTTTAAGGGCGTTTTAGGGGCGTTTTTAGAACGTACTTAATCTATCCACTCAAACTTGGTATAAGGCACAAGCGCCTCAGGTATTTTTATCCCTTTCTCCGTTTGGTTATTCTCCAATAAAGTAGCTACAATACGCGGCAAGGCTAATGCACTACCATTTAAGGTATGCGCCAATTGTGTTTTACCCTC
>NZ_JBAZRC010000224.1:0-4417 GCF_041663085.1 Mucilaginibacter sp.
TTAATAGCAGTAGCTAATAAACTATTAAAACAAGCCTTTGCAATAGCTAAACAACAAACAAAATATCAGGAAAATTATTCAAATATTATTTGCTTTTAAACACAGTTCATTTCGAACGATAGAGAGAAATCTTGTTCATACGACAAGTCGTGAACTTTGCATATTATACACCTTGCATAACGAACAGCATTTCTCCCCGCTATGCTCGTTCGAAATGACAAGGTGGGCTAAAAACAAGAAAGCCCCGACAAGTCGGGGCTTTCTAATATAGTAGTAAATCCTATTTAAGCGGCGGGAATTTCGCACCGTCAAATATACTTTTTTCTGCAGCCATTTTCTCAACATCCTGCCATTTTCTTGGTGCATCAAGCGATAATATGGTGCCTTTATCTTTACCTATAACCACATCATCTTCTATACGCACACCAATGTTCCACCATTTTTTGTCGCACTTGCTACCTGCGGGAATGTAAATACCCGGTTCAACTGTAATAACCATGTTTTCTTCCAGGTTACCTGAGTATGATCCTTTGTCATGCACATCCAACCCCATATGGTGCGATACACCGTGTGGGTAATAGGTACGCAGCTCTTTGGCTTCTTTTATAATGCCCAGTTTTATTAAGCCGGCAGCTAAAACCTCACCGGTTTTATCTTCCAGCGATGCATAAGGCACACCTGCTTTACACATTTTAAACACCTCTTCCTGCGCATCATAAACTATCTGGTAAATGGCTTTCTGCTCTTCGGTGAATTTACCGCTTGGCGGTATGGTACGTGTAACATCAGCCGAATAGCCATGGTATTCCGAACCTACGTCAAGCAGTACCAATTGGTTATTTAAAACAGTCTCGTTATTTTCTTCGTAATGCAAAATACAACCGTTGGCACCTACACCCACAATTGGCGGGTAGCCTTCACCTTCGGCACCGTACTTTTTATGAACGTACATCAAGATCCCTTCCAACTCGCGCTCGCTCATACTGGGTTTTACAGCACGCATAACCTCGGCATGTGCAATGCTTGATAGCTGTACCGATTTACTTAACAGCGCCAATTCTTCGGGCTGTTTAATCCCTCGCAGGGCAACTGTAAAATCATTAAACATACCGGCAGCGCCATACTGCTGTTTTATTTTTGCCTTTACGCTTACAAGGGTAGCGCTATCCGGTTTATTTACCAGCTCCTGCACTATGGCATTGCTTTGATAAACCTCGGGGGATAAAGCCGATTTTAAATAAGCAATTACGCGCGGTAGATTTGCCGGTGTTGCACGGGTGCTAACCAGGTTAAGCCCATTCAATAAAGCTTTATCAACCTCGGGCAGTGCTGCTTTGGCCTTAAATGTTTTTATAAGATTTGCCAGATCTCCGTCCTTACCGGCATCATTCGGCAACTCATCATTTATTATGGTGGTGAATTTTTTAAAGTCGATTGGGAATTTGGCAAACTCGCTGCCATTATAAGCGCGTTTAAAACCTAACTGTGTTTTTGCACCTTCAACACCTAAACGCCTGCCCGTCCACTGCTCGCGCTGTGCATCGCGCTTGCGCACAAAAATCACTTCATTATAAGAAGTGTCGCCTGTTCCCTGCATATCTTTAAAGATCAACAAAGCGGCATCAGCCTCTTTATATCCCGAAAAATAATACATGTCCGGGTTGGGATGGTAAACGTAGTCCACATCTTTTGAAAACACACGTTCGGGGTAAGCAAATATGACGGCAACCGAGTTAGGGGGCATTAGTTTACGTAACGCCTCGCGCCTGCCGGCATGGAACTCTTTACTCAGGTAATCCTTGGGTATGTTTTGGCTTCCTTGCGAAAAAGCTGTTACTGCACCCAGGCACAGTGCCGTGGCTGCAAAAAAAGTTTTAGTTAATAGTTTCATTATGATTAGGTGTTAAAAACCGCTTGAAGTTACAAATATATAATAGTTTTTCACATAACTAAATATTTAGTTATGTGGTGCCAAATATTACAAACTTTAATTTTATATATTCGTTATGACACTAATACCGATTAAGCAATGCCTTACACCTGCCCAAAATGCGACCGCGAACTGACAAGCGAAAGCCAAAGGCATTACTGCGCACGGATAAGTTTGGATGATCTGTTTAAAGGCAAGCCCGATGAACTGCTGTTATTGTTTGATAAACTATTGGCCGAGGTTGCCGACTGGCCCGATGTTTTGGTAGGCACCACCCCCAACTGCATTACGTTTGTGCACAGGCAAACCTTTTTTGTTATCCGCCCCATGCAAAAGGTGTTGGATCTTAAGTTTTATTCGGCTACCCAACTAACTGAGCCGCCTGTAATAAAAAGCACCGCTACCGCTGGAAGGTTTGAAAACCACATCAGGCTGAGCCATACCGGCGAGTTGAGGCCGCAATTGTTTGCGGGGATAAGGGACTCGTATGAGTTGCTCTAATGCTGATCTAAGTTTCCAACTTAGACCCAGAATGAGTTAAGCTTTCAGCTTAACAATATTGTCTCCTCCATTATTCGCCCGCAAGCTGAAAGCTTGCTTTGTTTTAGGTCTAAGTTGAAAACTTAGACCAGCACTGGCAACAATAAATACTCAAACATCTTCATTATCTGAATAACTATATAGCAATTGGGTGTTTTAACGGTTTTTCTATAGGTGAAAATTGTATAGCTTTATTCAACCTAACTTTAAAACAATGTCACAAAAAATCACAATTGTATTTGCAGCACTTTTTTTTAGTGTTTTAAATACTAATGCGCAAAACCTAAGTACAAAAGGTATTCTTGACAGCCTTAAAAAAGAATTGAAAGCAACAGATGCAGACACCGGTATGTTGGTATCACCAACAGGGTTTAATGTATTTATGCAGAAAAAAGCACTTAATTATTTAACAGGAGTTTCCGACCTTTCATTAGCAAAATTTTACTCAACATATAGCACAGATAACGATAAACTGATTTTGGGTTTTAACGTCCCCGGGATGAATCCATATACAAACAGGCTGGCCTTTGTTTTCAATCCAATTATTGAGGCTGATGTAAAAAATAATTTTACATCACTATACAAAGACAAGAAATGGAAAAACAATATACGGGCGGGCTTAAAAATCACCTATTTACTACCTAGGAGCACTCTTAATTTTTGGCCTGATAATATAAAAAGCCATGTTAATGATCTTAAGATACTCAGGGCGCAAAAGTATGCCATAGTAAGTAAACGTTTAACAGACGAGGAAACCGCAAAAACCACTCGTGTAACCCTGTTAGACGGTACAACCACTTTACCAAGTAATAATACACTTACTCAAACGCAGATGAGAAACAAAGAAAATGAAGCATATGAGGAGATTGGCAAAGCTGAAGCAGAGTATTTAGAAAAAGAAAAAACTTATACCTGGATGCAAACAGGTTGGGTATCAGCTTGGGCATTTTTTCCGGTGACGGAAGCTGAGAAATATATTAGCAACAATAATGCTACTGCTTTTCAAAAAACTAAATTTAAACTTTGGGAGGTTAATTTACAATTTACGTATCTGTTAGACATTGCAAAAGTTGGAACTTTTTACGCTTCACCTTGGATTAAACAATTCCAAAATAACTCTGCCAATGCTGACCTGATGACAAATGTTGATTATGGGCAATACTCGCAATTCCCCGGCGCCAATCCTTTAAATCTGGCGTTATTAGAAACCAACAAAGCATACATAGGCGACTACAAAGAGTTTGTGACAACTAATGTTAACATACAAATAGTTTACATTACACCATGGCAAAACACGTTAATAAAGCCCGGTTTAAGCTTTAGATATGAGAAAAATTTTGGCGACTACAATCCCACTAATTTACGTTTCGGTTTGCCGTTAGCTATCCAGGGTAGGGACAAACCCATCAATTTAGAATTACAATACAGGATAAATGATATCAATAATTACAAGAATGTAGCAGACCATGTACCCACTAAAACAGTTGGGATTAGCCTTGGTTTACCAATCGCATTATTATATAAGTAACAAAAAAGGGACATGGCCTAAACCATATCCCTTTTCTTTTATCTTGATTCCTGACTCTAAAAGTCCTGCTTCTATTACTTAGTATCTGTAGTACTCCGGTTTAAACGGACCTTCAACTGTTACACCAATATACTCAGCCTGATCCTGGTCTAAAACTTCCAGTTCAACACCAATTTTTTCCAGGTGTAAACGTGCAACTTTTTCGTCAAGGTGTTTTGGCAGGGTATAAACTTCGTTTTTGTAAGCCGCGCCGTTTGTCCAAAGCTCAATCTGCGCTAAGGTTTGGTTGGTGAACGAGTTACTCATTACAAAGCTTGGGTGGCCTGTAGCGCAACCTAAGTTTACCAAACGGCCTTCTGCTAATACAATAACATCTTTACCGTCGATAGTATATTTATCAACCTGGTTTAATTTCAATT
>NZ_JBAZRC010000225.1:0-4370 GCF_041663085.1 Mucilaginibacter sp.
ATCAGCATACTGCGTACGGGCTCAACCAGCACATCTTTCATGCTACGGCCAATCAGGTCAATGTCCTGCATAAACAAACCGCTCACCAGTCCGGCAATATTACCCCACTGCGTTACGGCATCCTTCATCTGGATGTTTTTACGGATGATCTGCCTCGCCTCGCGTGTAGGTACATCCACATCCGGGAACACGATAGCGCACCACAAATTGGCCGGGTGCGGTAAACGCACCACATCCAAAGGCTCATAGCTACGGATCAAAACGAAACCGCCTAATAAAGCCGGCGCGACGTTATCCGCATGGCCATGCCCGCAAGCCATTTCTTCGCCCTTCATGGCGAAAGGCAACAGGGTGGATGGGTCGGTATCGTCACCCAATAAAGTTTTAATAGCAAACAAGCCGGCAACAGTACTGGCCGAGCTTGAGCCCAGGCCGCTACCTATCGGCATTTTTTTGTGGAGTTCGATGTCGAGGCCAATATCCAGCCTATCGATACTACGCAAATAATGCTCAACACTTACGCTTACCGTGTTTTTAGCAGGGTTAAGCGGCAGGCGCCCATCATCCCCGGTAATTTTGCTGATGGTGATGCCGGGTTTATCGGTAATGCGCATAATTACCTCATCGCCGGGTTCGTTCACCGCGAAACCCAGCACATCAAACCCGCAAACCACATTGGCCACGGTGGCTGGGGCAAAAACATGGATGCTATCCAATGCCTTTTTATCCGCTTTGGCCGGCTGTTTTAAATCTTGTATATCCTTACTCATAAAAATATCTGTTGTTTAAGGACACACCCCTACCCCCTCTCAAGAGGGGAACCCAGCGCTGTGCCTTTTTTGTCTTATCTCCTGATTCTAAAAATCTTGCATCTCTTTAATTCGCTCCCACATTTATCAGGTCGGCAAATACGCCGGCGGCGGTTACTTCGGCACCTGCGCCGGGGCCCTTTACCACCAGCGGGCGTTCTTTGTACCTGTCGGTGGTGAAAGATATGATGTTATCGCTTCCGCTAAGCATGTAGAACGGATGGTTCTCATCCACACTTTGCAGGGTGATGGATGCCTTGCCGTTTTCCAGCTTGCCTATATAACGTAATACTTTTTTATCTTTTTCGGCTTGTTGTTTAAGGTTGGTGAAGAAAGCGTCTTCGGCTTTCAGGGCCGCGTAAAAATCTTCAACGGTTTGCACCTCTAAACAGGCCTTGGGTAAAACGCTTTCTATATCCACATCAGCTTCTTCCATTTCGTGGCCGGCATCGCGGGCAAGGATCAATATCTTACGCATAAAATCTTTTCCGCTCAGGTCATCACGCGGGTCGGGTTCGGTATAGCCTTTTTCCTGGGCCTCTTTTACCACATCGTGGAAATTAGCGTCACCCTTAAAGTGATTAAAGATGAAGGAGATGGTTCCTGAAAGAATGGCTTCTATCCGCTGGATGCGGTCGCCGCTGCTCATCAGGTCTTTTAAGGTACGGATGATAGGCAGGCCTGCACCCACATTGGTTTCGTAGAAGAAATCTACGCCATGCTTGCGAGCGGTATCCCTGAAGGTTTTGTATTGGGCGAGTGAAGCCGAATTGCCAATTTTATTGCAGGTAACTACAGATACGTTGGCTTTAAAAACCTCCTCGTAAAACGCTATTGGTTTTGGGCTGGCGGTGTTATCAATAAACACGCAGTTTGGCAGGTTCATTTCTTTCATTTTGGCGATGAAGCCCGCTAAGTCGGCAGCGTGGTCTGATGCTTGCAGGTCGTCCTGCCAGGTATCTAACGATAAACCATCGGCATTGAAAACCATTTTACGGGTATTGCTGATGCCTACTATTTTAACCTGTATGCCATTATTTTTTTGCAAGAAATCTTTATGCGCGTTCAATTGGTTGAACAGCGTTTTGCCGATATTGCCGGTACCTAAACAGAAGGCGTGCAGGGTTTTAGTCAGTTCTATAAAAAAGGCATCATGCACCGCGTTCAAGGCTTTAGCCAAATCATTTGCCGAGATAATAACCGAAATATTATACTCCGACGAACCCTGCGCAATGGCTCTTACGTTTACACCGTTACGGCCCAGCGCGTGGAACAGCTTACCGCTCATGCCCGGGGTTTGCTTCATGTTTTCGCCTACTACGGCTAATATGGCCTGGTTTTTTTCTACTACCAATGGCTCCAGTTTATTGGCCAGCAGTTCCAGTTCAAATTCCTGCTCTATCAGTTGTTTGGCTTTATCCACTTCGTTTGGCTGTACGGCAAAAGTGATGCTATGTTCTGACGATGATTGGGTGATGAGGATAATGTTAATCTGCTCCCTCGCCAGCAGCGAAAACAACCTGCCGCTAAAACCCGATTTGCCTACCATCCCGCTACCCTCTAAATTAAGGATGCTGATGTTATTGATAGACGAGATCCCCTTGATTGGCAAGGTAGACGCCTTACAATCATGGCGGATAACCGTGCCGGCAAAGGCAGGCTCAAATGTATTTTTGATCACTATAGGGATCTTTTTCAAAAACGCCGGAATCATGGTTGGTGGATAGATCACCTTGGCACCGAAGTATGAAAGCTCCATTGCCTCGGTATAGGTCAGCTCTTCCAGCGGGAAAGCTTTTTGCACCATACGCGGGTCGGCGGTCATCATACCGTTTACGTCCGTCCAGATCTGGATCTCTTCAGCGTTTAATGCCGAGCCGAATATAGCTGCTGTATAATCGCTGCCGCCACGGCCAAGTGTTGTGATCTGCCCGGCATCGTTACTTGCAATAAAACCGGTTACAATAAGCAGTTTATCGCTGTTTTCCTGATAGAAAGTTTTGATGAGTAATTCCGTTAGTTCGCTGTTTACTTTGGCGTTTCCAAAAGAGCTGTCGGTTTTAATCAGTTCAGCTGCATCTACAAAAAGCACATCTTTAAAATGCTGCGCCGCAATTTTACTTACCATTAGTGCCGAGCAACGTTCGCCGTAGCCAAGTATCTGGTCGCGGGTTTTGGGGGTAAGTTCACGCAGGGTAAGTACGCCCTGCAGCAATTCTTCTAACTGGTTAAAGTGAATTTTTAAGCGGGTATAGGCCGGGTTTTGGTTCTGTACATCAAGCAATGCTTTAACGGCGTCAAAATGGCGTTTTTCCAGTTCGGCTAATTGTGCCGTAAACTCCTGCCCGTTTGCTGCATTTTCGGCCATAGCTACCAGCAGGTTGGTTACACCGCCCATTGCAGATAGTACAACCACCGGGCGGTTACCGGGTTTATCCTCGTCTTTTAAAATATTA
The DNA here is from genome assembly GCF_041663085.1 of Mucilaginibacter sp. Lineage (GTDB taxonomy): Bacteria > Bacteroidota > Bacteroidia > Sphingobacteriales > Sphingobacteriaceae > Mucilaginibacter. The sequence continues at coordinate 3,266 of NZ_JBAZRC010000225.1, forward strand.
AGCAGGGTTTGGATGCTGCTTACTGAACCTACCGACGTGCCGCCGAATTTTAGAATTTTCATTTTTGCGATAAAATAAAAAAAGCCTTCCTCTTTGCGGAGGAAGGCTTTCATTTGGTTTTGTTTATGTTTTTACACCATACGATTATCTTCCTCCGAAATTTATCCCGGTGGTAATAATGGTAATAATTGTGGTGTTGTTAATTGTCATATATATTATGTCGGTAAAGTAAGTAGATTTTATTTTAAATACCAAATGTAAAGTTGTTTTATTTTTTCAATGCCTTTAAATCTTCCTAAATTGCGGCCGTATGCAGGGACTTATAACAAAATCGACCGGGAGCTGGTACCAGGTAAGAAGCGGAGACGAAACCATCGACTGCCGCATCAAGGGTAAATTCCGGATAAAGGGGATCACGACTACCAACCCATTAGCAGTTGGCGATGTGGTTGATTTTGATATGGAGCCAGAGCAGGGCACGGGCATTATCACTAATTTGCATCAGCGTAAAAACTATATTATCCGTAAGGCTATCAATCTTTCCAAGCAGGCGCAGATCATTGCCGCAAACCTGGACAGGGCGCTTTTGGTGGTTACCCTGGCATCGCCACGTACCTCGCTTGGTTTTATAGACCGTTTTTTGGTAACCGCCGAGGCGTATGATATCCCCGCCTGTTTAATATTTAATAAACTCGACCTGTTTAGCGATGAAGGGCTGGAGATCCTGGCCGATTATCAGGCCATTTACCAAAACATTGGTTACCCATGTTATTCTGTATCGGCTTTAGAAGGTACTAATATTGATGAAGTGCAGGAATTGCTGAAGGATAAGGTGACACTTTTTTCGGGCCACTCGGGCGTAGGTAAATCCAGCCTGATCAACCGCTTGTTGCCCGACCTTGACCTGCGCACCCACATGGTATCTGAATGGAGCGACAAAGGGATGCACACCACCACCTTTGCCGAAATGTTTGAGCTGCCGCAGGGCGGCTATATTATTGATACCCCGGGTATCCGCGAGTTGGGTGTTATCGACATAGAAAAAGAAGTGCTAAGCCATTTCTTCCCCGAAATGCGCGAACGGATGAACCAATGCCGTTTTAAT
>NZ_JBAZRC010000226.1:0-4289 GCF_041663085.1 Mucilaginibacter sp.
AAGCAAAACCGCTATTTTTTTTCGCGCAGCAAATCTGTCCACCCCTACTAATATCTGGGCTCTTTCGTTCAGCGTGCCATCATCATTCAAAATATCAATAACCGGCAGGTTGTGCTTTTGTCCAAGCTCATAGTCATTTAGATCATGCGCCGGGGTAACCTTTAAGCAGCCGGTACCGAAATCCATGGTTACGTATTCGTCAGTAATTATGTCGATAGCTTTGTCTATCAACGGAATTCGAACTTGTCTCCCATGTAAATGCAGATAACGTGGATCATTAGGATTAACACAGATCGCGGCATCGGCCATTATTGTTTCCGGTCGAGTCGTTGCTACGACAATATAGTTAGGCTCTTCACCTACATGGTTATTGGATTTGGCAGTTTGCGTTCCCAGTAGAGGGTATCTGATATAATAGAGCTTCTGATTAACTTCTTTACGAATAACCTCTTCATCACTTACTGCTGTCTTTCCCTGCGGATCCCAGTTAACCATACGTACCCCGCGGTATATCAGTCCCTTTTTGTACAAGTGGATAAACGTATCTATTACTGCTTCAGAAAGTTCATCTTCCATGGTGAAGCGCGTACGTTCCCAATCGCAGGAAGCGCCGAGTTTTTTCAACTGCTCCAGGATAATGCCTCCGTATTTCTCTTTCCATTCCCAGGCATGGGCCATAAATTCGGGCCGGGTAAGGTCCTTTTTTGAGATACCCTTTTCCTTTAGCATCGCCACCACTTTTGCTTCAGTGGCAATACTTGCATGGTCAGTACCCGGAACCCAGCAGGCATTTTTGCCCTTCATACGCGCACGGCGGATCAATACATCCTGTATGGTATTGTTCAGCATATGGCCCATGTGCAGCACACCGGTGACGTTTGGCGGAGGAATTACGATGGTATAAGGTTCGCGTTCATCAGGGACCGACCTGAAAAATTCGTGTTTTAACCAGTAACTGTACCACTTCTCTTCGGTTGCTTTCGGCTCGTATGTTTTAGAAATACTCATAGGGTGCAAAAATACAATAGTTCATGGTTCATAGTTAATGGTTCATGGTTTTTTTGATTGTATGTAGTCTATCGCTGTTGATTTTGGCTGTAGAAATATCCGGAACAACAATTAACAATATTTCCGTTTCCCTCTTTTTTAATATGAACTATGATCCATGAACTATGAACCACTTCATCACAATATTTTTACAATTCAACGTTATCTTATTAAACTAACCTCTCCTCAATGAAATCATTGCCTTTTCATCGTTTTTTATTGGATTTTTTAAAAAGAGTGCGGTCATCGTTTTTAATCAAATGGTTTAACCGTTAGATGCATCTTTTTATATATTGACGGCGATATCCTTAACAATAGTTCGTTAAGTTATTAAGCGGCAATAGTGCCGTATAGTATAAGTTCTTTGACATGGTTTTGATTTTTGGGCAAGTTGGGGTTGATACCGAACTTGTTAAAAAAGCATTGAATAAGTAAAGCGTTGTGATTCATGGTTTTAATATCATTCATGGAAAAAGCTTTTCTTTTTTCTTTAGGCAATGCCAGCCAATGGACAACCTTAGCGACATTGACCGCCGAAAGGGCCATATTGAAATGGAAATCCAATTTCTTTTCATTTCTGGCCTGGCAACCGGTTAAACCTGTATGTTGCTTGGCATCCCGATAAAGGAACTCGATCTGGAAGCGGCTTTGATAGTATTTCAGGATAAGTTCGGCATCCATTGTGGTGTCTGTCGAGAAAAAGAGCTTATAATTGTTTTTTTTCTTGTCATCTGTTAGTTCAAGGCGTACCAGTCTGACATCGCACTCCAATGATACAGAATAAACAATGGCAGTATAGATAATGTTACCGTCCCTGGTTTCTATCCGCTCAAATGCCGACTCCTTTATATTTCGGTGAATTATTTTTCCGTCATATTTTTTTGGCCTCCCCGGTTTGCCTGTGGGCTCGTCTGTGTATAGGTATCTCAGGTTGGCATCATCCCGAAAGCGGCAGATGAAATGAAAGCCGCTATCCAGCATGGCATCGGCAAATGATTTCTTTGCAAACCAGGCATCGGCTACCACCACGGTAGAAATAGCCAGTAATTTATCTTTACGCCCGGTAATAATGTCCGCATATAACTCAGCTAAAGTCTTGGCCTCATCCTCCTTAATAATCGTCTGTACGGCTTCCAAATGAAAGCCTGTATGGTTATCGATATCAATGGCTGCAAGGCCGGTAATTTCCAACCCTCTTTTTACCGCCCCTGCACAGCCCGACCAAAAGTAACCTATGCCTGGCGTTTTCTTGCCTGCCTTGTTAATGAAACTCGGATCAATGGCTATTACATAATGCCCGCTCCCATGTTCAGTGACCAGTTCTTTATTAAAAGAAAGGAAATCAAATGTCTGCCCGAATTGCTGGCGATAGCGTTGTTCTGTATATTTGCCGTACCTTTCAAGTTGAAGAAAGTTAATACGGCCTTTTATACTCAAAAAAAGCGTAAAAGTCTCTAACAGAAACGCTTGTCTCCATTTATTGATTGTTGATATCTTACTTAATGTATTGATAATTAATGAGTTATATAAAGAGTTACCCTTGGTAGTCATGCTTAACAGAATCGTGAGAAAATCCTATTAAGATACTGATTATCAGGGGTTTAATCAAATTATTTTGCGTTTATTTTTTGCTTATTTTACTCTAAATCAATCCTTTATACTAAAGTTTAACGAACTATTGATAATAGGGGTTTTATTTAACTGTAACAGTAATAATTCTGCCATTTTTACTTCCCGGGAAAGGGTCGGTGCGCAGCGAAAAGAGCAGCTCGTAATTTCCTCTTTCCGAAGGCGCATTTAGCGTAAAATTATAATGGCCGGTCTCGCCTGGCTTTAAATTTATTTGATTGAAAGTGCTGTCGGCTTTTTGAATATTAATAATATTATCTCCCTTAAAAAAACAAGCCTCCAAGACAACAGGGTGCAGGTAACCTTTGTCGCTAAAGTTGATGGAATAGGGATATGGATTTTTTAAAGTTAGCACTACAGTGGTTTGCCTGTCCGGAGCTGTTACTATTTTGTTTGTCGGGGTTTCAAAAATAATTTGCTGGTACGTACGGAAATCGTCAATCCATGCGGTGTACCAGGTCCCGGCAGGAACTTTTATCGAGTCGGTCGTTAATCCTTTTATTGGGAACCAATTTAAATAAAATACTTTTTTACGCTGAAGGCTGTCCTCCATCGGCCAAATATCAAATTGTGTGCGGCGGTAATAGCGGGCATCATAGGCAAAGCATTTCAGGCTGTTGGTATAAAAATCATATTTCGCAGGGTTTTGGAAGCCCTCGCTCATCACCACGTAATGATCGCCTGCCTTTTGTTTTACTACATGCGCCCATTCTTTAAAACCATAATAACTTTTTAAATGGCCGTAAGTCCTGGCAAAGCCGAAGCCGAAAATAACGATCAGCCTTACCACCAATATCAGGCTCAAATTTACAATGGCCAATGGGAAAAGCCACTTAGGCCTGCCGTTTTGCTGTTTAAAATGGATGAGTACCAGCATTACCAACGGGGCAAACAGGATGAAAGTCCAGTGCGGCTGTACCTCGCCGCGGCTACTACTAAAGAAAAAGAAAAGAAAGGTACCAACGCAGTTTACCATAAGCGTTCGCACAAAAGCATCCTTTATTTTGGTGGTAAAAGCTGTGTAAAACAGGAACCAGCCGATCAGCGGGCCTGCCATCAAAAGCTGCCCGGGGATATAGGAAAAAGTATCTGTAAAATCATAGGTACGGGCGGATCGCTCGAATAAATGGTAGTTGATAGATGGATAGCCGTGATTTGCCTGCCACAATATATGAGGAAAATAAAGTGCCATCGAAATGACAACGATAGCCCAAAAAGATCCCCGTTTCAATAATTTAATATTGGCAAGTACGGTAAATGCGATGAGCAAAATGCCGTTGTATTTGCTGTAAAGGAGGCATGCAATAACCAGTGCCAATAAAATTGCCAGGCTCCATTTATCGTTTTCAATATATCCTTGGTAGACATAATAAAACAAAACGGTGAAAAAGAAGAGCGGGCCATCCGGTGTGATGGTAAAGCCATAAATATGGAAAATAAAGACCCCGGAAACCACCAGTACAAAGGCCACGGCATCAACCGCGTATTTTTTTAAGATAAGCCAAAGCAGGTAGATAGAGGCGGAACTGGCCAGCACCGTCAACAACCTTACGCCAAATTCATTATGGATTAATGCGTAGCCAAAACGGATAAACAGCGCTACCATGGGTGGA
>NZ_JBAZRC010000227.1:0-3967 GCF_041663085.1 Mucilaginibacter sp.
ATAAAATTAAACATATTAAAAATCAAACTTAATCTTTACCCGTATTCCCCACGGGGCAATGCCGGGGTGGTCCAGGTAGGTAAACCTTCTTACTGCATCAACCCTGATGAATTTGAAGATGTTTTCGACGCCCACACTACCTTCCATATAAGGCGTTTTGCCCAATGCGTAGGTAATAGGTACGCCGTTCTCATCAACCGGGAACTGGTACAGGTTTGGATGTAGTGATGGCGTGCTTTGGTTGCTTAAACCACCGTAAAGCGCCTTGAATGACATTGTTTCGCGCCATTTTAATTTTTTAAATAACGGGATCTTGTTAAAGAAGAACCCGCCGAAGTGCTGATCTATGTTGATGGCGACTGAATGGTCGCTCACAAATTCCAGGAAGTTCATTAAGTTGTATGAATCTATGACGTACGCAAAGGTTTGGTTTGCACGGTGAACGTTAAGCAGGGGGTAAGGTACCTGCCCAAAGGTTTTTGAGCCCTCTAAAACCACATCCGCAAAGCCGAACGGGGCTATGTAAAAGCGCTTATCTCCACGGAAATCAATTTTTTTATATCCGTATTCGCCGCCCAGTACATTTTTCAAACCCATTGTAAAATCTAACGAGAGTATAGGGTACTGGTTAATGATAGGTGCGCGAAACAGCTTACCCTGGTAAAACTGCTCGTTTGGTGCGTAGCGGATGCCGGCGCTAACCTCGCTTGTGGTTAAATGCTGAAATATATTGGTGCCGGCGGTATTGATGAACGGGTACAAACTGCCTGTAGGCGTTTGCGTGAGTTTTTTTAGCCCAAGTTTATAAGAAAAATGGTTTTCAAACTCGCTTACGTAATCAATCCGGTACGCGTCGTTATAAAGGTATTTATCGTTCTTGCCACGTTTAAAGGAGAGCAGGAAGTTATCCTCCTGTGCATATTGTAGTTCCTGCCCCGGTATTTTTGTATCACGCTGAAAACTTGCGCGGATATAGTGCTGAGGGAACCTGTAAATACTTTTGTTATTTAACGAATAGGTAGTAGCGAATTGGTATTTCCAGCGGTCGTCTTTAAAGCCGTATGCCCCATAACCTTCCAGGAAGATACGTTTGCTAAAATCGGCGGTGGTACGGCCACCCACACGCAACCTGAGGCCCTCTACCGGGTTAAAGCTATAAAATGTACTGGCAGGGCCAATTTCAAACTTTCCAAAGTTTTTAAAACCGGCAAATAACAGGTTTATAATATCAGCCGTACGCCTGAATGATGGCATATGCACAAGGCTATCAATATTTTTATAGACTTTTGATTCGGCTGTTGTAAGCGTATCTAAGCGGTTCTCTGCCCAGAAACTCTCGGGGCGGTTACGCAGTTCTTCGTCTCCCAATTCGGGCCTTGCCTTGTACAAGGTGTCCTGGTGCGGTATATTAACCGCGTAATTCTTTCGTGTAAGCGTTCGGGTACCAAACAAGCCGCTTTTCCGCTTTTCGGTAATGCCAAAATCGGCAAAGGTATTGCTTCTGCTCAGGTGATAACGGCCATCAGGGTTCAGTTCAAAATCCTGGTCAACGTTCATGCTGCGCACAAAGTTTACGTTGATGTTTTTGTTTATCCTTAGCCCGGCTTTCTGCACGGCGTAGTTGCCGTCAAGAGTGATGAAGATCTGGCCCTCAAAAAGGATATCGTTGGTGTTACGCGGCGTAAAGCTCAGCTCAACCAGCTTTTTGCCGTTATCGAGCGTAACGGTATCGGTAATAAAAAATTTGTAGAAGGTAGGGGCGCTGTTGGCTATCGGGCTTAAAAACTGGCGGCCTAATAACAAAATGCTGTTATCGTAAATATCAACTTTTTCGTAAAGGTGTTTAAAGTACTGGCCAACACCTTCGGTATCAAAACCCGGCCCAAAATCTACCGATTTTTCGCCCAGTATCACATCACGGGTTGCTTCGGGATTTTTACGGTAATATACTTGCGATAGCCTTTCTTTCAGATAAATAGGGAGCAGCGTTTTGCCTGGGTATGTGGTGCTGTCCTTATTTTCGAACATGAACTTATACTTTCGGAAAAGCCTTTTCTCTTTAACCTTATCAGATATATTGCTGAGCGAGAATTGCATTTTGTCGTACTCTTTGTACTCTACAAAATTGTATGCCTCGGGGCGGTTTTTTTCTTTGTTTTCAATAACCTTACGTATTAGCGCTACTGCGGGGTTATCGTTAACATATTTTGATTTTTTAGCGCCTTTAATAGTTACCTGGCCCAACTGAGTTGATGTTGGGATCATGCGGATATTGATCACCTGCTCAACACCAGGTGCCACATTATAGGTAGCATCCTTAAAGCCGATATAACTTACTTTGATTTTTGTTTGGGGTTGGGTAGAGGTTAGTTTATAATAACCCTGGCCATTGGTAGTTACGCCAATAGTAGTGCCTGCAAAAGATACCGACACAAACGGAAGGCCGTCTTTATTACCACCATCGGTAACTTTACCGCTTACAACAGTAACTTGTGCCGTTACCCCGGCACTAACCAATAAAAAAAGTACAAGAAAAAGAAACTTATACGTGTATTTAAAAACCATTAACCTTATTCAATATTATGCAAAAACAAACTTTTTCTGCAGGAAGTAATTGTAAGTTATCCCAACAGTAAACGATACCAGAACCTTTGATATTTTATAATCTAACCCTATAAAATGCGTAACTACAAATACGCCACCTGTATTGAGGGCTACATTGCCACCCCAAACCAACATATATTTGAAGGCTTGTACCGGGATGGTTTTTTCTTTACGTTTTTTAAATACCCAAACCCTGCCTAATGCAAAATTTGTTACGCCGCCAACAATGGTTCCAATCAGGCTTGCTATAACGTACCAAAGGTAGAAAAATTCCTTACAGACTATTGTGGTCAAAAAGTCAAATAAGGATGCTATAAAGGATGACGCCTGAGCCTTAACAAATGTTGCCATTCACGTTTAAAAATATGTCCGGCTTTTGTTTTGTTTTTGACCTTGCCGTAAGATCTTAGTTATACCGCGTGCTTTATAGCAATTATCAGACCATGTAACTAACTCATTGTTACTATCTACGTAAATAAAGCAATTGTAGTATGAACTAAAAAAAACAACCTCGGGGGGAGGTGTGTTTTCGGTCGCGAATATCGTTATTTTTAACCAAAGTTCCTTTAAATAAAAAACCGGTTACCGCCCTGTAAGGCAATAACCGGTTTTTTTATTTAAAACGGTATATTATTGACCGGCAAACATATCGTCATAATAGTCAAGGCCCAGATGCGTGATCAGGTCTTCGCCCATTAGGTAACGTAAGGTGTTTTCCAATTTAATAAGTTGTTTAAAGATGTCATTCTCGGCATGTAAACCCGGCGCAGTTTGCGGCGATTTAAGGTAGAATGATAACCACTCCTGTATACCGCTCATGTTAGCACGTTTAGCCATATCGCAAAATAAAGCTAAGTCTAAAACGATAGGTGCTGCTAAGATAGAGTCGCGGCAAAGGAAGTTGATCTTGATCTGCATTTTGTAGCCTAACCAGCCAAAAATGTCGATGTTGTCCCAGCTTTCTTTGTTATCACCATGCGGAGGGTAGTAGTTGATACGGATCTTGTGGAAGATCTCGCCGTAAAGCTCAGGGTTATCTTCAGGGCGTAAAATATCTTCTAATACACCAAGTTTTGATACCTCTTTAGTTTTAAAGTTATCCGGGTCGTCAAGTACCAAACCATCGCGGTTACCCAAAATGTTGGTAGAGAACCAACCGTGTACACCTAATGAACGTGCTGCAAGGCCTGGTGCCAATACAGTTTTCATTAAAGTTTGGCCGGTTTTAAAATCTTTTCCTGCAATTGGTGTTTTAGTTAGTTTAGCTAACTCAATCATCGCAGGGATATCAACAGTTAAGTTAGGGGCGCCGTTTGCAAACGGTACACCAAGTTTTAAAGCTGCGTAAGCGTATATCATGCTT
>NZ_JBAZRC010000228.1:0-3814 GCF_041663085.1 Mucilaginibacter sp.
CGAATTGGGATCAAATGGTAGTATCACCTACGTGTATGTGTTTAGCATTACAGCTTTACTTATATTGTTCATCGCTATCATCAACTATGTAAATCTTACCACAGCACGGTCATCTATCCGCATTAAAGAAATTGGTGTACGCAAGGTGATCGGATCTGACAGGACACAGCTCATGATCATGTTCTTCACAGAATGTATCCTGTTAACCTTTATCTCTACCGTTTTAGCGGCTACTATTATCCAACTTGTACTGCCTGCGTTTAACCAACTATCGGGCAAAACTTTAGTGCTGCTGCAATTTGGTACGGTAAAAACCATTATCGCGTTTATTGGCTTTAGCTTAGTGGCAGGCATATTAAGCGGTATCTACCCGGCATTGTTCCTTTCAGGTTTTAAAACCATACCGGCTATGAAAGGGCAACTGGGCAACCAGTTCTCAACCATCTTGTTCCGCAAATCGTTAGTGGTGTTCCAGTTTGTGATCACTATTGTGATGATAGCCGGTTCATTTATCATCTATCAGCAATTAAATTACTTCCAAAAACGTGACCTGGGTTTCAACAAGGCGCAAACGCTTACCTTCCATATCAATAACCGCGATGTTAGGGGCAAGGTAGATGCTTTAAAACAACAGCTATTACTAAACCCAGCCATTGAAGCTGTAGGCGTGGCTGGTAACCCAATAGGCAATAACAACATAGGTGGCGGCGATTTTAACCTGGGCGCTGATGGTAAAGCCACATCCGAATCGAAGATTGTACAAAACCTGCAGATAGACGAGGATTTTATCCCAACTATGCAGATAAAAATGGCGGGTGGCCGCAACTTTGCAAAAAATATTCCAAGTGATGTTACCGATGCCATATTGGTGAACGAAACCCTGGTTAAAGAACTGGGCTGGAAAGATGCCGTTGGCCGCCGTGTACGCACCGGTGTTGATAAGGATGGCAAGGTAATTACCCAAACTATTGTAGGTGTGGTGAAAGATTTTAACACCTATTCGCTACAGCACAAAATTGCCCCCATGACCATGGAACTCCCTGCTGAAGCAAAGGATAAGGACAACTTATACGTGCGTATTGCCCGGGGAAACATACAGGCATCTTTAGATTATATTTCAAAAACATACAGCCGGTTTGATATTGAGAACAAAGCCGAGTTCCATTTTCTTGACCGAAATTTCGCCGCACAGTACCAAACCGAACAAAAACAGGGAACCATTTTGCTGATATTCACCATACTGGCCATCAGCATTGCCTGCCTTGGCTTGTTTGGCCTGGTTACGTTTACTGCCGAGCAGCGAGTTAAAGAAATTGGTATCCGCAAGGTACTGGGTGCGAATGTAACCAGCATTGTACAATTGCTATCAACCGATCTGATGAAGTTAGTGCTTATCGCTATCCTTATTGCAAGCCCTATAGCCTGGTTTGCAATGGATAAATGGCTGCAGGATTTTGCTTACAAGATCAGCATTAACTGGTGGGTATTTTTGCTGGCAGGTGGCGGCGCCGCTTTCATAGCACTGGCAACCGTAAGCTTACAATCTATAAAAGCGGCATTAACAAACCCGGTAAAAAGCTTACGAAGCGAGTAACGATAAAGTTGATAGTAAGTAAAGGCTATGAACCATAAAACAAAAATAAAACACATGCAACCTATACCACTTAAAAGTGGTCTTATTATAAACTCAAACCATAACATGAAAAAGTATTTCCTTATATTATTAATGGCCGCACCCGCTTGCCTTGCATCGGCACAGGATAACAAAACGCCATACTACACCCGTTCGTTAGCCAGCGATGGCATAAAACATGTGTTTGTGAACACCAGCGGCGGCAGTATTTCTGTAAGCGGCGCCGGCGACCAGCAACCACACATAGATGTTTATGTAACCGGCAACAGGATTGGGCAGCTAAGTAAAGAAGAGATAAAAAAACGCCTCGAGGAGAATTATATTCTTGATATTGATATTAAGAACGGCGAATTGCACGCCACAGCTAAAAGCCGCCGCAGTTTAAACTGGAGTAACAGATCATTAAGCATCGGCTTTAAAGTTTATGTTAACAGAGAGGCTGCTACCAATTTAAACACCAGCGGTGGCAGCATTCACCTGGATAACCTTACCGGTGCGCAAAACTTTGAAACCAGCGGTGGCAGCATCAGCGTAGATAAAGTAAACGGCATAGTTAAAGGCGAAACCTGTGGTGGCAGCATCAATGTATCAAACACCAAGCCTTCAATTGATATGGAAACCAGTGGTGGCAGCATCACAGCCATAAACTGCCAGGGCACTATTAAATTAGAAACCAGCGGTGGCTCGTTAAACTTAACCGATTTAAATGGCAACATCAACGCGCAAACCAGCGGCGGAAGTGTTAAAGGCAGCAATATTGAGGGCGAACTGATAACCGGCACATCGGGCGGCAGTGTTAATCTTACCGGTATTTCTGGTAGTGTTGATGCATCTACAAGCGCAGGCGGCATCCATGTACAAATGAACAAGATAGGCAAATACGTTAAGCTTGATGGCAACTCGGGCCATGTTGACCTTACAATACCAAAACAAGGTGTAGACCTTGACCTGCGCGGCGATAACGTGCACCTTAACGTTACCAATGCTGATTTTAGCGGCCGTAAAGAAAAAGAAGCCATTGTAGGCAAATTAAACGGTGGCGGCCCATTGGTTCAGGTGCGCGGCGACGGTACTGTTAATGTATCATCAAACTAAAAAATAGCACACACATTAAAAAACGGGGTATATGTTTAAGAATTATTTAAAAATTGCCTGGCGAAACATAGCCAAGCATAAGGGCTTTTCATTAATTAACGCAGGTGGCCTGGCATTAGGCATGGCAAGTTGCCTGCTTTTGCTGTTATATGTAACATACCATCTTAACTACGATAAGCAGTTTAAAAATATCGATAATATATACCTTGTTGAGAATAACCAGCCCGGCGATGGTAAAATTTACACCTTTGCCGCTACACCAAGGCTGGCGGCAGCAACCATCAAAACCGAAATACCGGATGCTGTACGGGCAGTAAGAACTATTACCTACACCGCCGAAGGTTTGCTTACCTACAAAAACAACAGCTTTAAAAAATCGGGCATATTTGCTGATGACGGTTTCTTTGATATATTCTCCTATCACTTTATTAAGGGTTCGGCATCAAGCGCGTTAAAAGCGCCAAACGCTATCATCATTACTCAAAAACTGGCTAAAACCCTTTTTGGCGATGAAGACCCGATGAACAAGATCGTAAAACGTAACAACCAGTTACCACTAACGGTTACCGGTGTAATTGAGGATGTACCGGCAAACGCTACCTTCCAGTTTGAGTTTGTTTTACCCTGGGTTATTTTCGAGGATTCGAACGCCTGGGCAAAAAATGCAACCTGGGGCAGCAACTTTGCACGTACTGTTGTACAATTAAAAGATCCATCTGCTTTGGGTAAGGCCAACAACATCATGAAGAACATGGTAGAAAGGCATAACGATGGTAACAAGAACCAGTTGTTTCTTTATCCTTTTAAAAAGCTCCACCTGTATTCGGAATTTGTTGAAGGTAAAGCCGTAGGAGGGATGATAGACCAGATAAAACTTTTCATCACCCTGGCTATTTGTATTTTGCTTGTTGCCTGCGTAAATTTCATGAACCTGAGCACAGCCCGTTCAGAAGAGCGCGCCAAAGAGGTTGGTATCCGCAAGGCTATCGGCTCAAACAGGGCATCGCTTATCAGTCAGTTTATTACCGAGTCGGTAATTTTGTCGTTATTATCCACGGCAGTTGCTATTGGTATTGTTATTATTTC
>NZ_JBAZRC010000229.1:0-3642 GCF_041663085.1 Mucilaginibacter sp.
TGCACCGCCATCCTCTGGCGTAAATTTTATGGTTAATTTACCTTTGCCTTTGGTTACAAAATCGGTAGCGCGGTACTGATCGCCAAAAGCGTGGCGGCCAATGCATATAGGGGCTGTCCAGTTTGGTACAAGGCGCGGTACGTTTGCCATAACAATGGGCTCGCGGAAAACCGTTCCATCTAATATATTACGGATGGTACCATTTGGCGACCTCCACATTTGTTTTAAGCCAAATTCTTCAACACGCTGCTCATCAGGTGTGATGGTGGCACATTTAATACCTACACCATATTTTAAAATAGCGTTGGCAGCATCAATGGTAACCTGGTCGTCGGTCTCATCACGATACTCGATACCAAGGTCATAATATTTTATATCCAGGTCAAGATAAGGGATGATCAGTTTATCTTTTATAAATTTCCAGATGATGCGGGTCATTTCATCACCATCCAGCTCAACTACCGGGTTTTCTACTTTAATTTTTGACATACCTGATTTATGGTTAATTTTATTTAAACGGCTTCAAACTTACATAAAATTTTATTTGTAAAAATTCATGTGCCCAACTAATTGACAAAAATAAACCAATTATTTATCCCTTACTTATTGATAGGTTTATGGCTGCTAAAATTAATCGCTAAATACTTCGTTTTAAGCATTATAAACAATTAATTAAAAGATACTATTGCTTTTTAAAACTTTGATACTACTTTTATAAAAATTAAACACCTGCTAATCAGCACTACCATCGCTCTTATATATGACAAAGTTGCTTATTAAAACAACCGTATTCACCTTAGCATTATCAGCAATAACATTGGTATCAAAAGCACAGTTAGGCTATGATTATGCACAATATGATATTGGCTTTGGCGGTAGCTTGAACCAGGTGTATGGCGACGCCGAGATTGTAAAAACCAAACCCGCCGCGCATGTAAACTTCACTTACAACCAAACACCTTTTGTTAATTATGTGGTTGAGATACAGGCAGGCACGCTTGAAGGTGGTGATGCCTATAAAACATTATCGGGCAGGTTTTTTAAAAATAATTTTACGGCATTGGTTTTCAGAGGGCAGTTACAGGCCGGCGAGATCATAGACTACTCGCAAGGTGGTTTGATGAATGTGCTTAAAAACTTTTACGTATCTACAGGGTTGGGGTACATTTTAAATGATATAAAAAACGACCCGCAGCATTACAACAACGTATCAAACACCGACCCGCAATTTACAACTCCCGGGCTTACTAAAAGCAACGAGCTTTATATCCCTGCACGCCTTGGCTATGAGTTTAAGTTGTTTAACCAGTATGGCCAGCCATCATTTAAAGTTGACCTGGGGGCGCAATACAATATGGATTTTACCGATAATATGGATGGTTTTACTGCCGGCAAAAGCAAGGATAAAATGATCCAGTATTCTATTACTTTTAAGTTTGCCCTGGGCGATGTTACATCTTATCGCAAGCAAATAAATTAATACAGGGTATTGCCTCCGTACTAATTTTTTGGCAGGGTTTTTAGTGTATATTAAAGCAAAACTATAACTATGATACCTGATAATCAAAACCCGGATTTTGTTACTGACCCAGAGGACAGAGACACCCCATTAAACGATAACAGTAACGAGGCTGCCGATAGCGAAAACCTCAACTACGACGCAACTACCAACAGTTACGAGTACGACGTAAAAGGCGATAACCCCGATTACGACCATCCCGACCCTTATGATACTGCCGCTAAAGACGGCGAAGATATGAACTCGACCTACGACGAGGCCAACCCTTATGATACCAAAGGCGAATACGACGAAAACCGGTCGTTAGAAACCGATGCCGAAAACTTAGGCATGCATATAGATAGTGGTAAAATTGTAGAAATAAACCCGCGCGATGCTGCTTTGGCACACACGCCCGAGGATGACCGAGATGACCTTGACGAAGAAGGTTATCCTAAAAATGATACACCAGCGCATTAATATTGGTGGTTGGTTTTAACCACAGAGTATTCAGAGAATATATTGTTCATTAACACAGAGAGCACAGAGGTTTTAATATTCCTCTGTGCTCTCTGTGTATTATCTTAGTGCTCTCTGTGGTTAAATAAATCTAATCAAAATCCAAATTAAATTTATTCTTCAGTTCAATAAGCTGTGGGTTTTTGGCCGCCAGGTACTGGAATTTTTCCATTGCGGTATAAGGCCTGCGGGCAACGGTTTGCTCATCAACACGGGCATTAACCTCAATGCTAAAGTTCTTTAAGGTGGTACGCAAAAAGTTTAGCAGGTATGGGCGCTCGTCCCTGAATGCCATCTCCTGTACTTTGTTAGCTACCGGCACTTCAAAAGTTTCTGGGCCAAGCACTATTGGCGTAACCGATGTAAATATAGTATACAAGGTTGCCGGTTTGCCATCAGCTTTCAGCTTTGCCCCGTGGTTGGTCCAAAGTTGTAAAAACCGGTCAATGGTAAAAGCTTCTTTATCGGTACCTTTTAAATAAGGGTCTTCTTCTTCAAGCGCGGCCTCTTCTACCTGCTTACCCAAATCTTTTAATGATGGGATCTTAACAGAGGTAGCTGCCGTGTGTACATTAGGGATAAATACCTTTGGCTTTTCGGCGGGCGGCTCGGGTTTGGTGCCGACAACCGGAATTGCCATTGATGGCGTAGCCGGAGCGCTAACTGACTGGCTGACTTTATTATAAGTAACCGGGTTATCCCTGGCTACGGTCATTTCGTCTGCAACAACTGGTGCTGGCGGGGTATTATTTACTGAGGTATCAGGTTTTTTTTTTACCTCCCCGTTTGGGGCAGCACCATTTTCGCTCAGCGGCATGGCCGCGAGATTGAACACCGAGAGCAGGTTGCTCATCTTCAGCAAAGCAAGCTCTACCTGTAAGCGTTGGTTTTTACTAAGCTTGTAGCTGATATCGCACTGGTTGGCAATATTCATGGCCGATAGCAGGAACGATACCGATGCCGCCTGCGATTGCTGCAGGTAACGCGCCTTAATGGTTTCGCTAACTTCCAGCAATTTTATAGTTGATGTATCCTTACCCACCAGCAGGTTACGAAAATGCTCTGACAGGCCCGATATAAAATGAGCACCGTCAAAACCCTTGCCCAATATCTCATCAAACAAAAGCAGCGATTGGGCGCTGTCTTCGCTTAAAAGCTTATCGGTTATATTAAAGTAGTAATCGTAATCAAGTATGTTCAGGTTATCAATAACCGATCGATAGGTAACGTTGCCGCCGCTAAAGCTCACAATCTGATCAAACATCGACAGGGCATCTCGCAGGCCGCCATCTGCTTTTTGGGCAATGATGTGCAGGCCGTCGTTCTCGTACGTAATGTTTTCTTTTTGGGCGATGTTTGCCAGGTGGCCGGCCATGTCATCCACCTTTATGCGGTTAAAATCAAAAATCTGGCAACGCGAAAGGATGGTTGGCAGTATCTTATGCTTCTCGGTAGTGGCCAGTATAAATATGGCGTAGTTAGGTGGTTCCTCAAGCGTTTTCAGGAAGGCGTTGAACGCCGCCTGCGACAACATGTGCACCTCATCAATAATATAAACCTTGTAGCGTGCGGCTTGTGGCGGTATACGTACCTGGTCTATCAGGCTGCGGATGTCATCAACCGAG
>NZ_JBAZRC010000230.1:0-3629 GCF_041663085.1 Mucilaginibacter sp.
TGAAGATTATGTAAACAACATGATAGAAGGCTCAAGCATTAGCGATAGTAAAGATGGTTCAATCGTATCATTTAAAACCAACCTGGCCCGCATTAATAACCGCCGCGGCAGTAATCATATAGAAATAAACTACACTGTTTACATGCCTGCAGGTAATGCATTGGACCTGACAAATAGCTTTGGCAGCACTATGTTACCTGACTTAAGTGGAAAAGTAACGATAGCGATAAGCTATGGTAGCTTAATAGCACAACAACTTACCAACAGCGAAAATGATATACAAATTAGGTTTTCACAAAATGGCCCTTCATCAATAGCTTTACTTAATGGTGGCAAGTTTAAACTGGAATATGGGAAATTAAAAGCAGGTATATTTAATAATGTAGATGCGAATATTTCTTTTTCGGTGGTAAATGTAGATAAGCTAAAAAACGCTTCAATCTTCAGAGTAAGATACTGCGATGGGGTTAATATTGGAACGATTGATAGATCGGTTAAAAATATCAATATTAATGCCTCGTTCTCTAAAATTAAGCTTGACTTTAAAGATTCGGAAAGCTTTAACTTTGATGTAGTAACCAAACTTGGCAGTTTTAATTACAACGACGACAACATAAAAATAACTGCTAAGACGCCATCAGACGAAGACCGTGGTTGGTCATCAACAAAAACGTATAAAGGTTATATCGGCAAAAATAACAGCGACGGTAAAATCACTATTAACGCCAGCTTTACCGACGTAAAATTCCAGTAAAACTATTGAACCCATTATAAACTATAAACCCCTTGCTGCGAACGGCAAGGGGTTCATTATTAAAGTTTCCCGGGTTTATTGCTCATGGCCTGCGTTGCAACTACTGGCTGCACCTGATAATTCATAGCTGATTGATACGGGTAACCAACTCGCTTCTTCTCAATAAAAATTAACCTGTTTGTTAAAAGCTACATTAATTGGCGCATTGTCCGGGTAATTGTTAGCTATTAGTGCCGGGCACACAAATAGATTAGTTGTAAGTAAGCGGTGACGCTACATTGCCAGTAGCGAAAATACCAAACATCTGATTATAAGTTATTTATGAATGTTCACGTGTGTTCACGGCAGTGAACGTGAACACCTGAAGGTGGGAGCGTGGTTAAACAGGCCACCCATTACATAAGAAATTAATATGAGCCGGCCATAAATTAAAAACTCTTTCTATAAACGGCAGGGGTTTTGTTATTTTTAGGGCGAACAATACACTGCATGGAAATATTTACCGACCCGGAAGCGTGGATCTCATTAATTACGCTTACCGTTTTAGAAATTGTGTTAGGGATTGATAATGTGATATTCATATCCATATTATCGGATAAGCTCCCCAAAAATCAACAGGAAAAAGGCCGTAAACTGGGCTTGGCCATGGCCATGATCACCCGTGTATTACTGCTGCTTACCATTACCTGGGTAATGAAACTAACTGCACCGCTATTTAGCCTTGCAGGCCTGCTCAGCGTTACCGACCCGGAATGGGTAGAGAAACTGGCTATCTCGGGCCGCTATCTCATGCTTATCATCGGTGGTTTGTTCCTGATCTATAAAAGCACTGCCGAGATCCATCATAAAATTGAGGGCGAAGAAGAAGGCGCAGAGAATGTTAAACCACATTCATTTTGGGCTACTATCTTCCAGATCATGCTGCTGGATATCGTCTTCTCGCTAGATTCGGTTATCACCGCCGTAGGTATGGCCAAACATGTTGAAATTATGATAGCCGCCGTTGTAATTGCCGTAGGTATTATGATGTGGGCATCAAGCGGCGTGGCCAGCTTTGTAAACAAGCACCCAACGGTAAAAATGCTTGCGATGTCGTTCCTGTTGCTGATAGGTGTATCACTATTGGCCGAAGCATTTGAGCAGCACATCCCCAAAGGGTACATATACTTTGCCATGGCGTTCTCTATCCTTGTAGAAATGCTGAACCTTAAAATGCGCTCAAAAAAAGCGGCTAAAAGCGCTGAAGGAATAAAAACAACACCGGCAAAGAAAAAATAGCCTTAAAATAGGCGACTGCGCCTGGCAGTTGCGGCCGATAATATGCATGCTTACCTAATGCATATCATCAGCCACCCTATTTTTGCATAGGTATTTTTTGTAATATTACATATGCGTAAAAATTTAAACCTGCTGCTTTTTGCATTATTGTTTGCTACAGCGCCGGCCCTTGCCCAACAGCCCGGTGCAAGTGTTGATATACAGCATTACCGCTTCGCCCTTACCCTTAATGATGCCGATAATATTATAAAAGGCCGGGCTACCATAACAGCCAAATCCCTTAAAGCATCCACTAAACTGGAACTCGATCTTTACAAAAAAAACGCCGAAGGCAAAGGCATGGTGGTAACTGCAGTAACAGAAAACAGCCGCTCGCTAAAATTTACGCAGGATAGTGATAAATTGGTGGTAGACACTAAAACAGCACAGGGTGCCATACATAATTATACAATAACTTATCAGGGCGTACCTACAGATGGGTTGATCATATCAACCAACCAATATGGCCACCGCACATTTTTTGGCGATAACTGGGCAACCCGCGCGCATTACTGGCTACCCTGCGTAGATAACCCTGCCGATAAGGCATCGGTAGAATTTTTAGTGACCGCTCCGCTTAAATACAAGGTTGTAGGCAATGGCTTAAAGGTTTTAGAGAAACCCCTGCCCGGCAATAAAAAGCTAACCCATTGGAGCGAAACCGCCCAATTGCCAACCAAGGTAATGGTTATTGGCGTAGCCGATTTTGCTGTGGCAAATCCCGGCAATCCCGGTGGTATACCGGTGTACACCTATGTATTCCCCGAGGATAAGGAAGCTGGGTTTAAAAGTTATGCCGTAGCCACTAAAATACTGCCCTGGTTTGTAAAACGGATAGGTGCGTTCCCGTATAAAAAGCTGGCCAATGTGCAATCAAAAACGGTATTTGGCGGTATGGAGAACGCCGGGGCTATTTTTTATTATGAAAAATCGGTGAACGGAAGAGAAATAGAAACATTAATGGCCCACGAGATTGCCCACCAATGGTTTGGCGATGCTGTTAGCGAAAAAAGCTGGTGGCATGTATGGCTTAGCGAAGGCTTTGCTACCTACATGACCAACCTGTATATGGAAGGTACTTATGGGGCCGATACCCTGAAGAGCCGCCTCGCTGCCGACAGGAAAGCCATATTCAATTTTGAGAAAAAGTACATTGCTCCGGTAGTCGATTCAACCTTTAAGGGACCAATGATCAATATGCTGAATGATAACGCTTACCAAAAAGGCGGCTGGGTGCTGCACATGCTGCGCCGTAAAATTGGTGACGTAGCCTTTTGGAAAGGTATTAGGACTTATTATAAACAGTATAATGGCAGCAACGCCAATACCGACGACCTACGCCTGGTAATGGAAAACGCCAGCGGTGCCGATCTGAAACAGTTTTTTACCCAGTGGCTGCACGAAGCCGGCCACCCGCGTTTAAAAATAACCTGTGATTATAACGCAGCTGATAAAACCGTTGCTTTCCACATAGCTCAACTACAGGAAAAACCTTATCAGTTTACCCTGGAATGCCTGGTTGATGGCAAGCTATACAAAACAGAAGTAAAGAGCAATG
>NZ_JBAZRC010000231.1:0-3614 GCF_041663085.1 Mucilaginibacter sp.
TTTGAATAAGATTTCTCCTCGTACCTCGTTCGAAATGACATTTTTTTTATCTCGAAATTAATCAACTTTAATCCCTTTATAATACTCCGCTGCCTTATAATCCTTACGCAACGGAAACCCTTCCCAATCATCGGGTAATAATATCCTGCGCAAGTCAGGGTGGCCTTCAAAAAATATCCCAACCAAGTCATAAGCTTCACGTTCGTGCCAGTCGGCGGTACGATAAACAGATACAATGCTGGGGAATGATGGCAGGTTATCCTGGCTACGGTCATTTTCCTTGCTTATTTTTAACGTAAGCTGTAAGTGATAGGGGATAGATGACAAATGATACACCACACCAAAACGGCCGGCCTCTTCGCCATAATCAACACCCGTAAGGCATGACAAAAAATCGAAGTAGGTTTTTGGATTATTGCGCAGCTCCATACAAACCTCAACAATATGATAGGGGTTTATAAGTAGGGCGGGCTGCATACCGGTACGCTCTTCGCCGGTAATTACAGTTTCGCCAAACTTTTGGGTAAGCAATAATTTAATATCATCAAAACTCATGGCGCAAGGCGAACAATCTTCCAGTTTTTATTATCGGTTTTCTTGTAAACTATCCTATCATGCAGGCGGCTGCGGCGGCCCTGCCAAAATTCTATGTAGCGTGGGCGTAATACATACCCACCCCAGTACGATGGTTTTGGTACTTCGCTATCAGCGTACTCCAGTTCAAGCTCGGCCATTTTTTGTTCCAGTGCTTCGCGGCTGTCAATTTCCTGGCTTTGCGGCGACGCGGCAGCACCTATCTGGCTCGCCTTAGGGCGCGAATGGAAGTATTTTTCAGAATAGTTTTTATCCAGTTTCTCAATGGTGCCTTCCACACGGATCTGGCGTTCCATATCGCCCCAAAAGAAAACAAGCGACCCCAGCGGGTTTTTGCTGATCTCTTTACCCTTACGGCTTAGGTAATTGGTGTAAAACTTAAAACCATCATCGCTAAAGCCTTTAAGTAATACTATCCTTGCCGATGGGCGGCCATCGTGCGTAGCGGTGGCCAGTGTCATGGCGTTTGGCTCGTGTACTTTGCAATTAATGGCTTCATTAAACCATTTATCAAACTGGCGCATTGGGTTGGCATCAACATCGGTTTCGTTTAAAGAAGCCGCTTCATATTCCTGCCTTAAATTTTCTATATGTTTCTGATCCATTATCGCAAACTTACAAATTAATTATACCGTACATATCTATAAGGCGTTCATTTTGATGATTAATGAACATAATTTTACATTTACTGTTAATACAATATAAATTTACACCCATGCTAAGTCCCATTTCAGCAGCTGCAGGCCGACTATTAATATCAGAACCGTTTATGCCCGACCCTAATTTTAAACGGTCGGTTATCCTGCTTACCGAATATTCTGAGGCCGGGGCAATGGGTTTTATTCTTAATCATCAAACTGAATATTTACTGGGCGATATTTTGCCGGATGCAGCCTATTCGGAAATACCGGTATATATGGGTGGCCCTGTAGCCGAAAATACCCTGCATTATATACACCGCTGCCCCGATAAAATTGAGGGAGGTATTGAAATATGGGATGGTATTTACTGGGGCGGCGATTTTGAGCAGATAAAAGAATTGATAAACAATTACCAACTAACCGAGGGCGAGATAAAATTCTTCACCGGTTACTCCGGCTGGACACCCGGGCAGCTCGACGATGAATTGCGCGATGATGCCTGGATAGTAGCCAATAAATTTGAAGCCGATAGTGTTTTCAGCAACAATGAAAGCAACCTTTGGAAAGAGATAGTGATAAGCCTTGGCCAGCGTTACGCGCACATAGCTAATTTCCCCGAGAACCCGATGTTGAATTAGCTTTTCCCACCTGTCATTTCGCCCGATAGTGAGAAATTTTGTTCAAATGCCAGGTGGCGAATTGTGCATGATGAACAAGATTTCTCCTCGTACCTTGTTCGAAATGACAAAATACTTATTTCCCTTCCATCTCTGCAGCCGAAGCTTCCACAACCTGCTTTAATTTTTCTTTAAAAGCAATGAGGTTTTGAACCAGGTATTCATCAGCAGTTGATAAGATCTGCGCGGCCAGTATGCCTGCGTTTTTAGCTGCATTTAAAGCCACCGTTGCCACCGGGATACCATTCGGCATTTGCAGAATAGACAGGATAGAATCCCAGCCATCAATAGAATTGCTTGATTTTACAGGAACGCCAATAACCGGCAAATGTGTTAACGAAGCTACCATGCCCGGCAAATGCGCGGCACCACCGGCACCTGCTATAATTACCTTTATACCACGATCGGCAGCGGCACGGGCGTAGCTAAACATCCTATCTGGCGTGCGGTGGGCCGATACAACGGTTATTTCGTATGCAACACCCAGTTCTTTTAAAACGTCGGCAGCATCCTGCATAATGTTCAAGTCGGACTTGCTGCCCATTATAATGGCTATTTTTGGTTGAGAGGGGCTTATAGTTGATGGTTGATGGTTCATAGTAAATTTATTATAGCGAGTTTCTTAATGCGGTTATCATTTTAACAAGAACTTCGTATTCTGTATACAATTCTTTGAATAAAACGTCGTTTATATATGTTCTTCTTTTTGCGATGAATAAGCAACTCACTACTTCGATAGCGGAACGAAGGGAGTAGTTTAAAAATAATTTAAATACTGCTTTACTTTGACCCGTGGACCCCTCCGCAATATTTAGGACAACAGAATCTGCAGCTCTTTTAATTTGTGAAGTTAACACGAATACTTCTTCTTTAGGGAATGTTTTGGTAAGCTGATTTATTTGTTCGTCCAGATCAATAGCTTTCTGCCAAACTTGTAAGTCTTCGAATCTAAAGGCCATTTAGCCGCAGTTTTATTTTTTCTTACTATGAACTATTATCTATGAACCATTAACTTTTTCTAAGCTATCACCTTCAGTGTCTGCTGCACATAACGTGCTTTCTCTATTGCTTTCTCTCTATCATTATCTACAATGGTAACATGCCCCATTTTGCGGAAAGGTTTTGTTAAGGCCTTGCCATACAGGTGCACATAAACACCGGCGCATTTCAAAATCTTTTCAATCCCCTGGTAAACGGCGGGGCCTTCGTACCCGGCTTCGCCTAAAATATTTACCATAATGGCGTTGCTCAGGCAGGCGGTATCGCCCAGTGGCTGATCGAATATTGCACGTAAATGCTGTTCAAACTGTGATACTACGTTACCCTCAATGCTTTGGTGGCCGCTGTTATGCGGGCGTGGGGCAAGTTCGTTCACTAAGATCTGACCGTCTTTGGTAAGGAACATTTCGACAGCCAGTATGCCTACTATGTTTAGCGTTTCGGCTATTCGTTTGGCAATGTTCTCGGCCTCCATTTGCACTTCGAAGGGCAGGGTAGAGGGCGATATTAAAAACTCCACCAGGTTGGCTTCAGGGTTAAATTCCATCTCCACCAGTGGGAAAGTTTTTACCTCGCCGCTTTCGTTGCGTGCTACTATTACGCCGATCTCTTTTTCAAAATCAACAAGTCGCTCAATAAGGCTGGGTTCGGTAAAAGCGTTTGCCAGATAACTTTGGTCAACAACCTTGTAAACGCCTTTCCC
>NZ_JBAZRC010000232.1:0-3590 GCF_041663085.1 Mucilaginibacter sp.
AAAGCGCTGCCTTTTGTAAGCGAGATAAAACCCGACCTGATCCGTAATGTTTACTTCATCACTTTTAAGAATGATGTGCCTGTGAATTTTGAAGAGATCAGCAAAAAGGTAAAAAACTCGGGCTTTTCGGTAAGTTATTTAAAAACCACTTTCAACTTTGATAACACCAAGGTTGCCGACAATACTTTTACCTACGGCACCGATACCTATAAGCTGCTTAACGCTGATAAAGCGCTTACCGGCCCGGTATCGTTAACCATTGTAGATAAAGGTTTTGCGCCAAATTCTGTCACCAAAAAACACCTTGGTAAAAACCCCGATGAGGCAGCTACAGCTACAGGCCGTACCTATCATTTAGCAATTTAAGCACCTTCTTAAAAAAATACTTTTATGAAGGTTATTTCATTGGCTTTTTGCCTTATGGCATTAGCATGCTTTGCGCACGCGCAAGAGCTTTATGTGAATACGGAACCGGCCAGCAATATGGCCGCCCACTCGTTGGGTATCAGGCTGGAGAATCAGGGCTATACCTCGCCTGTATTTAAAAACAGAACCACGTTAGAGGCCATGTACGGCGCTACGGGCAAGCTAATGCTGCATGGTGCTTTGTACACCTCTAACTTTTATCAGGATAACCAAAGGTTTGAGGGCGGCAGCTTTTATGCCAAGTACAGGTTCCTGTCGATAGATAGCGTACAGAAGCATTTCCGCGGGGCGGTATTTGGTAAAGTGGCTACAAGCCGTAACCCATATATGATGCAGGAGATTGCTTTAGAGGGCGATAATTCCGGCATACAAGGCGGCCTTGTATTCACACAATTGCTGCATAAGCTGGCCTTATCCGGCTCGGCGAGTTACCTGCGTGGCTTGAATAGCGCGAATGATTTTGGCGCTATTACGGGCGCTAAAGAGGCTGTTACCTATACTTTATCTGCCGGGTATTTATTGCTCCCTAAACGTTACACCAGTTACGATCAGGTGAATCTTAACCTGTATGCCGAATTGCTTGGTAAAAGTAACCCTGGTTACAATCAAAGCTACCTGGATATAGCCCCGGCTATTCAGTTTATCTTCAACAGCGTTTGCCGACTGGATTTTTCGTACCGCACCCCGCTGTACAATAATATGCAGCGCAACAGCGCCAACATGTACCTGGTGCGTTTTGAGTACAATTTTTTTAACTTATAAAGACTTCAACATGAGAAAATATATAATGATACTTGCTGTGTTTGCATTTGCCACAGCTGCCAGCGCGCAGCAGATGGACCATATGCAGCACATGCAAAAAGATACTACACCTAAAAAAATGCCTCAGCAGCACGACCATGCTAAGATGATGGTTGAAATGCAGCACGATACCACCAAACATAGCATGGGCATGACCAGCCAGTTCTCGCTCGACTTACCCATGAACCGCGATGGTTCGGGTACCTCATGGGGGCCTGATGAAACCCCTATGTATATGTACATGGTGCACGGCAAAAAATGGATGCATATGTTCCACGGGAGTTTTTTTGCGCGGTATAACAAGCAGGACCTGTTTAATAAAGGCAGCCGCGGAGCCAGCCAGTTTGATGTGCCCAACTGGTTTATGTACATGGCGCAGCGTAAGGTGGGCAGCAATGGCCTGTTCGCTATCAACACCATGTTCTCGCTTGATGCATTTACGGTAGGCGGCAGTGGTTACCCATTGCTTTACCAAACCGGCGAATCGTATCAGGGTAATAAAGTAGTTGACCGCCAGCACCCGCATGATCTGTTTGCCGAACTGAGCGTTGCCTATACACAACGGGTTGCCAGGAATACCGATATCTCCCTTTCGGTAGGGATGCCGGGCGAACCTGCGCTTGGTCCGCCGGTGTTTATGCACAGGCTATCGGCCATGAATAATCCCGATGCACCGCTAAGTCATCACTATGCCGATGCTACGCATATTACCTTTGGTACGGCTACGCTGGGTTTTCGATACAAGAATGTAAAATTGGAAGGTTCCATCTTTACCGGGCGCGAACCTGATGAGCACCGTTATGATTTTGATAAGCCGAAGTTTGATTCGTATTCGGTACGCTTATCGGTCAACCCCTCAAAAGAATGGGCATTGCAGGTATCAAACGGCTGGTTAAAAAGCCCCGAAGAGGCCGAGCCAAACGATAACGTAAACCGCTTTACCGCATCGGCCATCCACACCAAAATGCTGGGTGAAAATAGTTACGTAGCTACTACTTTAGTGTACGGGCAAAACCGCCATCATGGTAAAACCCAACCTGCTATTTTGTTAGAGAACAGCCTGCAGCTAAATAAAACCGCCATTTATGGCCGTTATGAGTATGTGCAGAAAGATGCCGGCGAAATGGACCTGGAAGCCACTTTCCCGGGCGACCCTAACTTTAACATAAACGCTATAACATTGGGAACAAACCGTATTTTGACAACCATTAAGCAAACCAACCTAACGCTTGGCCTACAAGCAACGCTCAATGCTTCGCCAAAGGCTTTAAGGCCGTTATATGGCGCGGCGCCTGTAGGGTTCCAGGTTTACCTGCGAATTACGCCAAGCCTCATGAAAATGGGTGGCAGCAAACGCAAAATGGATCATGATATGATGAATATGTAAACATTGCGGTTGTTTTACCACAGAGGACACGAAGAGATAAGCACAAAGGGCACAGAGAATATTAAATCTCTGTGCCCTTTGTGTAAAAGATCTCTGCTAACTCTGTGGTTAACTTTAAATGCTTTTACTTCGCCGCTTTAATAGTAGCGGTAACCTTGCCGCAGTCAAGCATATCATCGCCGTAGTATGGGTTGCGGATATCTTCCGATTCGCTTAACCAGGCCGCCTTTTTCATGGGGCAGTATTGCTGGTAAACAGTGGTGCTGTTTAGTTTTAAGCCAGATAGCAAGCTGTACATGTTTTTTGACAGGTTTTCGAAATGCTCGCGTTGATGATCGATAACGGTGGTTTCGCTGATGTGGCGGCTATCAAATTTCAACTTATCAAGATAAGTGCCTAATAATTTTTGCTGGGCAGGCTGTAAGCCTTTTACCGGTGCGGAGAGCGCCGCCAACAAATCGGCCGATTTGCTTTTTGCCAATGCGGCGTTGCTGCCAACTAAGGCATTTTTTACACCGATGTATGATGTGGTTATTTTATCGATAGCTGTGTTTTGGGCTTTTGCCATTACTATGGATAACACAAGTATCAGGCTTAAGAGTGTCTTTTTCATAATTTATAAACGTTAATGTATAAAATTTAATATGCGATATTATTTATGCCTGCACATTTGGGTGGCGATTAAATAATAGCGCAAACACAATGGCAAACAATGAGTAAATAGCAGCCAACACCCAAATAACCATGGGCATGTTAGCATCGGCTAATACAACTTTTACCAAGGCAATGCCCCCGATAAAGAAATGGGCAAGGTTACCAATAACAAGCGGCCTGTTGTATATGCCACCAATAAGGGTGCCTTTCGCCATCCAGTTGATCATTGCAAAACCAAAATAAAGCCCTCCCAAAATCTGAATAACAAGGGCGAAATATTTGTTTGATCCTATACCGATATAGGTGTTTATTTCTTGCGGAA
>NZ_JBAZRC010000233.1:0-3578 GCF_041663085.1 Mucilaginibacter sp.
TTCAAAAAAAAGAGATGCCTATTACGGTGTAAAATTATATTTGTAGCTCAATTAATCAATATATAAAACCGTCAACTTATTTCAGGACGAGACATTTAGATCCTCAATCCTAACCGTTGTCATATTGCTGCTTTCGAATGTTAAATTCACAGACCTATTCCCATTTGGCCTTGTACGATGGATAACATTTTTAGGAATGGTAAATAGCTGATTGGGAAACAGTTCAACAGTTCGGTCTTCCAGATCGATAAATATGGAGCCTTCGATAACTAAAAAACTTTCGTCAGATTCCGGGTGAAGATGCCAAAAGTAGGGTTCTGTCATTACACCCATTCTAACTACATGGTCATTAACCTGGGCAACAGGGATGTTTTTATATGTCTCGTTGGTTGTTGCCTCTTGGGTGAGATCGATTATGGATAGTAATTGAGTATTCATTACGTAATAACTTAATGATGTGTGATAGGAACACTAAAAAGGAAAGAAGAGATTTAATTCAATGACTTTATTTCTTAATTAGGGAAATAAATCCACCAATCTTCTATTTTCGCTGCCTGTTCTAAATTATCCGGGTATTCACCCCATAGAACTTTAGCCGGCAAAGCTATATCATTTTTATAGCTGATTAACTTCACTTCATCTCTGCCAATGTCTTTTGCTTTTAGCAGATATATTTCGTTGATTTTTTTCAGTTTGATCAACTTGGACAATTGATCCCAATTTTCCTTAAATGAATCATTTTCAATAATGACCTTTAGTTCCTCACATCCTCTCAAATATTCAATATTAATACATAAGTATATTTTTTGATCGGTATTAGCATCCATCGCTACGATGCTGCAGTAATACGTGATGCCATTATCATCTTTACATAAAGATATAAGGACATTATCATACCAGTCTATGATTATCGTATTAGTGAACTTCATATCGTTTTCATTGGCACCACTACCCCTTCTCAAACACCCGCTTTACCATTAAACCCGATACTGCCGATAAGCCTCCCGCCAACCCGCCAATAATAGCCATCACCGCCAGCAGTAATAGCCAGTTTGGTAAATGAAATACGTGCGCCACACGCGTAGCCAATATATGCTGGTTAGGAAAGCTTTTTAATAGCGCCAGTGCGATCCAGGCTAAGGAGATACCCGCAAAGCCCGACCAAAACGCCCAGCCTGATCTTTTGCCGAAGATGAGCGCAGCACCAAATGCAAGTATGCAGCCTACCCACCATGGGAACAGGTAGCCGCTTATAAATGCCAATAACAGTATTACAGGAAACAGCATAGTTTATTTGCTTAGTGTTAATGTTCTTTTTATCCGGGTTGATTTTTCTGTGGCCGATTGCAGGAACAGCAGTTCTTTCAGCTTACCATCCTGCCAGGTTTTCAGCATATCGTCATAATAAAAACTGCCGGGGTTGCCCGATTGCCCGCCGGGTATGATACCATACCCCTTTACCTGCGGACCAAGCTGTACCACCATACGCCATGATGGGCCATGTCCGTCAATCAGTGCGTTAACGGTTGAGCCTGTACCGCCCGATACAAAGTTACCCGAGCCTAACCCCGGCACATTGCCCAAATGGGCTACTTCAAACGGTTTTACAGTGCCCCATTGCCAGGTTTTACCAATATTACCATGGTTCTTCACCAACTCGTTAACCGTGGCTATATACGAAGCCATTACGATATCTGAAGCGGTTTCTACAACCGGAGTGGCTTTACTGTCAAACCATTTAGAGTTTGGTTCTTTCATCAGTAAAGTTTCCGTCCTGTCCATTGTGGGGTAATATAACAGGGTTTTCTTATCCTCAAAATTATCCCGCCAGGTAAACGTGTAAAACTTAACCCACCAGTTGCTGAAAATACTGGCGCCCACAGATGTTGCACTGAAATACTTATCCCATTTTTTGAGGGTATCTAAAGCTGCAAGCTGGGTATCATCCAGTTTACTGGCATCAAGGTATTTGAGCATAGTTGGCAGTATATCCTGCGCGCGGATGCTGTAATCGTCTGTCTGCAAAAGGCGCATACTATCTACCGTAGCTTTATGCATGGCCCCAAGGCGGTCGTTAATACGTTTGCCACGCTCGTAGCCTTCAAACTTCCAGTTGATATAATACGGGTAAATTTGGTCTGTTGAGGATTGATTGGCCGAGCTTACAAAACCACGCGACGGGTTCTTCACCGTTGGGTTTTGCTCAAAGGGAATCCAACCGTGCCAATCGTTTACAGGGTTGCTGCCATCCATGATGAATTTGCCCTGGTCTTTATACTTAAGCGGCAGTTTACCATTTGGGGTGATAGCAATATCGTTATCCGCGGAGGCGAAAATAAAGTTTTGCGCCGGGGCAGTGTAGTATTTTAAAGCTTCGCGATAGTCGGTATAATTTTTAGCACGATTAAGCAGATAAAAGGTTTTAAACTCGTCGCTTTCATCGTGTGCTATCCAGCGCAGGGCATTCCCTACGGGAATGTTTATGCGACCCTTTTTAGCCATATCGGCATTATCATAAACTACGGGGCCGTGGTGTGTATATATAACGGTATCAATAAGGGGCTTTTGGCCAAGTATATTTATCACTTCAACCTTTTTGGTAACCTTGTTCCATTTGTTGTTGTACCAATATTCGTTGCGGTTAGCATCTTTAAATTTCACCTGGTACCAGTCCAGTATATCCGCATCAACATTGGTAACGCCCCAGCTTACTTTTTGGTTATAACCTATCACAATACAAGGCGCACCCGGCAGGGTAACACCATAAACGTTTACACCCGGCGCCGTCATCTGCATCTGGTACCAGATGGATGGCAAAGTAAGGTTCAGGTGCGGGTCGTTAGCTAAAATAGGGTAACCGCTTGCTGTTTTTGAGCCGCTTACCGCCCAGTTATTGCTGCCAATGCCTTCTATCTTTTCCTTATCCTTCATACTTGCCAGCATCTGTGCTTTAAAAGCGGCAGGCGGGGCAGGTATCGGCAAAGGTTTAAAATCCCATTTTGTCCCTGCCGGGATGATAGGGTCTTCATGATTTGGATAATCGGGGAACAGATCGTTAGTTACCTGCGCACCAAACTTATCAAGCACATTGGTCATAGCCAGTTCGTTTGAGCCACCCGCCAACGTTTCCGACATCAGCTTTAGCAGGTACGCCGAATTGATGGGTTTCCATTCTTCGGGAGCGTAGTTCAACAACTTAAATTCTATGGGGTAGCCGCCGGGTTTAAGCTGTTTGATGTAGGCGTTAACACCATCGCTGTAAGCGTTGATCACCTTACTCATTACCGGGTCTTTCAGGATGCCTTGCAGAGTATGTTCGGCACCATAGGCCATGCCCATACGGCGGTGGTAGCGGTCGATTTCTAAAGCCTTGGGGCCAACAACCTCAGACAGGCGACCTGCCGCACTGCGGGTCTGAATATCCATTTGCCAAAGGCGCGCTTTGGCAGTTAGGTAGCCCTGCACGTAGTATAGGTCGTGGTCGTTCTCTGCAAAAACATGGGGCACCATATTCTCATCATACCTGATGGTTACCTTACCTTGCAAGCCTTTAAGCTTTAGTTTTTCGGTGGGGATGA
>NZ_JBAZRC010000234.1:0-3534 GCF_041663085.1 Mucilaginibacter sp.
TGTTGTAGTATTAGCCCTGATGGGTGGCTGCAGTTACAATGGCATGGTAAAGTCTGACGAGAACGTAAAAGGTAAATGGGGCGAAGTTCAAACCCAGTACCAACGCCGCAGCGATTTGATCCCTAATCTGGTATCAACCGTAAAAGGCGAAGCTAATTTTGAAAAAGGAACATTAACCGAAGTAACCAACGCACGTGCAAGGGCTACTTCCATACAGGTTGACCCAACCAAGTTAACGCCCGAGGCTATCCAACAATACCAACAGGCACAAGGCCAGTTAAGTACTGCTTTAGGCCGCTTATTGGTAGCATCAGAAAACTACCCAACACTTAGGGCCAATGACGCGTTCAGGGGCTTACAAGTACAACTGGAAGGCACCGAGAACCGCATCTCTGTAGCACGCCGCGATTTTAATGAATCGGTACAGGCTTATAACAGCAAGATCCGCACTTTCCCGGCCAATATAACAGCCAAATTATTCGGCTTTTCCGAAAAAGGCTATTTCCAGAGCGAAGCAGGTTCTGACAAAGCACCAAAAGTTCAGTTCTAATTTTTTTTGATTACACCGATTTTGTGATTTCACAGACCAATCGGTGTAATCATTTCTTTAAATCAGTGTAATCTAAATATTCATATGTCCGTATTTACCGAAGACGAACAGCAGCGTATACAACAGGCTGTTGCCGATGCCGAAAAAAGCACATCGGGCGAGATACGCGTTTGCATGGAAAAAACATGCAGCGACAACCCGCTTGACCGCGCCGCCAAGTATTTTGCACAACTGGAAATGCATAAAACAAAACTGCGTAACGGCGTACTTATTTATGTAGCCACTGTAGACCGTAAGTTTGCCATTATTGGCGATGCGGGTATAAACAGCGCTGTCCCGGTTGATTTTTGGGAGAGCACCAAAGAGGCCATGCTAAGCCATTTTAAATATGGCAACCTGGTTGAAGGTATTGTTACCGGCATTACACAGGCCGGCGAACAGCTAAAAAAATACTTCCCCCACCTGCTTAACGATAAGAACGAACTGCCCGACGATATCGCCTTTATGGATGGCAATTAACAACAAGTGATGTTAAAAAGAACAATTTTATGGGTTGCCCTGGTGCTATGCATCAATACAGCCTTTTCGCAGGATATCCCTGAAAAACCAAATACGCTGGTTAATGATTATACTAAGATCGGCCTGTCTGAAACTTCCAAATTACAACTTGAAAGAAAACTCGTAGCATTTGCCGACTCTACATCCACTCAAATAGCAATTGCAATTATTGAGTCGACAGGAGATTATGATATAAATGACTATGGTGCACGTTTGCTGCGCAAATGGGGTATTGGCACTAAAGAAAAAAACAACGGTATTTTAATACTTGTTGCTGTAAAAGACCGAAAGATGGCTATACAGACTGGGTATGGCGCCGAGGGCGCCCTACCGGATATTATTACCCAGCAGATCATTCAGAATGACATGAAACCCCATTTTAAAGATAATGATTATTATGGCGGGCTTGACGCAGCTACTGACGACATTATCAAATACATGAAGGGTGAGTACAAAGCGGATGCAAAAAACGTTAAAGGCAAAGGCGATGGCGCACCCATTGGTTTTATAGTTATCATTGTAATTGTTGTGCTTATCATTATTTTCCGTAAGCGCGGAGGTGGTGGTGGCGGTGGCCGTATTATTGGCAGCCGTGGTGGCGCAAGCCCGTTCTGGTGGTTCCTGGCAGGCAACTTGCTTGGTGGCGGCGGCCGTAGCGGCGGCAGCGACTGGGGAGGTTTCTCCGGTGGTGGTGGTGGCTTCGGAGGCGGCGGCGGTGGTGGTTTCGGCGGCTTTGGCGGCGGAAGCGGCGGCGGCGGCGGAAGCAGCGGCTCCTGGTAAATTCTAAAGCGCTAAAAACTAAATTCTAAAAAGGGCTTCCTAATCACTAATAACAAGTCACTGATCTCTAAACTCAATGTTTCAACGAGATTTCATCATGAATGAGGCGCGTAAATTCGCCCTTATATTGGCTAAACTTTTAGGCCTTAAAGCCGAAGGTGAATACAATGAGTATTTAAAATACTTTAACGAGGTTTTGGATGAAGAATACAATGCCGAATTGGAGGAGCTTTTAAAACTGGATGAAGAGGATTTTAAAAAGCGCCTGGTTGATGCCGGCTATACACCCGAGAAACTGAATGCCCTGGGCCAAATGCTGTATGTATTTGCCGAACCTTTTAGCGCGGATGAAGAAACATCGGCCCTGCTAAAAAAAGTGATGGTGATATTTAACCTGCTGGAAAAAGAGCATCACTACGAGTCGTTTGATAACATTACCAGGCGGAATGTTATCTATCAATATTTTAATAATAACTATGAGCGAACTTAGCTGGAAAACCCTTTCATCAACTTATATACATAAAGGCCCATGGGCCACCCTGCGCAGTGATAAATGCGAAATGCCCGATGGCACTATTGTAGACGAATATTATGTTTTAGAATACCCCAACTGGGCCAACGCCGTAGCTTTAACAGAAGATAATAAGATACTGATGGTACGCCAGTACAGGCATGCTGCCAACATTGTATCGCTTGAAATTCCGGGTGGTGTGATTGAGGACGGTGAAAACCCGGAAGAGGGTATGCGCCGTGAGTTACTGGAAGAAACCGGCTACCAGTTTAACGATGTTGAGCTGATAAGCACCGTTTACGCCAACCCATCTACCGCTAATAATAAAACTTTTTGCTACCTGGCCAAAGGAGGCAAAAAGGTGCAGGAGCAAACACTTGATGAACACGAACGTATTATTGTTGAAGAGTACACCATAGCCCAGGTAAAACAACTGCTGGCCGATAATAAAATAGCCCAGGCATTACATTGCACCGGGCTGTTTTATGCTTTAATGAAGCTGGGCGAATTATAGGTTTCCGCCTTTTTTCATTTTCTCTTGCGTTTCTTTTAGTCCGTAAGCCTTATCGCCCAGGTTGGTAATGGCATCGTTTATAACAGTCAGTGCCTCATCTGTATGCCCAAGCTTGTAAAGTAAACTTGCATAAACGTTTACATACCAGCTTGTATTAGCTCCATCAGGCGTTGCTAAAACCTCTTTAGACCAATCAGCGGCCTGTCTTAAACATGCCTTATCATCTGTAAAAAGCATAATATCATTTGCGTAGGTCATTACCTGATTGTGGTTATCGTTACCATACTGTTTAACGTAAACTGCGGCTTGTTCCGTGTACTTTGGCCAGTTCTCAAGGTCGCGATAATACCTTACTTTTGATTTCACTACTATTTCATCGGCCAATTGCGGATATTGTGCATCAAGCTTTGCTTTTACTTCGTCCCAGTTCACATTTTTATTAATCTCACCGGTATAATAATACATACCACCATTAGTAACCTTAGTACCATTTACGCGCACTATAGGCAACACAAGCTCATCAAAAGCGATGTCGCCTATTAATCCGCGACTTCGGCCCGGGCCATTTGCTACGTCAAACTCTTTGCTATGTTGCTGCACTGTTTTAAACCCTGGATCTGT
>NZ_JBAZRC010000235.1:0-3519 GCF_041663085.1 Mucilaginibacter sp.
CGATCAGGAAACATTAACAATTGTTGCAGCTGAAGAAGGTTGGGTAACGGAGGTTTTATTTGACGATGGGTTTGATCAGTATTTAGCCAGGCTTACCCCAGTGAAGTAGGGGCGGGCTAACATAGTTTACACAAGAAAAACCTGTTCCAAAACTGCAAAAAATGGAACAAGCATAAAATGTATAAGTATTTATAAATCAATGTCTTATATTATTACATTTATAAATTTCCCTGCCTTTAAAAAAGATAAAAAGGCCGGATTGAGGCCGAAATGAGGCGAAAAAAGTTGCCAATTATCGTGTTTAATCTTACTTCAATCTGTTACGTTTTTTGTTCCATTGTTAAAAAAATGGAACAAAATTTAATATTTATAAATAGCTGAATTATATAGTATTACATAATATCCGTGAAGTTTTTGTTGATATATTAACAAAATTTCGTTAGTGTATATTGCTCATTATCAAATTGTTGCGATTGTTCGGTTTGTTCCGATAAAAATGGAACAGCCTGTGATTTAAACCATCCAAAGACCTATAAAAAATAGCTAAAACGAATTTGTTTTGGTTTTTGTGTAATTTTTTTGTGATAATTAATTTATTATATATATTTACAAGCGTATAGTACCTAATACTAACCATTGGTGAGAAGATTTCTGGCGATATTGCTTTTAAGTGTACACCTGTTTAATACGGGTGGCTATAGCCTCGTCTTCCAATATTTCATTCATCGTTCCGAATTACAGATCACAAAAGAAATTTACGAAAATAAAGTAGATGCCACACAGCTTGTACAGGTAAAAATACCGGTTAATAACAGCGGAATGACCGATTGGCCCGATTATGAACGTGTGCAGGGGCAAGTACAGTTAAAAGACGGTTTTTACAATTATGTTGGTGTTAAAATGACCCGCGATACCATGTTTTTGGTTTGTGTGGCCAATAGCGTTAAAACAAAACTTTTTAACGCGAATATAATTCTCGCTAAAAATGTGAGCGATGCCCCCTTAACCAAAAAAGGGCAGGAGGCTCCTGCAAAAAAAACATCCTCATCTCCAATATCAGAGTATAATAACCCCCAGGTTAATTATGCTTTTTTAAGCTTTGAAAATTCTATTGACAGGAGAGAGAACCCTGCATCTTCCAAATTATCCCATCCTTATATTGAATCACCGGGCAAACCGCCAAACCACATCGGCTGATTAATATATTTCAATAAACTTATTGTTTCTTAATCCCGGTAACCCAGCCAGGTGCGTTTTGTCGTAACCAGCCAGGCTGGTTACAATGGCTTTAAGATCAAAAAATTAAGCACCGGCTACTAATTTGTGAGATTTTTAGCAGCTGGTGCTTATGCTAATATTCCTTTTTCTAATTATTAACCATTATATGAAAAGATATTTACAATATATAACCAGGTATTGTATGGCATTTTTAGTTTGTGTTGTTTTCTCCCAAACAGTAAACGCGCAAACCGAAACAGATGCCTTAATGATACCTAAAAACTATTTCTGCGCCGCCGGTATATATACCCACAACAGTTGGGATCATTACTGGGAAGGCACCTTTAAACGCGAAAACCTGAATTTAGGGACCATAAGCAGCAATGTTTACGCTGTAGGTGGTAACTATGGTTTAAGTAACCGTGTAAACGTGTTGTTTATGATACCTTACATCAAAACAAACGCATCTGCCGGTACACTCAGGGGCCAAAGCGGTGTGCAGGATATTAGCCTTGCCGTTAAATGGTTAGCTGTTAAACAGGAAGTAGGCCGTGGCTTATTAAGTTTACATGCCATTGTATCGGGTGTTATTCCGGTTGGCAACTACCAGGCCGATTTCCTTCCACTATCATTAGGGATGCAGACCAAAAGTATTGCGTTGCGCGGATTGGTAAACTACCAGGTAGGCAGGTTTTTTGTTGCCGGTGCAGGCCAGTATGTACGTAAGGATAATATTACTATTGACCGCGACTCGTATTATACTACCGAAATGCATTACACCAACCAGGTGGCGATGCCAAACGCTACAAACTTTTTGTTTAGCACGGGTTACCGTAGCTTAAAGTTTAATGCCGAGGCCACATTAACCAAAGTAAATACTATTGGTGGCTTTGATATCACCAAAAACAATATGCCATTCCCAAGCAACAACATGGATGCTACATTGGCCGGTGGTGTATTTAAGTATATGTTTCAGTCTATCGCCGGCCTTGAGCTTACTGCCGGTGGTAACTATGTATTAAAAGGCCGTAACGTTGGCCAAAACCTATCGGTTTTTGGCGGCGTGTATTATGTATTTTCTGTTAAAAAGGATAAATCTGATAAATAAGAAAGTGATGAAAAAAAGTATATCCTATATATTACCTGCCATGATGATCGCCGTATCGGTTTTCAATTCATCATGTAAAAAAGACATCCAGGAGCGCAACCAGAATTACCCAGCGCTGGCGCCAACCAATATTGATTTGAACGCTGATACCTGGACTCCTGTATTAACAGGCTCGAGCACATTTACTGTTGCTACACCAGATGCTGTTACAACACCGAATTACCTGGCCGACCTGAACGAGATAAAAAGCTATCAGCGTAACCTTACCGGCGAGCAGAAAAATATTATTAAATATTGGAGCGCCGGTTCGGTATTACGTTGGAACGAGATATTACGCGAGCTTGTTGCCAAACATAACCTGCCGCCATATCAAA
The DNA here is from genome assembly GCF_041663085.1 of Mucilaginibacter sp. Taxonomy (GTDB): domain Bacteria; phylum Bacteroidota; class Bacteroidia; order Sphingobacteriales; family Sphingobacteriaceae; genus Mucilaginibacter. Next base: position 2,701 of record NZ_JBAZRC010000235.1, read on the forward strand.
ATGATGACGGAACTTACCCCGCACCAAGTGCGGCTAACCCGCTTGCTTACCCGTTATTTCCATTTTCAAACCCACCTTATGCTGCGCGTGCTTATGCTTATGTGAGTGCGGCGCAGTACGATGCATTGGTACAGGCCTGGAAGTTCAAAAAACAGTTTAACCGCCCGGCACCATACAAAACAGATGCGGCAATACAGGCGCTTGTACCTAAATCAGAGTTGCCCTCATATCCGAGTGAAGATGCTGTTGTAGCCGGCGTTACCGCTAAAATGATGGAACTACTATTCCCCGGCGACCTGGATTACATCCGTCAAAAAGCTGCTGAAGAAAAACTGTACCGTATAATGGCAGGTGCCAATACCCGCTCGGATATGGATGCGGGCGAATCATTAGGCAGACAGGTAGCTGACGTGTTTTTAGCACGCGCCCGTGCCGATAAGGCAGGCGCAGCTATTGGCAAACCAGAGGACTGGAAAGCTTTAGAGGATAACACCGCAGCAGCTGGCAACACACCATGGATAAGCCTTGAATTACCAAAACGCCCGCCAATGTTGCCATTGTTTACAAAGGTTAACCCATTTCTGTTCCCAACGGCAACCGTAGTGGCTTTACGCCCGGCACCGCCATACGGAACTAACACCCCTGAATTTAAAAAAGAATCTGACGAGGTATTGGCAATGAGCAATGATCATAGCCGTGAGCATGAGCGTATCGTTGCGTTTTGGGCTGATGGCGTAGGTACAGTAACCCCTCCGGGACACTGGAATAACATTGCCGCCGATGAGTTTGTTAAACACAACTACAGCGAAGTACGCTGGG
>NZ_JBAZRC010000236.1:0-3517 GCF_041663085.1 Mucilaginibacter sp.
AACCGTACGTATTTCTTTAGGCGAGTTTTTAAGCCAACTCCAGCCGCCATAGGCCGCGCCGGATAGCACGGCAAACGTACCGAACGAAATAAACGTGCGCCGGTTTATTTTCTGCTCAATGGTTAACGGTTTCTTAACCTTTTTCGGTTTGGGGCTATTTTTCATCGGCGGCGGGTTTAATAATAGGTTTGGGCTTATCGTTCACTACCTCGAAACCCGTAATAACCGACTGGAAGTTTCGCCAGCCTGCAAGCACTACCTGCACCACGTGGATGATAAAGAAAAATACATAGCTAATGGTGAGTACAAAGTGTTCAATCCGGGCTGCATGATAGCCGCCGCAAAGCCAGGTAAGGGTATTAAACTGTACCGGCTTATAAATGGCCAGCCCGGTTATAACCGAACCGATACCCATAACAATGATAGCCGTATAGGCGATGCGTTGCGCGGCATTGTATTTGTTTTGAGGCGGAGCCATTTTGCGGATGTGCAGATCATGCAGCAACACCTGCCAGGCTTCTTTAAATGAATTGCGTTTTGGTACCAGCTCGCGCCACTCGCCCGAGAAAATGGTGTACAGGATATACACTACCCCATTAATGGTAAAGAACCACATAAACAAAAAGTGGAACGCCATACCCTCGGCAAGCCGACCGGGGATATTAAGAGCATCATTAAACCATTTGGGGAAAAACCTAAAAAACGTATGCCCGAACAGGCCGAAAGTATAAGTGTCGTTACCCCAGTAAATAAGCATCCCGCTCCATATCATAATGGTGAGTATGGGGAAATTTACCCAATGGCACCACCGCATGGCTAAGGAATGTTTCTCTTTGATAATTTTCATTTTCATTAATTGCTGGCTGTAACTGTAGTGGGGAACGGTGCGCGGGTGGCTCCGGTAATTTCGCCGGTGTCTGTATTTTGTATAAATGCGATCAACTCGTAACCCGGTGCCGAAAAAGTGCCAGGCAAAGCTATGCTGTTTTCGCCCTCTTTATTTTTACCTAACGGGATGCTTTTAAAATTGTTCACTATTTGGATATGCGATAGTGTATGCCCGCCATTTTCTCCGCTTTTAACATTAGTTACCGCGTTTTTTTGAACAAGCGCCAGTTGCAGGGTTGTGTTATCAGTATTGCCCGTAGCATTATACTTTAGTGTTGCATTGTGCCCGTTAACAACCACATTGCTTAAAGTTACCCTGGCTTTTGCTTCTTTTTTTAAACCCGTATTTATAGCGTTATGCAATGTGCCTTGCGCCGAGCCCACAAACTCGGTTTGGCCGTTAACAACAGCTTGCGGAGTGTACACGCCGCTTAGCTTTAACCATTTTGAGTAAGTGCTTTGTCTTTGGCTATACTCAGCCTTGCTGAAAACATCTTTCCATCCTAAACGGTTCCAGTAATCTACGTGATAAGCCAAAATATAAACAGGTTTGCCGGCGGTTTCTTTCTGCACGCGGGCAAGCAGTTCGTCAGCAGGAGGGCAGCTGGAGCAGCCTTCGGATGTAAACAGCTCTACTACTGCAAAGCCATCTCCGCCAGTAATAATAGCGGGTTTAACCCTGTTTTTATTGATAAATGCTGCCGATACCAATGCCGTAATTGCAAGGCCGAGGGTAATGGCATATACTTTTATATTTTTCATGTCGGTGGTCCTTTCGAGGCTTAGTCGGCTGTTGCCGCGAATCCTTACAAAGAATAGTTACATTTAAAAAAACGGGTAATAATTAAATATACGTAAATGTGCTCAATGAAGATGATGCTTTTTAAATATCGGCCATCAATTAAAAATAAGAAAACCCTGTAAGGATTTAAATATCTGAACGACTAACACGCGTTTACTATGGATAATAAAGAAATAATTGCCGAACGGACACCGCTTAAACCCCATGAGTGGGTTAACGCGCATGCCGATTATTTATACGCTTACACCATAACGCGGGTAAATAACGAAGAGCAGGCCCGCGACCTGGTGCAGGAAACTTTTTTGGCTGCGCTGGAAGGGATGCACAAGTTTGAAGGAAAAAGCTCGGAGCGCACCTGGCTTACGGCGATACTGCGGAATAAGATCATCGATACCTATCGTAAAAAAACAAAGGGACTTAAAACGCTAAGTATAAATGATACCGAAGCGGGAGAAACTGAATTTTTTTGGAACGAGGAGGGGCACTGGCACCAGGAGCATTGGCCCACGCATTTCGGTATTGATAACATAGACCCATTGGTGAATAAGGAATTTAACCACATACTGCAAAAGTGCATGCAAAAGCTACCCGCGCTGTGGTTATCGGTATTTACCATGAAACATATGGATGATGAAACAACCGATGTAGTTTGTGCCGAACTGAAAATAAGCGCGTCGAATTTTTGGGTCATCATCCATCGCGCTAAGTTAAACCTGAGGGCTTGTCTTCAAAAAAACTGGATGTAATATGAATAAGCTTTTAAAAATACTTTACAACTGCCGCAAGGCCACCTTCATGATAGAGAAGCGGATGGTAAAACCGCTTACCATGCAGGAGAATTTGGAACTGCGCATGCACCTGGTTACCTGTGGCGTATGCCGCCTGTATATAAAGCAAAGTCGCAAAATTGATTTGATGGTAAAACAAATCCTAAAAAGTACCCCGTCTGCAAACATACGCCTGGATGATGATTTTAAAAAGGAATTAAAAGTGCGGATAGAGAACGAACTGAATAAAAGTTAACCACCGCTTGTAAGGTTTATGAATTACCTGCGACGAAGCAGGCAAATTAAAAAACTTAAAAAATGAAAACGTACAACAGATCAGTTTTAAAAGGCGCCATGTTAGCAGGCGCTATCGCATTAGGTTTTAGCCTTAACCTAAGCGCAGGTACTATGAGTCATTCTTCACCATCAGTTATCGCCGTTAGTGATACCGGCAAAATGCAAAAGATGGACAAAATGAAAAAGAAGGACATGAAGATGAAAAAGAAGAAAATGGATAAGATGGAAAAATCTAAAATGGAGCCATCAAAAATGGACGCGGATAAAATGGGTAGCAAAATGTAATTACCCGCAGGGGTAAGTTTTGTGTTGAAGGCGGGGGGCGTGAATGGTCCCCGCCTTATTTATAAAGTTAATTTTAAACAGAATGAAGAAATATATATTAGCAGCTATAGCGCTAGTGTTTTCGGTACATGTATTGGCACAAACCGGGTTAAAAAAAGGAGATACAGCTCCTTTTTTTACGGCGAAGGATAACTCAGGGAAAACCGTTGACCTGAAAGAGGTGCTTAAAACGGGCAAATCGGTGGTGTTGTTTTTTTACCGCGGCCAGTGGTGCCCGTACTGCAATAAACAAATGCAGCACATCCAGGATTCGTTACAACTACTAACCGGCAAAAATGCTTATGTGATTGGCGTAACGCCCGAAACAGCCGAGAATATTAATAAAACCATTGCCAAAACAAAAGCCACGTATTCTATAGTGCAGGATAAGGGCTACAACATTATGAAAAGCTATGGCGTAAACTATATTATGGATGAA
>NZ_JBAZRC010000237.1:0-3417 GCF_041663085.1 Mucilaginibacter sp.
ATTTGCAATGGTTGATACAAACTCTGATCCTTCAAACATCGATTTCCCTATCCCGGCGAATGACGATGCTACCAAATCAATTTCATTGATCACCGGTATTATCATCAAAGCTATTGAAGAAGGTTTAGATGAGCGCAAACGCGAAAAAGAAGATGAAACTGAAAAAGAAGCAGCTGCTGCTAAAGCAAAAGCTGATGCTCCTGAAGTAGCTGACCGCTCTGAAGGTGGCAAAAGAAAAAGGACTGCAGAAGTAACAGCCGAAGCTGCTGAAACTGATGCTCCTGCTGCTGATTCTACAGAAGAGTAATAATATTTAGTCGTAAGTCTTGAGCCTGTAGTCTTAAGTGACTCCAGACTTAGGACTTGCGACTTTTAACATAATAAAAAAACTAAAAACATGTCTACAGTACAAATATCTGCATCAGATGTAAACAAACTGCGCCAGCAAACAGGTGCGGGCATGATGGATTGCAAAAAAGCTTTAACAGAAACCAATGGCGATTTTGAAGCTGCTATTGATTTTTTAAGGAAAAAAGGTGCTAAGGTTGCTGCCAGCCGTCAGGATCGCGAATCAAACGAAGGTGCTGTTATTGCACGTACTTCTGAAGATTTCAAAACTGGTGTTATCATCGAGCTTAACTGCGAAACTGATTTCGTAGCTAAAAATGCTGAATTTATTGCTTTTGCTAACGAAATTGCAAATGCAGCTGTTCAGAATAAACCAGCTTTAATCGAAGAACTTTATAACTTAGAAATCGACGTTGAAAATTCACGTATTAAAATTGGTGATGCTATCATCGACAAAACAGGTAAAATCGGCGAAAAGATCGGCGTATCTAAATACGAAGTGATTGAAGGCGATAAAGTTGTTGCTTACATCCACGGTAACTACCGTTTAGGTGTATTGGTTGGTTTAAGCAAAGCTGTTGACGGTGCTGACGAAGCGGGTAAAGACGTTGCAATGCAAATTGCTGCTATGAACCCTGTTGCTATCGATAAAGATGGCGTTGACGCTACTACTATTGAGCGTGAGATGGAAATTGCAAAAGACCAGATCCGCGCAGAAGGTAAACCGGAAGCAATGGTTGAAAAGATCGCTGCAGGTAAGCTGAACAAATTCTACAAAGATTCTACCTTATTAAACCAGGAGTTTGTTAAAGACTCTTCTAAAACTGTTGCTCAGTTCTTAGATACGGTTGATAAAGGCCTAACCGTTACCGCATTTAAGCGGGTAGCTTTAGGAGCTTAATTATATTATCCCCCTCGTTATTAACGAGGGGGATTTTTTTTGCCCTTTTCTTTTAAGGGATTGTAGAGGCGCAATACTTTGCGTCTTTTTGTACGACGTAACATTGCGTAAATCATATTTGGACACTATGATAACAGCACTTCATAACCTCACCATCATTTCGGGTGGTAGCATTACCGCGGGCAAAGCCGTTTTAATAGAAGGCAGCCAGATCAAAGCTATTGTTGATGAAACAGCCATCCCACAGGATGCGGAGAAGAAAGACCTTAACGGCGCTTATGTTGCCCCGGGCTTTATCGACCTGCAGATCTACGGCAGTGGTGGTAAACTATTTGCCGGCAAGCCCGAAGTAGACGCCCTGAAGCGCATGGAAGATGACCTGCTAAACCAGGGCACTACAGGCTTCTTTGCAACCATTGGTACAAATACTAACGACATTGTTGAAAAGGGCATAGCCGCAGCTAAAGAGTACCGTAAAACCGCAAGGGGTAACTTTTGGGGTGTACATCTGGAAGGGCCGTATCTAAATGCGGCCAAAAAAGGGGCGCACCCGGCAAACCTGATCAAAAAAGCAGCCCTTGCCGAGGTGAAAAGTTGGGTAGAACAGGCCGATGGTGTTATCACCATGATCACCATAGCTCCGGAGCTGCAGGACCAGGAAGTTATAAATTACCTGCACGCGCAGGGTATCATCATATCATCGGGCCATAGCAATGCTACTTATGAGCAGGGTAAAAGCTTTTTAAACAAACCTATACCGGCAGTTACACACTTGTTTAACGCCATGCCCCAAATGCACCACCGCGAACCAGGATATATCCCTGCGATATTTGAGGAGAAACCCTACGCCAGCATTGTTGCCGATGGTAACCACGTAGATTGGCCGATGATCCGGTTAGCAAAACGCGAACTGGGCGATAAACTGTTCCTGATAACAGACGCGGTTACGGCCGCTACCGAAGGTACTTACCAGCACAGGTTAGAAGGTGATAAATATGTAATGCCCGACGGAACGCTTTCGGGCTCGAGCCTTACCATGCTTAAGGCCGTGCAAAACTGCGTAGAAAAGGTGGGGATTGGCCTGGCTGAAGCTGTAAACATGGCATCGCTTTACCCGTCACAACTGGCATCTAAGACAAAAAAAGGCAAAATTGAGGCTGGCTTTGATGCCGACCTCATCATTTTTAACAAACAATACGAAACCCTGGCAACCATATTGCAGGGGAATTATTTAACGAAGGCGTTATAAAATTTTAACAATACCATTTATTATCTATTTTTGATAAATCTTCCTTATAAATGAAATACAAAAGAGTATTACTAAAGCTTAGCGGCGAATCCCTGATGGGCGAACGTCAGTATGGTATTGATAATAACCAGGTTCTGCAATACGCGCACGACATCAAGAACGTAAAAGACCAGGGCATAGAAATAGCCATTGTTGTTGGTGGCGGTAACATTTTTAGAGGGTTAAGTGCCGAAAAAAGCGGCATGGAACGCGCCCAGGCCGATTATATGGGCATGCTGGCAACCGTTATTAACTGTATGGCCCTGCAAAACGCACTGGAAAGCATCGGTGTAGAAACCCGCTTACAGTCGGCTATTAAAATGGAGCAGATCTGCGAGCCTTACATCCGTCGCCGTGCCATGCACCACTTAGAGGTTGGTAAAATTGTGATATTCGGCGCCGGTACCGGTAACCCATATTTTACTACTGATACCGCAGCATCATTACGCGCTATAGAGATAAAAGCCGATGTTGTACTGAAAGGAACCCGTGTTGATGGCATCTACACCGCCGACCCGGAGAAAGACCCATCAGCAACCCGTTATGACGAGATCAGTTTCCAGGAAGTTTACGATAAAGGCCTAAATGTAATGGACATGACTGCCATTACCCTTTGCCAGGAAAACAAACTGCCTATTATCGTTTTTGATATGAACAAAGAAGGTAATTTTATGAAGATTGCCAACGGCGAGCCAATAGGTACGCTGGTAAAATAAAGATAAAATAATAAGAAAGGCCCCGATTTATCGGGGCCTTTCTTATTTAAAGCGTGCTGTCATCCTATGTTTGTGTATGAGATGTTTAAAACAGGAATAAGAATAATTTTATAGGAGAAGAAAAAGGATAAGGAGAAAGATTACGTATTGTCATTGGCTGTAGG
>NZ_JBAZRC010000238.1:0-3398 GCF_041663085.1 Mucilaginibacter sp.
AAGCTCTTCTTTAGAGCTGCGTAATTTTTCTAATAATAGGTCCTTAAATTCTTTTAATTCTGAATCAGAATACCTTGTTTTTTCGTTTTCCATTTAACTTTTACTTATAGCAATCAAAATTTCGTACTCGTCAATAACGGCCTTCTCACCTTCAGTTAACTGATTATCAAGCACAAGGCTATCAGCTAAAATTTCGGCGCAAATATAGGATAAATTATTCTCCGTCGCTTTCCAGATCTCCGCGCCGCAATTCACAGCCACGGTTATCTTATCGGTAACTTCAAATTCTTTAGCCTTACGTAAGTTTTGTATGCGGTTTATTAATTCGCGGGCAATACCTTCCTCTTTCAGCTCGTCGGTTATCGTAACATCTAAAGCCACGGTTAGTTTGCCTAAATTTGCAACCTGCCATCCAGGAACATCCTCGGCGATGATTTCCACGTCAGATAACAGGATCTCATATTTACCATCAAGCACCGGGATAGAGCCATCGTTTTCCAGTTTAGAGATATCCTCCTGGCCAAATGCGTTGATAGCTGCGGCTACATCTTTCATATCCTTACCAACCTTAGCACCAAGGGCTTTAAAGTTTGGTTTTATTTTCTTTTTAATGAAACCGGCTGCATCGGTAATATACTCAATATCTTTGATGTTGGTCTCAGACAATATCAGTTCTTTTACCTTTTCTATCTGTATCTTAAAGTTCTTATCCAGTATGGGCAGTAAAATTTTACTTAACGGCCTGCGTACCGGGATCTCTATCTTTTTACGAAGCGATAACACCAATGACGAGATATCCTGCGCCATTTGCATACGCTCTTCCAAAGCGGTATCCACAAGGTCATTATGATACTCCGGATAGTAAGCCAGGTGTACCGATTCAAACTCTTCTTTACCGGTAACGCTGTTCAAATCGGTGTATAAACGCTCGGCAAAGAACGGCGCAATAGGCGACATTAATTTGCTGATGGTTATCAGGCAGGTATAAAGCGTTTGGTATGCTGATAGCTTATCTTCAGAATTATCTGACCTCCAGAAACGGCGGCGACTTAACCTGATATACCAGTTACTAAAGTGCGCGTCAACAAATTCCTGTATGGCGCGGGCAGCTTTGGTTGGTTCAAAATCGGCATAAAAACCGTCAACCTCTTTGCTTAGGGTATTTAATAATGATATGATCCAGCGGTCAAGCTCGGGGCGTTTGTCTAAAGCTATCTCGGCCTCTTCATACTTAAACTTATCGATATTGGCATAAAGCACAAAGAAAGAGTAAGTATTGTAAAGCGTGCCGAAGAATTTACGGCGAACCTCGTCTAACCCCTCAATGTTAAACTTCAGGTTATCCCATGGCGATGCATTGCTGATCATATACCAGCGGGCAGCATCAGCACCAAATTGCTCGATGGTTTCGAACGGATCAACACCGTTGCCCAAACGTTTAGACATTTTGTTGCCGTTCTTATCAAGCACAAGCCCGTTTGATACCACGTTTTTAAACGCTACGCCTTTGTTGCCAACCAGTTCATTTACGGCTTTCACCTCGTCGCTGGCTTCGCTCAGCATCACCGCTATGGCGTGCAGGGTAAAGAACCAGCCGCGGGTTTGGTCAACACCTTCGGCAATAAAATCTGCCGGGTAGGCAGCAGCAAACTCGTCTTTATTTTCGAAAGGGAAATGCCATTGCGCGTAAGGCATGGCGCCGCTATCAAACCAAACGTCGATCAGGTCGGGCTCGCGCAGCATTCGTTTGCCGGTTGATGAGGTTAATATCACATCATCCACATATGGGCGGTGCATATCCTCCAGTTTAAAGCCCGCAGGCATTAAACCGGCTGCTATCGATTTTTCAATCTCAGCATTCAGCTCTTCTATCGAACCGATACATTTTTCTTCTTTGCCATCTTCCTCGCGCCAGATAGGCAGCGGGGTACCCCAGTAACGTGAGCGCGAAAGGTTCCAGTCAACCAAATTTTCCAGCCAGTTACCAAAACGGCCTGTACCGGTACTTTCAGGTTTCCAGTTAATGGTTTTGTTTAGTGCAACCATTTTATCCTTAACCGCGGTGGTACGGATGAACCAGCTATCTAACGGGTAGTATAGTATAGGTTCATCAGAGCGCCACGAGTGCGGGTAACTGTGCTCATATTTTTTAACGTCGAACGCTTTGTTCTCGGTTTTTAGTTTGATGGAGATCAATACATCAGTCGGTTTAAAACCATCTGCTGCGCGGTCTGCATCGGTATAATATTCTTCTTTAACGTAACGGCCGGCAAAATCGGTAACCTCTTCTACAAAGCGGCCTTGCTTATCAACCAAAGGCACTTCTTTACCGTTCTCGTCCTTCACCATTACCGATGGCACGTTATTTTCCTTACATGCCCTAAAGTCATCCGCACCAAAAACAGACGCGGTGTGCACAATGCCTGTACCATCTTCGGTAGTCACAAAATCAGCCGGGATAACACGGAAAGCATTTTTCTCTAACTCAGCATTGGTTACATACGGCATCAGCTGCTCGTAATGGATGCCCAACAGGTCGGTTCCTTTAAACTCTCTGGTTAACGTCCACGGGATAATTTTATCGCCGCCTTTGTAATCGTCAAAAGATGCGTTCTCGCCTTCGGCCTTAAAATATTTCTTAACCAAATCCTTAGCCAATACAACGCTGATAGGTTCGTAGGTATATGGGTTAAAAGTGCTTATTTGTACATAGCTGATGCCCTCGCCAACGGCTAAAGCACAGTTTGACGGAAGTGTCCAGGGGGTGGTTGTCCAGGCCAGGATAAATACATCGCTGTTTACGCCATTAAATAAAAAGGCCGAATCCTGATCGTTCTTTACTTTAAACTGGGCAACAATGGTAGTATCCTTCACCATTTTATAAGTACCGGGCTGGTTCAGCTCGTGCGAACTAAGGCCGGTACCCGATTTTGGCGAGTAGGGTTGTACGGTATAACCTTTATACAGCAGATCTTTGTTATAAAGCTGTTTTAATATCCACCAAAGGCTTTCGATGTATTCGTTCTCGTAAGTAACGTACGGGTTGTCCAGATCAACCCAGTAACCCATTTTAAGGGTAAGGTCGTTCCAAACATCGGTATAACGCATCACCTCCTTACGGCAGGCATCGTTATACTCTTTTACAGTTATCTTTTTACCGATGTCATCTTTGGTGATGCCTAACGATTTTTCTACCGCAAGCTCTATAGGTAAACCATGGGTATCCCAGCCGCCTTTCCGCTTTACCTGGAAACCTTTAAGGGTTTTGTACCGGCAAAAAATATCCTTAATGCTACGCCCCATAACGTGGTGAATACCGGGCATACCATTAGCGCTGGGCGGGCCTTCATAAAAGGTGTACGGCTTGCTTGCCGGCCTGCTGCTGATACTTTTTTCGA
>NZ_JBAZRC010000239.1:0-3357 GCF_041663085.1 Mucilaginibacter sp.
TTACTTAAATTAACGACCGGCGTATTCTTTAAATTAACTTTCAATACTATAGTACTAAATTAAACCATGTAGCCACCGTAATAACACGGTGGCTAACCTTAAATTCAAAACTGATGCCAGTTTAGAATTATTTACTCAAATACATTGATTTTTCTTTGTAAAGATGCCTGAAATACGGGTCGTCCAGGTCAGGTATAAACCTGATGGCTTCGCCTGTTGATTTCATTTCGGGCCCAAGCTCCTTGTTTACTTCCGGGAACTTATCAAACGAAAATACGGGTTCTTTTATTGCATATCCTTTAAGCTTACGCTCAATAGTAAAGTCTTTTAATTTGTTAGCGCCAAGCATTACTTTAGCAGCTATGTTAATGTAAGGTACATCATAAGCCTTAGCTATAAATGGCACAGTACGCGATGCGCGGGGGTTAGCCTCTATCACATACACCTTATCGTCCTTAACAGCAAACTGTATATTCAGCAAGCCGCGAACGTTAAGCGCACGTGCTATTTTGGCAGTATATTCTTCCATCTGGCTTATCACGTTATCTGATAAATCAAACGGCGGCAACACTGCGAATGAATCGCCTGAGTGGATACCCGCAGGCTCAATATGCTCCATCAAACCAATGATGTGTACATCTTCGCCATCGTGGATAGAATCCGACTCGGTTTCGGCAGCGCGGTCAAGGAAGTGATCTATCAATACACGGTTACCGGGTAAATTCTTCAACAAGTTGACCACCGCTTTCTCCAGGTCCTCATCGTTTATAACAATACTCATGCCCTGGCCGCCAAGCACGTAACTTGGGCGCACCAATACAGGGTAGCCAACCTCGTGTGCAACTTCTAATGCTTCTTCAGCACTTTCTGCAACGCCATATTTAGGGTAAGGGATACCAAGCTCTTTCAGCAGGTCGCTAAAGCGGCCGCGGTCTTCGGCTATATCCATGTTATCGAACGATGTACCAATGATCTTGATACCATGCTGGTGCAGCTTTTCTGCCATCTTCAGGGCAGTTTGGCCACCAAGCTGAACGATCACGCCTTCCGGTTTTTCAAGGTCGATTATCTCGCGTACATGCTCCCAAAAAACGGGCTCAAAGTACAGCTTATCGGCCATGTTGAAATCGGTAGATACGGTTTCGGGGTTACAGTTAACCATAATGGCTTCGTAACCTGCTTCTTTGGCAGCAAGCAGGCCATGTACGCAGCTGTAATCAAACTCAATACCCTGGCCAATACGGTTAGGGCCCGATCCTAATACAATGATCTTCTTTTTATCAGATACGATTGATTCGTTCTCGCCCTCGTAAGTAGAGTAGTAGTATGGCGTTTTTGCCGCAAACTCTGCCGCGCAGGTATCAACCATTTTATAAACACGTTTTATGTTTAAGGCTTTTCTGCGCTGATAAACGTCTTCTTCGGTTACGTTGCCTAAAACGTACGCTATCTGGGTATCAGAAAAGCCACGTTGTTTCAGGGTGAAGAAGAAATCTTCAGGGATATTATTCAGCGAGTAGCGGCGCAGTTCTGTTTCTACGTTCACTACATCCTGTATCTGGTTCAGGAACCAGCGGTCGATCTTTGTTACTTTACGGATAGATTCAATTGGCACACCCAGGCTCATGGCATCATAGATGTGGAACAACCTGTCCCAGCTTGGATGCTCCAGGCTGTGCATTATCTCGTCAAGGTTGCGGCTTTGGCGGCCGTCGGCACCAAGGCCGGCGCGGCCGATTTCAAGGCTCTGGCAGGCTTTCTGTAAAGCCTCAATAAAGCTGCGGCCTATACCCATAACCTCACCAACTGACTTCATGGTTAAACCAAGCTCACGGTTAGCGCCTTTAAATTTATCAAAGTTCCAGCGGGGGATCTTTACGATCACGTAATCCAACGTTGGCTCAAAGTAAGCCGATGTTGTTTTGGTGATCTGGTTCTCTATTTCATCAAGGTTATAACCAATGGCCAGCTTGGCAGCTATTTTAGCAATTGGGTAACCTGTTGCTTTTGATGCTAATGCTGACGAGCGTGATACACGCGGGTTGATCTCGATAGCGATGATCTCTTCATTAGCGGGGTTAACCGAAAACTGCACGTTACAACCACCTGCAAAGTTACCGATGGCACGCATCATTTTGATGGCCTGGTTACGCATTTCCTGGTAGCAGCGGTCGCTCAAGGTCATGGCCGGGGCTACGGTTATCGAGTCGCCGGTATGGATACCCATCGGGTCGAAGTTTTCGATAGAGCAGATAATAATAACGTTATCGTTACTATCCCTCAAAAGCTCCAACTCGTATTCTTTCCAGCCTAAAACAGCCTGCTCTACCAAAACCTCGTGGGTTGGTGATGCCTGCAGGCCGCGGCTTAAGGCGGCGTCAAAATCTTCTTTTTTATGTACAAAGCCTGCGCCTTTACCACCAAGGGTATAGCTTGGGCGTATAACCAGCGGAAAACCAATTTGCTGCGCGGCTTCTTTACCTTCTAAAAACGAGTTGGCAATTTTTGAAGTTGCCACGCCAACGCCTATATCAACCATTAACTGGCGGAAGGCTTCGCGGTTCTCTGTCTTTTCTATCGCAGCAATATCAACCCCGATGATTTTAACCCCGTATTTTTTCCATAACCCCTGCTCATCAGCCTCAATACAAAGGTTTAAAGCGGTTTGGCCACCCATAGTAGGCAGTACGGCGTCAATTTTTTGTTCTATCAGTATTTTTTCAAGGCTTTCAACATTAAGCGGCAGCAGGTAAACATGGTCGCCAATCACCTTATCGGTCATGATGGTGGCGGGGTTGCTGTTGATGATGGAAACAGTAATGCCTTCGTCTTTTAAGGAAAGGGCAGCCTGCGAACCCGCATAATCAAACTCACACGCCTGGCCTATAATGATAGGGCCTGAACCAATAATTAATACGGATTTGATGGAAGTATCTCTGGGCATAGGGCTTTTTTAAGTCAAAAAGTTAAAATTCAAAAGTTAAAAATGGGTAGTCCATTTAACGTAAATCCTATGCGCTGAAAGGCGAAAAATCCCGACCTCAGCGTCGGGGTGCAAAGATAGTAATTTGCTGGGATTTGGAATGTTAAATTTTCAAAAACATGTATTAACATTTGTGCACATCCTTAAACTTAAGCATGTCTGCCAATCTCAGCTCCTTATCAGTGTCAAACCCACACGATGTTGTAAACTCTTTTGGGTTGCTGTAGGTGCCAAAAATCATATCCCACCAAACTATATCACCATAATTGCTGGTGTGCTTGTTATATTCGTGATGGATGCGGTGCATTTCGGGCCGTTGAAATATATAACCGATCCACTTTGGCGTTTTTATGGTAGTATGGTAAAAAAAATCT
>NZ_JBAZRC010000240.1:0-3319 GCF_041663085.1 Mucilaginibacter sp.
TTGCATCTGGGTTGGTAAAATCAAGCACCGCACTGTGGCCGTTCCACCATTCAATGATGGCAGGTTTGTCGGTGTATTTCTCCGGATTACCGGTGTTTGCGCCCTTAGCCATCAGTAAAAGCTTTTTCGCAAGCAATTCCCTGAAAACTTCGGTATCCGGTGATACAAAAGGGCTCACCCACAACATCACCTTAAAGCCTAAGCTATGCAGGGTATCTACCATTGCGGCAGCATTTTTAAACCTATCGGCCCTAAAATCAAACCTGCCGTAGTAATCGGCCCAGTTATCATCTATCATGATAACGCCCGGCGGGAAACCATTGGTAATAATGGCTTTTGCATAGGCTAAAATATCGGCCTCGTTTTGGTTATAAACCAGCTCTATCCAGGTATTGTACTGCGGTTTGCTGAACAACAGCGTATCAGGCAGTTTATTTTTTGACGGGAAGAAACGTTTTGCTGCATTCCTGAATGCCTCACGCAAATCTTTACCTGCCGAATCAATCGTCAGTGCGCCTTTTGCATTGCTGATAACTAATTTATCGTTCTCGACAGTAAACTTAAAAGGCTCTTCGCTCCAGATGAAACGCCCTTTGGTTGATACCAATAAAGGAGCGGCCTGGTTGCCACGGGTATCGGCATACATATCCAGGCTGTAGCCTTCTTTAAAAGGCATCTGGTGGGCTTCGTTTACCGCGCCCCCAAACCATTTTTCGCCGTTTTTGATAGCTATGCTTGTTTGCGCGTAAAGCTGTACACCGTTGGTGCAAATCATCGCGACACAAAACAGACATATTTTAAAGGCCTTTATCATCTATAGCAGTATTATTAATTAATTTTTATGGTGTGGTTTAATTTATTGTAACCTGTAGCGGCTTCCCAAACATCATTATTAGCCAAACGGATGCTGAACTCCGGCCTTTTGCCAATGCTCGCATAAGCATCGGGCAGGTTAAGCAGCATTTCGTAATCGCCTGCCGGGAAATCCTGAGGGATGGCTACACTTTCGGTAACTTTTACATCGCCGCTATACCATCTGCGTACATCTGCTGCCAGGTCTATCGATTTCACCTCACCGGTTTTGGTATTGCGCAGCAGCAACTGGACCGGGCGTTTATTATATGGCGAGGCATAGCCACGGTTTGTAATATTCAGGGTTATGGTCATGTTAGTACCTTTAACAACATTATCGGGCAGTACAGCGCTTTGTAATACAAAACGGTAACCCAGGTTGCGTTTTATGTTATCCATGCAGCCGCCGTCCTGCCAGTCGTTATTAACCGCAGTATTGTAATGCGCGTTAATGAAGCTGTAATGCAATGCTGCAAACTCCGCCTGGATCTTACCGGCGGGCTCGCAATCGTTGGTTGGGCTGTAATCGTCAGAGCAGGTTTCGCCGCCAACTACTACAAATTTGCTATCGGCTTTAAAGTAATCTTTAAGGGTGTTCAGCACGGTACCGTCAGATGCGCGCGGGGTTGAGCTGTTGCCATAATCTTCGTATGTGCCAAAATCATTACTGCTAGCCATAAAGCAATCGTTATGGTAGCCTAAACGGGCTATATCGGTTTCGCTGAAAGCACCACTTTCTGTTAATGGGGCCGAGGTAAGCGGCGCGTTAACACCATAAATATAACGTTGTTTTAGCTGCGGGTAACGCAATTGTATCATCCTGTCGGCAGGTACGGCATCAAGCATGGCTTTGATCACTTCTATCCTGTCTTTCCAGTTTTGGTCAAGCAGTTTACCTTGTGCTGCGTTTGGCGAGGCATCGCCAAAAAAGTCGCTGTAGTATTGCTCGCCCCATACACCAATAAAGCCTAATTGCACACAGGCAATAATATCGGCATTATCATGCAGCAATGGTTTTAACTGCGCGATGTGATTAAGGATAATAGCTTTAGGCGCATCGCCGTAAAGCGGACAAATAAAACCTTCGGGGCAGTTACCGGGCTTTGCCGTAGCGGTGTATACAAAGCGTGGGATAAGCTTAACGCCTGCGGCACGCGCGGCATCAAAATCCTTTTTTAGGTTGGTTAAAAATGATGCTGAGATGGCTTGGTTAACCACATCATCTAAAATATAATACCTAAAAACAAGTGTACTTGCCACCTGGTAATTTGCAGACTCGATAGCCTGCGGCGAGCGGTAGGCTTTCAGTTCTGCTTCATTCAGTACCGTATAGTTGCTTGAGTGTACCTCAGAGTAGCGGTAAAAGCCACGCTCGGGGTTAGGAAAATCTTCACCGGTTTCGGTGTAAGTAACGTTTACCTTTTCAACATTTACAAGGTTAGCGTCTTTATCCTTACACGATGAAGACAGCAGTATAGCTGCAAGGGATACGCTCAGGGCGTAACCTGTAAGTTTTTTTATCATGGTTTAGGGTTTTTATAGTTTAAAAAAGATGTTTCGTTTATAAAGCCAGTAA
The DNA here is from genome assembly GCF_041663085.1 of Mucilaginibacter sp. Lineage (GTDB taxonomy): Bacteria > Bacteroidota > Bacteroidia > Sphingobacteriales > Sphingobacteriaceae > Mucilaginibacter. Next base: position 2,429 of record NZ_JBAZRC010000240.1, read on the forward strand.
CACAAGCCCCACTCGGCAATTAATGCGGCAATAGCCGATACCAATGCTGCTGCCCCTATAGGAACATTCAGGAAAAGATGAAGCATATCGCCGGTAAAAATGGCCACTTTGGCGTTTACCCATTGCGCACCTACCGTTTCAAAAAATAGGTAAATGAAGATGGCATTCATGCCCACAACAGTGAAGACCCAGGCATATTTGGTGTTACGCTTTACATCAACCAACCAGTAAACAGCGGCCAATATCAGCAGCACCCACCCAACCGATGCAAAAGCAAACGAACTTGTGCTGATGCGTTTGATAATAGGTGTAATGCCCGACAGATCTAACCCGAAACCAATTACCAGGGCAATGATACCGGCTATAAATAATGCCTTTATTTTGTAGCTGATGGTTTTGTTTGAAATGAGCAGCTTGCCTGCCAAAACACCCCAAATGGTGTGTGCCGCGGTTGGGATACAGTTGATAGTTACCCATCCGTCGCTATTTATTTTGCCCATGAGCAGGGTATCAACGTAAGCACCAAAGTTATGGCCTTCTACAAATGGCTGGTCAAAGCCCGGCATCAGTATGGTGCGGTATAAAACCTCGGTAAGGATCAATAAACCCAAAGTAAATACCAACTGCCAGGTGTATGATCTGCCGATGATCAGGTAAGCCACTAAGGTGGTGAATGATAGCTGCGTTAACACATTCCAAAGTTCCCAAACGGGTTTGCCTGCATAAAAGCAATGCAGGGCTACACCGCAAATAAATAGCTTTAGGCTGCGTAGTAATATATGCGGCAGGTTGGCCTGCCAGCTTTGGCCCTTATCTAATTTACGGCTGTAAGAAATATACATCGCGGCGCCGGCCATGAACATAAATGCAGGCTGAACTAAATCCCAGAAA
>NZ_JBAZRC010000241.1:0-3301 GCF_041663085.1 Mucilaginibacter sp.
AAAAGGGTATCACGTTTATAAATGAGGCAACATCTCCGATAGATTATTTGTTTAGACATAACTTAGAGAAATCAATGAAAAAAGGGCTGCTCTTTTTGGAGCAGCCCTTTGAAGATTCCGATGGAATCCCATGTGGTGGAGCCGGAGGGATTCGAACCCTCGTCCAAACATGGTATAAGATACGCTTTCTACATGCTTAGCTGTTATTTAATTGTAGGGACTATGGAAGGTTAACCGCTTACCTGTACCTTAATCCTTAGGTGTTTTGTTTCGCTCGCTTTCCACACCTTAAAGCAAACTAGTTCCGTTTTTCGATGCCCCGATTGCCGATCCAACAGAACAGAGAACCGGCGGGACAAAAGCTATGCTAATTCTAAATTAGGCAGCTAAGGCGTAGTTATTTTCGCCATTTGTAAGTTTGAGCGTTCAGATTTTAGCGCTAATTCACCCAACGCGCTGCATGCTTACCTATTTATCTCCATCCTGTCAATTCCGGTCGACCCCATTTTAAAGTCTAAAGTCGGGAGCATTAAGTCCTGAGTTAAATACTGATACAAATATACAAACTTTATACGGCCTGTGTTTGGCCAATATGTAAGCCTTTTGTTAAAAAGCTGATAACGGGGCTATTGTATTTCATTATCAACATATCTTAAACAACAAAAGCCCGGCTAAGCCGGGCTTTTGAGTACGTTGGTTTATCTAAATATTACTTAGGTGCTAAAACGCCGTTAAGGCCATTCACTATACCGTTGGCACCAATCAGGTCATATAAAATAACCTGTGCGGTATCGCCTTTGGCATCGGCTAACTGTAGCTTTTTATCAGCAGTAACCGATAGCGTGAGCGTCTGTCCATCCAGTGTGGTTAGTGTTGCTTTACCTTTACCTGCGTTTAACGCCTTAATAATATCGGCTTTGGCATATTTACCGGTAACTACGTGGCCTTTTAAAACTGTTGCAAGTTTAGTAGGGTCTTTCATCAGGCTATCTAATTTAGCCGGCGGCAGGCCACTAAATGCAGCATTATTGGGTGCAAAAATAGTATATGGGCCACCTGTTTTTAGGCTGGAATCAAGCCCGGCTGTTTTCACAGCGCTAAGCGCGGTAGAATAATCGGGGTTGCTTCCTAAAGCCCTTACTACATCACTGGCGCCATCTGTAGCTGCAGGTGCAGTAGTTGTAGTGGTTGTTTTCTTGGTGGTGTCTTGTACTTGTGCAAATACGCGGCTGGCTGTAAAATTTAAAAGCACCATTGCGCCAATCATTAAAAGGGATTTTTTCATGTTGTTCATGTTGTAATTCAATTTATTATTTGGTTAAATGCGTAGACGTTTTTCCTTATAGCGTATATGTTTTGAGTAATAACTGCCAATTATAACGCCAAAAGAAAGAAAATTGTTTAACAGTCAATAAAATCAACCATCACAAACACATGATGCAAACCTGCAAATAGTTAATAACTAAACATTTGCAGGGGCTTAATTAAAAGTATTTTTTTTTGTTACCTGCCCGTTTGCGCAAAGCCCCACTTAGCAATTGCTGTTAACACAGGGGTTAGGCTTTCTCCTGCATCGCTAAGTTTATAACTTACTATGGGCGGCATAGCTTGTTCGGCGGTGCGTACTACCAGGTTATCGGCCTGTAGTTGCTTTAAATGCTGTATCAGCATCTTTTCGGTAACAGCCGGGATCTCGCGTTTTAACTCGCTGTAACGTTTGGGGCCGCTCATCAGTTGGTACAGGATGCTGGGTTTCCAATGGCCGCCAATTTTGCTCATCACATAACTTACGGGGCACGCCCCTATGTTCGCTATCTTATTTGCATTTTGGGTAGAGTTTTCTTTAACCTGTGTCATTGCTACTTACTTTGGGGTAGGTACTTGTATAAAAGTAAGTACAAATATACCTTTGACATCAACAAATCAAAAATAAATTATCATGAAAATCACAGTAACAGGTTCTTTAGGGAACATAAGCAAACCATTAACAACACAATTAGTAAAAGCAGGCCACCAGGTAACCGTAATAAGCAGCAGCCCCGATAAGGCCGAAGCCATAACAGCCTTAGGTGCTATCCCGGCCATTGGTTCGGTTGACGATATAGCCTTTTTGACCGGAGCATTTAAAGGCGCCGATGCCATTTACACCATGATACCCAATAACTTTAGCGCGACCAACTACAGGCAATACATAGGCGGCGTGGGTAAAAACTATGCCGAAGCTATAAAAGCGGCAGGCGTAACCAAAGTAGTTAATCTAAGCAGCATAGGCGCACATATTGATGGCGGCACCGGCCCTATTTCGGGTATACATGATGTAGAGCAAATTTATAAGCAATTAGATGGCGTAGCCATAAAGCACCTGCGCCCCGCATTCTTTTATACCAACTTATTAGCCAACATAGACATGATAAAACACCTGGGCTTTTTAGGTGCCAATTATGGCGATAACTCGCGCGTGGTATTGGTACACCCAAATGATATTGCCGAAGTTGCCGCGGAGGAGTTACAAAGCAATTTTACCGGTACCAGCATCCGTTATATCAGTTCTGACGATCGTACAACAAACGAGATCGCGTCGGTATTAGGCGCGGCCATTGGCAAACCCGACCTGAAATGGGTTGATTTTACCGATGAGCAGGCCTTACAAGGTATTGAGCAGGCAGGGCTGCCTGCCGAGATTGCCCGTAACTATGTAGAAATGGGTACGGCTGTTAAAAGCACCATTTTATGGGAAGATTATGACCAGCATAAACCCGCCCAATTTGGCAAAACCAAACTGGAAGACTTTGCGGTTGAGTTTGGCAGAAGGTTTAACGGGTAACATTTTTAGCGCATTACACTGAGTAGCATTTCCATTTGTTCCGTTTTTGAAACGGGACAAATGGGACAAACGGAACATATTGATAATGAGTGTTTTAATACTGACAAATTCTTGTCAGTATTAAAACAAAAGCACCACGATTATTGATTTACCAACTGTTACACAGCGCTTTATAAAAATGTAATTTTGTCCCGTTTTTTGAGAAAACGAGTCAAGAAAAAAGGCGAAAAAAACAGGATTTTTTTCGCCTTTTTTCGGCCTTGATTCGCCCCTTACAGGCTGATAAAGTTGGGAAACAGACAAATAGCCGCTTTAATCAAACACCTCATTTACAAATAATTATAAATTTACCCCTGTCTCGTCCTGAAATAAGTTGACGGTTTTATATATTGATTAATTGAGCTACAAATATAATTTTACACCGTAATAGGCATCTCTTTTTTTTGAACTTTGCGATAGTAGTTTCTCCACCGCCGC
>NZ_JBAZRC010000242.1:0-3165 GCF_041663085.1 Mucilaginibacter sp.
AGGTTAACGATTTTGAAGGTATTAAAGCCTTCGCGTTGGCAAACGATATTAAAATGGTATTGGTTGGCCCCGAAGAGCCGCTGGTAAAAGGCATCCATGATTTTTTCCTGGCCGATGAGCAGCTAAAAAGCATCCCGGTTATTGGCCCGCAGCAGGAAGCTGCCCAGCTGGAAGGCAGCAAGGATTTTTCGAAAGCGTTTATGCAGCGCAATAACGTACCTACAGCCGCATCGCGCACATTTACCCGCGATACTTTGCAGGAAGGTTTTGATTACTTAGCTACCACCGGCCTGCCGGTTGTATTAAAAGCCGACGGACTGGCAGCTGGCAAAGGCGTTTTAATTTGCCTTACGCTTGAAGAAGCACGCCAGGAACTTTTAGAGATGCTTACCGAAGCCAAGTTTGGCGACGCCAGCTCGAAAGTGGTGATAGAACAATTTTTACAGGGGATAGAGCTTTCGGTTTTTGTGATGACCGATGGCACCAACTATAAAATATTACCCGAGGCCAAAGACTATAAACGGATTGGCGAAGGGGATACCGGTTTAAATACAGGCGGCATGGGCTCGGTTTCACCGGTGCATTTTGCTGATGCTGCCTTTATGCAAAAGGTAGAGCAAAAGGTTATTATCCCTACGGTGGAGGGATTGAAGAAAGAAGGCGTCCCTTACAAGGGCTTTATCTTCATTGGCCTGATGAATACCCACGGCGAACCCTGGGTTATTGAATATAACTGCCGCATGGGCGACCCGGAAACGGAAAGCGTTATGCCACGCATCGAGAGCGATTTTGTTGACCTGCTGCTTGGCGTTGCTGAAGGTAACCTGAACGAGAAAGAATTAATTATATCTGACAAAACTGCCGCTACCGTAGTTTGTGTAGCTGGCGGCTACCCCGGCGAATATTTAAAGGATAAAACAATCAGCGGGATTGAGAACGTACGCGATTCGCATGTTTTCCATGCAGGCACCGCTTTAGATGGCGAAGACATTAAAGCAACCGGCGGCCGTGTGCTGGCCATTACCAGCTTACAGGATAATATGTTTGATGCCCTGCAACAAGCTACTGCCGATGCTGCACGCATTTATTACGATGGCGTATATTTTAGAAAAGATATAGGGTTCGACCTTCTATAATATTCATTTTATATAATAAAAAAGCGGTATTGAAATTCAATACCGCTTTTTTTATGTCGCAATAATTAACGGTTGCCTTTTCGATAATTATTCTTCTAAATAATTGCCTGATAATTAATATTACCCCAATTATTGGTACATTAGATTACATTAAAGAAATGAAATCTGTTGCCGGAGGATACCATCAATGTGAAGACGACTAAAAATGTTATTGTTTTTTGTCGGCGTGTTCTTATTGGATGTCTTATTTATGACAGAGAAGAAATAAAGCTCTAATATACTCTACTCCTTTTCACAATTCTATCTCGTCATTCTCGTTTAATAAAGAAATCAGCTAAATTGCTATATGAACTGTTTATTGAAAGTAAGATTTCCTTCTTTGATTTTCATATTTACATTATCAATCCATAATGCTAATGCACAATCACATGAATACGCAACTGCTTTAATAGGTTGCCGGGCAAAAAACCAAATTCAGGTTGCTAATACGGGATGTATGAACGGTATCATAGTCCCCGATTTTTCAGCAAAAACGCTTGATGGAAAGATTTTCCAGCTAAAGCATGCAAAAGGTAAAGTGGTGGTACTTAACTTTTGGTTTGTTGCCTGTTCGCCCTGCCGCGCGGAGATGCCATCTCTCAATAAAATAGTTTCAAGCTTTAAAAATGACGATGTAGTGTTCGTTTCTGTAGCGCTGGACAAAGAAGCCGACCTAAAACAATTTTTAAGAATGAACCGATTTCTTTTTCAAACCATAGCTGACCCTACTTTTATTATAACCGATAAAACTTTTCACATTAAAAATTTCCCGACCACTATTGTTATTGATAAAAAGGGCATAATAAAACTATTTACCATGGGTAGTAAAGATACTGCCGAGGCAATAGATATATCACTGGATGAAAATCTGGTGCGTGCTATTGACGATTGTTTAGGAAAAAAATATCAAAAAAAGATGATATTTGATAACCCGCCGGGATTCTTTAAATTATAATTTTTATATATGCTTATGTAAAGCACAACAGTAAAAAACTAAGCGTAATACTCTACTCCACAACCACTTGAATTATACCCAGGTTGTTGCACAATATAAATTGGAGTACACCCACATGCAGCTGCACTTGGCGTATATGTTTTACGATAATCATAATTCTCTACTACCAGTGTAAAAGATGGTTGTACTCCATAACCGCTGTTACATGTACAGGAGCACAATAGTGTTGTTCCACCTCCGCTCCCTCCGCCGTTATCATACAAGCCGCCCAATACCTTTTTCATCTCAGCTCTGCTGAGTTTGTTAAATTTCTCCATTTTGTTAAAATTAAGTTTAATAATTGTTCTATATCGTTAATTATATTAGACATGACGGATAATTAAGATAACTGATACTGGTGCTTTAGTTATCTTAATTAATTATAAATATAATAGTTATTAACATCTATATATCAAAAAGTTACTCACAAATACCATAACAAATCCAAAAAAACAAAAAGCCCAGTTGATAAACAACTGGGCTTTGATTTAAATAATATTTACTATTTAATTATTGAACCTCAAAAACATTGCTGAAGCTGCCGCCATCAGGGTAGTAACCAGTAATAATGAGGCGGCCATTCCTTAAGTTAGTGATCACCTTATCCATATCGGCAACACTGTTTATTGGTTGCTTGTTTATAGAAGTGATTATAGAACCAACCGGAATTTCGGTATCATCAAATATACCACCCGGGCGAACCTGTGTAACCAATACGCCAGAGTTTACATGGAATTTGGCTTTCTGGGCCTGGTTAAGCGGCTGGAAGCTTGCCCCCATTTTGTTAAACAACTCTGAAGCTGATTTTGATACTGCCGCCGTACGTGGTGCAGGGGCATCTGCCTTAAGCGTTACGGTAAAATTCTTCTCGCTGCCGTCACGTAAAACAGTCAGGTTAATTTTATCACCGGGCTGTAAACGGCCAACGCGTTCCTGCAAGTCCGATGATTCGTAAACCGGGTTACCCTCAACTTTTACGATGATGTCGCCTGTTTT
>NZ_JBAZRC010000243.1:0-3104 GCF_041663085.1 Mucilaginibacter sp.
ACCCGCAGTGCTTATGTACTATTTTAATGCACCTATAATTGTACTTGGCGTAACCATGTTTTGCTTTTTTGCAAACATCATAGCCAACATGGGCGGCGAGGGCATCCGCACTACTATCTTCTTTTTCGCAGCCAGCGTACTTATTCACCTGGCTATGATATTAGCATTTGTTATTTAATATTTATACCCCTAATTAATTTGAAGCGGTTAACCACCGCTTTTTTTTATAATTCATAATTTTTATAAAATTATTATGCTTCACAAATTTCATATCCCTGTTCTGGGCCTTGGTTTTTCAATAGATACCCCTTTAAAAGTTGCCAAATACGGCATATCGTCGGTTGTTTCGGTGGTTGATGACGATTTGATAGAACGCATGCGCGAGTTTCATTGCCTGCAAAATGATGTGTTGTACCACCCCATAGCTAAAACAGAACCTGATGCCCGGGCACGAAGGATAACTGCTTACCTGAACCTGTTAAACGAATTGGTAAATACGCAGTTTGATGACTTGCTGCGGCAGCCGTTTACCGGAGAAAATGATATAGACCAGTATTTTAACCTGTTGCCGGCTTCGTCGCCCATTAAACAGGGGTATGAACTGATGAATGAGTACCCGGCAGGCGAAAGCAAACAAATTTTTGGCCGCATCCTAAAAACAAGGATGCAAATGGGCGCAATTGATGTAAACATTATGGCTAAAGTTGATAAGCTGAATTTTGACGCCAACGGCGATTATGCCGGCGACGAAAATTCTGACGCATTATCGGCCCTGCGTGCTTTTGCAATGAGCGACCTGGATTCGTCGGTTGTATTGTCGGCAGGGATGAACCCGCGCCTGTACAGCTATATAGAAAAGTTCGGGGATTTTTTCCCGGATAAAAGCGGACGTTTGAAAAAACGGATCATATTAAAAGTGAGCGATTACCGATCGGCTTTTATACAGGCAAAATTTTTGGCCAAAAAAGGTTTATGGGTATCTGAGTTCAGGATCGAATCGGGCCTTAACTGTGGCGGCCACGCCTTTGCCACCGATGGTTTGTTACTTGGCCCAATACTGGAGGAGTTTAAATTAAAGCGCGGAGAGATGCAGGAGGAGCTGTACGCGCTTTACCTGGGGACGTTATTGACCAAGGGACTGGTTTGCGATAAAATGCTCCCGCAACGCTTAAGCGTGCAAGGCGGCATAGGTACCGCCAATGAGAATGATTTTTTAATACAGCATTATCAACTGGATGCCACCGGTTGGGGCAGCCCTTTTTTATTGGTGCCCGAGGTTACCAATGTTGATGATGATACGCTGATGCAGCTGGCCGGCGCCACGCAGGATGATTTTTATTTGAGCAACTCATCACCGTTGGGTATTCTGTTCAATAATTTTAAAAATAGTTCGGCCGAGCGCCAGCGATTGCAAAGAATAGAACAGGGCAGGCCGGGCAGCCCCTGTACCAAAAAGTACTTGTGTACCAATACCGAATTTACCGAGCAACCCATTTGCACAGCATCACGCAAGTACCAGGCCTTAAAGATATTTGAACTGCAGGCAGCCGTAATAAACGATGACGAATACCAGGCAAGGTATGAAGCTATTACCGAGAAGGTATGCCTTTGCGAAGGTTTATGTGCGTCGGTATATATTAAGAATGGGTTGTTAAAACCTAAGGAGAGCACCGCCGTTACCATTTGCCCGGGGCCAAACCTGGCTTACTTTAAAAATATTTACTCGTTAGAGCAGATGGTTAAACATATTTATGGTGATGAAGATCTGTTGAAAGATACAAACAGGCCCAATATGTTTATTAATGAGCTTAACCTGTATATAGATTATTTGAAGAAAGATATTGCCCTGTATGTTCAAACCCTGAACGAGAAAAAAGGCAAGTACCTGATTAAATTTAAAGAGCAGCTGCAGCAGGGTATTAATTACTATAAACAACTAATACCAAAGCTTACTAACGAAACACAAGCCTATATAGAAAATACCTACCGCGAACTTATACTATCTGAGCAACAACTTTCGTTACTTGATTTATAAAGATGTTACAACATATTGGGCATAAACGTACTAACGCTCATAACATAAAACTTGCGGCATTACTATCCCTAACTGCGGGGTTTGTAAACGCCGCGGGTTTTTTGTCGTTTATGGTGCTTACTACAAATGTAACCGGGCATGTTGCCTTGTTTGCAGAAAAGCTTGCCGGTGGCGATACGCAATCGGCATTGGTGGTGGGGGCATGGATGCTGCTGTTTTTTGCAGGGGCGTTTGTATCCAGCATGATCATTAATATGGTTGGCCGCAACCAGCGCTATGCTTATACCATACCTATTATTATTGAAATTATAATATTGGTTGTAGCCGGCAGTAACCTGCACTGGTTTGCTACAACCCTTTCAAACAACAGGGTTGCTGCCGGTAGCCTGCTGTTTGCTATGGGTTTGCAAAACGCAATGGTATCTATTATATCAGGATCGGTAGTGCGTACCACACATTTAACCGGGATGTTTACAGACCTGGGCATTGAGCTTGCGGCCAGTTTATATGGTAAAGGTACCGATAAGAAAAACGCTGTTTTATATGGTAAGATGTTTTTACGGCTGGTAATTATATTTTTCTTTTTCGCCGGATGCATTGCATCATCTTATATTTTCCACGCCCTGCATTACAAAACTTTTTATATACCGGCAGGGCTGCTGGTGTTTGGCATGTTGTTAGATATCTTCAGAATAAAAACCATTAAATTTTACAGGCGGGTAAAACACGCTTTAACCAGCCATGCTGAATAACTGAGTGGCAGGTTTATCTGCCCATAGCCTGGCATCCAGCGCCATACAAACATTACGTAAAAAGCGTTTGCCCAATGGTGTTACTGTAAGGCTGTGAGAGTCGAGTTCTACTAAACCATCGTCAGCTATGGCTTCCATACGTTCAAGCCCTTCCAGCAAGGGGATACAAGGCTGCAGGTGATGGTTCCAGATGGTGTTTCCCCGGCACATAATATTAAGGATGTGCTTACGGATAATAAGGTCATCGGGCGTTAAAAAATGCCCTTTAAACACGGGCAGTTCGCCGGCATTCACTAACGCTATATATTCCTCTACGT
>NZ_JBAZRC010000244.1:0-3093 GCF_041663085.1 Mucilaginibacter sp.
TGATCAGGTCTATGTCGCGTTTATCCTCAAAATAATAGCCTTTGGTAAGCAGCTTTTTTAACTGCCCTGCGGGGTCGGGCGCGTTCAGGTTGATCATGGTGCCATCCTGCAGGCGTTTATCTACATCGGTAAAGCGCGTTTGCAAAACCGTGTGCAGCCTAAAGAACAAAAACACGAACAGAACGCTTACCAGCAACAGAAAGATGCGTTCCTTCCAACGGCTTACTGTTTGTATTTTATCGGGTTCCATTTGGTTTGACAGGGGTTTGGGCTTTAGCGGTTTGTGGGTTTACTTTAGTTGCAGGGAAATCAGCAGTTACGGGTTTATCGGCAGGCAGGTCATACTTACGCTGAACAGGCAATTTGCAATTAATGAACTGCGTGTTCTTCAAAAACAAACCAGTATTCCCAAGTTCGATGCCTGTGCTAAAATCTTTAAATTTTAAATTATCCAGTATCACTACCTTACTATCTGTAGCTATAGATAAGGCGGGCCCTTTATAAGCTGTGTCGCGTTGCAAAGTGATATTACCTTTCACCCGTACGTATAGGGTATCCTGATCTATATGTAGCGTATCGGTAATGATAATAGGCTGTTTAAACGAAGTATCAGACAGTACAAGCGTATCGCCTTTAAAAGCATCAATAGCGTCCTGTAACTTCACCTCATCGGCATTACGCATCTTTTGTACTACCGGGACTGCTTGCCCAAGCGGCGTAGCTTCCTTTTGATTGGTAAGGAATAACCAGATGGTTGATGCCAGGAATACCAGGCATAAAAAGCCCAGTATAAGTGTTAAACCACTATTCTTGTTTTGGCCCATAGGTGCTTTATGTTTAAGTTCGGGTTCGGTGTGTTGTTGTTTGGGGCGCACCGGTGTAATCCCATCATCCGTTTCATCATTCCTTTTTATGGGCGATGACGCGGGCATAGTAGCCTGCGGCCTTTGCTGTGTTTTATCGTTTTGTACCAGCACCACGGTCACGTTATCGCGGCCGCCGTTGGCATTTGCAGTGGCTATCAGCTGCGCTGCCTTATCTTGTAAGGATATGTTTTGGGTGATGATATCTAATATCCCGTTCTTATCCACCAGGTCGGTTAAGCCATCGCTGCATAACAGCAGCATATCGCCCGGTAAAAATGGCGATTGGCCTGTTTCTATAAAGCTTTCATCAGTATCAATCTGGCTGGTAAAGCCCAGTGCTTTATTGATCTCGTTACGTTTGGGGTGGTTCATGGCGGCATCTTCGGTAAGCCTGCCGCTATCCTCTAAAAATCCTACAAAAGAATGGTCTTTAGAGATCTTCACTAACGAGGTATCGCGCAGTAAATACAAACGGGTATCGCCTACGTGCGCGTAAAAAAACTGGTTGTTCTCCAGATCGACCAGCGCCATGGTAGCTACGCAGGCCATGCTTTCCAGTTCTTTATCTTCCAGTTTCCTGTCTGAGATCTGCTTGCTGGCCAATTTAAAAGCATCTATCATGCCGGGGATGATCTCGCCCTGCAGGCCGCTCAATCTATCGATAATTACCGTTTTCGCTATATCGGCAGCAACTTCGCCGCCGTTATAACCACCAACCCCATCAATTACGGCAGCAAGCACCATGCGGTTGCCCATTACCTTTTGGGTAATAAAGGTATCCTCGTTATTGGTACGTACCTTGCCTGTGTCGGTTAATCCAAAATAATTTTCAGCCATTGCGTTTACCTGAGTTTTTAATATCAGCAAAATGGGTCACCAACAGGAAAAACCCAATTACCAATAAGCCTATGGATAGTATTTGCGACATACTTAAGAATCTAAATTTGACCAATATGGCTTGGTGTATAACATTTTATTAATTAACCACAAAGGGCACTGAGTGAGAAACACAAAGGTCACAGAGGCTTGTTTAATCATTACCAATAATATTTGATACATTATATATCTGTGGACTCTGTGGTTAAAAATCATTATGCTTTAAAAAGGTTTAAACCAATAATTCCGTTCAGCAACATGCGCGAGTTTACCGGCAGCTCTACCCATTGCGGCGAGTGTATGTCGCTGCGGGTTATGGTTACTTCGTTCAATGTGGTTATTTCACCAAATGATGCCAGGTAAAATTTACCGTCGGCTTTGTTATACTTTATTTGAAGGTGCGGCGCGTTCACCCAATCGCTGGGGATGGTGAAGATGTTAGAGTCGTCGCGGGTTTCTTCAAGCCCCGATACAATTATCTCTTCGTCCTTCATCAAATACTCCACCTTTTTACCTGCAAATTGCTGGTCGGGGATGATGGTTTCCAGTCGCGCAACCGTACTTTGTACTTTGGCGGCCTTTTGCTCTTCGGGTTCAAGCTCCTGCTCATACGGAATCTCGAAATACCCTTCGCTGTAATACGTAAAACCTTTTAACGCTTCCTGGCTTACATCAAAAGTTTGGGCAATGCCAGTTTGCCGCGGAATAAAAGTTACCCGCAGGTTTTGCTCTTTCTGGTTATTATCGGGCAGTAATTTGCCAATGAACCCTTTATCGCCACGGGCATAATCAGGGTGCGATACCAGCCTGAACACCCATTTGGAACCGGATGGTTTTACAGTTTTACCGGCCGCGCGGTATTCTTTCAGGATCTCGTAAAACTTGGTAACCGTTTCTTGCACAATAAGGCCGAAGATGCCTTGCTTATCGGCTACAAACTCCTTGTAATCATCTGCGTTAAAGCTGATGATAAATTCGTGGTAGAACACAACCCGGTCGGCAAATGAAAGGTCTTTGATCGAGTCGCGGAATTTTTCTACAATATAACTGTAAACCGTATCGGGCGTAAGGGCTTTAGCCTTAGCCTTCTCGGTACTCTCGTTGGTTAAAAACCAATCCTGTATGCCTATGCGTTGCCAAAAATTTGGGGTTGACGCCATGTTTCTTTTTAAATTCTAAAAGTTAAAATCCTAATTTTAAATACTATCCCGATAGCTATCGGGACTATTGCGGACTACTTGTGGTATCCGGTTCTGTTTTAGTAGTATCGGGTGCCGGTTTTTGCGGTATCACTACCGGCTTCTTCACCACGGTATCTTGCTTTAATGGGCTTGAATCCTGCGCAGCATTT
>NZ_JBAZRC010000245.1:0-3044 GCF_041663085.1 Mucilaginibacter sp.
AATCAGGGCCGAGTACTCGGTCGAGATCATCTTATCATCAAACGTGAGGATGTTGCGGAAACCCATAATATCCTCATAAAAGTTAACCCATTTATCCATTTTATGCCAGCCCACGTTACCTACGCAATGGTCTACATACAGCAAACCTGCAACAGGCGGCTGGTAGGTGGTTTGCAAGGCTTTATAACCCGGCAGGAACGGGCCGCTGTAGTTTTTACGTTCGATGAAAAGGTGAACGGTTTCGCCATAAAGTTTTATACCGCTGGCACGTACTTCGCCATGCTCATCTTTAATGGTTTGCGGCTGCTGGTATGGCTCGGCACCACGCTTAGTAGTTTGCTCAAAAGCGTCGTATGCATCATCAACCCAAAGGGCTAATACCTTTACACCGTCGCCATGTTTTTTAATGTGCTCGGCAATAGGATGGTCGGAGTGCAGCGGGGTGGTTAATACCAAACGGATCTTACCTTGTTGCAAAACGTACGATGCGCGGTCGCGTACGCCAGTTTCAGGGCCCGAATAAGCCAAATCCTGAAAACCGAAAGCAGTTTTATAATAATGGGCGGCCTGCTTGGCGTTACCCACATAAAATTCAACATAATCGGTACCGTTAAGCGGCAAAAAATCTGTGGTAGTTGGTTTTGTATCTAATGTTAATGTTTCCATTGTTTATTTAATTAGTGATTTAGTGAGTTAGCGAATAGTGATTGCCGCCCCCAAATCCTATGTCTTAATTCTTGTGTCTTATTGTCTTAACTCTGTTAAATCACCCAGCTTTTATAATAATTTCCGTCTTCAATATTTACGGCGTCTTCGGTTAGCATCAGCGGGCGGAAGGGGTCAATCATTACAGCCAGTTCGTCTGTAAATTCCTTACCGATAGATTTTTCGACCGAGCCTGGCGCAGGGCCGTGCGGTATGCCACCCGGGTGCAGGGTTATTTGCCCTTTTACCACGCTTTTGCGGCTCATAAAGTCGCCGTCTACGTAATATAAAACCTCGTCGCTATCTACATTGCTGTGGTTATATGGCGCGGGGATAGATAATGGGTGATAATCGAACTTGCGGGGCACAAATGAGCAGATGACAAAGTTGTGGCCCTCAAAAGTTTGATGTACCGGTGGCGGTTGGTGTACGCGGCCTGTTATCGGTTCAAAATCATGGATAGAAAATGCCCATGGGTAATGGAAACCATCCCAACCCACAAAATCGAACGGGTGAGTGCCATAGGTGTATGGGTATATCAATCCTTGTTTTTTGATCAGGATCTTAAAATCGCCTTTTTGGTCGATGGTTTCCAGGTCGGTTGGGCGTTTAATATCGCGTTCGCAATAAGGCGAATGTTCCATCAATTGGCCGTATTCGTTCCGGTAGCGTTTTGGCGCACGGATAGGGCTAAAGCTTTCTATGATGAACAGGCGGTTATCCTCATTATCAAATTCCAGCTGGTAAATGGTGCCACGGGGGATAACCAGGTAATCGCCATATTCAAACTTAATTTTCCCGAAACCGGTTTTTAAAGTACCCGAGCCTACGTGGATGAAGATCACCTCGTCGGCCTGGCTGTTCTTGTAAAAATAGTCGGTCATGCTTTTGCGCGGGGCGGCCAATGATATATGCAGGTCGCTGTTCACCAGCACCGGTTTGCGACTCTTTAAATAGTCATCTTCGGGCTTTATATTAAACCCTATCAGGCTGGTATGTTTAAGATGCTTTTCGCGCGCTATTTTGGGCTCAACCGAATATGGCTCGCCCAGTTCTTTTACGATGGTAGGCGGATAAGCGTGGTAAACCAGCGAATAAAGACTGGAAAACCCTTCGGTTGAAACCAGTTCTTCGGCATATAATGTGCCATCGGGCTTACGGAACTGCGTATGCCGCTTATGCGGGATGGTCCCTAAAGTGTGGTAAACAGGCATGATTTAATTAATTGGTTTATTAAGAACGTTTTAAGCGTTCAAAAAGTTTAAATTATAGTACACCGGGTTGCGTATCGAAATAGTATGATACCACCAATTACGTATAAAAAACGAAATGAAATTAGAATTGCGCCAACGCGATCTTGGAGAGCACAGCATCCCTGAAAGAAGAGGAGTTACTCATAGAAGTAAGCCCAAGGGAAAAGTAAAACTGTTTTTTAATGCTCATCATTGGTATCAAAATTAAGTGTAATAAATTTAATATGCAAGCATAACAGTTGGTGATTGGGGAACAATAACTGTAGAGACGCGATACCTCGCGTCTCAGATATGCAAAATTAAACAAGACGCGAAGTATCGCGTCTCTACAAATAGTATCAATCAACTATTTTACTACTTTTGATTTCCGATAAACCAATTATATCTTATGAAATTAGTATCCTACAAAACCGAAGACCGGGAGCATTTAGGCATCTATATAAACGGCCATATTTATAATCTAAACTCGTGCGATAAACTGATACCCGATAACATGAATGAATTTTTATGGGGTGGAGATGAGTTGATGGATCACGCTAAAAAGGTGAACGCTGATATTAAAAGTGGTAAAATAGAAGCTAAAGAGGAACTGTTTTATGAGTTAATAGCCCCCGTACCTCACCCAACATCATGTCGCGACGGGTACGCCTTCAGGCAGCATGTAGCTGCTGCCCGCCGCAACCGCAAGGTAGATATGATTGCCGAGTTTGACCAATACCCTATTTTTTACTTTACCAACCATAATGCCATACAAGGCCCCGGTGAAATTGAGTGTATGCCTGATCATTTTCAGAAGCTTGATTTTGAGTTGGAAGTAGCCGTAGTGCTGAATAAAAAAGGCCGTAACATTCGTGCTGCCGAAGCCGATAGCTTTATTGCAGGTTATATGATCATGAACGATATGAGCGCCCGCACCCTGCAAATGGAAGAAATGCTGCTGAACCTTGGCCCAGCCAAAGGCAAAGATTTTTCGACCGTGATTGGCCCATGGCTGGTTACACCCGATGAATTGGAGCAATATAAAACCACGCCAAAAGAAGGGCATGTTGGCGTTACCTATAACCTGGAAATGAAATGCGTGGTAAA
>NZ_JBAZRC010000246.1:0-3044 GCF_041663085.1 Mucilaginibacter sp.
ATACATGGCCGATTTATGCTGAGCAGCGGTTGAAGCATCTGTTAATTGCTCTACAAACTTCTCGGCGGTTAAAAAGGCTGTGGCTTCTTCGCGGGTAAACATAATGGGCGGCAGGCGGTAACCATCAACCAATGAATACCCTACACCGGCCTCGCCAATAATGGGCACACCAGCCTCTTCTAACGAGCGTACATCGCGATAAACCGTACGCAGGCTAATGTTAAACCTGGCAGCAATATCGCTTGCTTTTACCACTCTGCGGGTTTGCAGCTGTATTAAAATGGCAGATATACGATCGATACGGTTCATAGCCACAAAATAAGCAAAAAACTAAGTACCTTAGCATAATTGTTATATAATTATGGCCGACCTAACGCAAGATAAGATCATCACACTTGAGCAGTATTACGACCCCATGCTGGCGCACATCATCCGTACCCGGCTGGAGGATAACGGCATCCCCTGTTTTATTGCCGATGATAACATCATATCAGCCAACCCTATATACAATAACGCAGTAGGTGGCATCAAACTAAAAATTTTTGAACGCGACCTGGAACGCTGCCGTGAGATACTTGCCCAGGAAGGCGACCTGCATGAGCAGGACCACCATGAGATAGACGAGGAAACCCATACTGCAGTTATTTGCCCCTATTGCGGGTCTACCAATGTGCGTTACGGTGCAGCTACCGAGAGAAAATCGCACTGGTTTGTAGCCTTGCTTTTTGCAATTATATCGGCATTTCCGCTATATGCCCGTAAAGCCTGGCATTGCTTTAATTGCCAAAGAGATTTTGATTAAAACCCAGAATTGTATCAAAGCTGATACATTGAAACATATTATTGCCCTATCATTATATTTAGCCTCATGTACGACCGCCGCAAATTCCTGAAATTAACCGCCGTAACTGCTTCTTTAACAGCAATATCAAAATATGCACCTGCAATGCCTGCTTTTAAGGCGGCTGGCAAAAATTTGCCTATCGTAATCTCTACCTGGGATTTTGGCATTGCAGCCAATAAAGAAGCCTGGAAAACGCTTGAAAAAGGAGGCCGGGCATTAGATGCCGTTGAAGCCGGCGTAAGGATCCCCGAAGCTGATATGAATAATCATACAGTTGGCCGCGCCGGTTACCCCGACCGAGATGGTAAGGTTGCCCTTGATGCCTGCATTATGGACGAATTTGGTAATTGCGGATCTGTTGCCGCCATGGAGAACATAGCCCACCCTATTTCGGTAGCGCGTTTGGTGATGGAAAAAACCCCTCACGTAATGCTGGTTGGCGATGGTGCAACCCAATTTGCCGTTGAACAGGGCTTTAAAAGAGAAAAGCTACTAACGCCCGAATCATACACGGCTTGGAAAAAGTGGCTTAAAACAGCAAAATATTCACCTGTTTTAAATATAGAGAACAAACAACACCGCCCCGGCAGTAAATATAACCACGATACCATTGGTATGCTGGCTATTGATGCCAAAGGCAACATCAGCGGTGCCTGTACTACCAGCGGCATGGCCTTTAAGCTACATGGTCGTGTGGGCGACAGCCCGATAATTGGCGCGGGCCTTTATGTAGATAACGAGGTTGGCGGTGCAACATCAACTGGTGTGGGCGAAGAAGTGATCCGCAATGTAGGCAGCTTTTTAGTGGTCGAACTGATGCGCCAGGGCTATTCGCCGGAGGATGCTTGTAAAGAGGCTGTTAGCCGGATCATCAAAAAGAAACCAGAAACCGCTAAGGAGATACAGGTTGGCTTTTTGGCCATCAACAAAAAAGGTGAATATGGCGCCTATGCCATACAGGAAGGATTTTCGTTTGCGGTATGCGACGAAAAGCAACAAGACCTGCTGATACCTGGCAAAAGCTTTTACAAAGAAAAAAAATAACTATCACCCTGATTTAAAACATATTGTACATTAATACGGTTTTCATAAACCATAACCCCTGCTATGCGCTATGAACCATAATGCATTACCCGTAATACTTGAAGTTTGCTCCAACTCGGCAACATCGGCAATTGCCGCGCAGGAAGGCGGTGCTGCAAGAGTAGAGCTTTGCGAGAACCTGGCCGAAGGCGGCACTACCCCATCATACGGGCAAATAATACTGGCACGTAAACACCTCCATATTAAACTTTATGTATTGATACGCCCCCGCCGTGGCGATTTCCTATACACCGACCTTGAATTTGAAGTAATGCAGGCCGACATACGTACCTGTATTGAGGCGGGCTGCGATGGCGTTGTAATTGGCATGCTAAAAGCCGATGGTTCTGTAGATAAGGAACGCTGCACCGAACTGGTTCGCCTGGCACGCCAATGGGGGCTTGGGGTTACCTTTCACCGCGCGTTTGATATGTGTGCCGACCAGTTCCAGGCTCTTGAAGATATTATTGAGATAGGCTGCGAACGCGTCCTTACATCGGGTGGTAAAAGCACCGCTATGGAAGGTGCTACCGTTATTGCCCACCTTGTAGAAAAAGCCGCGGGCCGCATTGCCATTATGCCCGGAAGCGGCATTACCGAAAATAATGTTGCCGACCTGGTACACTTTACCGGCGTTACCGAAGTGCATTCATCTGCCCGTTCGAAATTTGAAGGTGGTATGCAATACAAAAACGACCATATCCTGCTTACAGATGGCCTTAGCGACGAATATAGCATTGACCTGACCAGTGTTGACCGGGTTAAGGAGATATTGAAAAGGGCGAATAGCTAACTATTAGATCAGGCATTGTTCCGCTTGTTCCATTTTAAAAACGGGACAAGTGGAACAAACGTAACATATTGACAATGAACATATTAGCCCGGACAAAATCGTGTCAGTGTCTCAACAAAAACTTCACCAACACCCTTTTAAAGGCTCATATACAGCGGTTTAAGAAAACGGGGTCTTGTTCCGTTTTTTTTAAATGGAGACAAAATGTCTCGTCCTGAAATAAGTTGACGGTTTTATATATTGATTAATTGAGCTACAAATATAATTTTACACCGTAATAGGCATCTCTTTTTTTTGAACTTTGCGATAGTAGTTTTTCCACCG
>NZ_JBAZRC010000247.1:0-3023 GCF_041663085.1 Mucilaginibacter sp.
ACAATTCCTCAATACAAGTATCAATAGTTAAAGCGAGAAAATAAATCTACAATGTGTAGAAAAAATTACCCGCATTTATCATTCATTTTCCATTTAAAACATTCCTTTAAGTTGTAAGCGGAAATGTTTACAGCGTAAGTGTGCGTTGGCTGCCTCAATTAGCCGATTAAGTAATTGATTGATTAGTGTTTGCATAGTTTTTGCACCTACGCGATTATATTGATTAATGCCCTAAAACTTTGAAAACACGATTACTACGATATATTTTCCCAATATTTATACTTTTCTGTCTATTTGGTAATAAAACAATTGGGCAAACTATAACGGTAGCGGCTTTAAATAGCGGGCTTAGTCCTGATCCGATTTCATTAGGGAATAATGGATATGTTTTGTTTGGCTTCTCTGTTAAATATTCAAGTGCTGCAACCGCCAGTATACTCCAAATAACAACCGTTGGTGGCGTAAATCCTCAATCCATGTTTTCAAACGGCAAATTATACCGGGCCAATTCAGTTAGTACTACAAGCTATTCTTCAACAGGTTTTACCCAGGTTTCCGGAACAGGATCTGGCGGAACCACAAATATTTATTCAAATGTAGTTCAATTTTCAGGCTTAAATGAAACTTTCGCAGCTGGCGAAACAAAAAATTATTTTTTCGTTGCCGACTTTACTGTTACATACTTTTCTGCAACATCCATACAGTTTACTATAAACAAAAATCAATCAGATGCTTTAGCAATAGGGCCATCGTACTCTTATCAGAAAAACTCAACAAATACTATAACAGGCCCTCTTTATCACGTAGGGGCAACACTTAATTGGCGCGGGGGTGCAAATGGTAATGCTAACTTTTCTGATCCAGCGAACTATTCAACGGCAAATGGCAATGCTCCAAGTGTTGCACCAGGCCAATATGATGTTGTACAAATTGGTGTTGTTGACAGATATAATTCTACTATGCCAACCGTTACTGGGAATAAAACCATTGGCAAGCTAGTATTTGGTTCAAACTATGTACCTACCTTAACAATAACTGCAGGAGGCTCACTTACCGTTAATCTCGGCATGACCATTAACAGTGGAGCATCGCCAACAATCGCCAGTAGTTCAGCTTCTAGTTCGGCAACCGTTAATATTGCAGGTACTTCGACAGTTGCTTCAACCGGGAATTTACAACTATCTAACAAAATCACCGTCAATAATACCGGGGCTTTTACATTTTTATCAGACGCAAGCGGAACCGGCTCTTTAGGGGCGCTTCCGAGCACGGCCAGCCTAACCGGGACTTATACTGTACAACGCTGGTTTACCGGCGGCCAGCTTTCTAACCGTGGCTGGCGCTTAATGAGTTCGCCGGTTGCAAACGGTTCAGGAACTTATAACTTTTCAAGCCTGCAAACCAATTTATATATAACCGGTGCATTAGGCGGTGGGTTCGATGTTTCGCCTGCAAATAATGCTACCGTGCTTTTATATGATACAGCCAACAAAAAGTTTATATCATTACCCTCAATTACTACAGGCGTAAACGTGGGCAGTGGCTTTTATTTTTACTTTAGGGGTAACAAAACCAACACCCTGGGGAAACTTTCAAAAAATGGGGCCAACTATACAGCACCAGAATCAAATGTTGTGGGCTTGCAAACCGGCACACTTAACCAACAGGGTATTACCTATACATTATCAAACGCAGGCAGTGGCTTTAACTTGGTGGGTAACCCTTACGCATCAACTATTAGCATGCCAAGTGGCGGCGGTAGTGTTGGTAATTCGGCGCCATATACAGGCACAACAGGTTTTGTATATACTTATACGCCTGGTGCAAACAGCGTTTCGCCTGCACCATCAACTGTTAATATTGCAAGTGGCCAGGGGTTTTATGTAAAATCAACCAGTAGTACAAGTTCTATAGCATTTACCGAAAGTTTAAAAACCGCTACACAAGTAACAGGGTCAAATTTGTTATTAGGCAAACCGGTAGGCACCGGGTTACCTATTTTAAGTGTAAAAATGGTTCAGGACAGTGCCAACTATGACATTGCCCACATACGTTTTTTGGATACTTACAAAAACGAATACGATGAAATGGAAGATGCCGACGACATTGCCGGAAGCGGACAAAGTGTATTTTTAAGCGCTATGACGATTGATGCCCATGCCGTAGCCATTGCATCACAACCACTTGATAAAAAAAGAACATCGATATTTTTAAACGTTAATGATAACTATAGCGGCCTCTACAGCATCCAAAAAATGGACCTTAGCGGCATACCTGAAGTTTATGATGTATGGCTGATGGATCATTTTAAAAGTGATTCGCTTGATCTGAGGGCTAACAATACTTATAAATTTAACCTTGATAAAGCAAACCCGCTAACCTTTGGCAGCACCCGGTTTGAAATAGTGATCAGGAAAAAAGCTTTGCCACCCTATGAATTGGTATCATTTAACGGGCAAAAAACGGGTACCGATGTATTGCTTAAATGGAACACTGTAAACGAGTACGATTACACTTCGTTTGAGTTGCAAAGAAGCACCGACGGAACAAACTTTGAGGCCGTTAGAAACATACAATCAAGTTCGCAGGGGTCATACAATTTTAAGGATATATACAGCAGCAATAATACCGCAACAATATACTATCGCCTAAAACAGGTTGATATAAACGATATGGTATATTATTCAAACATTGTTATCATAACACCGGCCAAAGGTAACGGTACATTCGCTGTATTTCCTAACCCGGCAACTAATACCATACAATTCAATTTAGACCAAACCATTAAGTTGTCATCCGTACGGTTAAACATTTTCAATGCGATGGGGCTATTAATGAAATCGAGCGTTTTTACAGCAAGCACCGGGCAACAGGATGTATCAAACTTAATACCAGGAAATTACACTATTGAGGTAACAGATCTGAATAGTAAAAAAGCAGTACTTACCGGTAAATTCATAAAGCTTTAACCAGCATTACAGCACTCTTATTAAATACATAAAAAAAACCGGCATTCCTGCCGG
>NZ_JBAZRC010000248.1:0-2894 GCF_041663085.1 Mucilaginibacter sp.
CGCTTCTCTCGAGCTTCGCTGTTAACTTCCAGTCCGTCCTTACAGACTCGCTGCTGTTACGCTGCATAATTTATTCTCTATCTCTTTTAAGAACTTATTTCCTTGCCTCGCGGTTCGGTGTATGTTTTCTCATCATTGCGATGATTAACTTTTCATTTTTTCAATTCAGAAATCATTGCGATCTCTTTGTTTTTCAATGCTTTGCTTCGTTGTAGAAGCGGCTGCAAAGATGCGATTATTTTTAATTCTTGTCAAGTGTTATTTTCACTTTTTTTGAACTATTTTTTCTTCGCTGTTTTTCAATTAACAACCGCAATTCCTTTCGTTGTTGCGGGCTGCAAAGGTGCAAATAATGTTTTGATTTGGCAAGTGAAAAATTCACTTTTTTTTAATCTTTTTTTATTTGCTAAACCTTCAAAAAACGACGCCCTTTTTATTTGAGCGGCCACAAATGTAAGGAGAAAACCCTTACCCTTACAAGCATTATTTGAAAATAATTAAAACAATTTTATAACTACCTGTAAATTAACACCAATTTAACCTTATCTATATATGTACAAACACCAATTTGCACCTTATAAGCCCCTAAAGCACTATAATAAGTACAATTTAAGCCCGTGAAATTTTGCGTAAGTTTGAATCAGATATGGATAATTTCAACTTTCCGCCGCACTTTTTAGAGGATTTAAATGCCGAACCGGGCTTCGACAGGCAAAATTTTATTGATGCACATACATCTGAACCCGCCCCAACATCTATCCGGATCAACCCTTTTAAGCAATCGGAAGTAAAAACCGACTCGCAAGTACCCTGGTGCGCCGAGGGTTTTTATTTAAATGAGCGCCCTTCTTTCACTTTCGACCCACTGTTTCACGCCGGGGCGTACTATGTACAGGAGGCCTCGTCTATGTTCATCGGCCATATATTAAATACTATCCGCCCAAATAAGGAAGATGCTATTAAGGTATTAGACCTTTGCGCTGCGCCCGGTGGCAAAACCACCCTGTTAAATTCGGCACTGCAAAGCAGCGACTTGCTGGTGGCAAACGAGATCATTAAAACACGCGTACCTATATTAAGTGACAACCTTAACCGCTGGGGTACGTCAAATACTATCATCACCAATAACGACCCAAAGGATTTTAACGCCATCCATAGTTTTTTTGATGTGGTACTGGTTGATGCTCCCTGCTCCGGCTCGGGCATGTTTCGTAAAGACCCTGCCGCCATGAACGAATGGAGCGAAGGCAACGTGAACCTTTGTCACCAGCGCCAGGAACGCATCCTGGCCGATATATACCCGGCCTTAAAAGAGGACGGATACCTTATATATAGTACCTGCAGTTATTCGCACCAGGAGAACGAGGATATACTGGACTGGCTTTGCACCGAGTTTGATTTAGAAACCGTACGTATACCTATATATAAGGAGTGGGGAATTGTAGAGACCGAATCGCCACTAAAAAAGGCATGGGGATACCGCTTTTACCCGGGCAAGGTTAAAGGCGAGGGTTTGTTTGCGGCATGCCTGCGCAAAAAGGTGAGCAGTGGCGGTTTATCAAACTATAAAAACAACGGGCAGCAAAAACTACCGGCTAAAGAAATGGACCTGGTGAAGGCATACATTAACAAGCCCGACGATTTTTACTTTTTTAAGGTGAACGATGACTGGCTGGCCATAAACCGCGAACATAAAGAAAGCCTGAACATTTTGCATCGACACCTATATATAAAGAAGTCGGGCGTGCGGATTGGGAAACTGGCAGGTAACGACCTGATACCCGATCATGAGCTGGCCTTAAGCCTTGCTATTAATAAGGATGTTGTATTATCTACCGAATTAACCAAAGAGCAGGCCATACAATACCTGCGCCGGGACAATATAGCTATCACCGTAACCGGCAAAGGCTGGAGTTTGATGACCTACGAAGGATTGGCTTTGGGCTGGGCGAAGCTTCTACCGAACAGGATAAATAATTATTATCCGAAGGAGATAAGGATTATGACGCAGCAGGTGTTGTAAATTTATAATGTCATTTCGAACGATAGAGAGAAATCTTGTTCATTATGCAAAGTTCGCCGCCTATCGGTTGAACAAGATTTCTCCTCGCTACGCTCGCTCGAAATGACATCTTATATATAACAAGGAATTTAAAATGCATTAAGGTTTAAAGCTTTGAGGCACTCTGCCGAGTTTTTATAGACACTATATTTATAATCGTAAATATTAATGTGCCCGTTATTTTTTATCGGCCGCCCCCTCTTATCCTTAAGAGTATAGATTTTAGCTACGGGCTTAAAATTAACATCGTAATATTTCACTGATGTTTCATAAATCACACCATCTTTAACGCTATCATCAAATGTATTGGACTGTCTCCTGAAAGCGTAGGTATTACCATTAGCATCAAAATAGTGCGTGTATGTTATAAACCAATCTCCGCTCTCACTAAAAGGTATTTCAGCTATCATTATTATTTTGCCAGCAGTATCCTTTAATACATTGTAAGAATCGCCGCCTTCCTCGGGCCAATTATCATTCAACACTTTTACAGGGGTCTTCTTTTTGGGGAGTTTAGAATACAGCAACAGCGCCTTTCCATGTTTATCCAAATATTTGTCTGTGGCTGCTCTTTTATTTTTAAGGGCAGTAACAACAGAATCCGCTATTGATTTTTTAGCGATAAGTGTAGTTTGCGCCTTTACTGCAAAGCTTCCCATCAATATGATAAATATGCCCAGGAACTTCATGAGTACAATCTATATATTCTTCCCGTCCACTATCTTAAAGAATTCATCGCGGTAGGTATCCCCTACCGGGATAATCTTATCGGCAATGAAAATACGGCTGCGCTCAATACTATCAATCTTATTAATTGATACGATGTATGATT
>NZ_JBAZRC010000249.1:0-2874 GCF_041663085.1 Mucilaginibacter sp.
AGCACGTGGCGTTCATAATCATGCTCGGCGGTTTTTAATACAGTTACCATTTTTTGAGATTTTTCATCCCCCACCGGGATAACCAGTATGCCGCCTATTTTCAGTTGCTTCAATAATATTTCGGGAACGGTTGGCGCGCCGGCTGTGACAATGATCTTATCGTATGGCGCATCTTCGGCAATGCCTATTGAGCCATCGCCTAAAAAGAATTTGGGTTTGTAACCCATGTAAGGCAGCACCTGTATGGTACGCTCGTATAGTTTTTCCTGGCGCTCTATGGTGAACACTTTTGCGCCCACTTCCATCAATACGCAGGTTTGGTAACCGCATCCGGTGCCTATCTCCAGCACTTTATCACCTTTTTGGATATGCAGCAGCTCGGTTTGATAAGCTACCGTATAAGGCTGCGAAATGGTTTGACCGGCCCCTATCGGGAAAGCAATATCCTTGTAAGCCTGGTTCCAGAAGGTTTCATCGAAAAAATAATGACGAGGGACTTTACCAATAGCATGCAACACCTTTTCATCCTCAATACCTTTTTTGCTCAGTATCTCTACCAATCGTTTCCTTGCCCCTTGTTCGCGGTAATTATCAATAAACTTGTACGCCATTACATAGCAAAGTTATATAAAAAGCCGGCAAAATTGCCGGCTCCCTGTGTATTATGCTATTGCCTTACAATAAAGCTTTGGCAGTTAACCTATAATGTTTTTAACATTCGTACGTGTGCATTATTACCACCAGCCATGTACATTATATACCGTGGTGCGCGGCTGTGCCGCATAAGCTACAGCTACGTCGCGCGCAGCCTTAATTATGCCCATATCGTTCTTTTGCTCCTGCAGTTTAAAGCTCCATTCGCGGTTATCAATTTCTTTAACGCGTTTGGCTATCTGTGCTACAAAAACCTTTACATCTTTATAGCACCCTGCCTGAGGATCAATCTGCGATAAAACCTCGCTTACGGCATTGGCACCGTTGATGTCCTGGTTAGCGGCCCACAAGCTTTTAGCCTGGTTTAGCTTGGTAGCACAATCTTTTTCCACCTGTTTTTTATAGATGGGTGCCACCTGCGCCATTGAGCGGGTGTAGCAATTTGTGCAAGCCTGCGGTACCGATGTAAGGTTATAAATAGCCTCATCCATACGGCCGGTACTGGCCAAGGTTTGGGCTTGTTTAATAATTACATCGCAATGGGTGTTGTAATAGCTGATGATCTTTGCCTTTCCTTTTTCTACAAAAGCCTGCAGTTTGGGGTCGTTAAGGTTGATGTTTTTAAAGGCGTTGATATAAGCTTTAGCAACATTCTCTCCCACGCCTTTAACCGGCATTGAGGTGCTGGCAAACTTTGTACCCTCGTAACCATCGCCGATATACAGGTTAACATCAAGCGTAAGGGCCGTCATGGGCGGTGCGGTAGAGAGCATATCTTTTGTAAGCACCACAACGTTAGCGGTGATAATAAAGCGCTGGCCTTCATCGCCGCCAAAACCATTTTGGCTGATGATCTGGTTCAGCTTATTGCCCAGCATGTTGCGGGCTGCCTCCGGCAGATCATCAACCTGGTCGGGAATGTAAGCAGCAAGTGTAACCCTGCCGCTATTCCCCCCATTCGCCGACCTTGCAATGGTAGTTTTTTGTGCATACGCGCCCATCAGCAGGAAAAGCGACATGCAGGTTATCATTATTTTTTTCATGTTGATCGTCTCGTTTAATTTTTATTTTTCACCAAGTACTATTACTGCCTGGCCAAGGCCTTTAGCAGTTAATTTGTTCACAATAGAATATGGCGCAGCAGCAAGGAATTTTTGCAGGCCGCGGGCAAATCCCCGGGCATCAATAGCGTTACCGTTTGCATCGTACAACGGGATGCGCACTTGCTCAAACAACATCATATTTTCGGTAGCATCGCTATTGCTGAAACGGCCTTTCAGGGAGTTGGCACGAACCCAATCTTCAATAACTACATTTAGTTCTTTACCACCGTACTCGGTTTCCAGGTCATTCTTCCACGAATCGAACTTTTTTATGCGGATAATGATCTCGCGGCCATTGGCAAACAGGTCGTCGAAATGCCTTTGCAAGCCTACGTTAAAGTTGTCTACCTTATCGGCAACGGCCTCCTCCAGTAACACAGCGGTCTCTGCCGAAAAGGATGGATTACCTGTCCCGCCTGCTGTGGCTACTTCTTTATCGCTATAAGCATCAATTCCCTGCATAGTAAAACGCACCGACTTTTTGGGACCGGTTTTTAACACATCCCAGGTTAACTGAATGATGATATCGGCTTTGGCTGTTTTCTTAAGCTTATCCATCGGGCTTTCGGATAGCCCCGCACCGCTTTTTGAGGTAAGGATAGCATTCTCGGCACGCTCAGATTCCAGCGTTTTAATAACCGATTCCATATTTTTTAGCGGGAACCCGCGTTCGGCCATCATGCCGTTTATCTTACTGATCACCGCCAGCAGGTCGCTGTTTTCCTGGAACGCCCTTTTATAATCGGGAATCTTTACCTTGGTGCCCTGGTCATCATACACCTGCATATAACCGTTTGTATTACACCACACATCGCTTGGCACCACCATTAGTGTCGGTTTTTTTGCCTGCGAAAATCCTGCTGTTACCGCCCCCAATATCATTAATGATACAAGAGCTATCTTCATTATCTGTCGTTTCATTTATTAAGGTTGAATGTTATTGATTTGTCAGGATGCCGTCGGCCATCATTTTTTTCTTCAGCTCGGGCCTGTTTATTTTTAGCACATAGCCGGTACTTTGGGCTACATCTTTAACCTTTTGCTGTTGTTTAGCTTTTTGCCCGGCGCGTTCTTCTATATAAAGCGCGTATTTTTTATACTCGGAGTTAAAGAAGCG
>NZ_JBAZRC010000250.1:0-2828 GCF_041663085.1 Mucilaginibacter sp.
ATTCATCAACTATGCTTACGCCGGGTATTGCCGCGAACTTTAACAAGCTATCCGGCGGCATGCTGGCTGATGATGCGGTTACGGTGATCGCACAATCAGATAAGATAGACGCAGAGAAAGTGAACCAGGGCGTTGCTGTTGTAACCGAAATAAGCGCGGCCGATTTTTTAGCCAATGAAAAATTCAAAGAAGAGGTTTTCGGCCCATACTCTATGCTGGTTGTTGCAGATGACGCCGCCCAATTGGAGCAGGTTGTAGATTCGTTACACGGGCAATTAACCGCAAGCATCATGGCCGAAAAAGAGGAACTGGCGCAATATAAAAACATTACAGATAAATTGGCAAAACTGGCCGGCAGGGTAATACTGAACGGGCCGCCCACTGGTGTTGAGGTAGGCAACGCCATGCAACACGGCGGCCCGTACCCCGCAACATCCGACAGTAGGTTTACCTCAGTTGGTACAGGCGCTATTAAACGTTTTGTGCGCCCGGTATGCTGGCAAAACTGGGAGCATGATCTGCTTCCCGATGAATTAAAAGATAGCAACCCGCTAAATATATGGCGGTTGGTTAATGGGGAGGTGAGCAAATAAGTCAATAGTCCGGAGCCTTGAGTCCAAAGCCATAGGACAGCGACTTAAGACTTAGAACATTCGACTTAAGACTTGAAAAATATGAACAAAACATTCTTCTGCATAGATGCGCATACCTGCGGTAACCCGGTGAGGCTGGTTGCGGGTGGCGGGCCAAATTTGGTTGGCGCTAACATGAGCGAAAAACGCCAGCACTTTTTAAAAGAGTACGACTGGATCCGCAAGGGGCTGATGTTTGAGCCACGGGGACATGATATGATGTCGGGCAGTATATTGTATCCCCCTCATGATCCGCAGAACGATGTGGCGGTGCTGTTTATTGAAACCAGCGGCTGCCTGCCTATGTGCGGGCATGGTACTATCGGTACCATCACTATTGCTATTGAGGAGGGATTGATCACACCAAAAGTGCCGGGCACTGTACGCATGGAAGCACCTGCCGGTTTGGTGCTGATCTCTTACAAGCAGGAAGGCAAAAAGGTGAAATCTGTAAAGTTGGTGAATGTGCCAAGCTACCTGGCTGCAGAGAATTTAGAAGTAGAATGCCCCGATTTGGGTATGCTGACCATCGATGTAAGCTACGGCGGGAATTTTTACGCCATTGTAGATCCGCAGAAAAACTTTAAAGGGTTGGAAAACCATACCGCAGATCAACTGATATCATGGAGCCGCGTTTTGCGCCAGCGGATCAACGAGAAATACACATTTGTGCATCCCGAGAACCCAACCATCAACGGCTGTTCGCATATCTTGTGGGCTGGCAAAACCATATCACCCGAGGCTACCGCACGTAACGCTGTTTTTTATGGCGATAAAGCGATAGATCGTTCACCTTGCGGTACAGGTACATCTGCCCGCATGGCGCAATGGCATGCCAAAGGGGAGTTGAAAAAGGGCGATAAGTTCATTCATGAGAGCATCATTGGCAGCCAGTTTATCGGTACGGTAGAGGATGAAGTAATGCTTGGCGACAAACCGGCCATCATCCCCGGTATTGAAGGCTGGGCAAAAGTTTACGGCTACAACACCATTAAAATTGATGATGAAGACGACCCGTACGCGTTTGGGTTTCAGGTGATATAAAGCCCCACCCGGCCTCCCCTGAAGGGGAGGAGAGAAAAGGCAGGCGCTAAATAAAAAATTATAAAGTAATTAATCAAAAGTTCCCCCTTCAGGGGGATAGGGGGTATGAGTAAAGCAATAATAATAGGCGGCGGAATAATAGGACTTTTTTCAGCCTATTACCTGAACAAGTCAGGTTGGGAAGTGGAGATACTGGAGCAGGGCGACCTGACCGATAACGCATCATTTGGTAACGCGGGCATGATAGTGCCCAGTCATTTTATACCATTGGCAGCACCGGGTATGATAGAGCAAGGTTTTAGATGGATGTTTAATAGTAAAAGTCCGTTTTACGTGAAACCATCTTTAAACCCGGAACTGATAGGATGGGGACTTAAATTCCTGAAGGCTGCCAATAAGCAGCATGTAGAACGTTCGGCAACTGCACTGCGGGATCTGTCCTTACTCAGCAAAAAACTATACCAGGAACTGGAATTACGTGCCGACTTTGATTTCGGCTTTGCCGATAAAGGCATCCTAATGCTTTTTAAAACCCCGAAGTTTGAAGAAGAAGAGCGCCATACCGCCGAAAAGGCTATTAGCCTTGGCCTTGATGCGCAATACCTTACCGCCGATGAATGCCGCAAACTACAGCCTGATATTGAGCTGGACGTATTAGGCGCCGTACATTACCACTGCGATGCGCACCTGTATCCCAATAAATTAATGGCAGGGCTGGTTAATCACCTTGAAAAAGCAGGGGTAAAGATCCACCGGAATACACCTGTTACCCGTATTGAACACACCAATGGTAAGATAACACAGGTTATCAGCAACGATAAAAGTTTTACTGCCGATGCCTACGTAATGGCCGGAGGCGCATGGACGCCCGCCATTGCTAAATTGGCGGGGCTAAACATCCCGCTGATGCCGGGCAAGGGGTATTCTTTTATGGTTGATGAACCAAAGCACCGTATGACCATCCCCTCCCTGCTTTGCGAAGCAAGGGTATCGGTAACCCCCATGAACGGGCAGATTCGCTTTGGTGGTACTATGGAAATTGGCAAGATAAACCAACAGGTAAATATGAACCGGGTGGCAGGCATCGTGGAATCAATCCCTCAATATTTTCCAGATTTTGCGCCTGCCTTACCGCGGCAAAAAGATATATGG
>NZ_JBAZRC010000251.1:0-2779 GCF_041663085.1 Mucilaginibacter sp.
CAAATGGTGGCCAGGCAAACACGTGGCTACCGACAGCTCGTTATATACCTATAAAGATATCCGTTTTACCTTGCAGGAAAACACCAACAGCGAGATGCACGCGCTTATCAGGCAAGATGACATTGAACTAAAAAGTATACTAACCTATGCCACAACAGGAGAGGGTATGTGCGAGGTTACCTGGTTTGCCGAAAAACAAAGCAGCCTTAACCCCTTTGAGCGCGTGGCAGAATACTTTAAAATTAAACGGATAGCCAAGGACCTGGATGTAGTGTTAACAGATTTTAAGAAATTTATGCAGGCAGACATGAATGTGTACGGTATGAATTTCACGATAACAAAAATACAACACCCTATTGTACTGGCAACTACTGTAAACACAACTGATTACCCCGCCGCCGGGCTTATTTATAGTAAAGTGGCCGAGTTAAGAAAACAGATCCGCGCGCAAAATGCCATGGCTGTTGATTCGCCAATGATGAATGTACACGCGGTTGAGACAGGTGGCTACCAGGTAACAGTGGCTGTTCCCATCAACACCATAATTGAGCCCGGCAAAAACGCAATGATAAATAAGCTGGTAAAGAATGCGAATGCTTTAGAAACCCAGGTTAAAGGTGGTAAAAACACTATTTTAAATGGTTTTGCGCAGCTTAAAAACTATCAGAAGGCTCATCGTTTAATATCACCGGCAATGCCTTTTGAATCGTTAGTTACTAATAGACTGGCCGAAAAGGATACCGCTAAGTGGGTCACTAAAATTTACTGCCCGGTTTTTTAATAGCGCTTACTTAGTTAACAATATCAGCTTACCGTCGTATGTAGTGACCACATAGCTTGTACCAGTAGCTGTTTTGTATGGGTAAAGGTGAGTTATCTCCTGTGAATTAAGCATGGCATTTAGCCAGTACTCGGGCATGGTAAATTGTTTTGTGCGCTTATCGTAATGGGTGGTTACCAGGCCTAATGCATCGTACTTGCCCTCGTAAGGCACAACACCCCAAAAGTTACCATTCAATAAAACATCGCCTTGCTTATTGTTAAGCGGTGTGATAGAACGGATTGGCGCCTGTTGAAAAAGATATGGCAGTTCTGTTATTTTTTTGGCGTTTAAAACATCACTTACAAAAATACTTCTAAACTGGTTGGCTTCTAAGCGGCCGCTATCGCGCAGTTTATCTTTAAAGATCTCGGCAGTGGTTTTATCGGCCATTTTCTGGTAGCTCAAAAATTCCTTTTTCAGGGATGGCAGTTCCTGCTCCAGATCGTTCTTAGGGCGAAACGGATAGTATTTTTCTTTAAAGAAATAAGATAGTATCAAGTCGTTTTTACCATCGTTATCTACATCATTGTTATAGGCATAAAGCGGCTGGGTGGCTGTTACATTATACTTATTGTTTTCGCCCCAGTTACCGGCTATAAGATCTGCCTTGCCGTCACCATCGGCATCTGTAATAATGGCCGATTGCCACCAACCCGTTTCTTTATCAAGCAGGGCTGATGAGAACTTCACAAGCTTTTTATTCTTGTTCAGGAATATCTGCACCGGCTGCCATTCGGCGCTGATAATAATATCTTCTTTCCCGTTGTGATCAATATCCGCTGTTGACATATTTGTTATATAACGGATGCTTGTTAAATCTGCATATTGGTTTACAGGGGCAGCGGCAAAATCACCGTTACCTTTATTCAGCAATATTACTGATGACGCGGGTTTGGTGTAATCGCTAAAGTTTACACTGCTGCTAAAAAACAGGTCTTTAAGGCCATCTCCATTAAAATCATACACCAATATTTTTGATGTTAAAGTACCCACCACGGGCAATGCTTTGTACTCGAACTTGTAATTACCTTTGTTGATATACAGGCGTGGCTGCACGGTTTTCCCGGCTTCAACAAAAGGGTGACTGGCGCTTAGTACAACCAGGTCAGGCAGTCCATCATTGTTCACATCCACCCATTGGGCTTCGGTATCCGACCGATCTTTAAACGGGCCGAAGGCATCAACAGTTACTTTGGTGAATTTGCCATCCTTGCTGCCGGCTAAAATATATTTTTCTTCGCCTGCTATCCCACCCACATAAATATCTTCCATTCCATCCTTATTTACATCGGCAACGGCAATGGCCGGTGTATGCGGCAAATAGTTGTGTGGCAATAAGTTATAGTAGTTAAAGTCTGGGGTTTCAAACGGCTGCATGTTGGCTAAAACAGTTGCTTTAACATCTACAGCAGTAAATTCCTTTTTATCGCTGATGTAATTACCCACCAATGCCTGTACATCGGCAGTGGTTTGGGTTTTGGCTTTATCATAAGTGATAACAGTCTTCTTATTCAGGCTGAAATCTTTAATCAGCTGATAGGAGTTATCGGGCCAAATCACCATCAGGTCCACCGGTTTATCGCCCGGTAAAAAAGTAAACAGCAGGTTATTTCCCTGTGTACTTTCATAAGCAGTGCTGGTTTGGACCTCCTGATGATCTACCTGTTTAGTCGACCGCAGGAAGAATTTGGTACCGATACCATCCAAATTAGCTTTGGTGTACTTAACACTCAGTTTAAGGAACGATGGCTTATTGTCCTTACGGTTTTCCATCGTCATGTTTTTATAGATGAAGGCCGGGGCATCCATATTATTGGTAACCAGTTCCAGGTCGCCATCATTATCCAGATCCACGGCTAACGAACCTGCCGAGATAGACGGATCGCGCATATCATTACCTGCCGATACATCACTAAACTTTAGCTGAGCATCGCCATGGTAAAGGTAATTGTGCAC
>NZ_JBAZRC010000252.1:0-2756 GCF_041663085.1 Mucilaginibacter sp.
AAGCACACCTGAGCAGCCTCATCATGAAAACCTGCCGCCTCTCATACACCGTTTGCAACGAATTTATCGGCTGGGATTTTATCCGCGAAAGCACCAACTCGCAGGATTTTTTAAAGAACCTCTCTACCGAACTGGAAGAACTGCTGGTACAATCATTTACCCAACTGCCCGGCATCCGCAAGCACGAGGGTTACCACCAGCGCATTCGTTTCCTTATTAAATGCAGCAAAAGTATTGTATTCAGCTTCGCGTTTACCTCGGTAAGCGATAGCGATGTGCGCAAAAATTTTGTGTCTTTCCAAAAAGAGATCCTGCCTTATTTGGTAAAGGCGGCGATCCTCGTATAAAAGAGAAATGTCATATCGAACGAGGTACGAGGAGATATCTTGTTCATTCTGCAAAGTCGCCATGTGTTTCGAACAAGATTTCAAGATCCTGGTATTAGTAGGTTCTATACCCTATTATCTTAGGATAAACACCTCTATTTTTTCTATCAGGCTTGGGTTATTAAAATAGCATGCTGTTTCCAGCGCGAGTGTTGGAATATGCCAACCGCTATCATGATCGAATGGCGCCAATTCTCCGGATGCATTGTATGTTATTTTTGCAACAAGTTCGGCAAGAAACAGGTATCCTTCAGGTTCGTAACTTTTATTATCCAGTAAAAATTTTCTAATTTCACTAAACTGATTATGTGCTTCTTTCCATCTACTACTATCTTTTATAATGCTTTTAAGCCCCACTATGGATTGCGGTATAATATCCACATATTCATCAAAGGCCGAAAGTATTTGTAACCCCCAGTTTGGTCTGTCCTGGTTTTTAATTCGCTCAAAAATTTGTTTACCTCTTTCTAAACCGTTTTTATCCATGTCGATTAAAGATAGGCGATTGTTCCAGCGTCAATATATATTTATTTGAAAATAATATTTGCAACTCCCAATTTTAATAACTTACTTTGAATAACAAAGTACTTTTAAGTGAAAGAAAACGAAATACAGGACGAGCTAACCTCCATCCGCAGTTTGATGGAGCGTTCCTCAAAGTTTATCTCGCTCAGCGGCCTTAGCGGTGTGCTGGCCGGGATCTACGCGCTGATAGGCGCGGCGCTGGGTTACAAAATTATTTATGGCAGCGGCGGCTTCTTCAGCTACCGCGAATACGTAATGGCCGATGTTAACCGGCAACCCATGAGCCTGTACACCTTGATCCTGATTGCCCTTGCGGTATTGGTAGCATCTATAGTAACAGGTGTGGCACTTACCTTCCGCAAAGCGAAAAAGAAAGGGCAGCCGGTTTGGGGCAATACCAGCAGGCAGCTTTTGTTTAATATGGCGGTACCGCTTTTTACCGGTGGCGCTTTAATGCTCGTTTTAATAAACCGCGGGTACTTTGGTGTGGTAGCATCAGCATCATTGATATTTTATGGCCTGGCATTGGTAAACGCAAGTATTTTTACTTTTAAAGATGTACGTTACCTGGGTATATGCGATATTTTTTTAGGTTTGCTGGCCGGCCTATTGCCCGGTTACGGCCTGCTATTTTGGGCTATTGGTTTTGGCGTGCTGCACATTGTTTATGGTAGCATCATGTACTTAAAATACGACCGGTGAAGATTCCATTTGAAAAACTTGATAAGGCGTTCGAAAACCGGCTGCGTTTGCAAATAATGAGTGTGCTGATGGTGAACGAGCGTTACGACTTTAACTCGCTCAAGGAGCTGCTTGATGCGTCGGACGGCAACCTGGCCTCGCACCTGAAGGCTTTGGAGAAAGAGGAGTACATTACCGTGCACAAATCGTTTTTGGGGCGCAAGCCAAATACCAATTACGAGGCCAGCGCCAAAGGGAAGCACGCATTTAAGCAACACCTTGATGCTTTGGAGCAGATCATAAAAAATCAGAAGATCTAATAACTATATTTTTTTTACCCTATTACTTTGTAATTCAAAGTACTTTTAAATAAAACAATGATAGAAGAACAAAAATCAGCTTTAAGAAGCATCATGGATTGGTTCAGGGAATCGATCACCATTAAATTGGCCTTCATCGGCTTTTTGATATTGGTATTACTGATACCATCGTCATTAATTGACGACCTGATACGTGAGCGTGCCGGCCGGCAGGAACAGGTGGCCAATGATATTGCCAGCCAGTGGTCGGGCGCGCAAACCATAAAAGGCCCGGTGTTGATGATACCGTACCGTAAGACCGTAAATTTTACGGGGACTGATAATAAACAAGGCACTAAGGAGGTAATAGAGAACCTTTACATATTACCCGAAAATTTAAATATAAAGGCCGTTTTAAGTCCTCAAAAACGTCATCGCGGCATGTTCGAGGCAGTAATATATAATTCAACCATTAAAGTAACCGGTAATTTTGCCGGCGCCGATTTGGGGATGTTCTCGTTGTCGCCCGATAAACTGCTATTAGATAAAGCCCGTTTTTTATTCAGTATATCTGATCTAAAGGGATTAAAAACCAATCCAATAATTACAGCAGGGGGAATGAAATTAACTGCGCAGCCCTCATTCAGCAATGATGATTTATTTATTAATGGCTTGCAGGCCGGGATTAATTTGAGCAATGTAAAGGACGGTGCTTTCGACTTCAATTACACACTTGAACTTAAGGGGAGCCAATCATTAAACTTTTTACACTTAGGTAAAACTACCGATGTGGAAGTTAGTGGCAAGTGGCAAAGTCCAAGTTTTCAGGGTCGTAATTTGCCTGATGAAAGCAAGATAGATGAAA
>NZ_JBAZRC010000253.1:0-2753 GCF_041663085.1 Mucilaginibacter sp.
ACTGCTGGAATACTTTTTCCAGATCCATGATCCTACAACACGGAACAGGCAAGGCAATGACGTAGGTACTTCCTACCGTTCTGCCATTTTTTACAGCAACGAAAGTCAACGCGATATAGCAAATGCATTGATCGCAGAGATGGATGCGTCCGGCGTTTGGCCGGGTAAAATAGTTACCGAAGTGGTGCCCGAAACCGATTTTTGGAATGCGGAAGAGGAACATCAG
Source organism: Mucilaginibacter sp. (assembly GCF_041663085.1). Taxonomy (GTDB): domain Bacteria; phylum Bacteroidota; class Bacteroidia; order Sphingobacteriales; family Sphingobacteriaceae; genus Mucilaginibacter. The sequence continues at coordinate 227 of NZ_JBAZRC010000253.1, forward strand.
GATTATTTAAAAAAGAACCCTTACGGTTATACATGCCATTTTGAGCGCCCTGATTGGAAACTAGCTTAGTATAAGCTACTCTTCAGGCTCTCCACGATAAGCCAATCGCATAAAACTCATTACCTCGTCGTTCACATCGTTAAGGTTCAACATCCTGAAATGATGATTGAACTGTTGCTGGCCCGGTACCTGCGGTATTTTGGTAAAACACATATTATCAAAATATCCCTGCTTAAGCGGGAATACGACATGGATAAAGTTTTTGCCTAATTGTGTAATATAGGCTATACGTTTGGTTCCGTTATCCAGTCCTATCATGGCTTTTAATGGGATTATATCAACTTTACCAATAGTATTAAACTTGGTAATAAAGTGATTGAATAAAGCGAGGGTGTGATCGCTTTTGCCATTTGTAAAATCTGAAATGTAATATTCTTCCTTTTTTGTCAAACTACGTCCGGGTTATTCAAGTGTTAGTAATTGTGTATATTTATCATTGCAACCCTAAACTAATGAAAAAATTATTATTTGCCTTCTTCGTATTATTTATTAACACTGCATTTGCACAAAAAGACAAGCACGGGAACCCTATTTTTAATTCGATAAGCTTATCTGAAGAAAACACCAATGGTTATTTATTGTCTTGTAATTATTATACCCTGCGCGATAATATCGAAAATACTAACTCTTCTGTATTTGTAAGTAAAACTCCATCGCTTAGCGCGATTGAAAAAGCAGCAACGTCTCTCCCATCTAACTTTTTTATAATTGTTAAAAACGGGAAGATCACTACAATGCTTTCATTAAAGAAAGATAAACAACTTAAAATTACAATTTTAGACCCGTACACCCGGTCATTAAAAGAAGTAGATAGCGGCCTTGACGGTGACATTACCGAAACGCGTGCTAACGAGTTATTGGCTAATAGATATGATACTACTGCAAAGATTGACAATGGCCGCCTCATATTTAATCAACGTAGTTATAAAATAATTTCTTACACAGCACTTAAACAGGCTGTACTAAATTTGGTTGGCAGTCAAAAGCTTGATAAAGATGTCCCTAATGGTATGCCATTTATAGCGCAAACAGAAATAAGAGAAAAGATATTGAGCGCTTCGAAACCGGGAGGTGAGTTAGATGTTTGGACGCCCATAAAGGGCCACGAATATGATGGTGTAATAATTGAGAAAGGAGTATTTGCAACCAAATTTCATGTTGCATGTTCACAATGGGCCTATAACGTTGTAGGCGCCGGCATAACTGGCGAAAATGCAGTATATGCTTTATATGCTGAAGCAGTAGGCCATCCAGTAACCGAGCGAGAAAAATCTTACTTGTTATATGGTTACAGAAAGGCCTTGCAAGATCTGTAATGCTAAAACTCCGGCAGTATCCCTTCAATCCCCCAGCGCTCTTCGATGCCCAGGCCAAACAGGGCGAAATCATATTTAACGGGGTCTGTCGGGTCAAACTCTTTGAGGCGTTCGGTCAGTTCGACAGCGGTTTGCCAGTCGGTTTGTTTGCGGTTGATGAGTTTGAGTTTACGGGCCACACGGTCAACATGCAGGTCGCAGGGGCAGATCAGGTCGGCAGGCTTTAGTTTGTTCCAGATGCCAAAATCAACGCCATTATTATCATTGCGCACCATCCAGCGCAGAAACATATTCAGCCGTTTACAGGTTGATTTTTGTGATGGCGACGAGACATGCTTTTTTGTACGGTGCGGAAAATCGGGCAGGGAAAAGAAATAGGAACGGAAATGATTGAGAGTAGCCTCGGCAGCTCCCTCCGCCCCCTGAAGGGGGTACCTTTGATTAGCAAGCAGGCTATTCTGCTCCCCCTTTAGGGGGCTGGGGGGTAAAAATGCCTGCTCCAGTGACTCAAAATTCTCAAAATGCCATCTGAAAAACGATATGAAATACAGCGTATCTACATCATTAAAGGTGCGGTGCTTAAAGTGCAGCAGTTTCTTAAGGTCAGGTTCCTCATGATTGATGATGAAGTCGTAAGGCGCTCCATCCATCAGGGTGATCAATTCCTTACACTTATTGATGATGGTTACCCTTTGCCCCCATGCCAGCGTTGCAGCCCAAAAACCCATGATCTCGATATCCTGCTTTTTGCTAAACATGTGCGGGATGCTTACCGGGTCGTTAGCAATAAACTCAGGGCGGTTGTATTGGGCTACTTTTTGGTCGAGGAAGGCTTTGAGGTTATCGTTCATAATTTTAGAATTAAGAAACAAGAGCCAAGAAACAAGAAAGGAACTTGTCGTCTTGGCTCTTGACTCTTATACCTTGGTTCTTTTTTAAGCTAACGCTTGTTTCAAATCTTCTAACAGATCTTCAATATCCTCTACCCCTACGCTTAAACGCAGCAGGTTATCTACCACGCCGGCTTTATCGCGCTCAGCTTTAGGGATACTACCGTGGGTCATGCTAACCGGGTGGTTAATCAACGATTCAACACCTCCTAATGACTCGGCAAGGGCAAATACTTTAAATGACGATGCAATGCGGAACGT
>NZ_JBAZRC010000254.1:0-2728 GCF_041663085.1 Mucilaginibacter sp.
CCAGCGATTGGGCCGGTTCTTTAAAATCATTGCTTAAAGAGGCCATAAAGTTAAACAATCAAGCCAGTTATGATGGTTTGTCTGACAGTACGGAAAGAAATAAATTAGAACATGTTCTTGCCGGTTTACTCCGAATAAATTACCTGATAAGGACAAATTAGCTATCAAATTTCAAAAAAAGTTACGCAAGATCGGTCATCATATACTTTGCTTTTTACACTACAACGATGTGCCACCAGACAACAATGGTTCCGAAAGGGCTATCCGGACCATCAAAGTCAAACAAAAAGTATCAGGGGGCTTCCGGTCCCTTGATCGCGCCGATGGCTTGGCTGTTCTACGATCCGTAACTGATACAACAATAAAATCCGGAAACGATGTCTTTTATGCACTTTCTTTAATCGCTAACTTCGCTGCTGAATAGTTACAAATAATCCTGTACGACTTAACAAACACCTATTTTGAGGGCAGTAAAAGAGGGAGTAAGCTGGCCAGGTTTGGCAGGAGCAAAGAACAGCGTTCGGATGCAAAGTTAGTTGTATTGGCCCTGGTGATCAACATGGAAGGCTTTATTAAGTATTCGGCCATCCATGAGGGCAACATGTCCGACAGCAAAACACTACCCGAAATGATAGATAAGCTCCGTACCCATACCTGTACCCAAACAGCAGTGGTAGTTTTGGATGCCGGTATAGCCACAGAAGAGAACCTGAAACTGATTACGGCAAAAGGCTATCATTATTTATGCGTAAGCCGGACAAAGCTGAAAGATTATACCATAGACCCTAACCGGCTGACGGTAATGATGGAAACCAGGTCCAAACAAAATGTCAGGATAAAAGCCATACAGACAGATAAAGACACCGATTATTACCTGGAGATAAAAAGCGATGCCAAGACGGTCAAAGAACAATCTATGGCCACACAGTTTGAAGAACGGTTTGAGGCTTATCTTGCACGGGTACAGCAGGCATTGCTGGTTAAAGGCGGGGTTAAAAAAGCAGATAAGGTGTGGGAACGTATTGGCAGGGCAAAGGAGAAATACCCTTCTGTACATCATTATTACGATATTAAGGTTAGTGTAGATGATACTAAAGGTATTGCAACAGACCTCAGTTGGGAGAAACAGGAAACGCGCCGCCAGGCCAGGGAAACCCAATATGGCATGTATTTCTTGCGGACCAGCCTCAAAATAGCGGATGAAGTAATCATCTGGAATATCTATAATACCATCAGGGAAATCGAACAAACATTCCGCACCCTGAAAACAGAGCTTGACCTGCGGCCTGTCTATCACAAAACAGACAAGGCAACAATGGCCCATTTACACCTGGGCATTTTGGCATATTGGCTGGTCAATACCATCAGGTGCCAGCTGAAGTCGCATGGCATCAATCATTCCTGGACCGAAATCGTCAGGATCGGCAACACGCAAAAAATAATAACCACCAGCGGACAAAATACCTTCGATAAAACGGTAACCGTCAGAAAATGCACACAGCCGAATGAAAAGCTCAGCCAGTTGCTCGGACTATTGAAAATCCCGCCAAAACCTTTCACCAAAAGAAAATCCGTAGTACACAAACTCCTACCCCAAAAAAATAAAAACAATAAAAATCAATCATTTAGCTCTGGATAGCTGCAACTTGGGTTAAGAAAATGGTGAGAAACCTTAAAATTCAATCTGTCACGCGTCCCGTACCTACCTTTTAATTGCAAAAAGGTGCCCGAATAACCGCATTCGTATATACAATAACCGCATTGGTGTAATAAATTATGCGCCATAAACTTATTCTTTTACTTTAGAAAAAGTTATTTAACACAATATTATTTGTCTGTAATTAATTTTTTTCGACTAAATTAACTGTATTATTAAATCATCCTAAACCGATGATAGCATTTTATAAAATCCAAAACGCGGAAGCAGCAGTTTTCAAGCTATTAAAAAAATTATCAATTAATGTTGACCATGTCCTGGTTAGCGCCGAGTTGGAAAAGCATCCCGATTACCCCAGCCTACTGGCCATAAGTGATGTTTTGAGCAACTTTAACATCGAAAATTCAGCTTTCCGGGTTGAATATGATCAACTGGCTATCGTTCCCTGTCCTTTTATCGCACATACCAACATTAATAACGGCGATTTTGTGGTAGTCGATAAAATGGATAGCAAAAACATCACCGTTTCCAGCGATAAATGGAACTGGCATAAATTACCCCTCGCCGAGTTTGAAACAATATTTAATGGTGTAGTTTTAACTGCCGAAACACGCGCCTTTGCAAGGCCCGGCAATACCTTTAATTCAACTTTCGCCCGTTTCAAAAATCCCGCTGTTGGCATAGGTGCGGCCCTCGTATTTTTAGCGGCCCTGGTTTTTCATAGTAATTACATTACCGGCATCAGCTGGCAAAGCCTTTTGTTGGCGCTTTTTAAAACAGCGGGGTTAATCACCTCTGTTTTATTGCTTATCCAGTTTATCGACAGCAATAACCCGCTGGTACAGGTATTATGTCAAACCGGCGGCAAAACCAATTGCAATGCCATCCTTTCGTCGAAGGCGGCAAAAGTATTTGAAGGGCTAACCTGGAGCGAGGTTGGCTTTTTTTATTTCGCGGGCACATGGTTGTTGCTGCTTTTTGGCGGCGGTTCGGCCACAGTATGGCAGGTGCTGGTCCTTTTAAATTTCGTGAGCTTGCCTTATACCCTATATTCAATTTACTACCAGGCCC
>NZ_JBAZRC010000255.1:0-2604 GCF_041663085.1 Mucilaginibacter sp.
GTGCGGCTTGTGGCGGTATACGTACCTGGTCTATAAGGCTGCGAATGTCATCAACCGAGTTGTTTGATGCCGCATCCAGTTCGTGTACATTAAATGAATTGCCATTCTGGAAAGCACGGCAAGAGTCGCACTCGCCGCAGGCCTCGCCATTGGGCTGTAAATTGGTACAGTTTATGGTTTTTGCAAGGATACGCGCGCAGGTGGTTTTACCCACTCCTCTTGGCCCGCAGAATAAAAATGCCTGCGCCAGCTGATTATTCTTAATAGCGTTTTTTAACGTATTAGTTATATGCTGCTGGCCTACAACGGTTTCGAATGTAGCCGGGCGGTATTTGCGTGCCGAAACAATGAAATTATCCACAGGCACTAAGTTAGCAAGAAAATGCTTTACCCCAAAACCTCAAAAATGGATTGTGAATAACTTGGATGGACGCCCCTACTTCTGGTCGCCATTTGGCATGTGGTCGTCATCCTCAGGGTCGGGTTCACCAACATCATCGCCGGTACGGATCTCGCGCATATCCTCTTCAAACTCCATCTGGTCATCAAAATCCTCATCTTCGTCGTCGTTCCAGTCGCCTTCAACAGGCGCTTCTTCGGCCGGTGGGGTAAGGTTTAAATCATCCGCAAAATCTTCTGCGTTATCCGGGTCGGGGTGTTGCTTGGCAAACTGCATAATCGTTGTTTTTTATAAAGACAGTTTGGAAGCTGCTTATGTTTTATAAAACATCAACCTCGGTAATCTCCTCAGCACTCAACAGCTTTTATTTTTTCTTGATCGTGTTTATGAACCGCCTAACATCTTGTTCTTGGGGGCCATAAAAGGCAAAACCAATTGTTTTTTTACCAGAAGATATCATATAGCTGTAGTTAATTCGCTTATAGGCATTTAGTTTTCTTAAATATTTAGATTCAATAAATTTAAAGCCTGCGACACTCCCCATCTTAGAACCGACATAATAAACTGAATCTTCTACTTTAGGGCTCGAACTTGATATTGACCGCTCGTGGTCTATTATGAAATAATAAGCATTACTATCTATTTTAAAATATGGGGTTATTTCCGAAGTCATAATAAACTTATACGGGTTCAGGGTATCAACCAAATATTCGCATTTAGTGTTTAAATGCAAAATCCTCAATAATTCGTTTTTAAATGCCAAATCATTCTTCTTATTTATAATTCGCTCTATATCTTTTTCAGTAACCGGTTTATACGAATCCGGTATTTCAATTACTGCTCCCAATTTTTTCAGGTCGTAATTCATAAGCCCGTCTTTTTTATGGCAACCCAAAAATAGGAGACAAAGCATAGATATTAAGACGCAAGCATTACTCTTCAGCATTATTTTTTTTAACATACATTAATATAAATGCTACTATTATATTATAAAGCATCAACCCCAATAATTTCCTTCACCTTATAGTAGCCTTTGGCCGCAGGCAGATAAACTTCTATTTCCTGCCAGGTTATTTTAAGTTTTTTGCCGGCAAGCCTTGTTGTTCCCTCCATAAAAGCTTCTGACCCGGCAAACTGTTTTAACCATAAATAAGACTTTTCGCTCCCTTCGCTGCTGATAACAATATAATTAAATCCTTTATTATCAACACGTTTAAACACTCCTGTAGATGTTTTGGTTTCAACCTCCTCGCTTTCATCACTATTGGCACCGCCTTTTTGGGCCATTTTAATGGCCAGTTGTATAAAGCCATCACACTTTTGTTTCATTAGGTTAACGCCAATATCGGTACCAATTTTATTCATGGCCTCATGATCAGTAAACTCCACATGTCTTTCGGCGGCAACATCCGGAAAAAGATCCGCTTGATTAGTAAAGCAATCCATAAAGGCTTGTTTTGCCTCCTTAGCACTATTTAGTTTTGATTTATCAAGCTTAGTAATACAATCGCAAAGGGCGTTGGTAAGTTTAGTTTCGGCCGGCCCTGCGGTGGTTTGTGCCTTACCAAGTGTAACAGTAGCTGTAAGAGATAACAGAAGTAAAAGTTTTTTCATTTGATTATGTGCGTGTTTCAGGTTGTTAAAATACAACTATTCCCGCTTTGATTATAAAATAATTCTGCCTACATTTGCAGCCCCGATATACAGGGATAAATAATTAAAAATCAAAATAATAATGCAACAGTACGAAATCGTGATCGTTCTAACCCCGTTGTTATCAGATGAAACTGCTAAAGAGGCGATTGCCAAATACAGCAAAACATTAACTGATAACGGAGCCGAAATTGTCCAGGAGGATAATTGGGGTTTGAGAAAATTAGCGTACCCTATCCAGAAGAAAACTACAGGGTACTATCACTTAACTGAATTCAAGGCTCCGGGTGATTTAATTAATAAACTGGAAGTTGAATTAAGGCGCGACGAGCGTGTGTTACGCTTCCTTACTATTGCTTTGGATAAACACGCCATTGCTTACAACGACAAAAAACGCAGCGGTGCTTTTAACAAAAAGCCTGTAGCTAAAGTGGAGGAAAACAACTAATGGCAAACGACCAAATTAAATACGTTACCGCTCCAAAAGTGGAGGATAACCGTAAAAAATACTGCCGTTTCAAAAAGAATGGTATTAAGTATATCGATTACAA